>NZ_JABWRM010000001.1:0-610273 GCF_014268955.1 Pseudomonas sp. RW3S2 | reverse complement strand
CGGACTCAGGAGGATTCGAACCTCCGACCGCTCGGTTCGTAGCCGAGTACTCTATCCAGCTGAGCTATGAGTCCGTGTCTTGCCGCGCATTATAGTTCGCCAAATCGTTTTGCCAAGTACTTTTTCGTTTAATTTCAACGACTTAAGCGTTTTGACCGATTACAGCGCCCTACACGAAGAATGGCGGTGAAGGGGGGATTCGAACCCCCGATACCCTTATGAGGTATACTCCCTTAGCAGGGGAGCGCCTTCGGCCACTCGGCCACCTCACCGCAACACGGGGCGTATATTAACCAGACCCTTCCCCGTTTGCAAACCCTTTTTTGAAAAAAACTTCAAAAAAATTAAAGGGTTGGTTCTTCGTCCTTCTCTTTCTTGATCCGCAGGTAGATTTCCTCGCGGTGAACAGCCACTTCCTTAGGGGCACTCACACCGATTCGTACCTGGTTGCCTTTGACACCCAGGACCGTCACGGTGATCTCACCATCACCAATGATCAGGCTCTCGGCGCACCGACGAGTCAGAATCAACATAGCTTTCTCCTCACGCAGTTCATTCAGGGACAACAGTCTGTTGGAAACAGAGGGCAGCTCGGGACGAAGGCCCAGCCCTCTTTATCGGCGGTCAGGCAGGAAAGGACAGTAACCTGCATGACCGCCAGAAACGCGAAGGGCGCGGCCAGAGCCGCGCCCCCCCCAGGGCAATGCGTCACTCGCTCTGTCGAGCAGGCGCATCGAGCTCGAACGCGGTATGCAGCGCGCGTACGGCCAGCTCCAGGTACTTCTCTTCGATCACCACCGACACCTTGATCTCGGAGGTGGAGATCATCTGGATGTTGATGCTCTCCTTGGCCAGGGCCTCGAACATACGGCTGGCCACGCCCGCATGGGAGCGCATGCCGACGCCGACGATCGACACCTTGGCGATCTTGGTATCGCCGATCACTTCACGGGCACCGATTTCGCGCGCGGTGTTCTCCAGCACGCTCAGAGCCTTCTCGTACTCGTTGCGGTGCACGGTGAAGGTGAAGTCGGTGGTGTTATCGTGCGAGACGTTCTGCACGATCATGTCCACTTCGATGTTCGCGGCGCTGATCGGGCCGAGGATCTTGAAAGCAACGCCCGGGGTGTCCGGCACGCCGCGAATGGTCAGCTTGGCCTCATCACGGTTGAAGGCGATACCGGAAATGATCGGCTGTTCCATGGATTCCTCTTCATCGATGGTAATGAGGGTACCCGGACCCTCCTTGAAGCTGTGCAGCACGCGCAGCGGAACGTTGTACTTGCCGGCGAACTCCACCGAACGGATCTGCAGCACCTTGGAACCGAGGCTGGCCATTTCCAGCATCTCTTCAAAGGTGATCTTCTCCAGGCGACGGGCCTGCGGCACCACGCGTGGATCGGTGGTATAGACGCCGTCGACGTCGGTGTAGATCTGGCACTCGTCGGCACCCAGCGCTGCCGCCAGGGCAACACCGGTAGTGTCGGAGCCACCACGCCCGAGGGTGGTGATGTTGCCGTGCTCGTCGACACCCTGGAAACCTGCGACCACGACCACGGTGCCAGCCTTGAGGTCGGCGCGGATCTTCTGGTCATCGATCTGCAGGATGCGCGCCTTGTTGTGCGCGCTGTCGGTCAGGATGCGCACCTGGTTGCCGGTGTAGGACACCGCCGGCACGCCACGCTTGATCAGCGCCATGGCCAGCAGCGCGATGGTCACCTGCTCGCCGGTCGACACGATAACGTCCAGTTCACGCGGAACCAGCTGATCGGAGACCTGCTTGGCCAGGTCGATCAGGCGGTTGGTTTCCCCGCTCATGGCCGACAGCACAACCACCAGGTCATCGCCCGCCTCGCGGTGTTTCTTGACCTTGTCGGCCACCTGCTCGATCCGCTCGATGGAGCCGACGGAGGTGCCGCCAAATTTCTGTACGATCAACGCCATTTCAAAGTGCCTCAGCCCACGAAGGGCACCCAGTAAACAATCCTTCCTGACGCGCCCCGCAACAAGACTACGGGGCGCGTCATCTCAAAGCCCCTGCTCGGCGAACGGCACGGCCAGTGCCAGGGCCTGATCCAGTGCAGCGACGTCGACGCCGCCACCCTGGGCCATGTCCGGACGACCACCGCCCTTGCCGCCAACCGCCGCAGCGGCCTGTTTCATCAGGTCACCAGCCTTGAGTTGGCTGGAGAGGTCCTTGGTCACGCCGGCCACCAGCACGACCTTGCCCTCATGCTCGCTGCCCAGCAGGATCACTGCATGGCCGAGCTTGTTCTTCAACTGATCGACGAGCGCCAGCAGCGCCTTGCCATCCTGCCCATCCAGGCGAGCGGCAAGCACCTTGGCACCCTTGACCTCAACGGCCGCACTGGAGAGATCGTCCCCTGCGGCGCTGGCGGCCTTGGCCTGCAGCTGTTCGAGCTGCTTCTCCAGCTGACGGTTGCGCTCGAGCACAGCCGACAGCTTGTCGATCAGGTTGTCGCGGTTACCCTTGACCAGTTGCGCAGCTTCCTTGACCTGCTCCTCGGCAGCGTTCAGGTAGGCCAGCGCCGCAGCACCGGTGATCGCCTCGATACGACGCACACCGGAGGCTACGCCACCTTCACTGATAATCTTGAACAGGCTGATATCGCCGGTGCGCTTGGCATGAATACCCCCGCACAGCTCGACCGAGAAGTCGCCGCCCATGCTCAGCACACGCACGGTGTCGCCGTATTTCTCACCGAACAGCGCCATGGCGCCCTTGCGCTTGGCGGTCTCGATATCGGTCTCGATGGTTTCGACCGCGGAGTTCTTACGCACTTCGCGGTTGACGATGTCTTCCAGGGCCTTGATCTGCGCAGGCGTCACCGCCTCGAAGTGGCTGAAGTCGAAACGCAGGCGTTGGCTGTCGACCAGCGAGCCCTTCTGCTGGACGTGCTCGCCCAGCACTTCACGCAGTGCAGCGTGCAGCAGGTGGGTGGCGGAGTGGTTCAGCGAGGTGGCGTGCTGCACGTCGGCATCCACGCGAGCCTCGACCGGGGCACCAATCAGCAGCGCGCCGCTGGCGACCACGCCGTGGTGCAGGAAGGCACCGCCGGTCTTGGTGGTGTCGCGCACGTCGAAGCGCGCAGCCCCAGCCTGCAGGTAGCCGCTGTCACCGACCTGACCGCCAGATTCGGCATAGAACGGCGTGCGATCCAGGACGACCACGCCCTCCTCGCCTTCGCCCAGCTGATCGACCGACTGGCCATCCTTGTACAGGGCGATGATCTTGCCCTGGCCTTCGGTGGTGCTGTACCCGAGGAAATCGGTGGCGGTATCGACCTTGACCAGGCTGTTGTAGTCCATGCCGAAGGCGCTGGCCGAGCGGGCGCGCTCGCGCTGGGCGTCCATCTCGCGCTCGAAGCCGGCTTCGTCGATGGTCAGCTCACGCTCGCGGGCGATGTCGGCAGTCAGGTCCATGGGGAAGCCGTAGGTGTCGTACAGCTTGAACACCACGTCGCCCGGCACGACCTTGCCCTGCAGCTGCGACAGGTCCTGCTCGAGGATGCGCAGGCCCTGCTCGAGGGTCTTGGCGAACTGTTCTTCCTCGGTCTTGAGTACGCGCTCGATGTGCGCCTGCTGGTTCTTGAGCTCGGGGAAGGCTTCACCCATCTCGTTGACCAGTGCAGCCACGACCTTGTGGAAGAAGCTGCCCTTGGCACCAAGTTTGTTGCCGTGGCGGCAGGCGCGGCGAATGATGCGGCGCAGCACATAGCCACGGCCTTCATTGGACGGCAGTACGCCGTCGGCGATCAGGAAGCCGCAGGAACGGATGTGGTCGGCGACCACTTTCAGCGACGACTGCTCTTCGTTGCGGCAACCGATGGCCTGGGCCGCGGCGTCGAGCAGGCTCTGGAACAGATCGATCTCGTAGTTCGAGTGCACGTGCTGCATGACCGCACTGATGCGCTCAAGGCCCATGCCGGTGTCCACCGACGGGGCGGGCAGCGGGTGCAGGACGCCGTCGGCAGTGCGATTGAACTGCATGAAGACGTTGTTCCAGATCTCGATGTAGCGGTCGCCGTCTTCTTCCGGCGAGCCGGGCGGGCCACCCCAGATGTCGGCGCCGTGGTCGTAGAATATCTCGGTGCACGGACCGCAAGGACCGGTATCGCCCATGGTCCAGAAGTTGTCGGAAGCGTACGGAGCACCCTTGTTGTCACCGATGCGCACCATGCGCTCGGCCGGCACGCCGACTTCCTTGGTCCAGATGTCGTAGGCTTCGTCGTCGGTGGCGTAGACGGTGACCCAGAGCTTTTCCTTGGGCAGGTTCAGCCACTTGTCGGAGGTCAGGAAGGTCCAGGCGAAGGTGATCGCGTCGCGCTTGAAGTAGTCACCGAAGCTGAAGTTGCCCAGCATTTCGAAAAAGGTGTGGTGACGCGCGGTGTAGCCGACGTTTTCCAGGTCGTTGTGCTTGCCACCGGCGCGCACGCACTTCTGGCTGCTGACAGCGCGGGTGTAGGCACGCTTTTCGGCACCCAGGAAGCAGTCCTTGAACTGGTTCATGCCTGCGTTGGTGAACAGCAGGGTTGGGTCGTTGTTCGGGATCAGCGAACTGGAGGCGACTCGGGTATGTCCCTGCTCTTCGAAGAAGCGAAGGAAGGCTTCACGGATTTCTGCGCTTTTCATAGGTTCTTCCACGGAAACGGCGGCCGTTTGGGCTAACGCGTCGGATCGACGAAACGACGGCAAAGGGCCGCATTATATCGGTCCTGCAATCGAGGTGCAGTGTGTTTATGCGATGGAAACCGGCAATCGGACAGTTTTTCCGTTGCGAACGGGCAAAAACGACATGAGCGGATGCTAAATCGCGGCTTTCGTCACTGACAAGCCAATTACCGCCCAGAGGAAGGGAAAAGGGAATAGGCGGCAAATTAAATCCCCTTCATCCGCCTTCTCATGCTGATTATTCAGGCGGTACATGAGTACCACTGGAACCACCGAACCAACGCCAGAATGCAATCTCCCCCATGAAAGGAGACGCCCATGGCGCCCGAAGACCTGAAGATCCACACCCCTTCCGGCCTTGTGCTGACACAACGACTGCCATACAGAAGCGGCCCACTGGCGATCAGTCGCCATGACCACACGCTGCTGATCGAAGCACTGGCCCCAGACACCGAACTGTCGGTTCATCCAAGCCCCGAAGGCATCGTGCTGCGCATCGAAGGCGCCCGCTATACGCTGGCACTGGCAAAAACAGAGATGCTGCATATCCGCACCGGCGCCGGTGACGACAACGTATTTGTCGAATCCACCCTCGACAGCCGCATCGTGATAGAGACCGGCGATGGCAACGACAGCATCCGGATCGAGGGCCAATTGCCTCCTGACGGCCAGCCCCTGAATGCCGGCTCGGTGCTCATTGATGCCGGGGCAGGCGATGACCACATCGTGGTAGAGGGGGTCCGGCAAGCGGAAATCGATGGCGGCAAGGGCAACGACGCCCTGCACAGCGCCGCCGCCCACAGCACGCTGTATGCTGGCGCTGGCGACGATGTCATCAGGGTCAACGCGGGCAATGCGACCATCGAGGCCTTCGCCGGACATAATCGCCTGTCAACAGGGCCACTGGACGATCGACTCTACGGCAACGCCACCAGCATTCTCGTCGAGGAGGGTTTCAACGCACCACTGCTCTACGAGGCATACGCTGCAGAGCTACCAGCGGAATACCTCGAAACCTTCGATATCCAGGGTGATCCCGCGTACACCGACAAAGTCAGGCGCCAACTGGTGATGCTACGGGCCAGCCCGAGTGCCTCGGTGCTTCTGGAACAGTTGGTGGCGCACAAGGTGAAAGTCGTCATTACGCCGACATCAGCGATGGACAATGCTTATGCTCGATTTGATCCTGCCCAAGGGGACCCGACAATCCGAAACGGCGCACGAGGCGACCGCATCCTGAACTGCGAAGTCGGCTACAACCCGCTAGCCTCCAGGCTCGATGCACCCTCGCTGGTGATGCTCTACCATGAGCTCTGTCACGTCTGGAACTTCGCGACCGGAAGCGTAAACGACAACATCGAACGCTTGGCTGTCGGACTAGAGAACCCAGGTTCCTTGTTCGATTTCGACGACGACCCAAGGACCCCTGACACCGACACCAATCCTGCGCCGTTCAACGAAAATGCCTTGCGACACGAACTGGGCCTAGCACCGAGACTGACCTACCCCTGAACACCTATCCCAGGCGCTGCCCGGAATCCGGCACGATCAGGATCCCTGCCCGCAAACCGTTCCTGACCTTTGGGTTGGGGAAAATGATACGTGCCCCCTCCTCTTCCACGATCCAACGTGTTTCGGCCAGGTCCTCGGCCAGCAGATAGCCCTTGCTCAGCTCGGAAAAGTTCTCGATATCCGCCGGCAGGTGCAGGTGGAAGCTGTCGCTGTGCTTGATGATTTCCCGGGCGACACTGAAGAGCTTCAGGCCATCGAGGCTCTGCTCGGTCTCAGGTTCGGTATGCTCGATCAACTGCACCAGGCGCGTCTCGAGCTTGTCGAGGTTGACCTGCTCGTTCTGCCCGAACGGACGGGCCTTGCCCAACTCCAGGGTGAAGGCTTCGGCGTCGAGCTGCTCATAGGTAAAGGCGCTGAAGGTGATCGACGACTTGCTCTGCAGCAGCACAGCTTCCATGCCGGCGGCCGCCAGGCGCGCCAGCTCGCGCCGTGAGTGCTTGCGCCCTTCCTTGAACGGGTACAGGGCGAACTGCTCGATCTTCGAACCACGAATGGCCGTGTGCAGGTCGTAATGCAGGCGAGTGCGCTCGGGCTTGCTGAAAAACACCCGGGCAAACTGTTCGAGTTCCGCGGCGCGCAGCGCCTCGAAACCACTGGAAAGCTCATGCCGACCGTTGAACAGGCGATTGATGTCCTGCTCGATGAAGCGCTCGCCCTTGCGTATCGCCGCTGGATTGCCGAACAGGAACAACACCCGGGCACGCGGCTTGATCTTGCCGTTGGCCACACCATGCAGTAGCCGCTCGAGCAACTCGATCGGCGCGGTCTCGTTGCCATGGATGCCGGCCGACAACAACAGGTCGAGCCCACAATCCTCGCTCTCGGCCGGACGCACTTCCAGCGCGCCCTCCCCCAACCAGCGCAAACGCACGCCCTTGGGGGTCACTTGGGTCTTCTCGGCCGGTTCGTGATCGGTCAGGGTCAGCTCAAGCAGTTTGCCGAGGGCGAGCATAGGGTATTTCCTTAGTGGTGGTGACCGCAGTCCGGACCGTGCACGTGATCGTCGTCTTCGCCGACCTCGGCAGGCTCCATCTCCAGTTGCAGGCTGACCAGGTTGGTGGCCATCGGGCGCAGCAGCAGGTTGGCGTACTCGGTATCGCCTTCCTCGACATCGACACCGATCAGCAGTTGACCGCAGCCATCCTGCTGAATCCAGACCTCCTTGCCTTGCCAGACCACCGCAAAGCGGGTGCAGGAGGTTTCCAGCTGGGTGCCGTCTTCATCTTCCAGGATCAGGCGCAGGGCGTCGGACATTGCAATTCTCTCTATCAAGGTTGGCGTTGGAACGGATAGACCGAACCCAACTTCAGGATCTGGGTCAACTCATCCAGTGCCGTACGGCATTCGTCCAGCAACTGCGGGTCGGCAAGGTCAGCTTCGCCCAGGCGGTCGCGGTAGTGCTTGTCGACCCACTGCACCAAGGTGTCGTACAGCGGGGCGGTCATGATAACGCCTTGGTTGACCGCCGCCAGTTCCGTTTCCTTCAGGGCCACGCGCAAGCGCAGGCAGGCAGGGCCACCGCCGTTCTGCATGCTCTGCTTGAGGTCGAACACCTTGACCTCCTTCACCACGCCCTGCTGGCCGGTCAGCTGGTTCAGGTAACTCCACACCCGCTCGTTGTTGCGGCACTCTTCAGGCACCACCAGCAGCATGGAGCCGTCGTCACGCGACAGCAACTGGCTGTTGAACAGGTACGAACGCACTGCGTCTTCCACCGTCACGGCCGAACGCGGCACGCGGATGGCCTGGAAGTTGCCGCCCTTTGCAGCCAGTTTAGCTTGCAGCTGGCCAAGCACCGTGTCGGTCTCGAGGAAGGCGTCCTCGTGGTAGAACAGCACCTCGCCGTTGCCTACCGAAATCACGTCGTTATGGAACACACCCTGGTCGATCACCGCCGGATTCTGTTGAGCGTAGACCACGCCCTGCTCGCCCAGGCCATGCAACCGGGCTACAGCCTGGGAGGCCTCGAGGGTCTGGCGCGCCGGATACTTCTGTGGCGCCGGGTAGCGCGCATCGAAGGCGCTGCGGCCATAGACGAAGAACTCCACGCCCGACTCGCCGTACGCACGGCAGAAACGCGTATGGTTGGCCGCACCCTCGTCGCCGAACTGGGCCACCGCCGGCAGCGCCTCATGATGGGCGAAATGCTGCTCGTCAGCGAACATCGCCGCCAGCACACGGCTGGTGGTCGGGTGTTCGATGCTGCGGTGGTACTTGCAGTTGAGGTTGGCTGCAGTGAAATGCACCCGGCCGTCTGCCGTGTCGGCGCTGGGGCTGACGGTGGCGGCGTTGGCCACCCACATGCTCGAGGCCGAGCAACTGGCGACCAGCAGTGGCATGGCCTCCTTGGCGGCGCGACGGATCACTTCGCCGTCGCTGCCGGTGAAGCCCAGGCGGCGCAGGGCAGCCACATCCGGTCGTTCCTGCGGGGCCAGCACGCCTTGCTTGAAGCCCATCTCCATCAGGGCTTTCATTTTCGCCAGGCCCTGGCGCGCCGCTTCTCGCGGATTGGAGCACTGCTGGCTATTGCTCTGCGAGGCCACGTTGCCGTACGAGAGGCCGCCGTAGTTGTGGGTTGGCCCCACCAGGCCATCAAAATTCACTTCATAGGATTTCATCGGCTAGCTCCGAGACCTGTTGTTATAGGGTGACGCCCGGCGTCAGGGTCGCCGGCAGGGCAAGGCTGGCGGTCTCCAGCGAAGCCACAGGATAGGCGCAGTAGTCCGCCGCGTAATAGGCACTGGCCCGATGGTTGCCGCTGGCCCCCACGCCACCGAACGGTGCGCTGCTGGCGGCGCCGGTGAGTTGCTTGTTCCAGTTGACGATACCGGCGCGGCTGCGCAGCCAGAAGTACTGGTAACGGGCGCGCGAGTCGGACAGCAGCCCGGCTGCCAGGCCGTACTGGGTGTTATTGGCCTCATCGATCGCGGCGTCGAAGTCGCTGTAGCGAATCACCTGCAGCAGTGGGCCGAAGAACTCTTCGTCGGGCCGGTCGGCAACTGCCGTCACATCGAGGATGCCCGGCGTCAACAAGGCCGCACCGGCCTTTGGCTGGGTCATTTCCAGCAGCGCCTGCGCGCCCTTGGCCTGCAGTTCGGATTGCGCCGCCAGCAAGGCAGCGGCAGCCTGCAGCGAAATCACCGAACCCATGAACGGCGCTGGTTGCTGATCGAAGGCGCCGACACTGATGCTGCGACTGACCTCGACCAGGCGCGCAAGCAGCTTGTCACCCCAGGCGCCGTGCGGCACCAGCAGGCGGCGGGCACAGGTGCATCGCTGCCCGGCCGAAATGAACGCTGACTGGATGATGGTGTAGACCGCGGCGTCCAGGTCTTTGACCTCATCGACCACCAGCGGATTGTTGCCGCCCATTTCCAGCGCCAGGATCTTGTCCGGGCGACCGGCGAACTGCTGGTGCAGCAGGTTGCCGGTGCGGCTGGAGCCGGTGAAGAACAGCCCATCGATACCCGGGTTGGCCGCCAGCGCCACGCCGGTTTCGCGCGCGCCCTGCACCAGGTTGAGCACACCGCTCGGCAATCCGGCGGCGATCCAGCACTTGACCGTCAGCTCGGCGACCTTGGGGGTCAGTTCGCTGGGCTTGAACACCACGCAGTTGCCCGCCAGCAATGCCGGCACGATATGACCGTTAGGCAGGTGGCCGGGGAAGTTGTATGGGCCGAACACTGCCACCACACCATGCGGCTTGTGGCGCAGCACGGCGGTCGCGTCCGCCAGCGGGCCGCTCTTCTCACCGGTGCGCTCGCGGTAGCTCTGCACCGAGATCGCCACTTTGTTGACCATGCTGGTGACTTCGGTGGCCGACTCCCACAAGGGCTTGCCGGTTTCCTCACCGATGCAGCGGGCCAGTTCCTCGGCGTTGGCCTTGAGCTGGTCGGCAAAGCCTTCTAGTACGGCGATGCGCGCCTCCAGGCTCAGTTGCGCCCAGGCCGGGAAGGCCTTGCGCGCCGCCTGCACAGCAGCGTCGACCTGAGCAGGCGCCGCGCCCTGCCCTTGCCAGACCACGGCCTGGCTGACCGGGTCAAGCGATTGCAGGGCGTCACCCTGGCCGGCCTGCCAGTTTCCGGCGATGTAATGCGTGGTCATTATTGGGCCTCCCGAGGTGCAGTCAGCGGCACGGCGCGAACGTTATCGCCAACGCCCAGGCGCAGGCGCTTGGCAGTCTGCGGATCGACGACCAATGTCCCGGCCGCCAGGCGCGCGGGCGCTGCGGTGATGCGGCAGTCTTCGCGCTTGCGGTTGTGGATGATGTAAGGCGTGGCGTCGTCACCCGGCGTACCGACCGCCAGTACCAGGGTCTCACTCTCGCGCACGGCGCGGATCTTCGCGGTCTCGCATTCGATCGCCGGGCCGGCATCGAAGATGTCGACGTAGCCTTGATAGTTGAAGCCCTCGCGCTTGAGCATCGCCAGCGCAGGCTCGGTGTCGGTGTGCACACGCCCGATGACACTGCGCGCAGCCTCCGACAGGAAGCAGGTGTACAGCGGGAACTTGGGCATCAGCTCGGCAATGAACGACTTGTTGCCCACGCCGGTGAGGTAGTCGGCCTGGCTGAATTCCATCTTGAAGAAGTGACGGCCCAGGCTTTCCCAGAACGGCGAACGACCGGCAGCGTCGGACATGCCACGCATCTCGGCGATGATCTTCTTGCCGAACAGGTCAGGGAATTCAGCGATGAACAGCATGCGCGACTTCGACAGCAGGTGCCCATTGCGCCCGCTGCGGTAGTCACTGCGCAGGAACAGCGAGCACAGCTCGGAGTTGCCGGTCAGGTCGTTGGCCAGGAACAGGGTCGGGATCTCGCGGTAGATGTTCAGCTCTTGCGAAGCGCTGACCGTCAGACCGACCCGATAGTTGTACCAAGGCTCGCGCAAACCGACGGCGCCGGCGATGGCGCTGATGCCGACCACCAGGCCTTCGTCGTTCTCCAGCACGAACAGGTAGTCGGTGTCGCCGCGCTCGGCTTCGCCACTGAAGCTCTTCTCGGCCCAGCCGACACGGCGGGCCAGTCGCTCCTCGTTGGCAGGAAGCGTGGTCAGCCCGGTGGTACCGGTGCTGCGGGCCAATTCGATCAGCGCAGGTAAATCGCTGCTGCGTACAGGACGAACGATCATGCTATCTCCTTGTGCGGCGGCCTCTGCCTGCCGCGAATCGCGCTTGCCAGCTTCGCGCAGGCTCAGGCGGCAACCAGACGGACGCTGCCACCTTCACCGACGCCCAGGGCGTCGGCAGCTTCATTGCTCAGTGCCACCGGCTTGCCCGGCACCCAGTCCAGCTCCAGCAGCACGGCGCGGTAGTCCTGCAACTGGCCGTTGCACACCAGGTAGGGGCGGCCGCCTTTGACTGGCGTATCGTCAAGCCTGACCGGCGCCACGCGGCTCTGGGCAATCGAGCGGATCGCCGAGGTGCGGGCATGCAGGGTCGGACCACCGTCGAAGATGTCGATGTAGTGCTCGGTCTCGAAGCCCTCGCGCATCAGGATGTCGAAGGTGATCTGCGCGCGCGGGTGCACCTGGCCCATGGCTTCCTGGGCTTCGTCGTGCAGCAGGGGCACATAGATCGGGTAGTGCGGCATCAGCTCGGCGAGGAAGGTCCGGCTCTTCAGCCCGCACAGGCGCTCGGCGTCGGCGTAGTTGAGGTCGAAGAAGTTGCGCCCGATGGCGTCCCAGAACGGCGACTCGCCCTGATCGTCGCTGTAGCCGACGATCTCGGTCACCACCGAGTCGGCAAAACGCTCGGGATGCGAGGCCATGAACAGCAGGCGACCGCGCGAATTGAGCTCGGCCCAGCCGCTGTTCACCAGTTCGGGCAATACGTAGAAGCTGGTCAGCAGGCTGTTGCCGGTCAGGTCGTGGCACAGCGACAGGACATGGATCTTGTTGTGGATCTTCAGCTCGCGCGAGGCGTGCACGAAGGTTTCGTTGCGAAAGCTGTAGAACGGCTCGGAATAGCCGGCCGAGGCGACGATGGCCGAACAGCCGGCGAGCTTGCCGGAGGTGCTGTCTTCAAGCACGAAGAAATAGCTCTCCTCTCCGTTGAAGCTCACCTCGGCAGCGAAGGAGGTTTCCGAGGCGGCGATCTTGTCGCCCAGGCGGCCCGCGTCATCGGGCAGCGAGGTGACACCAATGGGGCTGTCGGCAGCCATGCGCTGCACTTCATTCAGATCCGCCATTTGCGCGGGGCGCATCACCAGCATGGTGTCACTCCTTTGGAATACGGGCCGACCCGGTCGGCACGGAAGAACGGCGGGCACACCCTTGCTTGCACAAGCAGGCACCCGCACTGGAATTCAGGTATCGCCGGCGCAGTACGAGCCGCCCCGGCGATGGGACCGCAGGGCGATCAGCCCTGGGTCAGCTTGGCCACAGCGCGCTCGAAGCGGCTCAGGCCCTCATCGATATCAGCGTCCTCGACCACCAGGCTCGGCGCGAAGCGCACGACGTCAGGACCGGCCTGCAGCACCATCACGCCTTCTTTCTCGGCGGCATTGAGGATGTCCTTGGCTTTGCCCTTCCAGGCCTCGCTCAGCACACAGCCGATCAGCAGGCCGACGCCACGCACCTGGGTGAACAGACCGGTGTCCTGGCCGATCTTTTCCAGGCGGGTCTTGAAACGCGCGTGCTTGGTCTTGATGCCTGCCAGCGTCTCAGGGGTGTTGATCACGTCCAGCACCGCACAGGCGACGGCGCAGCCCAGCGGGTTGCCGCCATAGGTGGTGCCGTGGGTGCCAACGGCCAGGTGCTTGGCCAGCTCGGTGGTGGTCAGCATGGCACCGATCGGGAAGCCGCCGCCCAGGCTCTTGGCGCTGGTCAGGATATCCGGGGTCACGCCGTAGTGCTGGTAGGCGTACAGCGAACCGGTACGGCCGACGCCGGTCTGCACTTCATCGAAGATCAGCAGGGCGTTGTGCTCGTCGCACAGTTTGCGCGCGCCTTCCAGGTAGGCCTTGTCGGCCGGAACCACGCCGCTCTCGCCCTGGATCGGCTCGATCACCACGGCGCAGGTCTTGTCGGAGATCTGTGCCTTCAGCGCTTCCAGGTCGTTGTACGGGACATGGCTGATGCCGGTGATCTTCGGCCCGAAACCGTCGGAGTACTTGGGCTGGCCACCGACGCTGACGGTGAACAGGGTGCGACCGTGGAAGCTGTTCACGGTGGCGATGATTTCGTGCTTTTCCGGGCCGAAGCGGTCATGGGCGACGCGCCGGGCGAGCTTGAAGGCGGCCTCGTTGGCTTCGGCGCCGGAGTTGCAGAAGAAGGCACGGTCGGCAAAGGTGGCGTCGACCAGCTTGTGGGCCAGGCGCAGGGCCGGCTCGTTGGTGAAGACGTTGGACACATGCCACAGGGTGTTGGCCTGTTCGGTCAGTGCCTTGACCAGCGCCGGGTGGCAATGACCCAGGGCGTTCACCGCGATGCCGCCGGCGAAGTCGATGAGCTCGCGGCCCGACTGGTCCCAGACGCGGGAGCCCTCGCCTCGAACAGGAATGAAGGCCGCCGGGGAGTAGTTGGGAACCATGACCTGGTCGAAATCGGCACGTTGCACCGGGGCTTGCTCAACGGACATCTGAGTCTCCTGAAGAGGAACGCTGGCCTGAAAGTGGCGAGCGATGGGGGGATTGTAAGGACTGATCGGCGCCTGTCCTTGCTGCCAGGCGACAACTTGTTACAGCGCCAACCCCTGTTTTACCTGGGTTTTCGGCAATGCGACAAACAGTGTCGCAATCGCGCAGTGTAACGGGCGGGCGGGGTGGCGGGGAGAGGGGCGGGGAAATTGAGAGAACGGGTGTTCACAGGAGAGGGAGGCGCCTGCGGCGGCCCTATCGCGGGATCAGCCCGCTCCCACAGCTACCCCGCCGAACTCAGAATCAGCGGGGCAGCTATGGGAGCGGACTCGCCCCGACCTCACCCGCGCTCGGCCGGCGCCGAACTCAACTCGAACGGGCTGCTGCTGCGCCGCTGGTTGCGGTCTTCCCGCGGCGTGGCGCCGAAGAAGTTGCGGTAGGCGCTTGAGAAATGCGGCCCGGAGGAGAACCCGCACGACAAGCCGATCTGGATGATCGACTTGCTGGTCTGCATCAGCATCTGCCGCGCCTTGTTCAACCGCAGCTCCAGGTAGTACTGGCTGGGCACGCGATTGAGGTACTGCTTGAAGATCCGCTCCAACTGCCGGCGCGAGACACAGACATGCTGGGCGATCTCGTCGGTGGTCAGCGGCTCCTCGATGTTGGCCTCCATCAGCAGCACGGCCTGGGTCAGCTTGGGGTGGCTGGAGCCCAGGCGATTCTGCAACGGGATACGTTGACGCTCACCACCTTCGCGAATGCGCTCGACCACC
This sequence comes from Pseudomonas sp. RW3S2, assembly GCF_014268955.1. NCBI lineage: Bacteria > Pseudomonadati > Pseudomonadota > Gammaproteobacteria > Pseudomonadales > Pseudomonadaceae > Pseudomonas > Pseudomonas sp. RW3S2. The sequence continues at coordinate 595,657 of NZ_JABWRM010000001.1, read as the reverse complement.
AGCTCCTCGGACACCGCCCCGGCCAGCTCCGCGCCATGGTCACGGGCCAGCACCGCCAGCAGCAGGTCGGTCACCGCCATGCCGCCACAGGCGGTCAGACGATCGCGATCCCAGTCGAACAGATGACTGGTGGCGATGACCTTGGGGAAACGCTCCGCAAAGTCGTCCTGCCAGCGCCAGTGCACCGCGGCCCGGTAACCATCGAGCAGGCCCAGCAAGGCCAGCGGGTACACGCCCGCCGACAAACCACCGATCATGCAGCCACTGCGGGCCAGGTGCTTGAGCGCCGCCGACAGCGCCGAACCCACCGCCAGCGGCGGCTCGTCAGCAAGCAGCAGGAGCTTCTGGAAGCCCTCCAGGCGCCCGTTCCAGGGCTCGCCCGGCAAGCGCCAGGCGCCCTCCTCGGCTGGCTCGGCCTGCAGGTACGCCAGCTCGTAAACCACATCAGGATGCACCCGCTGGGCCACCTGCAGCACTTCCTCGGCCAGGGCCAGGGTCAGCGGCTTGGTGCCGGGCCAGATAAGAAATCCGATTCGCTGGGTGGTCATAGGCTAGGTCCGAAACCTGAAGTCGAGTGAGGCACGGGTCATGCCGCGCTCGCTGCGCAGCATGCCCTATTCTGGTGCAGGAATGCAGCCTTTACTTCAGGCTGCCGGAGAGAAACTGCTTGAGACGCTCGGATTGCGGATTGACCAGCACCTCACGCGGATTGCCCCGCTCCTCGACCACCCCCTTGTGCAGGAACACCAGCTGGTTGGACACCTCGCGGGCAAAGCCCATCTCGTGGGTGACCACCACCATGGTACGGCCTTCCTGGGCCAGCGACTGCATGACCTTGAGCACATCGCCCACCAGTTCAGGATCGAGCGCCGAGGTCGGCTCGTCGAACAGCATCACCTCGGGCTCCATGGCCAGGGCGCGAGCGATCGCCACGCGCTGCTGCTCACCGCCTGACATGTGCCCGGGGAAAGCATCCTTGCGATGCGCCACACCCACCTTGGCCAGGTAGTGCTCGGCCTTTTCCAGCGCCTCCTTCTTGCTCATGCCCAGCACATGCACCGGCGCCTCGATGATGTTCTCGAGTGCGGTCATGTGCGCCCACAGGTTGAAATGCTGGAACACCATCGACAGGCGCGAGCGCATGCGCTGCAGCTGCCTGGGGTCGGCGGCCTTGAGCGCGCCGTCCTTGCCGGCGACCAGCTTGAGCTCCTCGTTGTTGAGAAGGATCTTGCCGGCATGCGGCTGTTCGAGCAGGTTGATGCAACGCAGGAAGGTGGATTTGCCCGAACCGCTCGAGCCGATGATGCTGATCACATCGCCTGCCTTGGCTTCGAGCGAGACGCCCTTGAGCACCTCGTGGCTGCCGTAGCGCTTGTGCAGGTCTTGGACTTGGAGTTTGTACATGCTGTCGATTCTCACAGAGCGGTCAGTGCTTGCGCGGCGCCAGGTAGCTGAGCCAGCGACGTTCGGCCATCTTGAACAGGCGCACGAGGATGAAGGTCAGGCACAGGTAGAACACGCCCGCCGTGATGTAGGCCTCGAAAGGCAGGTAGTACTGGGCGTTGACCGTGCGCGCAGCACCGGTGATGTCGATCAGGGTGACGATCGACGCCAGGCTGGTGGTCTGCAGCATCATGATCACTTCGTTGCTGTACTGCGGCAGCGCCCGGCGCAGGGCCGAAGGCAACAGGATGCGGCGGTACATCTTGAAGCGCGACATGCCCATGGCCTTGGCCGCCTCGATCTCGCCATGAGGCGTGGCCTTGAGGCTGCCGGCAATGATTTCGGCGGTGTAGGCGCTAGTGTTGATGGCGAACGCCAGGCAGGCGCAGAAGGTCGCACTCGACAGCCACGGCCAGAAGATGCTCTCGCGCACCGCCTCGAACTGGGCCAGGCCATAGTAGATCAGGAACAGTTGCACCAGCATCGGCGTGCCGCGGATCACGTAGGTGTAGAGCCATGCGGTCATGTTTACCAGCGGCTGCTTCGACACCCGCATCAACCCCAGCGGGATGGCCGCCAGCAGGCCGAAGAACAGCGACAGCGCCAGCAGCTTGAGGGTGGTCAGCAAACCGCCGATGTACAGCGGCATGGCCTCCCAGATGACGTTGTAGTCGAAGATCATAGTTCAGCCGCCTTTACGCCCACCGAGTAGCGCTTCTCGAGATACTTCAACGCCAGCAGCGAGACGCTGGTCAGCACCAGGTACAGCGCCGCCACCGCAAGGAAGAAGGTGAAGGGTTCGCGGGTGGCATCCGCCGCCTGCTTGGCCTTGAACATCATGTCCTGCAGGCCGACCACGGAAATCAGCGCAGTGGCCTTGGTCAGCACCAGCCAGTTGTTGGTGAAGCCCGGAATGGCCAGGCGGATCATCTGCGGCACCATGATGCGGAAGAATACCTGCCGGCTGCTCATGCCATAGGCCGCACCAGCTTCGGCCTGCCCCTTTGGAATGCCGAGGAAGGCGCCGCGGAAGGTTTCCGACAGATACGCGCCAAAGATGAAGCCCAGTGTGCCGATACCGGCGATCATCGGGTTCAGGTCGATGTAGTCATCGTAGCCGACCAGTGGCGCGACCCGGTTGATGATGTCCTGGCCGCCGTAGAAGATCAGCAGGATGAGCACCAGGTCCGGAATGCCACGGATCACCGTGGAGTACAGGTCGCCCAGCCAGGCCAGCCAGCGCACCGGCGACAGCCGCAAGGCCACGCCGATCAGGCCGAGAACGATGGCCAGGGCCATCGACGACAGGGCGAGCTGCAACGTCAGCCACGCCCCCTCGAGGATGACTGCCCCGTAGCCTTTCAACATGATTGGGATTCCTCAGGACTTGGGAATGAAAAAAATGGTGCAAACCTCAGAGATTCTGCTGTTTGCACCATTGCACAGGTGAAACTCGACGATTTAGTTCGACTCGGGGCCGTAGATGTCGAAGTTGAAGTACTTGGCCTCGATCTGCTTGTACTTGCCATTGGCGCGGATGGCGTCGATGGCAGCGTTGATGCGATCGGCGTTGGCCTTGTCGCCCTTGCGCACGGCAATGCCGACGCCGTCACCGAAGTACTTCACGTCGGTGAAGGACGGACCGACGAAGGCAAAGCCCTTGCCGGCGTCGGTTTTCAGGAAGCCGTCTTCGAGCAGGGTAGCATCGGCCACGGTGCCATCGAGGCGACCTGCGGCGACATCCAGGTAGATTTCGTTCTGGGTGCCGTAAGGCACGACAGTGGCGCCCTTGGGTGCCAGCACTTCCTTGGCGAAACGGTCGTGGATAGAGCCGCGCTGCACGCCGATCTTCTTGCCCTTGAGCTCGTCGAGGCTGTCGCTGACGGTGATACCTTCCTTCATTACCAGGCGCGCCGGGGTGAGGTAGTAGCGCTTGGTGAAGTCGACGGACTTCTTGCGATCATCGGTGATCGACATCGACGACAGGATGGCGTCGATCTTGCGCACTTTCAGCGCCGGGATCAGGCCATCGAACTCCTGCTCGACCCAGGTGCACTTGGCTTTCATCTCTTCGCACAGGGCGTTGCCGATGTCGTAGTCGAAACCAGCGATGCTGCCATCAGGCTGCTTGAAGGCGAAGGGTGGGTAGGCGGCTTCGATACCGATCTTCAACGGCTTCTCGTCGGCCTGCGAGACCAGGGAAAACACAGACAGCGCCAGGGCGCCAAGCAGTGCAAGCTTCTTCATCAGGTAACTCCATCGGTACGGGGCAATACCCGGCAGGGACACGATTGCCGGATATGCGAATGAGTACAACGCGAGCCGCGCAGGGTTCGACCAAGGTCGCAGACCACGAGCGAGTGAGTGGCATTTTAACGACAGCCCGGTAGTCGATATTTCTTCAAAGCGACAACTACGTACAGAAGCGCCTGAAGCTGCGGGCGGCGATATTGACAGCTCTTGCGAAACATGCAAGCGCAAAAGGAAAACAACCTTTAGACGAAGCAATAAGCGGGCCTATTATTGGCAAAGCCTTGTAATCCGGCAAGTGCAGGGTGCAAGGCTGCAAGAAATGGCTACAAGAACGCACTCCGAAGGCACAGAAATGTTTCCTCTGGCCCCGTTTCAGTGCAATCACGGTGACAGCAGCGGGTTACCGATGAATGTCGGGTAACAGAATGCAAAAACCCCGCCGGTATACGGCGGGGTTTGCTTGAGCAGAGCCTGTGGGTTTACCCCGCGAGAGTCATCACGCCGTCGCCAGGCTCATGGCCTTGTGCGTGTCGATCAGGTGCTGCACCACACCCGGGTCGGCCAGGGTGGAGATATCCCCCAGCGCATCGTACTCACCCGTGGCGATCTTGCGCAGGATACGCCGCATGATCTTGCCCGAGCGGGTCTTGGGCAAGCCCGGCGCCCACTGGATGACATCCGGCGAGGCGATCGGGCCGATTTCCTTGCGCACCCAGTTCTTCAGCTCGAGGCGCAATTGCTCGCTGGACTCCTCGCCTGCATTGAGGGTGACGTAGACATAGATGCCCTGCCCCTTGATGTCGTGCGGCACACCCACCACCGCGGCTTCGGCAACCTTCGAATGGGCGACCATCGCGCTCTCGATCTCGGCAGTCCCCATGCGGTGGCCGGAAACGTTGAGCACATCGTCTACCCGACCAGTGATCCAGTAGTAGCCATCTTCGTCGCGGCGCGCACCGTCACCGGTGAAATACATGCCACGGAAGGTCTTGAAGTAGGTGTCGACGAAGCGATCGTGATCGCCATACAGCGAACGCGACTGCCCCGGCCAGGAATCGAGGATCACCAGGTTGCCCTCGGCCGCGCCATCGATCAGGTTGCCCAGGTTGTCCACCAGTGCCGGCACCACACCGAAGAACGGACGGGTCGCCGAGCCCGGCTTGAGGCCGGTGGCGCCCGGCAGCGGGCTGATCAGGATGCCGCCGGTCTCGGTCTGCCACCAGGTGTCGACGATCGGGCAGCGCTCCTTGCCGACGGTCTTGTAGTACCAGTTCCAGGCTTCAGGGTTGATCGGCTCGCCCACCGAACCCAGCAGGCGCAGGCTCGAGCCATCGGCACCGGCGACCGCCGCCTGACCTTCGGCCATCATCGCGCGGATGGCAGTCGGCGCGGTGTAGAGGATGTTGACCTTGTGCTTGTCGACGATCTTCGACACGCGGGTGATGTCCGGGTAATTTGGCACACCCTCGAACAGCAGTGTGGTCGCGCCATTGGCCAGCGGGCCATAGACGATATAGCTGTGACCGGTGACCCAACCCACGTCGGCGGTGCACCAGTAGACCTCGCCCTGGCGGTAGTCGAATACGCGCTCGTGGGTGAGCGCGGCATAGACCAGATAGCCACCCGTGGTGTGCAGCACGCCCTTGGGCTTGCCGGTGGAACCGGAGGTATAGAGGATGAACAGTGCTTCCTCGGCCCCCATCTCCTTGGGCGCGCAATGGCTGGAGGCGACCTTCATCAGGTCTTCGTACCAGATGTCGCGGTGCTGGTGCCAGGCGATGTCACCACCGGTGCGCTTGCACACGATGATCTTCTGCACGCTGTTGGTTTCCGGATTGGTCAGCGCCAGGTCAACGTTGGCCTTGAGTGGCGTGCGGCGGCCACCACGCAGCCCCTCGTCGGCGGTGATGACGACCTTGGACTTGCAGTCGATGATGCGCCCGGCCAGGGCTTCGGGAGAGAAACCACCAAACACCACGGAGTGGATAGCACCAATACGGGCACAGGCCAGCATCGCCACCACGGCTTCCGGGATCATCGGCATGTAGATGGTGACCACATCACCACGGTGTACGTCCTGGCCACGCAGGGCGTTGGCGAACTTGCAGACCTGCTCGTGCAGCTCGCGGTAGGTGATGTTGCGGTGTTCGGAAGGGTCATCGCCTTCCCAGATGATCGCCAGCTGGTCGCCGCGCTCTGCGAGGTGGCGGTCCAGGCAGTTGTAGGAAACGTTCAGAGTGCCGTCGGCGAACCACTTGATATCGACATGGTGGTCGTCGAACGAGGTCTGCTTGACCTTGGTGAAGGGCTTGATCCAGTCCAGGCGCTGGGCCTGCTCACGCCAGAAGCCATCCGGGTTGATCACCGACTGCTGGTACATGGCCTTGTAGGTGGCCTCGTCGGTCAGGGTGTTTGCCGCAACCTCGGGACGAACGGGATACAGTGGAGCCGCACTCATCTGTGTTACCTCGGTGTAATAGTTGTTTTTGTATGAGACGGTTTTAACTGTACCAGAGCGGCCATGACCATTCGACGTTGGTAGTAACGAACAGCATGCGCCACGGCGAAATTTCATCGAGGCGCTCTAGCATGCGGTGCATAAGGCCATCACTGACGAATCCGGTACGTTCGTACCGATGATTGTTACCGATTCTGTCAAAAGCCCGAAAAACTTTATCAAAACCGGGTCTTTTTCAATTCAAGGTGCACTCCTAGAATTCACCTCGCCAGCAACGGCAAGGCGATTAACTTCTTGTAACAGCCCCCACGAAGGCACGTTAATCCCGCTCTAATTCGACAGTAAGACTCTGGATGTACTCGCGGCACCACAAGTGCCGCGTGCCCCCTCACGACCTTAGACAGGTAAATTGAAAATGAAAGCGTTACTGGTATTGGTACTTGGCAGTGTTTGCAGCGCGGCAATGGCCGATGATGTTGCAACGAACGCCGAGCAGATTCCGGTTGAACAGTACAGTTACTCGCAACACCTGGACATTGCCAAGGTGCTGTCCATGAGCGAAGTCCCGAATGTCTGTGAAGTGGTGCCGGCGCGCATGACCTACGAAGACTCCAAGGGCCAGAAGCACATTCTCGAATACCGCGTGATGGGCAACGGTTGCTCCAACGGCTAACGCCAAGGCCCGCTCCCTTCGGCCGATCTCGATACTTCTGTGGGAGCGGGCTTGCCCGCGAAAACAACACCGCCGATTAGATATTCTTTACCCGGACCTTCTTCAATCCACCGACTTGCCCAACGAATACTCCCGCAACTTGTTGGCAATCGTGGTATGGGAAACACCCAGTCTTTTCCCCAGTGCCCGACTAGTTGGAAACTCCGCCATCAAACTTTCCAACACCGCTTTTTCAAAGCGCCCGACGATTTGCGCAAGTTCCCCTTCCAGCGAAAACTCACCCAGGGGTTGTCGCGCCCCATAATCCGGCAGGCGTATATGTTCGCCCTTGACCACGCCGCCCTCGCATAACGACACGGCCTGGAACAATACGTTTTCCAGTTGCCGGACATTGCCCGGCCAGTGATATTGACTCAACTTGTCCATCGCCGCCGGCGCCAGACGTGGCAACGCACAGCCGATCTGCCGACTGGCCTGGTCGAGGAAGTGCTGCGCCAGCCCCTCCAGCCCATCCATGCACTCACGCAGTGGCGGAATGTGCAACGACAGCACGTTGAGCCGGTGATAGAGGTCTTGGCGGAATTCGCCCCGCGCGCACAGCTCCGACAAATCGACCTGGGTGGCGCAGATCACTCGCACATCCAGATAGACCTCCTCATCGCTGCCGACCCGACGAAAACAGCCGTCCTGCAGAAAGCGCAGCAACTTCACCTGCAAGCGCGGGCTCATCTCCCCCACCCCGTCCAGAAACAGCGTGCCGCCCGCGGTCAACTCCAGCAACCCCAGCTTGCCCTCGGCCCGCGCCCCCTCGAACGCACCAGGGCCATAGCCGAACAGCTCGGTCTCGGCCATCGACTCCGGCAACCCTGCGCAGTTGAGTGCCATCAGTGGCGCCTGGCCACGCGGGCTGGCCAGGTGACAGGCACGGGCCAGCAACTCCTTGCCGGTGCCGGTTTCCCCCTCGATCAGCAGCGGCGCATCCAGCGGCGCCATGCGCCGCGCCTCGCGCACTACCGAGGCCATCACCCGTGAACTCTGGAAGATGCTGTCGAAACCACGCAGCTCCTGCTTGCGCACGTTGTAGATGCGCTCGCCGATGCGATCGGCGCGGTGCAAGGTCAGCACCGCGCCGGCCAGGGCTTCGCTGTCGTCATGTTCGGATTGCAAGGGCGCGATATCGGCCAGGAACACGTCACCCTTGACCTTGATGCGCAATCCGTTGATCCGCGATTTGTTGGCCCGGACCAGCTCCGGCAGGTCGAAATCCTCGACATAGCGCGCCAGCGGCAGCCCCGGCACCTCATCGACGCGCACCCCGAGCAAATGGGCTGCAGCACGGTTGGCTGCGACGATGCTGCCTCCCATGTCGACCGACAACACCGGAAACTCCAGCGCCCCGAGCAACGCATTGAGCTCCATGTGCCGCCGCTCGCTGGGCATCAGGCCGACGCGCTTGACCCCGAACACCCCGGCGATGGCCTCGAATTTCGGACGCAAAGCCTGGAACTGCAGGTTGATCAGGTTTGGGCAGTGCAGGTAGATGGCGTTGCCATGGTCGCCGCCGACCTCGCCACGCAACACGTTGATGCCGTACTCCACCAACAGGTTGAGGATGTCGCGCAGGATGCCGATGCGGTTCTGGCAATGGACTTTGATACGCATGGAAGGCCCCGAGGCAGCCGACTTTTTCATCGGTGCGCAGAAAATTCGTAAAGATAAGCTGACAGAAATACCTTGGCTATCAGCGTGATTCCCTTGATTTTCCGGGATAACCCTAAAATTGTAAAATTATCGTTACAGAAACACTCTACCTCCTGCTTCTTCCCTGTCAGGTAGGCCAGTGCAAAACCGCCGCCGGAGGGCTATTCCTAGGGCACGCCCCACCCATAACAAGAAAGCCCTCACCAGGAGAGCTCCATGAAACAGACGCAATACGTGGCCCGCGAGCCCGATGCGCAGGGTTTTATCGACTACCCGCAGCAAGAGCACGCCGTGTGGAACACTCTGATCACCCGCCAACTGAAAGTGATCGAGGGCCGCGCGTGCCAGGAATACCTGGACGGTATCGACCAGCTCAAGCTGCCCCATGACCGCATCCCGCAACTGGGCGAAGTCAACAAGGTACTGGGCGCCACCACAGGCTGGCAGGTCGCCCGCGTGCCGGCGCTGATCCCCTTCCAGACCTTCTTCGAACTGCTGGCCAGCAAGCGTTTCCCGGTCGCCACCTTCATCCGCACCCCGGAGGAGCTGGACTACCTGCAGGAACCGGACATCTTCCACGAGATCTTCGGCCACTGCCCCCTGCTGACCAACCCCTGGTTCGCCGAATTCACCCACACTTATGGCAAGCTCGGCCTGGCAGCCACCAAGGAACAACGGGTGTACCTGGCGCGCCTGTACTGGATGACCATCGAGTTCGGCCTGATGGAAACCGCCCAAGGCCGCAAGATTTATGGCGGCGGCATCCTCTCGTCACCGAAAGAGACCGTCTACAGCCTGTCCAGCGAGCCCGAGCACCAGGTGTTCGACCCGATCGAAGCCATGCGTACGCCCTACCGGATCGATATCCTGCAGCCGGTGTACTTTGTCCTGCCGAACATGAAACGCCTGTTCGACCTGGCCCACGAAGACATCATGGGCATGGTCCAGCACGCCATGCAGCTGGGTCTGCACGCGCCGAAATTCCCACCCAAGGCGGCCTGAGCCGCCTTACCGACAACAACTCGAAAGCGGAAAACCTCCATGAATGCCTTGAACCAAGCCCACTGCGAAGCCTGCCGCGCCGACGCCCCGAAGGTCAGCGACGAAGAGCTGGCCGAATTGATCCGCGAGATCCCGGACTGGAGCGTTGAAGTGCGCGACGGTCACATGGAACTGGAGCGCGTGTTCCTGTTCAAGAACTTCAAGCACGCCCTGGCGTTCACCAACGCCGTCGGCGAAATCGCCGAAGCCGAGGGCCATCACCCTGGCCTGCTCACCGAGTGGGGCAAGGTCACCGTGACTTGGTGGAGCCACTCGATCAAGGGGCTGCACCGCAACGATTTCATCATGTGCGCACGCACCGACAAGGTGGCCGAGACGGCTGAAGGGCGCAAGTAACGCCCGGCAGATCGCGCCGAACCGTCCGCAGCGGTTCGGCGCGAATGCATTCCCGGCAGAACCCAAGCGAACATCGTCCGCTATTCGCCCGCAAATCGACCGGCGAACAGGAAAATTTATAAACTGTCATCCAGACTGCTGTATCCTGCCCCGGCTTTGCAAAAGCTTCCACTGCGCTACGCGCCGCCTTTTCACTCACACTTGCGAGGAACGACGAGATGCATGAAATCCCGAATCTTCCCTTCCCAAGCCTGAACCCCGAAGAGCAAACCGTTACCGCCCACGCCGCCGAGCCGGCACCTGCTTCGCAGGAAGGTGACGATCAATCCAGCGCCGATCAGGAATAACCGCGCATCCCCACCGACCGTGTGAAAACGGCTGACCTGCGGCTACCCCCCGTCATCGCGTTTTCACACAGTCCAGAACCTCGAAGGCCCCCATGCCCGACTCACCGCGCCCTCTTGCGGTCACCCTGCAAGTCGTCTCCATCGTTCTCTTCACCTTCATCGGCTACCTGAACATCGGCATCCCCCTTGCCGTACTGCCCAGCTATGTGCACAACGACCTGGGTTTCAGCGCCGTGCTCGCAGGCCTGGTCATCAGCGTGCAGTACCTGGCAACCCTGCTCAGCCGCCCGACCGCCAGCCGTATCATCGACAACCTCGGTAGCAAGAAGGCGGTAATGTGGGGCCTGTTCGGCTGCGGCCTGAGCGGGGTGTTCATGCTGGCCTGCAGCTTCCTCACCCACCTGCCCTGGCTGAGCCTCACCTGCCTGCTCATCGGGCGCCTGGTACTGGGCAGCGCGGAAAGCCTCGTGGGCTCGGGTTCGATCGGCTGGGGCATCGGCCGCGTCGGCGCCGAACACACCGCCAAGGTCATCTCCTGGAATGGCATCGCCAGCTATGGTGCGCTGGCCGTCGGCGCACCGCTGGGGGTGCTGATGGTCAAGGGCCTGGGGCTGTGGAGCATGGGTGCGAGCATCATTCTGCTGGGCGTTCTTGGCCTGGCACTGGCCTGGCCCAAGCAGGCCGCGCCGGTGGTGGCGGGCAAGCGCCTGCCCTTCCTGCAGGTGCTGGGCAAGGTGTTCCCGCATGGTTCGGGGCTGGCGCTGGGCTCGATCGGCTTCGGCACCATCGCGACCTTCATCACCCTCTACTACGCCAGCCGCAACTGGCCAGATGCGGCGCTGACCCTGAGCCTGTTCGGCGCCAGCTTCATCTGCGCACGCCTGCTGTTCGGCAATCTGATCAACCGCATCGGCGGTTTTCGCGTGGCCATCGCCTGCCTGTCGGTGGAAACCCTGGGGCTGTTGATGCTGTGGCTGGCACCCAACGCCCAGCTGGCCTTGGTGGGCGCGGCCTTGAGCGGCTTCGGCTTCTCGCTGGTGTTCCCGGCACTGGGGGTGGAAGCGGTGAACCAGGTGTCGGCAGCCAACCGTGGCGCGGCGGTCGGCGCCTATTCGCTGTTCATCGACCTGTCGCTGGGGATCACCGGGCCACTGGTGGGCGCGGTGGCCTCAGGGTTCGGCTTCAGGTCGATCTTCCTGTTTGCCGCCGGGGCGGCGATGTGCGGGCTGGTATTGAGCCTGTACCTGTACCGCCAGGCACGGCTCGGACGGGAGCAGCACGGCTGAAGGTTGCGCTGGCCTCTTCACGGACTTGCCCGCGAAGAGGCCGCGAGATCAGCGCACCACGTACTGCAACACCACCTCCAGCGGATGGCGCAGCTGCTTCTCGGTCATGCGCTTGACCTGGCTGCGGCACGAATAACCGGTTGCCAACGCCTCACCCTCCTTGTCCAGCTTGGTCGCCCACGACTGCTCGAAGATGGTCTTCGAAGCCTGCTGGTTGCGTGCCTCGTGCCCGTAGGTCCCGGACATCCCGCAACACCCGGTGGCCTCGGTGGAAAGCTTCAGCCCCATCCGCGCGAAGACCTGCTCCCACTGCCGGGTACTGGCCGGGACGTTGGTCTTCTCGGTGCAGTGCGCCATCAGGCGGAAGCTGCCACCCTGCCCTGCGGCCTGCTCGGGCAGCGCCTCCATCAGCCATTCCTGCGGCAACAACACCGTCGGACAGCCTTGCAGGCCGTCGACCTTCTGGTATTCCTGGCGATAGACCAGGGTCATCGCCGGGTCCAGCCCCACCAACTGCACACCGCAATCCGCCAGGGCCTTGAGCTGCCGGCCATTGCGAATCGCCGCCTTGGCGAAGGCACCAAGGAAACCCTGCACGTGCAGCGGCTTGCCGTTGGCGCTGTAGGGCGCCAGGAACACCTTGTAGCCCAGCCGGTGGGCCAGCTCGATGAACGAGGCCAGCAGCGGCGTCTCGAAGTACCGCGTGAAAGCGTCCTGCACCAGCACGATGCTGCGCTCGCGCTGGGCCGGGGTCAGCTCGCGCAGGGCGGGCACACTGGCCACACCCACACGGCAGCGGGTCAGGGTGGACTGGAAATTGAAGCGGCTGATCAGTGGGCTGTCGACCATCCCGACCTTGTCGGCCAGCAGACGGCTGACCCACTTCGACCCCATCACCGCGTTATACACGCCCGGCACATGGGCCAGGTACGGAATGGTGAACTCAAGCGAGCCGATCAGATAATCACGCAGCGGGCGCTGGTAGCGACCGTGGTAGAGCTCGAGGAAGCGTGAACGGAAGTCCGGCACGTTGACCTTGATCGGGCACTGCCCCGCGCACGACTTGCACGCCAGGCAGCCGGCCATGGCGTCGTACACCTCGTGGGAGAAGTCCTCCTGGCCCTGACGCTGGGCCCGCAGGTTGCCCAGGCGCTTGGGCAGGCCCTTGATCCACGACGCCTTGCGCTGCGCCGAGGCCAGCACATCGATGTTGGCCTCGCCCTGCAGGCGCAGCCATTCACGGATCAGCGAGGCACGCCCCTTGGGTGAATGGCGGCGCTCGCGGGTGGCCTTCCACGACGGGCACATGGCGTCGTTGGGGTCATAGTTGTAGCAGGCGCCGTTGCCGTTGCAGTGCACGGCGCTGCCGAAGCTCTGCCACACGCGCTCGTCGATGTTTCGGTCCAGGTCGCCACGCAGGGTGACACCATCGACCGGCGTCAGGCCCTCGGCGCTGTCTGGCGGCGTGCAGATCTTGCCCGGATTGAGCTGGTTGTACGGGTCGAATGCACCCTTGAGCCGCTGCAGGGCCGGATACAGCTCACCGAAGTACTCCGGCACGTATTCCGAACGCAACCCTTTGCCATGCTCGCCCCAGAGCAAACCACCATAGCGCTTGGTTAGCGCCGCCACCGCATCGGAGATCGGCTTGACCAACGCGGCCTGGGCGGGGTCTTTCATGTCCAGCGCCGGACGCACGTGCAGCACGCCGGCATCGACATGACCGAACATGCCATAGGCCAGGCCATGGCCATCGAGCAGCGCACGGAATTCGGCGATGTAGTCGGCCAACTGCTCCGGCGGTACCGCGGTATCTTCCACGAACGGCTGCGGCCGCACCTCGCCTTCGACGTTGCCGAGCAAACCGACCGAACGCTTGCGCATGGTGTAGACGCGCGTCACGGCCTCGGCGCCCTCGGCGAGGGTGTGGCCCAACCGCTCGACGCTGGTATCGCTGCGCAGGTGTTCGACGAACGCCTCGACACGGGCATTGACCTCAGCCGGCTCGTCGCCACAGAACTCGACCAGGTTGATACCCAGGGTCGGGCGCTCGGCGTCGGCGGGGAAGTACTCGGCGACGCTGTGCCAGACGATATCCTTCATCGCCAGCATCAGTACCTTGGAGTCGACGGTCTCGATCGACAGTGGCTTGTGCGCCATCAACGCATTGGCATCACGCAGGGCATCCATGAAGCTGGTGTAACGCACGTTGACCAACACCGCGTATTTCGGGATCGGCAGTACATTTAGCTTGGCCTCGACCACGTAGCCCAACGAACCTTCGGCACCGCACAGCACGCTATTTAGGTTGAAGCGGCCCTCTTCGTCGCGCAGGTGCGCAAGGTCGTAACCGGTCAGGCAACGGTTTAGCTTGGGGAAGGTGCTCTCGATCAGCTCGCCTTGGGTCTGCTGGATCTCGCGGGCCATGCGATAGACCTCGCCGACCCGGCCAGGTGCGGCGCAGGCCTGCTCCAGCGCAGCCTCGTCGATCGGCAGGCTGTGCAGGCGTTCACCACCGAGCAGCACGCTGTGCAGCTCGAGCACATGGTCACGGGTCTTGCCGTAGGTGCAACTGCCCTGGCCGCTGGCATCGGTATTGATCATGCCGCCGACCGTGGCGCGGTTGGAGGTCGACAGCTCAGGGGCGAAGAACAGCCCGTGCGGCTTGAGCGCAGCGTTGAGCTGATCCTTCACCACACCGGCCTGCACCCGCACCCAACGCTCCTGGGTGTTGATTTCGAGGATGGTGTTCATGTGCCGCGACAGGTCGACGACGATGCCGTCGGTCAATGACTGGCCGTTGGTCCCTGTACCACCGCCGCGCGGGGTCAGTTTGACCTGGCGAAAACGCGGCTCGGCCATCAACGTGGCGACGCGTGCCACGTCGTCAGCGTCGAGCGGGAAGACGGCCGCCTGGGGCAGGCGCTGATAGATCGAGTTGTCGGTGGCCAGCACCGTACGGGTGCCGTAGTCGGCGCTGATCTGGCCACGGAAGCCGCTGGCGCTCAGGGCTTCGAGGAATTCGGGGTAGCCGGCGGCAGGCGCACGGACAGGCAACTGGGCGATCATCGAAGGATGGCCTCTTGTATGGGCAGGTTCACGGTCTGGCATCACCCGGCGGGCGACGCTCTGTTGCTCAGCCGGCATGAATAACTCAGAGCCGGATGACGAGTAGGCCAATGTTCCTGTACTTTCCAGCCGAGGGCAAACGGATAATCCTGCCGCTATCGATGAGTTTCATGAATGAATTACCGCCACCTGACCCCATCGATGTCCTTGCTGCTGGCGTTCGAGGCCGCTGCCCGGCATGAAAGCTACACCCGCGCGGCCGTCGAGCTGTCACTGACCCAGAGCGCCGTCAGCCGCCAGGTCCAGGCGCTGGAGCAGCAACTGGGCCTGACGTTGTTCCGCCGCGAGGGGCGCCAGGTGCAATTGACCGATGTCGGGCGCCTGTACCAGCGCGAGTTGAGCGAAGCCCTCGGGCGCATTCGCAGCGCCACGCTGCAGGCCCTCGCCTATCAGTCCGGGGTCGGCACCCTGCGCCTGGCGACACTGCCCACCTTCGGTTCGAAATGGCTGCTGCCGCGCCTGAACGCGTTCTACAGCGCGCATCCCGGGATGCTGGTGCACATCCATTCACGCATCGAGGCGATCAACTTCGACACCAGCGAGATCGATGCCGCCATCGGCGTGGCCAGCCACGACCTGCCCGGCCTGATCTGCCATCGATTGCATGCCGAGGAACTGGTGGTGATCCTGCCGCCGCAGGCTGCGGGCGCAGCGGACACATGGACGCCGGCACGGATCAGCGAAGAGTTGCTGCTCAATGTCGCCAACAACCCGCATGCCTGGGGCGAATGGTTTTCTCATCACGGCCTGGCGCACCGCGCCATGCGGCTGGGGCCGAGCTTCGAGCTGACATCGCACCTGATCCAGGCAGTACGCGCCGGGATCGGCATCGGCCTGGTGCCGAGGATTCTGGTGGCCGAGGAGTTGACCAAGGGCGAGCTGTTCAGCCCGGGCGAGGCGTTCGCCAGCCAGCGCAGCTATTACCTGATCTACCCGCCGCGCAACGAGGCGCTGCCCTCGCTCAGGGCGTTTCGCGGGTGGTTGTTGGAGCAGATTTAGCGGTTGCCTGGTTGGGCGCTTTCGCGGGCAAGCCCGCTCCCACAGGGCCCGAGCAGACAACAAAAAACCCGGCACCAGCCCCTGGCACCGGGTTTCCCGAATCAAGCTACCGGCTTACTTGGCCACGCTACCCGCCGCAGTACCCGCCTGCGCCATGCGCTTGCTCTTGATCACATAGAACACATACATCACCACCAGCCACACCGGAATCGCGTAGACCGAAATCTGGATCCCCGGGATCTGCAGCATGATGCCCAGGATCAGCACTACGAAGGCCAGGCACAGGTAGTTGCCGTACGGGTACCACAGCGCCTTGAACAGCGGCTTCTGGCCGGTACGGTCAAGGTGCTGGCGGAACTTGAGGTGCGAGTAGCTGATCATCGCCCAGTTGATCACCAGCGCCGCGACCACCAGCGACATCAGCAACTCCAGGGCATGCTGCGGCATGAAGTAGTTGAGCAGCACGGCAATCAGGGTGAACGCTGCCGACGCCAGGATCGCCCGCACCGGCACGCCACGACGGTCGATCTTCGCCAGGCCCGCCGGGGCATCGCCCTGGTCGGCCATGCCGTAGAGCATGCGCGCATTGCAGTAGGTGCCGCTGTTGTACACCGACAGTGCCGCGGTCAGTACCACGAAGTTCAGCAGGTGCGCCGCGACATCACTGCCCAGCAGCGAGAACACCTGGACGAACGGGCTGCTGCCATAGCTACCACCCGACGCATCGATGCTGGCCACCAGGCTGTCCCACGGGGTCAGCGACAGCAGCACAACCAAGGCGCCGATGTAGAAGATCAGGATGCGGTAGATGACCTGGTTGATCGCCTTCGGGATCACGGTCTTGGGCTTGTCGGCCTCGGCGGCGGTGAAGCCGAGCATTTCCAGGCCACCGAAGGAGAACATGATGATCGCCAGCGCCATCACCAATCCGCTCACGCCATTGGGGAAGAAACCACCATGGCTCCACAGGTTGGTCACCGAGGCGTCCGGGCCGCCACTGCCGCTGGTGAGCAGGTACGCGCCCAGGGCGATCATGCCGACGATGGCGGCCACCTTGATGATCGCGAACCAGAACTCGGCCTCGCCGAACACCTTGACGTTCATCAGGTTGATCGCGTTGATCAGCAGGAAGAAGCCCGCCGCCGTCACCCAGGTCGGGATTTCCGGCCACCAGTAGTGGACGTACTTGCCGACGGCGGACAACTCCGACATGCCCACCAGGATGTAAAGCACCCAGCAGTTCCAGCCCGACAGGAACCCGGCAAAGCCGCCCCAATACTTGTGGGCAAAGTGGCTGAAGGAGCCGGCCACGGGCTCTTCGACGATCATCTCGCCGAGCTGGCGCATGATCATGAAGGCGATGAAGCCGCAGATGGCGTAGCCAAGGATCATCGAGGGCCCGGCGGATTTCATCACCCCGGCCGAGCCGAGGAACAGGCCGGTACCGATGGCGCCCCCCAGGGCGATCAGCTGGATATGGCGGTTCTTCAAGCCACGCTTGAGTTCGCCTGACGGCTGCGAATTGTGTCCACTCATGAACGAAGTCACCTGCTTGTTTTTATCTGTGACGGAATGGGACCCGCCGCGCTCGTGGCACAGCGGAATGAGGCAAGGTGGTTACCTTGGGTTCCCGGACCCTGGCGCCGCGCCTGGCACGGAGCCTGGGGCGGATCAGCCGGGAGTCGGCGAGAATGCGTGGTACGCGAGGGGGTCACAGGTAAAACGCGGCGCATTGTATACCCCTGCGAGCGCGCAGGCGTCAACGCGTTGCGTCGTTTCCTCGAGAAAAAACGCAGCGGTCCTGGGGCAAGGGCCATCAATGGCGTAGTGATCGGCGTACATGGCGCCTCCATTTGTTGTTGTGTAGGCCCGACTGCAGGAGTGGGCTGATGCACTTGGCAATGTCCGTCATATCAGCGCGGGACGGGGCTTTGGGCAATAGCGCGAATGGCCGATGGAAGGCTCTGCGGCGCGGCATGCGGCAAGATCTGTTTACACCAGCCTGGGAAGCAGGAAACCGAACGGTAATCCCGGCAGATTCCGTATAAATTTCGTTACAAGATGGTTCAAATACTTTCCAGCATGACGAAAAACGCTTCCTGTTCAGCAGCTTGAAGGCTCGCACTTTTCGACCAGGCACAAAAAAGCCAGCCCGAAGGCTGGCCCTTTCACCGCCACATGCGATCAACCACGCGGTTTACCGCGACCACGGCCGGCTGGTTTGTCGCCTTCCGCACGCGCAGGACGCTTGCGCATCTCGCTAGGACGTTCGGCAACGGCGCTGCCGCGGCTACCCTTGCGCGGCGCTTCCTCACGTGCCGGACGCGCCGGGCGCTCGCTGGCCGCGCGTGGCTGACGCTCGCCGGCGTCCTTGGCGGGGCGCAGGTCACGCACGCGCTCGCCACGACCCATGGGGCGCGTGGACTTGCGCTGCAGACGCTCGAGCTTGTCCTTGGCCTTGAGGTTGAGGGTCGGCAGCGCCACCGGCTGCAGCCCGACTTCGGCAGCGAGGATGTCGATCTCGCCCTGGCTCATTTCACGCCAGCGGCCCATCGGCAGGTCGGAGTTGAGGAACACCGGGCCGAAACGCACGCGCTTCAGGCGGCTGACCACCATGCCCTGGGACTCCCACAGGCGACGCACCTCACGGTTGCGGCCTTCCATCACCACGCAATGGTACCAATGGTTGAAGCCTTCACCGCCCGGCGCCTTCTGGATATCGGTGAACTTGGCCGGGCCGTCCTCGAGCATCACGCCCGCCTTGAGGCGCTCGATCATCTCGTCGTCGACCTCGCCACGGACACGCACCGCGTACTCGCGGTCCATCTCATAGGAGGGGTGCATCAGGCGGTTGGCCAGTTCACCGTCGGTGGTGAACAGCAGCAAGCCCGTGGTGTTGATGTCGAGACGACCGATATTGATCCAGCGGCCTTCTTTCGGGCGCGGCAGGCGGTCGAACACGGTCGGACGGCCTTCCGGGTCGTCACGGGTGCAGATCTCGCCGTCGGGCTTGTTGTACATGATGACGCGGCGGGTCGCCTCGGCGGCTTCCTCGCGCTTGATCAGCTTGCCGTCGACAGCGATGGCATCGTGCAGGTCGACGCGCTGGCCGAGGGTGGCCTCGACGCCGTTGACCTTGATGCGACCCTGGCTGATCCAGGCTTCGACGTCACGGCGTGAACCCACGCCGATGCGTGCCAGCACTTTCTGCAGCTTTTCGCCGGACGGCGGGGTGATCTGGGTTTCTTGCAGGTCTTTGTCACTCATCTGGGCACCTCCCGGTGTACGGTGTAGTGAAAGCGGTTTGGCGGCGAATGCGCCAAGGGGGCGCGAATTGTACGCGGTTCATGGGGCGGATGCATCGGGGTGATGAAGTTTTTCTGCTCGGCGGTTAGCCCGCAAAACGCCAGCGCAGATCAAGGCTTGTCCTCGTCCTCGACCACATCCTCTTCCTCGCGTAAATCATCAAAGTCGATCTTGAGCCCCTCTTCCATGGCATCCAGCTCCACCAGCAGGCTGCGGAAGCTGGTTTCCTCCTTCGGCTCACCCTCCCCCTCCAGCTCATCCTCGCCCAAGCTGGCATCGGCCAACGCCTGCAGGTGCGCGGGCACCGGCGCATCGTCCAGGTCGTCGAGCACAGGCTCTGGCTCCATCTCGCGCAGTTCGGCCAGCGGCGGCAACTCATCGAGGCTCTTGAGGTTGAAATGATCGAGGAACGCCTTGGTGGTGGCGAACATGGCCGGACGGCCCGGCACCTCGCGGTAGCCGACGATGCGGATCCACTCGCGCTCCATCAGGGTCTTGATGATGTTGCTGTTGACGGCCACCCCGCGCACGTCCTCGATCTCGCCCCGGGTGATCGGCTGGCGGTAGGCGATCAAGGCCATGGTTTCGAGCAGCGCACGGGAATAGCGCTGCGGGCGCTCCTCCCACAGGCGACCGACCCAGGGCGCGAAGTCCTCGCGAATCTGCAAACGGTAGCCGCTAGCCACTTCCTTGAGCTCGAAGGCGCGGCCATTGCACGACTTGCCGAGCACCTCCAGGGCCTTCTTGAACACGGCCGGCGCCGGGCGCTCTGCCTCCTCGAACAACTCGAAGAGGCGCTCCAGGGACTGCGGCTTGCCAGAGGCCAGCAGAAAGGCCTCGATCAGCGACGCCAGGTCGCGGGGTTCGTTCAGGTTCATCGGCGCTCTTAACTGTCACTCGGCCCGGGCACGGACATGGATCGGGGTGAAAGGCTCATTCTGCACCAGTTCGATCAGCGATTCCTTCACCAGCTCGAGAATCGCCATGAAGGTGACCACCACGCCGAGCTTGCCCTCCTCGACGCTGAACAGCTCGATGAAGGGTACGAAGCCGCCGCCCTTCAGACGCTCGAGCACCTCGCTCATGCGCTCGCGGGTCGACAAGGTCTCGCGGGTGATCTGGTGGCTTTCGAACAGATCGTTGCGACGCATGACCTCAGCCATGGACAGCAGGATCTCCTCCAGCGCGACTTCCGGCAGCAGCTTGCGGACCCTGGCCTGCGGCGCCTCCAACTGCGGCACCAGCACCTCGCGGCCGATCCTCGGCAGCTCGTCGATGCCCTCGGCGGCAGCCTTGAAGCGCTCGTACTCCTGCAGACGGCGGATCAGTTCGGCGCGCGGATCGCCCTCTTCTTCCTCGACTTCACTGGAGCGCGGCAGCAGCATGCGCGACTTGATCTCGGCGAGCATCGCGGCCATCACCAGGTACTCGGCAGCCAGCTCCAGGCGCACCGACTTCATCAGTTCGACGTAGCCCATGTACTGCCGGGTGATCTCGGCCACGGGGATGTCGAGGATGTCGATGTTCTGCTTGCGGATCAGGTACAGCAGCAGGTCCAGCGGGCCCTCGAAGGCTTCGAGGAAGACCTCCAGGGCATCCGGCGGGATGTACAGGTCGACCGGCATTTCGGTCAGCGCTTCGCCATAGACCAGCGCCAGTTGCAGTTGCTGCGGCGCCTCGGTCTCGACCGGCGGCGCCTCGGGGGCCTGCACCTGGCTCACGCGTTGACCAGGAAGGGCGTGGGGTCGCCGCAGCCTTCGCGGATCAGCTGTGGCTCGTCACCGGACAGGTCGATGATGGTGGACGCCTTCAGGTCGCCGAAGCCACCGTCGATGACCAGATCGACGTGGTGCTCCAGGCGTTCGCGGATTTCGTAGGGATCGGTCATCGGCTCATCGTCGCCGGGCAGGATCAGGCTGACGCTCATCAACGGCTCGCCCAGTTCCGCGAGCAGCGCCAGGGTGATGCCATGGTCCGGCACGCGCAGGCCGATGGTACGGCGTTTTTCATGCAGCAACAGGCGCGGCACCTCGCGGGTCCCGTTGAGAATGAAGGTGTACGGGCCGGGGATATGGGCTTTGAGCAGGCGGAAGGTGCCGGTATCGACCTTGGCATACAACCCCAGCTGCGACATGTCGCAGCACATCAAGGTGAAATTGTGCGTTTTATTCAGGCCGCGCAGGCGCCGGACCCGCTCGATCGCCGCCTTGTCGCCGATCTGGCAACCCAGGGCGTATGCCGAATCGGTCGGATACACCACCACCCCGCCCTTGCGGATGATCTCCACGGCCTGCTTGATCAGGCGCGCTTGCGGGTTCTCCGCATGAATCTGGAAGAATTGACTCACGTAATCGTCCTGTTCATACCGCCATAGGCTGTTCATGGCTGAATCGGCGCCACAGAGGTGGCAGGTCCTCGGGCAATGGCCGGTAGGCACCGATCTCGCCCCAGGTGCCGGGGCCGTGGAAGTCACTGCCAGCGCTTGCCAGCAGGCCGAACTCACGGGTAAGGATGGACATCGTGCCCACTTGCTCGGGCGGCATCATGCCATTGACCACTTCAAGCGCCTGCCCTCCCGCTTGAATATAGTCGGCGATCAGGCGTCTGCGCTTGCTGCGAGTCAGTTCGTAGTGCATGGGATGGGCCAGGCTCACCCAAGCGTTGGACTGGCGAAGGGTCCCGACAGTTTCCTCGAGCGTCGGCCAATGCAGCTTGACGTCGCCCAGCTTGCCGGCACCCAGCCATTTGCGGAACGCCTCACCGCGGTCCTTGACGTGCCCGGCGCGCACCAGGAACTCGGCGAAGTGCGGGCGCGCCGGGGCGTTGCCACTGTCACCCAGCTCCTGCTGTACGGCACGCGCGCCCTCGAGCGCATCCGGCATGCCCTTGCCCGCCAGACGCCTGGCGATATCCTCGGCGCGCAGCCAGCGACCACGGTGCAATTGCTCGATGGCCTCCAGCAGGGGCGGCGCATCGAGGGGGAAGTTGTAACCCAGCACATGGATGGTCGCCCCACCCCAGGTGCATGACAGCTCCACCCCGCTGACCCATTGCATGCCCAGGTCAAGACACGCCTGGCGCGCCTCGGGGAGCCCTTCGAGGGTGTCGTGATCGGTCAGCGCCAGCGTGCGCACCCCGTGCTCGTGGGCGCGGGCGACCAGTGCCGTGGGCGACAGGGCGCCGTCGGAGGCCGTGCTGTGACAGTGCAGATCAACATTCATGGAGGAGCGCTTTCGCCGGAATCGATGTTTGTTATTATGCCGTCACATCCCGCTTCTGGCTGCCACTGTGAAACAATTCATCGATTTCATCCCGCTGCTGCTGTTCTTCATCGTCTACAAGCTGGACCCGCGCCCGGTCGAATTCGCCGGTCAAAGCTTCGAGTTCGGCGGTATCTACAGCGCCACGGCGATGCTCATCCTCAGCTCCGTGGTGGTCTACGGCGCGCTGTTCCTGCGCCATCGCAAGCTCGAAAAAGGCCAGTTGCTGACACTGGTGGCGTGCCTTGTCTTCGGTGGCCTCACCCTGGCCTTCCACAGCGAAACCTTCCTCAAATGGAAGGCGCCGGTGGTCAACTGGTTGTTCGCCCTGGCCTTCGCCGGCAGCCACTTCATCGGCGACCGGGTTCTGATCAAGCGCATCATGGGGCACGCACTGACACTCCCCGAAACGATCTGGAACCGCCTGAACGTCGCCTGGATCCTGTTCTTCCTGGTCTGCGGCGCAGCCAACCTGTTCGTCGCCTTCACGTTCCAGGAGTTCTGGGTCGACTTCAAGGTCTTCGGCAGCCTGGGCATGACCGTGATCTTCCTGGTGGCCCAGGGCGTGTACCTGTCGCGCCATCTGCACGACGCCGACCCTTCCACCTCCAAACCCAAGGATTGACATGCTCTACGCCATCATCGCCAGCGACGTCGCGAGCTCCCTGGAAAAACGCCTGGCTGCCCGCCCTGCGCACATCGAGCGCCTGCAGCAACTCAAGGCCGAAGGTCGAGTGATCCTGGCCGGCCCGCATCCGGCCATCGACAGCAACGACCCGGGCGCTGCCGGTTTCACTGGCAGCCTGATCGTCGCCGAGTTCGACTCCCTTGCCGCCGCACAGGCCTGGGCCGACGCCGACCCGTACATCGCGGCAGGCGTGTACGAGAAGGTGGTGGTCAAACCGTTCAAGCAAGTGCTGCCCTGAGCCCGATCGTTTCTGTTCGCGTGCACGCCGTGAAGACGACTTGCACGCGAACAGGCCCAGGCAATCCACGGATTCATCTATTGCGACCCACTGCCGACAACCTTCTGAATCGAACAAGAATCAGGAGTTCCGATGCGCCAAGGTCCGATGTCCCTGCTGCTTTTCTGGCTGTTGCTGCTCTCTCCCCTCGCTCTCGCCGAACAGCCTCTGTCGCTGGAAGCTGGCGCGCGCATCACCGAGCTGCAGCAGCGCCTGGAAGACAGCGAGAAACAGCGCGCTGCGCTGAGCAAACAGCTGCAAGATGCCGACAGCGCCCGGGAAAGCACCCAACTCGAACGCCTGCGCCAGGACAACCAGCGCCTGCAGGCTGCGGTGGAAAAACTGCAGGCCAGCAGCCCCCTGCACCTGCTTACCGACCAGCAGCAATGGTTCCTGATCGGATCGGTCGTTGCACTGTTGTCGGCAGTCTGCGGTATCTTAGCCAGCGGCGGACACAGAAGACGCCGACAATGGTTGAATTGAGTGAGTCATGAGCGAGCTGTTACTGATTGATGATGACCAGGAGTTGTGCGAGCTGCTCGGCAGCTGGCTGACCCAGGAAGGCTTTGCGGTCCGCGCCTGCCACGACGGCGAGAGCGCGCGACAGGCCCTGGCCGCACACGCCCCGGCGGCGGTGGTGCTGGATGTAATGCTGCCCGATGGCAGCGGTCTGGAACTGCTCAAGCAACTGCGCAGCGACCACGCCGAACTGCCGGTACTGATGCTGTCGGCCCGTGGCGAACCGCTGGACCGCATCCTGGGCCTGGAACTGGGTGCCGACGATTACCTGGCCAAACCCTGCGACCCGCGTGAGCTGACCGCTCGCTTGCGTGCCGTGCTGCGCCGCAGCCACCCGGCGGCGCCCAGCACCCAGATCGAGATCGGCGACCTGGCCTTCAGCCCCGTACGCGGGGTGGTCAGCATCGATCAGCGCGAGATGAGCCTGACACTCTCCGAGAGCCGCATCCTCGAAGCCCTGCTGCGTCAACCCGGCGAGCCATTGGACAAGCAGGAGCTGGCACAGATCGGCCTGGGCCGCAAACTGACGCTCTATGACCGCAGCCTGGACATGCACGTCAGCAACCTGCGCAAGAAGATCGGCCCCCACGCCGATGGCCGCCCCCGCATCGTCGCCCTGCGCAGCCGCGGCTACTACTACAGCCTGTAAACGCCGCGGGGCGGCCCTGCCCCGCAGCGACACCTTCATTTGCGCAATGGATCGTCCCAGAACGGGCGCTCCACCTCCTGCAGGGTATCCGCCCGACTCAACCCCAGATCGTGCAGCGCATCGTCGCTGAGGCTGGCCAATTGCCGCCGCTGGCGGTACAGCTGTTGCCAGCGCAGCAGTCGCTGAAGCGCCTGTGCAAGAAGTTGGCCCAAGGAGAAGGGGGTGTGCGTGACGCCGAAATGACCTTTCATCGTGAAGCCCTCCGTGTGAGTGGCTTCAGTCTCGCGCTGGGCTTAGGATCAATCCAACGAATGTTTCTTATGTCTTGCATCTGGAGAATTGATGCAATGTCCACTTACCAGAGTCTCGACGCCGAGGTCTTGCGCACCTTCGTCGCCATCGCCGAACAAGGCGGCTTCACCCGCGCCGGGGAGGTCGTCAACCGTACCCAGTCGGCAGTGAGCATGCAGATGAAACGCCTGGAGGAAGACATCCTCCAGCGCCAGTTGTTCGAACGCGACGGACGCCAGGTGCGCCTGACCGCCGAGGGCCAGGTGCTGCTGGGTTACGCCCGGCGCATCCTCAAGCTGCACGGTGAGGTGTTCAACACCTTGCGCATGCCGCACATGGTCGGCGTGGTGCGCATCGGCACTCCAGACGACTACGCCATGCGCTTTCTGCCAGCGATTCTTGCCAGCTTCGCCTGCAGCTATCCGCTGATCCAGGTGGAGGTGCATTGCGAGCCATCGAAGCAGTTGATGCAGCGCCAGGACCTGGACCTGACCATCATCACCCGCGAGCCAGGTGCCGAGGTGGGCCAGCTGCTGCGTCAGGAGCGCCTGGTATGGGCAGCCGCCAAGGGCTTCTGCCCCCACGAACAGAGCCCGATGCCCCTGGCGATGTTCAACACCGACTGTTTCTGCCGCACCTGGGCCTGCAACGCCCTGGACCATCAGGGGATCGATTACCGCATCGCCTACACAAGCCCAAGCCTGGCGGCCATCTTTGCCATCGTCGGCGCAGGCCTGGCGGTTACAGCCCAGTTGCAGAGCCTCATCAGCGACCCTCTGTGCATCCTCGGCGAAGACCAGGGCCTGCCGCAGTTACCGGTGGCCAATGTGATGCTGCTGCGCAATGCGCAAAGCCATTCGCCGATCACCGACTGCATGGCCGACTACGTGATCGACGGCTTCAGGTAAACGCGATTACAGCTCCAGGCCCAGCATCACCGCACAGACAATCAGAAACACGCAGAACAGCGTACGCAGCACTTTCTCGGGCAACGCATGGGCCAGCTTCACGCCCCAGCTGATGCTGAGCAGACCGCCCACCGCCAGTGGAATACCGGCATGCCAGTCAACGCTGCCATGAACGCCATAGGTGAGCAGTGTCACCATGGTGCTCGGCGCCGCAAGCGCCAGCGACAGCCCCTGGGCCACCACCTGGGTGGTGCCGAACACGCTGGTCAGGATCGGCGTGGCCACTACCGCGCCGCCAACACCGAACAGCCCGCCCATGCTACCGGCGAAGCAACCCAGCACACCCAGCCAAGGCCAGGGATAACGCAACTGGCTGCTCGGCGGGCTGACCTTCATGAACATGCGTGCCACGTTCCACACCGCCAGCGCCACCAGGAACGCGACGAAACCCAGGCGCATGGAGTGCGCATCGAGCCCGACCGCCCAGATCGACCCCAGCCACGCAAAAATGAAACTGCACAGCGAAAGCGGCACCGCATGGCGCAGTTCGATGCGGTTGCGTTGATGGTAGCGCCACAGCGCCAGCAGCACGTTGGGCACTACCATCACCAACGCCGTGCCTTGGGCCAGTTGCTGGTCGAGACCGAACAGCACTCCCAGCGCAGGAATAGCAATCAACCCGCCGCCGATGCCGAACAGGCCACCCATGGTGCCCAGCGCCGCGCCTAAAACGATGTACATCACCCACTCGATCATCAGTGCCTCATCCGACAGCATTCTCAATCCAGGCATGCTACCCAGTGCAGGCTGGCGGGGAAACGCACAGCAGCGCACAATGGCTTTGCGTTTTACGCAAAAGCATGGGAAGGGTCATGAGTCCAGATATCCTCACCGAACAATTGAGTCTGTTTCTCGACGTGCTGGAAACCGGCAGCTTCTCTGCCGCCGCGCGTCGTCACCCCTTGACGCCTTCGGCAGTCGCACGACGCATCGACAACCTGGAAAACGCCGTGGGCAGCCGCCTGTTCGTGCGCAGCACCCATGCCGTGCGCCCGACCCCAGCGGGCAATGCCTTCGCCGAACGCGCCCGGCGCATCATCGAGGAACTGCGCCTGGCACGCGCTGAAGCGGTATCCCTGAGCAATGCACCGGAAGGCCTGATCCGCATGGATGCCCCGGCAGCCTTCGGACGCCGTCACCTGGCACCCGCGATCGCCGACTTCCTGGTGGCCTACCCCGGGCTCGATGTGCAACTGCGCCTGATCGACAGTTTCGTCGACATGCACGGCAGCCACCTGGGTGAGGTCGACCTGGTGCTGCGCGCAGGCACTCTGGCCGACACACGACTGGTCGCCACACCGCTGGCCTACATGGTGCGCATCGCCTGCGCCAGCCCGGCCTACCTGGCCGCGCGAGGGGTGCCTACCTGCCCCAGCGAGCTGCCGCAGCACGACGGCCTGGACTGGGATGGCCTGGCACCACCGTTCGCCTGGCGCTTCGCCGTCGATGGCCAGGTGCGCCTGTACCGCCCGGCACGCCTGCGTATGACCGCCAACAACGCCGAAACCCTGCTGTTCGGCGCCCTCGCCGGCCTCGGCATCGCCCATCTGCCCACCTGGCTGGTCAGCGAATACCTGCTGCGCGGTGAACTGCTGCCGCTGTTCTGCGAAAACGGCCTGCCCGAACCGGAAACCACCGGTATCTATGCACTCCGGCTCGAACATGAAACGAACTCTCGCAGCCGCTTGCTGCTCGAATTCCTCAAGAGCCGCTTCAGCCCGGTCCCTCCCTGGGACCTGGCGCTACGCAGTGGACTGCGTGGTTGATGAGCGCGCTAACGATCTGCGTGCTAGATTCTTAACTGAACTCATTCAAGGACTTGCATGAACGCCGACACCAAAGCCCCCTGCGACGAGCTGCTGCTGGACAACCAGGTGTGCTTCGCCCTGCACTCCACCTCGTTGCTGATGACCAAGGTCTACAAACCCTTGTTGCAGGCCCTGGGCCTCACCTACCCGCAATACCTGGCCATGCTCGTGCTGTGGGAGCAGGACGGCCTGACCGTAGGCGAAATCAGCCAGCGCCTGTTGACCGACCCCGGTTCGCTCACCCCGCTGCTCAAGCGCCTGGAAAGCGAAGGCCTGCTCAAGCGCACCCGCAGCCGCGACGATGAGCGCGTGGTGCTGGTGCAACTGACCGACAAGGGCCGTGATTTGCGCGATGAGGCCAGCAAGGTGCCGCACTGCATCCTGGAAGCCTCCGGGCGCACGGTGGAACGCTTGCAGAAGCTGCAGGCCGAACTGCTCGACCTGCGCGACAGCCTGCAAAAAAGCCTCTGAGGACTATGCTGTGAAAGCCTGTCGGACGAATGGTCGAAAATTTATCTTGCGCACTAAATAATTGCGCGCTAACTTAAACCCACACCCACCCAGCGCCAAGGCGCACAGCACACAAGCGAGGCTCAAGATGCAAAAGGTCACTCCCCTGTACATCGCAGAAGCAACCTCCACTGGTGGTCGCGACGGCAAATCCCGCTCCAGCGACGGCAAGCTCGAAGTCAAGCTGAGCACCCCTAAAGAACTGGGCGGTGCTGGCGGTGAAGGCACCAACCCCGAGCAGATGTTCGCTGCCGGCTACTCGGCCTGCTTCATCGGCGCGCTGAAGTTCGTCGCCGGCCAGGAAAAGAAAGCCCTGCCTGCCGACGCCTCGATCACCGCCAAGGTCGGTATCGGCCAGATCCCCGGTGGTTTCGGCCTGGACATCGACCTGCACATCAACCTGCCGGGCCTGGCCCAGGCAGATGCCGAAGGCCTGGTGGAGAAGGCGCACAAAGTCTGCCCATACTCCAACGCCACCCGCGGCAACGTCGATGTGCGCCTGCACGTGACGGTCTGAGTAAACGCCAGACACAAAAAACCCGGCCAAGGCCGGGTTTTTTGTGGGTCGCAAGAAGATTACTTCTTGGAACGGCCCTTGAAGCTGTTGTCGCGAGTGTCGATGTCGATCCACTCGTCGATCTGGATGAAGTCAGCTACCGAAATCTCGGTACCGTTCTTCAGCTTGGCAGGCTTCATGACCTTGCCCGAGGTATCGCCGCGAGCAGCGTTCTCGGTGTAGACAACCTGACGGCTGATGGTGGTCGGCAGTTCAACCGATACCAGGCGGCCTTCGAAGAAGACGGCTTCACAGACATCTTCCATGCCTTCTTCGATGTACGGCAGAACGGCGTCGATGTCTTCGGCGTTCAGCTCGTACATGGTGTAGTCGGTGGTGTCCATGAAGGTGTACGAGTCACCGCTGATGAACGACAGGGTCGCTTCTTTGCGATCCAGGATCACGTCGTCCAGCTTGTCGTCCGCACCGTAGACGGTTTCGGTCTTGTAGCCGGTCAGCAGGTTCTTCAGCTTGGTCTTCATGATCGCGCTGTTACGGCCCGACTTGGTGAATTCCGCTTTCTGGACCAGCCACGGGTCGTTGTCGATCCGCAGTACGGTACCGGGTTTCAGCTCTTTACCAGTTTTCATTACGAAGTATCCGAATCTGGATGGATTTATAAAAATCGAGGCCGCATATCATATCCAATTTCGGTAAAACTGTACCAGCGCTGTGGCAAGGTCCGGCCGAGTGGCCTGTTCCAGACACCATTGCCGGGCGTGCGTCTGCAGTTGCGGCCAGTGTTTGAGCACCCCGCGCCAGGCCTCGCCCATGTCACGATCCATGTTCCAGGCACGCCACAACGCCACCAGCGCATCTGCGGCATCGTCCGACAGCCCCTGTCGATAGATCTTGAGAAAAGCCTCGAGCTTTTCCCAGTGAGCATTCTCCTCTTGCACGTAGATGTGCCACAGCAGAGGGCGCCCGGCCCATTGTGCACGCACGAAGGAATCCTCGCCGCGCACGGCATTGAAGTCGCAGCACCAGAGGATACGGTCGTAGTCGTCCTGGCTGACGAATGGCAGCACCTGCAAGGTCAGCGCCCCGCGCTGGCGCACCTCGCCCACGGCCAGTCGTTCACCCAGCCACGCATGCAGGTCGGACAGGATTCGACCTTCGGGGACCACCAGGTGGGTGGGCTGATCGTCTGCCGCCAGGGCTTCCAGCCAATGGCCCAACTGTGCGTTCTCGTAGGCGAACAACGACATCAGTCGCGCCTCGGGCGCAGGTTTCACGCCGAGGCCGGCAAGGAATGCCTTGCGCGCGGCAGCATCCTCCTCGAACGCAGCACGCTTGCCCAGCAGTTCGCCTTCACGCAGCAAGCCGCCGGTATTGGCGGTGAAGCCTGGGAAGAAAAACACTTTGCGCAGGCCATTGGGTTGTGGCGACGGCAGCCCATGACAACCCTCGACCCAGTCTTCGGCGCTCAGGTATTCGAGGTTCAGCCACAACGCCGGTGTAGGGCGACCGGCCAGGGCTTCGACATAGGCCGCCGGTAGTCGGCAACCGAAGGCACCGATCACCACCTCGGCGGTTTCGCATGCGGGCCAATCGACCGGCCAATGGCATACCTCGACGCCTTGCTGATATTGCCGCTCGGCCTGTGGATCAGCCTCCGGGCAGAGGCGTGCGAACGCCTGCAGGTCGTCCACCCAAAGCCGCACGGTCAACGCATGCTCATCGGCGAGCTGGCGCGCCAGGCGCCAGGTGACGCCAATATCGCCGTAGTTGTCGACGACCGTGCAGAAAATGTCCCAGGTGGCTTTCACGACCACTCCCCTCGCAGCGCAGAAAACCATGGATTGTGCGGATAAACCGGCACCGACAAAAGCGCTACCCGCACCCGGCAATAAAACAAATCGCACAGCCATGCGACAATGGCCCCTTGATCGACCCCTGCCAGGAGGCCACGATGCCCCGTCGCCGCGAACTGAAGATCACCCTGAACCCTTTGCAGTTGATTGTCTGCGTGGCCATCGGCCTGTGGCTCGGCGCCGTGGCCATCGCCCTGAGCCTGTGGCTGGCCTGGCAGTTGTGGCCGGAGCAGGTCGCACCACTGGCCCAGGCAGTGGCCCCGGCACGCACCGCCCCCGCCCCGGTTGCCCCGCCGCAACCGGCCGACGCGCAGCAGGCGATGTTCGAGCGCTACAAGGAAATCCTGAATACACAGCAGGCCCAACAGGCCATCGAGGCCAACCCGCGCAACCTGAACAACCCCAAATGCCAGTTCTGGCTACAGCAGAACCGCAATGCACCGACCGACAAGAGCCAGGCCAACGTGCTGGAGTTCTGCCGCTGACCATGGACAAGCCAACCCTGCTCGCACGCATCATCGACACCCTCGTGCACGACATGGAGGTGCTGCGACGCGCCGCCCAGACCGCCTACGAAACCGCCACTGCCGAAGAGAACATCGCCGAGAACAAGTACGACACCCTGGGGCTCGAAGCTTCCTACCTCGCCACCGGCCAGGCGCGCCGTACCGCGGAAATCCGCCAAGCGCTGCTGAGCTACCAGCAGTTGCTGCTGCGCGACTACGATCCGGCGCGGGGGATCCAGCTCAGCAACCGGGTAACGCTTGAAGACGAGCAAGGTCGCCAGCAGTTGCTGTTTCTCGGTCCCGAGGGCGCCGGACTGAAAATCGGCGAAGGCCCTGGACTGGTGACCGTGATCACCCCGCGCTCGCCGCTTGGCAAGCAGTTGATCGGCAAGAAACTCGATGACGAAGTAAGCCTGATGCTCGCCGGGGTGGCGCAGGTGCAGTTCGTAGTCGAAGTCGACTGACGGCAGGATTCAGACGCCTGCCATCGCATCGAACTGCTTCGCCAACCCCTGCGCCTCGAAACACGCCACCAGATAGTCGATGAACGCGCGGGTCTTGCCCGGCAGCAGCTTGCGCTCGGCGTAGTAGACGCTGACGCTGCCATCGTCCACATACCAGTCCGGCAACACCCTGCACAGCCGTTTGCTGGCGAAGTACGGCACGGCGAACGGCATGCTCACCAAGGCAATCCCCAACCCTTGCTCCGCCGCAGCACAGGCGGCATCCGAGTCGCTCATGGTCATCGCCTGGCGCAGTTGCAGCGGGCGCTGCTCCTGGCTGCGGCTGGTCAGGGGCCAGGAACGCACTCGCCCGGTCTGCGGCGACCGGATCAGGATGCCGTCGTGCTGGGGTAGTTGTTCCGGCATCTGGATCGGCGCGTGCCGCTGCAGGTACTCAGGCGCCGCTACCAAGACCCGGTGTGCAGGCGCCAGCTTGCGCGCAACGACACCCGGCGGCAGGTCGAAGCCGCCGCCGATAGCGGCATCGAACCCTTGGCCGATGAGATCGACCTGGCGGTTGTCGAAATGCCAGTCCGCGGTGATTGCCGGGTATCGGCGCAGGAACTCCCCCAGCAACGGCAGCACGTACAAACGCCCGAACACGATGCCCATGCTGACCCGCAGCACCCCGGCCGGTTGGCCTTCGCTGCTGGCCAGGTTGGCGACGGCGTACTGGATGCTGCGAAAACTCTCGCTCACTTCACCGAGAAAGCGTTGCCCGGCCTCGGTCAGGGTCAACTTGCGCGTACTGCGCTGGAACAGGCGCACACCCAGGCGGGACTCCAACTGGGCGACGTTCTTGCCCACCGCCGCAGGCGTGATCGACAAGCGCCGGGCGGCCTCGGCGAAGCTGCCGACCTCGGCACTGGTGATGAAGCACTCGAGGCTGCTGAAGGATTCCATGGGCGATTCCCAACCAGAAGTTCACTCTGACGATAGCGATTGCCATCTTATCAGCAGGTAATACCCAGCCGATACTGGGCTCATCCAAGGCACACCGCCTTGCTCGCTTCAGGAGAGCAGCATGTCCCACGTATCGAACCTCGAAGGCAAAGTCGCCCTGGTCCAGGGCGGTTCCCGCGGCATCGGCGCCGCCATCGTCCGGCGCCTGGCCCGCGAAGGCGCGCAAGTCGCCTTCACTTATGTCAGCTCAGTTGCCCCCGCGCAGGCCCTGGCTGATGCCATCAACGCCGAGGGGGGCCGCGCCCTGGCCTTGCGCGCCGACAGTGCTGATGCCAGTGCGGTGCAGCAAGCGGTGGAAGATACCGTCAAAGCCTTCGGCCGCCTCGACATCCTGGTCAACAACGCCGGTGTACTGGCCGTGGCGCCAGTGACCGAATTCGACCTCGAAGACTTCGACCGCATGCTGGCGATCAATGTGCGCAGCGTGTTCGTGGCGAGCCAGGCTGCGGCCCGGCACATGGGCCAGGGCGGCCGGATCATCAACATCGGCAGCACCAACGCCGAACGCATGCCGTTCGCAGGCGGCGCGCCCTATGCCATGAGCAAGTCGGCGCTGGTCGGCCTGACCCGCGGCATGGCCCGCGACCTCGGGCCCCAGGGCATCACCGTCAACAATGTGCAGCCTGGCCCGGTGGACACCGATATGAATCCGGCCAACGGCGAGTTCGCCGACAGCCTGATCCCGCTGATGGCGATCGGACGCTACGGGCATGCCGATGAAATCGCCAGCTTCGTCGCCTATCTGGCCGGCCCGGAAGCTGGCTACATCACCGGTGCCAGCCTGCTGGCAGATGGCGGGTTCGCCGCCTGAGGCCATGGCGACAGGGAGCGGCCCAATGGCCGCCCCTATCCGCCGGCCGCCACGAAGGCTTCGTCCACCCGCGCCAACTGCGCTTCGCTCAAGGTTCCCGCCTGGTAATGCAGCTTGATCCAGGCCAGCAGGTAGTCGTAGCGCGCCCGCGCCAAGTCACGCCGGGTGGTCGCCAGTTGCTGTTCGGCATTGAGCACATCCAGATTGACCCGCTCGCCCCCTTGCACACTCTTGCGCGTCGACACCACCAGAGCCTCGGCCGCCTGCAGCGCCCTTTCGTAGGCGCGCAGGCGACTGGCACCGGACTCGCAGGCGCTGTACTGCTTGCGCAGCTCGATCAAGGTGCGGCGGGTATTACCGTCGAGCTCGTACTCGGCCTGCTCCAGATGCCGGCTGGCCTGGCGCGTCGAGGCGCTGACGCCACCACCGGCAAACAGCGGCACGCTGATTTCGATACCGACGGTGTTGGTGTCGTAGCGCTGGTTGTAGGTGTTACCACTGTCCGACTCCTGGCGCCGCGAAGTCGCGAAGGCGCTGACCTTGGGCAGGTGCCCGGCACGATTGCGCTCGACCTCGTAACGCGCCACTTCCAGCGCATGGCGCTGCGAGCCGAGCTGCGGGTTGCTGGCCAGGGCCAGCGATTGCCAGGCCTCGTAACCGCTGGGCATCACCTGCGGCAAGGCAAAGCCGCTGCGCAGGGGGGCGAGCATGTCGATCTGCACCGCCGGTTCGCCAATCAACGCGCCGAGTTCACGCAGGGCGGCATCCTCGTCGTTACGTGCCTGGATTTCCTCGGCATCGGCCAGTTCGAAACGCGCCTGGGCCTCGAGAATGTCAGTGCGCGTCCCCTCGCCGGCCTGGAACAGGCGCTGGTTCTGCTGGAATTGCTGGCGGTAGGCCTGCTTGCTGGCCACGCTGATAGCGATCTGGTCTCGGGCGTACAGGGCCTGGGTATAGCTGGTCATCACTCGCACCAGCAACTGCTGGCTCTGGTCGCGAAAGCTTTCGTCGGCGAACAGCGCCTGGGCCACCCCTTTGCGATAGGCCGCATAGGCTTCGTAGTCGAACAACGGTTGCTGGAGGATGAAGGTCGAGCCATAGCTGTCATAGCGCCTGTCTTCGCTGGAGCGACGCGAATCACCGAGGTAGCTGGCCTTCGAATCGTTACGGCCCTTGTTGTAGCTGTAGGAAAGGTTGGGCAGCAAGCCTGCGCGGCCGATGGTCCGGTACTCCTGGCCCGCCTCACGGGCCTTGAAGGCTGCAAGGTAGGTCGGATCGCGGCGCAGCGCCTGCTCGTAGACCTGGAACGGCCCCATGCTGGCCTGGGCCAGTGTCGGCAGCAGCACGAAGGCCAGCAGCAGCCTGGTTGCAGATGTGTTCATCAGCGCGTCCTTATTGTTCGGTCAAGGCGCTGCCTGCACGGTCGAGCAGGGGCTTGAACAGGTAGTTGAGCAGCGAGCGCTCGCCAGTGCGCACGAACAGTTCGGCTGGCATGCCCGGGCGGATCGCCAAGCCCTGCAAACGCGCCAGCGCCTCTTCGCTGACGGTGCTGCGCAGCACGTAGTACGGCTGGCCACTGCGCTCGTCGAGCAACTGGTCGGCCGACACCAGCGCCACTTCGCCGGTGACCCGTGGCGTGCTGTTCTGGTTGAAGGCTGTGAACAGGATATCGACCGGCAACTGCGGCGCGACCTTGTCCACCAGGTTCACCGGCAGGCGCCCTTCCACCTCCAGCGCCGTACCTTGCGGCACGATCTCCAGCAACGTGTCGCCTGCCCGCACCACTGCACCTTCGGTGTGTACCCCCAGGTTGACGGCGATGCCGTCGGCTGGCGCGAGGATCTCGCTGTGACGCAACTCGAAGCGCGCCGAGTTGAGCTGCTGCTCCAGCGTCGCGGCCTTGACCTGGGCCTCGGCCAGTTGGGTGCGCACCTCTTTCTGGTATTCCTCACGGCGCTGCTGCAGGTTGAGCCGAGCCTCGACGATGCCCTGTTCCAGGCGCGCGCTGTCGCCCGCGTTCTGCGCCAGGTCACGTTGCACCTGGGACAACTGACGCTGGTATTCGAGCACCCGATTGCGCGGGATGTAGCCCTCGCCAGCCAGCGGGCGCAGGTTGTCCAACTGCTCGCGCAGGGAGTCGGCCTGGGCCTGCAGGTCGCCCCGTGCACGGCGCATGCCGGCCAGTTGGGCCTGGGAGCCTTCGATGCTGGCCGACACCGCGCCCTGTTCACGGGCCAGGGCCTGGCGACGGCTGTCGAACAACTGGCGCTGACCTTCAAGAACCAGGCCGAGTTGCGCGTCGGACTCATCCATCAGCTCAGCAGGAAACTGCACCTGCCCCGCGTTGTCACGCTCACCGCGCCAACGCGCCAGGCTGGCCAGGGCCAGGCGGTACTGGGCCTGCAGCGCCTCGACATCTGCCTGTACCTGGGTACGGTCGAGACGGAACAGCGGCTCACCCTGACGCACCGTCTGCCCTTCGCGGACCAGAATCCGGCTGACCACCCCGGCAGCCATGGACTGCACTGCCTTGCGCTTGCCCGACACCACCACGGTGCCCTGCACCGCCACGCCCTGATCCAGCGGCGCAAGGCTGGCCCAGGCCATGAACCCGCCAAACCCCAGCAGGGTCAGTAGCCAACCAAGGCGGACATAAAAACGCGCATCGCTTGTCGTGCGGCTCATGCGCCACCTCCGGCTTGCAGCGGCCGCTGCGTGGTGCCCTGGCCCAGCGCCTGGAGAATATCCCGCGCAGGGCCAAACGCCTGCACACGCCCGTCGTTCATCACCAGCAGCTTGTCGGCCTGGGCCAGAGCCGCACTGCGATGGGTCACCAGCACCACAGTGCGCCCCAGCGCCTTCAACTGAACGATGGCATTGGCCAGCGCCGCCTCGCCAAGGCTGTCGAGGTTGGAGTTGGGTTCGTCGAGCACGATCAGGCACGGGTTGCCATAGAGCGCACGCGCCAGGGCAATGCGTTGTTTCTGGCCTCCGGAGAGGTCGCCGCCGCCCTCGCCAAGGCGTGTGTCGTAACCCTGCGGCAAGCGCAGGATCAACTCATGCACACCCGCCAGGCGCGCCGCTTCCACCACTTTGTGGCCATCAAGTTCGCCGAAGCGGGCGATATTTTCGGCGATGCTGCCGCGCAGCAGCTCGATGCCTTGCGGCAGATAGCCGATATGCGGACCAAGCGCATCGCGGTCCCACTGGCAAAGCTCGGCGCCATCCAGGCGCACCTGGCCCGCCAGTGGTTGCCAGACGCCAACCAGCAGCCTGGCCAGGGTCGACTTGCCAGAGCCCGAAGCCCCCAGCACCCCCAGCACCTCACCGGGTGCCAGGGCAAAACTGACCTGCTGCACGGTAGCCACCCTGCGCCCCGGTGGCCCGCCGCTGACCTGCTCGATGGACAACTGGCCGCCAGGCGCCGGTAGCGGCATTGGTAGCGCCGGTTCAGGGTGCTCCTGCAGCAGGGTTTCCAGACGCTTGTAGGCCAACTGGGCACCGCTCCACTGCTTCCACACCGCGATGAGCTGGTCGATTGGCGCCAGCACCCGGCCCATGAGAATGGAGCCGGCAATCATCATGCCCGGCGTCATCTGGCCCTCGATCACCAGCAACGCCCCAAGGCCCAGCACCAGCGACTGCAAACACAAGCGCAGGGACTTGCTGGTGGCCGTGATCACTGCCGACGTGTCGCTGGCACGGTTCTGCAACTCGAGAAAGCGTCCGTGCAAGGCAAACCAGCGCTGACGCAGCGCACCGAGCATGCCCATGGCCTGGATGCTCTCGGCGTTGAGCAGTTGGCTGCCGGCCAGGCTACTCGACTGCTGCTGCAGGCTGCTTGCCTCGGCCAACGGGCGCTGGGTCAGGCGTTCATTGAGCACAGCCAGCAGCACCAACAGCAAGGCTCCGGCACTGGCGAGCACACCCAACCAGACGTTGAACAGGAAGATCACCGCCAGATACACCGGAAACCACGGTGCATCGAAGAAGGCGAACAACGCGGGGCCGGTGACGAACTGACGCACTTGGGTCATGTCGTTCAAAGCCTGGCCAGCGGCGCCATCACCTTGGCGCAAGTGACGCTCGAACGCGGCGCGATAAATCCGCAGGTTGAAGCGCTGCTCCAATCGATGGCCGACTCGAATCACAATGAAACTGCGCACCGCCTCCAGTACGCCCATATAGACGAAGAAACCCACCACCATCAGGGTCAACATCCACAAGGTGGTTTCATTCTGCGAAGTCAGTACACGGTCGTACACTTGCAGCATATATATCGATGGCACGAGCATGAGAATATTGATCAACGCAGTAAAACAACCGACGCTGATCAACGTCGATTTGAATTCGCCAAGTGCCGCCCACAAAAGTGCGCCGGGCCTGTTGCTCGGAAGTTTCATGTTTCGCCCTTATGGCCGTTATAACCTGGCCGGGTAATTAGTTATCCACACGCTCCAGCACCACTGCACTGCCGGCAGCAGACGTCCAGGTATAGCGACCGGCGCCCTGGCGGCTGAAATGCACCACCGTGCTGCCGTCGCTGCCCACCAGGGCCAGGGTGTCGGGGGTCACCAGCCAACTGCCCGGGCGCACGCCGAGCAAGGTTTCGGCGCAGGCCAGGTCGCCGTCCAGCGCGCCCTCGCTGGCGGCCAGGTTCAGGCTGCAGGCGCTGGCCTGCTGCGGTTGCGCATAAAGCTGCCAGCGCCCGGCCAGTTGCGCGGCGTTGGGGAGTAGCAGGCTGCTCGCCATACCTACCTCGGTCATCGACATCAGGGAAATCGCGGCCAGCGCGATCATTCGTTTGATTGCTCGCATCCACCCACCTCACGTGGCTGGGAGCGACCCATGCAATACAGCGTGAGCCGCTCCCGGCCCATCAGACCACGATATCCGTGGCGACGGCCTGACCCACCGTGGTCACCAGGAAGTCAGCCAGGCTGTTTCCGGTGAAATCGATGGACAGACTGCCCAGGTTGGTCGCCTGGTCATAGCTCAGGACCGCCTCGCCGGCATGTCCGGTGAAGGCGCTGACGAACTCCAACGGCAGCTTGCCCTGGGAAAACGCCGAGATCGCAGACAGATCGATCTTGTCCTGACCACTGACGAAATCCATGATCCGATCCGGCGCACTGACCGTGGAGTCGCTGATGGCGCCATAGACGAAGGTATCCGCACCGCTTCCCCCCCAGAGGGTGTCAGCCCCGCCACCGCCGTAGATGATGTCGTTGCCGGCACCGCCCTTGAGCACGTTGGCCACCGCGTTGCCAATCAGCAGGTCGTTGCCCGAACCGCCGATGGCGTTCTCCACCGTCACGCCCTTGGCGATCGAGACGTTGCCGATCATGCCGCCAACATCGGAGAACGAAGCCTCGTTGAGGTTGATCTTCTGGTTCTGAGTGAACCCGGAGAAATCCAGGGTGTCGTTGCCACCACCATCCCACACGCTGAACACCACCTTCGACGACGCCGAGGTAGCCGAGTAGAAATCGCGGTCGGCGGTGGAGTTGAAGCCATACACGGTATCGCCCGAGCGGGTGGCGTAGTTGGCGCCGTAGAGCTTCTGGATGGCGGCGATGTCGTCCATCAGCGGGGCCGAGGCATAGTACTGCCCGCCGCCCTTGACGAAGTTCTGCGCCGTGTTGCTCTCGCTCCAGTAGCTCATGACACTGTAGCCACGGGTGTCCTGCGCATACGAAGCGTCACGATAGCTCGGATTGCCTTCGCCGGCGTTGTAGTCGCCGGGATGGGACAGCCCGAGTACGTGACCGATCTCGTGGGTCAGGGTCTGGCGGCCGTAGTTGCCGGTGTCCGGGTTGATGTTCACCTGATAGCCGCTATTGATCAGGTACCAGGACTCACCCTTGTGCGAACCCCGGCCATCGAACGGCAGGTAGGCAAATGCCGCCCCGCCATTGCTGGCGCTGAAGTTGCCGAAGGTCATGTGCCCGTCGCCGCCCGAAGCGGCTTCGGTAAAGGTCACCTTGGCCACATCGCCCCAGGACTCCATGGCCAGCTTGGCCTGGGCCTTCTGCTGGTTGTTGAACTGGCTGAAGCTGCCCAGGCCACGGCTGACGAAGTCCGCCGGTGCCTTGGTCAGGAAGGTGTAGGTGAGGCTGATGGTGCCGTCCTTGTTCAGGTCCTTCCAGGACGCCCCGTCGCGCAACAGCTGGGTGGCTGCCTGGTCGACGGTGAACGAAGGTTTGCCATTGATGTTCGCGCCACCGCGATCGTACTGGTGGGCGAAGTTGTTGATCAGCCCGAAGGCCGAACTCGGCCCGTTCGGCTGCAACACCGAGGCGGCGGAAACAACAGCATTTGCTTTGACTTTCGACATGCAGACACTTCCTTGTTTGCGGAATAGTTGATGTTCGACAGGAACGCTCAAACTTTCGGCGAGAGCATCCTGTCACTCGCCCTTGTGAGGCGCAAAAAAACTGACACATCCTGAAACTTTCTGTCCAGTGTTTTTTGACGTCATTTTTTCTGCGTGAATCATCATCTGCTGTATCGCTGTTATTTGCGCAAACTGTTATCGATCAATTGCATTAGTGAATACCCCCAATCCAGATAATGACTGATCGGTTTAATATTCAGGACGGGGAAGTTTTATTATGAAAAGGCGACGGAGTGCTGGTGTTTCAATGAGGCCATTCGTTATTGGCGCGGATGTCGCGACAACCGGTCGCATGACCCTCCGTCGCCTGCTCGTTGACTTGCCGAGGGGTGCGGCGCTCAGTAGGTGCTGGTCACAGCCCTTCCACTGACAGGACGACACAATGACAAGACTCACGGTGCAATCCGGCGACTTCTTGCAAGGTGAAGGCGAGTATCGCAACGGATCGCTCACACTCAAGACCCCACGCAGCCAGGCCGGTGAGCGCATCTCACTGGCCCGTATCAAGGACCTCAGGCTTGCCAGCCTGGAATCGAACCGCAATCTGGGCGCCACCCTCGGCTGGGGTGTGGCCGGTGCCTTGGTGGCCGGACCGGTCGGCCTGCTCGCCGGCTTGTGGCTGGGCGGCAAAGAGGAAGAAGCCACCTTTCTTGCCACGTTCAAGGATGGCCGCAAGCTGCTGGCCATTACCGATGGCAAGACCTGGTCGAAGATCGACGACACCTGGCGCCAGCGGCAAAAACCAAGTCAGCAATAAAGCAAGCTGATTCGAGTTCGTCTGAATGATCGAGGTGTTCTTTTCGCGGGCAAGCCCGCTCCCACAGGTATCACACTGCTCTGAGTTCGTGGGAGCGGGCTTGCCCGCGAAAAGAACACCGCACAGCCCCTGACACCCCTGCTACCATTGCGCCCCCTTTGCCAACCGCCTCACCGACAATAGCCGGAGCATACCGGCGCGTCCGTTTTCCAAGGAGCCTTGCATGACCCCGCTTCGCCCCCGCCTGCCCCTCGGCCTGCTCGGCCTGGGCCTTGCGCTGCATGCTGGCCATGGTCTGGCCGATGAACGCGTGACCCTCGCCCCCTTGCAGGTCACCGAGCGCAGCGACGACGGCTATCAACCTGGTGAAGCCCAGGTCGGCGGCTGGCATGCCGCGCCACTGCTCGACACCCCGGCCTCGGTCAGCGTATTCAGCCGCCAGTTGCTCGACGACCGCCAGGTGCGCACGCTCAGCGAAGTGCTGCAAAGCGATGCCTCGGTCGGCGAAAGCTACGCCCCCATCGGCTACTACGAGAACTTCAACGTGCGCGGCTTCGAGCTCAATGCCGCCAGCAGCTACCGGATCAATGGCCAGACCATCGCCGGCGAGCAGAACGTGGCGCTGGAGAACAAGCAGCAGGTCGAATTGCTCAAGGGGCTGTCGGGGTTGCAGAGCGGGGTATCGGAGCCCGGCGGGCTGGTCAACTATGTGACCAAGCGCGCCGAGGACGCACGCAGTGTCACTGTCTCGACCAACGAGCAGGGCGAACGCTACCTGGCCACCGACCTCGGCGGCTGGTTCGGCAGCGAGAAGCAGTTCGGCCTGCGCGCCAACCTCGCGCATGAAGACATCCGTTCCTACGTCGACCACGCCGACGGCAAGCGCGACTTCGCCTCGCTGGCATTCGACTGGCAGATCAACCCCGATGCCACCCTGCAACTCGATGCCGAGTACCAGCACCGCGAACAGCGCTCGGTGCCCGGCTACCAGCTGCTGGGCGGCACCCAGGTGCCCCACGGCATCGACCCGGACGACCGCCTGGCCTACCAGCACTGGGCCAAGCCTGTGACGAACGACTCGCTGAACCTGGGCGGGCGCTTCGAGTACCGTTTCGACGAAGCCTGGACCGGCGCCCTCAGCGCTTCGCGCAGCAAGGTGGTGATCGACGACTACAGTGCGTTCGCCTGGGGCTCCAGCGAGGGTGCGTTCTTCGGCAGCAATGGCGACTACGACATCTACGACTTCCGCAGCCCCGACGACACCCGGCGCACCGACGAACTCCAGGCCACCCTCGAAGGCCGTTTCCAAGCCTTGGGCCTGCAGCATGAACTGACTGTCGGCAGCAGCGCCCAGCGTCGGACCCTTGATCAGCGTCCGTATTACAACGAGTGGCTCGGCAATGGAAACATCTACACCGGCGCGCCCGCTCTGGCGCCGTCCGAAAAACCGATCGGACATAGCGAACGCCGCCTGGACAGCCGCCAGTACGGCCTGTTCGTCAGCGACCGCATCAGCTTCAACGAGCAATGGCAGACCGTACTCGGCGCCCGCGAAGTGCGCCTGGACGAAAAGACCTGGGACGAAACCGGCACACCGGGCCGTCATACCCGCCAGTACCAGTTGCTGCCCAACGCCGCCCTGATCTACAAACCGCAAGCGGACACCACGCTGTACGCCAGCTGGTCCAAAGGCCTGTCGGCGGGCGGCACCGCGCCTTGGTTCGCCAGCAATCGCTACGAAATCCTCGCTCCGACCCTGTCGCGCCAATTGGAAGTGGGTATCAAGCGCGACTGGAAAGGCATGAGCCTGAGCGCAGCGCTGTTCCAGATCCGTCAGGCCTACCAGTACGCCCGCCCACAGGACGGCACGGCCCCGATCTATGTGCAGCAAGGCCAACAGAAGAACACCGGCCTGGAGCTGGGCGCCAGCGGCTGGGTGACGTCCAACCTGCAACTGCACGCCAGCGCCGCCGCGATCCGCGCCCGGGTGCAGAACAGCGGCACCGACGTCTACGAGGGCCACCAGGCGATCAACGTGCCCCGCCTGCGCGCGGCGCTGCAGGCCGAATACAACCTCCCGGTGCCGGGCCTGGCACTGCTCGGCGGTGCACGCTACAGCGCCAGCAAGTACGCAAGCCAAGCGGGTAACGTCGAGGTGGGTGGCTACACGTTATTCGATATCGGCAGCCGCTACCGCACCCGCATCGGTGACTACGACACCGTGCTGCGCCTGACGGTCGACAACGTCTTCGACAAGCGCTACTGGCGCGACGTGGGGGACTATCTGGGGGACAACTATCTGTTCCAGGGGGCACCGCGCACGGCACGACTGTCGGCTTCGGTCAGTTTCTGAAGATATCGCCCGCCTGCGAGCACCGGTTGAGTCGGTAATCGCGGGCGAGCCAGCCAAGCCGGATTTCACGCAAACAAAAAACCCCTGAACCTTTCGATTCAGGGGTTTCTCGTGGAATGTGGCGGTGAAGAAGGGATTTGAACCCTTGATACGATTTCTCGTATACACACTTTCCAGGCGTGCTCCTTCGACCACTCGGACACTTCACCGGATCTCTTCAAGCTATTCAGCCTGTCGAGGCGCGCTAATTTAGTAGAAGACCCTTTCTTTGGCAAGCATTTTTTTCAGAATTTTCATGCGCTTAAGCCTCACCCCGGAAAAACCCGGCCAGCCAGGGCGATGCTGCCAATCTGGCCTGCGCTTTTTCCGCATTCCTGGCGCCTGCCCCGGCGCCACACGGGGTCGGTGACGCAGGCTGACTGGCCAGTCAGCCTTGGCGCTTTACCTGGCCTGCGCCGCTGGGTAACGTCATCGCCACGCCACCCAAAGGACTCTGTCATGAGCGAGTTGATTACCTACCACGCCGAAGACGGCATCGCCACCCTGACCCTGAACAACGGCAAGGTCAACGCGATCTCGCCGGACGTCATCACCGCGTTCAACGCAGCACTGGACCGAGCCGAGGAAGAGCGCGCCGTGGTGATCATCACCGGCCAGCCAGGCATTCTTTCCGGCGGCTACGATCTCAAGGTGATGACCGCCGGCCCCAAAGAGGCTATCGACCTGGTCACCGCCGGCTCCACCCTGGCCCGCCGCCTGCTCTCGCACCCTTTCCCGGTGATCGTCGCCTGCCCCGGCAATGCCGTGGCCAAAGGCGCGTTCCTGCTGCTGTCGGCCGACTACCGCATCGGTGTCGAAGGCCCTTACAAGATCTGCCTGAACGAGGTCCAGATCGGCATGACCATGCACCATGCCGGAATCGAACTGGCCCGCGACCGCCTGACCCGCTCGACCTTCCAGCGCTCGGTGAACAATGCCGAAGTGTTCGACCCGCACGGGGCGGTGGTGGCCGGGTTCCTCGACAAGGTGGTGCCGGCCGAGCAACTGCAGGAAACGGCGCTGAGCGCGGCGCGAGAGCTGAAGAAACTGAACATGCTGGCGCACAAGAACACCAAGCGCAAAGTGCGCAAGGCGCTGCTGGAGACGCTCGACAAGGCGATCGAGGCCGATAAGGGCCACATGGGCTGAAACCAGGCCTCCTGGAGCGGTAACGTGCCGCTCCTGACAGGCCAGGACACTACAGAGCGTTGTCCGCAGGTTTGCCCCAGCCAGTGCACGGTCGTACACTGCGCCGCGACTGTCTGGTGTGAGCCGTATCATGCTCTATATGCTTCGCATGCTCCTTCTGGCGCTGCACTTCCTGCTGGTCGGCGCCGTCGGCCTGGTCATCGGCCTGTGCCGCCCCTTCAACCCCGATAACAGCCGCCTGTTCGCCCGCCTCTACAGCGTGCCGGCAGCCTGGTTCATGCGCATCCGGGTCAAGGCCGAAGTCGGCCCCTTGTGGGACCAGCCGCCCGGCTGCGTGATCGTTGCCAATCATCAATCCAACTACGACCTGTTCATCCTCGGCCAGGTGGTTCCACGGCGTACGGTCGCCATCGGCAAGAAGAGCCTGGGCTGGATTCCGTTGTTCGGCCAATTGTTCTGGCTCGGCGGCAACGTGCTGGTGGACCGCAAGAATGCCTACCAGGCGCGCAAGGCGATGCAACTGACCACACGGATCCTGCGCGATGACACCTCGATCTGGATCTTCCCCGAAGGCACGCGCAACCCGGCGGAACAGCTGCTGGCGTTCAAGAAAGGCGCGTTCCACATGGCAGTCGAGGCCGGCGTGCCGATCGTGCCGGTGTGCGTCAGCCGCTACTCCAGGCGCCTGAGCCTCAACAGCTGGCGACGGCGCACGGTGATCGTCCGCTCGTTGCCGCCGATCGCCACCCATGGCCTAGGCCAGCAGGACGTGCCCGCGCTGATGGAGCAATGCCGCCTGCAGATGCAGCAGTGCATCGACCGCATGGAGCGGGAATTGCCGCACGCCTGAGCCGCCAGCTTGCTCTGCGCCGCAGCACGGCCCAAGCTGTCGAGGTGTCCAACCGAAGAAGCAGGCAACCATGGGTCGAGTCGTCGCAGCGGCGGTGTACAGCGCCGGGAGAAAGGTCACCAACATCAGCCT
Organism: Pseudomonas sp. RW3S2; assembly: GCF_014268955.1. Classification (NCBI taxonomy): domain Bacteria; kingdom Pseudomonadati; phylum Pseudomonadota; class Gammaproteobacteria; order Pseudomonadales; family Pseudomonadaceae; genus Pseudomonas; species Pseudomonas sp. RW3S2. The sequence continues at coordinate 550,864 of NZ_JABWRM010000001.1, read as the reverse complement.
GGATGAAGGCAGCGAATGGGCACGCAAGCCCGGGCATTTCGTCTGGATCGGCCTGGAAGAGCCCAACGCCCAGGAACTGGCCAACCTGCAACGCCAGTTCGGCCTGCACGAACTGGCCATCGAGGACGCCCTCGAGAAACACAGCCGCCCCAAGCTCGAAACCTTCGGCGATGCGCTGTTCATCGTCACCTATTCGCCGGTGCGCCATGAGGGCAAGCTGGAGTTCATCGAGACCCACATTTTTGCGGGCAACGGCTACATCATCACCTGCCGTAACGGTCATTCGAAATCCTACGCCCTGGTGCGCCAACGCTGTGAAGCGCGGCCGCTGCTGCTCGAGCACGGCGAGGACTTCGTGCTCTACGCCCTGCTCGACTTCGTCACCGAAAACTACCAGCCCGTCAGCGAGGCGATCCATGGCGAGATCGAGGAGCTGGAGCAAAGCGTGCTCAGCGGCTCGCTGCAAGAGCAGGACATCCGCCGCCTGCACAGCTTGCGTCGCGACATCCTGCGGCTGCGCCGCTACGTGGCGCCGATGGTGGAGATCGGCGAAGAACTGCAGCGCCTGAGCTTCCCTTTCATCGACAAGAACATGCGCCCGTACTTTCGCGACGTGCAGATCCACGTCACACGGCAGATGGAAGACCTTGTCGGCATACGCGACATCGCCAGCCAGACCATCGAGATCGGCATGCTGCTGGAGTCGTCACGCCAGAGCATCGTGCAGCGCAAGTTCGCTGCCTGGGCGGCGATACTCGCCTTCCCCACGGCCATTGCCGGGATCTACGGGATGAACTTCCAGAACATGCCGGAGCTGGGCTGGCACTACGGCTATTTTGCGGTGCTGGGGGTGATCGGGGCGGGATGTGCGGGGCTGTACGCGAGCTTCAAGCGCTCGGGATGGTTGTAACCGGCCGAGTACCGAGTCGTTCTTTTCGCGGCGGTTCGGTGCTCCGACAACCCCGCGAAAAGAACGATGCAGTGGCAGGCTCAGGCAGCGCTCTGCTTGCCCTTGCGCGGTTGCTTGACGAACCGCATCATCCACTCGCCCACCAGATCGCCCTGGTGCTCGGTGGCAAGGCTCGCCACCGCCTTGTGATACACCTCATCCCCCAGAACGTCCTGGCGCGCATCGAGCAGCGCACGGGAATAGTCGTGGACAAACTCCGGATGCCCCTGGAAGCACAGCACCTGGTCACCCACGTGATAGGCCGCATTCGGGCAGAAATCGCTGGAGGCGATCAGGGTCGCGCCTTCAGGCAACGCGGTCACCTGGTCCTGGTGGCTGATCAGCAGGGTCAGCTCGGTCACTTCAGGATCCATCCACGGCGCATGGGCCGCCAGGCTGTAGCGGTGGATACCCAGCCCCCAACCGCGGTCGGCGCGCTCGGCCTTGCCACCCAACACCAACGCCAGCAACTGGTGACCAAAACAGACACCCAGCAGCTTCTCGCCCCGCTCATAGAGCTTGAGCAGGTAGGCCTTGAGGGTCTGAATCCAGGGATCGGAACCGAACGAGTCGGCCTTGCTGCCGGTCACAAGGTAGGCATCGAAGGTTTCACCTTCGGGTGGGTACTCGCCGTTCATCACGTTGTAGACGCGAAACTCGGCGGCGATCGGCTGACGCGAGAACAGCTGCTCGAACATCCTTCCGTAGCCCTGGTACTGCGCGGTCAACTCCGGTCGCAGGACATCGGTTTCAAGGATGCAGATGCGTAACGACATAGGGATAGTCCTGAACGACATGTGGTGGAATCTGATGTAGAGACTGACGCGAAAGACACGTACAAGCAAGAGGTGTGCACTGACGAACGGTCACCTTGCAGGCCCTGCCCGCGCAGCCTCCACGATGTGTCTAGTCAGAGCATGCCAGCTAAATGGCCAGTGGCCTCATAACGTTCGGAAATGCCTGCTGTCACGCTTAGAACAAAGCGTTCTCAAACAGGCCCGGTGTTCGCCCTACTGTTGGGTGTAGATATCCACGCAAGAGGCACGCAAGGCCTGCGTTTCATACGCCACAGTGATCGACCCGACGCAAGACAAGGAAGCCAAAGGCTATTCAGGAATAACAACAAGAAGGCGGTCCGCCATGTTCAGACAATCGAAAGTACGCCAAGCCGGACTCATACTCTTCGCCACCACGTTGCTGCTGATCCTGCCGAACCTGACACGCTTGTTCGGCTGACGGCAGCGGTGGCATTCACAGGCTGCGCAGGAGTAATCTGCCGACCTTTCAGGGTTGGAGATCGTTCATGCGTCATTGCCTGAGTTTGCTGTTGCTGCTGGTCAGCCTGCCGCTGGCAGCCGCGCAATTGACGCTGGAGCTGGGCAACGGTCAACGCCAATGGCAATCCGAGCAATTGCTCGAACACCCGCAGGCGCGTGCTATCGACATCCCCCAGGATGTCGCCTACAAACGCCCCATGCATTACCGCGCCGTGCCACTGGCCACCCTGCTCGAAGGAGTGAAGCCGGGCGATCACCTGCAAGCGGTGGCACTGGATGGCTTTGCCGCGGAGATGCCCGCTGCGCAGTTGCTGCAGGAAGGTCCGGCACGGGCCTGGGTGGCGGTGGAAGATCCGCGCCAGCCGTGGCCAGCGCTGGCCCAGGACAAACCCGGTGCCGGCCCGTTCTACCTGGTCTGGACCAACCCGCAAGCCAGCGGCATCCGTCCCGAGCAATGGCCCTACCAGATCGCCAGCATCCGCCGCCTGGCGCCGGTCGCCGAGCGTTTCCCTGCCCTGTTGCCAGCGCCCGAACTCCCCGCGCAAGACCCGATACGCCAGGGTTTTGCACTGTTCCAGCAGAACTGCCTGGCCTGTCATCGCCTCAACGGTGCGGGGGATGCCCAGTTCGGACCAGACCTGAACCTGCCGCACAATCCCACCGAGTACTTCCAGCCGGGTTACCTGCGCCTGTACATTCGCGACCCGCAGAGCCTCAGGCAGTGGCCGCAGGCTCGCATGCCGGGATTCTCGAAGGATGTGTTGAGCGAGCAGGAGCTCGATGCGCTGATCGCCTACCTCGGGCACATGGCCAAGCGGCGACCTTGAGAGGAATGCGCGGGGCCGCAATGCAGCCCCGAACGCGTCAGGCGATGGGTCTTTCCTGTTTGACGCCCCAGCCCTCGACCTCGCCTCCCAGCGGCGAGATCACCGCCTCGAAGGCCTCCTCGAAAGCCCCGATCCCTCGGTAGGTGGCGTACATGACCTTGCTCAGCTCCAGGTGCCAGGCGCCGTCATCGCGCTCGCGTACCTGGGCATTGATCGACTCCCCGCGGAATTGCCCCGCGGCCCGGCGTGCCCCGACTTCGTCTGGAAAAGTGGCATAGAACTCGATGGGATGGATCTGGGTGAAGTCGAAACCACCCGCTTTCATCTGGCGAAGCACGCTGCTGCTGATGTCTTCGTTCTGGCTGCTCATGAAACGTCCTCCTGAAAAACCCAAGGGATAGACTTTCCGTGCACTACGCACCTGCCGGCAGCCCGCAAGGGGCCTGGCAGTTCGAGCTGATGCAAGACGCGAATGAAAACGGCGTAGACCCGCAGAAGACCAACGCCTCTGTCCAGCGTAGTGCGGATGACGGCACCTTGCCAGTTGCCCCGTTCAGGGCGCTTCGTGAATGGTGGTGATGATCACGCCGTTCTGCTCCTTGAGCCACAGCGCGGTAGGGGAAGGCTTTCGGTCCTGGAAATCGTTGAGGTCCAGTTCATCCATGAGCGGAAACAGCTTGGAGCGGATGGCCCGCGCCGCATCCTCTTCACTGGGCAGATGCTCGCTTTTGAGCAGCAGGGACTGCGGTACACCTTTCTGATCAGCAAAGATGACTTCCCACTCTTTCATTGATCGACCCTCTTGGAAGCACAACGGTCAGTGATATCCGTACTTAGCTGACCATACACAAAGGCTGATGTTCAGAGTGGCTGAGAGATGGAGATGAAGATTTCTTCAGCAAGCGATGACAGAGGCCGCAAATGAAAAAGCCCGCCATCATCGGCGGGCTTCTGCACACGGGTAGCCGTTACTCAGGCTTGCCGTGAACCACACCGGCGGTGTTGTCCAGCAGACTCTTGGTCGCGGTCTGGATATAGGCCTCGAGCTTCTTGAGCATTTCCGGCTGGTCCGGACTTTCGATCAGTTCGGCCTTGAACTCACGCCCCAGCTGGTAGCGATACATCCGTGGCGTCATGTCCTTGGACTCGATGAGGATGTGATCACCCTGCACCAGGCCAACGATCTGCTCGCTGCCCGATGGCTTGATCATGCCTACGCCCTGGTCACCGGCCGGCAGGTTGAGCAGGTCACGACCCCAGCACTGGTGACGGGTGTCGCCACCCAGGCGCCCCATGATGGTCGGCACGATATCGACCTGGGTGCCAACGGTATGGTTGACCGCACCGAACTTGTCCTGGATACCCGGGGCGATCAGCAGCAGCGGCACGTTGAAACGGCCCAGATCCAGCTCGGTGACCTGTTGGTGGTTACCGAAACCGTGGTCGCCGACGATCACGAACAGGGTCTCCTTGAAGTAGGGCTCCTTGCGCGCCTTCTCGAAGAACTGCCCCAACGCCCAGTCGGAGTAACGCATGGCGGTCAGGTGCTCATCCAGGCGGCCTTGGCCGGTGACCTTCTCCACCGGCAGGTCCTTGGGCAAGGCGTACGGGGTGTGGTTGGAGAGGGTCTGGAGCAAGGCGTAGAACGGTTTCTTGCCGTAGTTGTGGGCCAGCTCCTGATTGGCACGGTCGAACATGTCCTGGTCCGAAACACCCCAGGTCGGGTCGGAGAACACCGGATTGACGAAGTCGTTGCGGCCGATGAAGGTGGTCATGCCCTGGTTGCCGAAGAACCCGGACTGGTTGTCCCAGGCGAAGTCGCCGTTGTAGACGTAGACATCATCGTAGTCGCGGGCGCTGAGCAGTGCCGGCAGGCCCGAGAGCTTGTGTCCGCCCTCTGGGGTCTGCATCAGGTACTCGAAGCCCGGCAGGTTGGGGAAGCACGCCATGGTGGCGAACATGCCCTGGTGGGTGTGGGTACCGTTGGAGAAGAAGCGGTCGAACAACAGCCCCTCCTTGGCCAGCTTATCGAAGTACGGGGTGATGTTGTTCGGGCTGCCCAGGGCGCCCACCGAGTGACCAGCGAAGCTCTCCATGAGGATCACCACCACGTTCTTGATCGGCAAGGTGTTGCCGGCCGGCGGCACGAAGTCTCGGCGGATGGCCGCCTGGTCGGCATCGACCAGCGTGTCGTTGGGGGTCAGCAGCAGGTCACGCACACTTTGCTGGGCGACTCCGGTTTCCAGTACCGGTTTCCAGATATTGGCGCGGTCTTCACCGAAGCGGCTCTTGGCGGCGTCGATCAGCGTCAAGGTGCCGTTCAGGCCCAGCTGGTTGACGAAGTTGGAGTCGGTGGTGAAGGCATCACCCCAGCGCATGGGTGGGCCCTGGCGCAGGGTGCCGCGGGCGGCGACCACCGCCACCACCAGGATGACCATGAACACCGCCAGGCGGGCGTACCAGGGTGCGACACGGCGCTGAGCGACGATCTGGCCGCTGCCCTGGCCACCACGGGTCAGGCGGTCGATACCCTTGAACAGCAGGCTCAGCAGCCAGGTGCCGAACAACCACGCCAGCAGGTAGCGAACCACCGGGAAGCCGTACCAGAGCATGCTCATGACGGTCTTGGGGTCTTCCTTGATGTACTGGAAGACCAGGCCATTCAGGCGCTGGTGAAATTCACGGTAGAAATCCAGCTCCATCAGGCCAAGGAACATCACGACGCTGGAGCTGACGGTCAACCAGAAACGGAACAAGCCGCGCCGCGCCATGGCCCAGGGGCTGTTAAGGGCCAGCAGTAGCGGAATGCTCAGGTACACCACCACCCGCAGGTCGAAGCGCAGGCCGTTGAGGAAGCCTTCGGCCACCGTGGAGTACGGGGTGTCGCCGATCATGTCGCTGTTGTAGATCAGCAGCGCCAGGCGCACCAGGCTGAGCATCAGCATGATCAGCAGGCCGCTGAGCAAGGTGTAGGCGAGGTGCGATTTGAGGGTCGGCGAGAACGGTGCCGACGCGGCCCGTTGCTTCAAGGCATCCGTGTTAGCCATGAATGGGAAGATCCTAGGATTTCGGGGTTGGGAAAGGCGCTGACGCGGCCTCGCAGTCCTGTGCCGGACAATCGCCGGCAAGGGCCTATACATTAAATGTGCGGCGCGGAGTTTGGTTAATGCCGTGTGAAAATTTTGTCACGATGAACGGTCAGAGGCGCACGTTACCCCGTGGCCCTGCAATTGCCCAGATGATCAGGCCCAGCACCGGCAACAGCAGGATGAGCAGAATCCACAGGATCTTGATGCCTACCTCGCTGCCACTTTTCAGCACGTTGATGATCGCCCAGATATCCAGGGCAAGAATGATCAGCCCGACCAGGCCGTTGAAGGTAGATCCCATGCTGCAGCTCCTGCGTGAACGTTCCTGTGGCTGAGCATAGTCCGCTATCGGCACGATAGAAGGGAATCCTTGGCCGGGCTGGCAGGTCACTGGATAGACTGCTGTCATCCATCGCTTTCGAGGTTCCCATGCCACCCGCCCACAGCCACAGCGCCGCCCCTCCTTCACTCATCCATGCCTGGCGCCAGCAAGCGCTGAGTACCCCCTGGCTCAGTGCAGGCCTTGGCTTGAGCCTGCTGGCGATCGTCTTCCTGCTGCTGGCCAGCCTGTGGAATGCCGTCAACGGCGATCATTCGCAGAACCTGCACCTGGCGGTGCTGGGTGGGCTGTCGGGCTTCGGCGCCACGGCCCTGGGCGCGGTGCTGGCCGTGGTGCTGCGCGATGTCAGTGCCCGCAGCCAGGATGTGATGCTGGGTTTCGCTGCCGGCATGATGCTCGCCGCCAGCTCGTTCTCGCTGATCCTGCCGGGTCTGGATGCCGCCCGGGAAATCACCGGCAACGGCCCCGCCGCTGCGGGCGTCGTCGTGCTGGGCATGGGCCTGGGCGTGCTGCTGATGCTCGGCCTGGACCGCTTCACCCCACATGAGCACGAGAGCACTGGCCCTTGTGGGCCGGACGCTGAACGAATCAGCCGGGTGTGGCTGTTCGTGCTCGCCATCACCCTGCACAACCTGCCCGAGGGCATGGCCATCGGCGTGAGTTTCACCAACGGTGACATGAGCATCGGCCTGCCGCTGACCAGCGCCATCGCGATCCAGGACATCCCCGAAGGCCTGGCCGTGGCCATGGCCCTGCGCGCCACAGGACTGTCGAACTTCAAGGCCGCGCTGGTGGCGATCGGCTCTGGCCTGATGGAGCCGCTGGGGGCAGTGATAGGCCTGGGCATCTCCACCGGCTTCGCCCTCGCCTACCCGATCAGCATGGGCCTGGCAGCGGGCGCGATGATCTTCGTGGTGTCGCACGAGGTGATTCCGGAAACCCATCGCAACGGTCACCAGACCTCGGCAACCCTGGGCCTGATGGGCGGCTTTGCGGTGATGATGTTCCTCGACACCGCGCTGGGCTGATCTGCAGGAGCCCCATGGGGGCGGCGTTCGCCGCCCCTGCAACACACAATCACAGCGTCAGACGTGCACCGCGACCTTCAAGGCCTCCAACGCCGGTTCCACCTTGATGCCCAACTCGGCGCCCAGCTCCAGCGCGCGCGCCAGGTCCTGCTGACCGACCATCACCATCTGCAGCTCGTCATCGAGCAACTGGCTGAAGTTCAGCAGCACATAGCCGCCCGCTTCCTTGTTCAGTGCACCCATCTGCACCTGGATGCGGTTGAGCGCGGTCAGCGGCTCGGTGCGCGCCAGTTGCTTGGGCTTGAGGGTGAATGGCACGCTCTTGTCGAACGAATCGGTGATCGCCTGGAACAGGTCCTGGTAGCTGTCGGCCTGGAACACCACGGTGTCCGGCAGACTGCCGAGCACTACCCATTCGCCCAGTGGGATCGGGAAACTGTCGTCGTAGTTGATGTCTGGATTGGCCGCAAGAAAAGCGGCAGGGTCGGCGTAGGCCTGGGCGGCCTCGTCGGCGATACGCTCGATGTCAGCCTCGCGCAGGCAACCGGCGCCGATGAGGCTGATGAATTCGAGCAACTGGTTTTTCATGGGGTGCCCTGCTTGGCGATTGGCGAAAAAGGCGCCAAGGATACCCCCCGAGGTGTCAGCCTGCCAGCGCCTGCAGGCGAGCGGCTGCTTCGCTGGCACCCATGGTCTGCGCTGCGGCCAGTGCGGTGGCGCCACGTGCATCCTGGCGCGCCGGATCAGCGCCCTGGGCCAGGAGATAGTCGAGGATTTCGCTGCGGTTGAACATCGCTGCCAGCATCAATGCCGTACGGCCATCGCCCGCCGCCGCGTCCACCGGCACTCCGTGTTCGATGAACAACCGGATCATCGCCAGGTCGCCCTTGAAGGCTGCACCGGCTATCGGCAACTGGCCATTGTCGTTGGCGATCAAGGGGTCCGCGCCATGGGCCAGCAGCACTTTCACCGCCTCGTGATGACCGTGGTAGCTCGCCAGCATCAGCAAGGTGTCGCCCTTGTGGTTGCGCAGATTGGCCGGCAGGCCACCGTCCAGCAGACGCTCGAGCATGGTGGCATCGCCACGACGGGCGCGCTCGAACACTTCTTCGGCGAAGGCGGCGGATTCTTCTTCGGTCATGGCGGTGGGCTGTTGGTCGGACATCTGGAACCTCCTGGCAAGTGTGATGGCCCAATTTTGTGTCAGGCCATCGTCGAACGGCAAAGGTTCAGATTCTATGGGACCGAGAGGCAGGCTCTATGACCTTGCAAAATGCACTGTGCAAAATGCACGACCATGCACAATGCACGGCAGGCGACTTCTTGAATTGCCTTAAATTATTGTTTTTAAAGGAGTTTATTTTTACTTAAGGCCTGGCACGGTCACTGCAACCATCAACTCACGTCTGCAAACCTACACGTCAGGAGTTGATATGGACCTCATCCAGGAAAAATTCGTCTCGGTCTTCGCGGCCTATCAGGTCGACACCAAGTCCCGTCCGGACGGCGGCATCCTGCTGACCCTGCGCGCCGCCGACGGCACCGTGACTCGCCGCGTGCTGTCCTATGCGCAACTGCACAGCGCCGAACAGCTGTCCTGGGCCATCAGCGCCATTCGCCGCGACCTGGCCGAGCAGGCCAGCGAGCTGCCGGTGATCTCCATGCTGCAGAGCCAGCAACGTTTCGCCCTGCCAACCTATCGTTGACAGTGCCGCCCGTTTCGCGGGGCAATCCTCCTTCCACGAAGGGATTCTGTGGGAAGAGGATTGCCCCGCGATCTATTACAGCTCGCTCATCCCCACAAACTGTCGTGCCTGCTCGTCGCCAGTCATGGTGATGCCCTGCTCGCTGCCGAACAGGCGCAAGGCCAGACAGAACGGTGTATCGCCCAGGTCGATCCAGCGACGGGTCTGCGCAGGCACAACCAGCACATCGCCCTTCTCGCACAGCAGCGCAAACACCTGCTCACCCAGGCGCAGGCTGATCTGGCCTCGCCCGCTCACCACGGCAAATACCTCGACGGCGTCATGCACGTGCTCATCACGCAGATCGACCTCGACCAACTGCTCGCCGTCGCGGTTCAGCAGCATCAATCCCTTGCAACCGTGCGCGGTCATCAGTGTGTCGATCAAGCCAGCGGCCTCTTGGCGCACCTGTGCCTCGGCGCTGCCCGGACGAATACGCAGTCCGTGCTCGTGTCGTGCAAATTGCACGCCCTGCTCGGCCAGGGTAGCGGCAATGTCTTCATGGTGGGTCAGCACCTTGTGCGCCAGCTGCGGGCTGCTGGAATGAAAAACGCTGAGAATGCTCATCAGGGGCTGTTCCTGGTCTGTTGCGAACGAAGGGCAATGATAACGGCTGCAGCCAGCGCTGCGACGCTGGCCATACCAAAGGTGAACTGCGGGCCGAGCAGTTTCCAGCTGTAGCCCGAATAGAGCGCGCCCAGCGCGCCACCGGTGCCGGACAGCGCCGCATACAGCGCCTGGCCCTGCCCCTGCTGGCGAGCGCCGAAGCTGGACTGGACGAAGGCGATGGAGGCGGCGTGGAAGCAACCGAAGGTGGCTGCATGCAGCAACTGGGCGAGGATCAGCACTGCCGGGATATCGGCAAGGCTGCCCAGCAGCAGCCAGCGCAACGAGGCCAGCAAGAAGCTCACCAACAGCACACTGCGCACCGGGAAGCGCGCGAAGATCCGGCTCATCAGCATGAACATCAGCACCTCGGCGACCACCCCGAGCGCCCACAGCAGGCCGATGGCGCCGCGGCTGTAGCCCAGGTGTTCCAGGTGCAGGGTCAGGAAGGTGTAGTACGGACCGTGGCTGAGCTGCATCAGCGCCACGCAGATATAGAACGCCAGCACTCCCGGTGCCGCCAACTGCTTGAGAAAGCCCCCCGCCGCGCGCCGTTCGGCATGCTCGACCGGCTGGGCATTGGGCACCCACAGGCTGGCGATGACGATGCCGACCATGATGCTGACCATCGCCAGCGGGTAGACGTCCAGGCTCAACCATTCGAACAACCGCCCCAACCCGACCACAGTGAGGATGAAGCCGATCGAACCCCATAGCCGGACCTGGCTGTAGCGCGAGGTCTGTCCATGCAGGTGCGCCAGGGTGATCACTTCGAACTGCGGCAGCACCGCATGCCAGAAGAACGCGTGCAGGGCCATGACCAGCGCCAGCCAGGCGTAGCTCTTGGCGAAGAAGATCAGGGAAAAGGTCGCCAGCGTGCACAACGCTCCCAGGCGCACGATCAGCAGGCGCCGCCCGCTGCGATCACCCAACCAGCCCCACAGGTTGGGAGCGATGCAACGCATGAGCATGGGGATCGCCACCAGCTCGCCGATGCGTGCCGGGGGAAAACCCAGGTGATCGAAGTACAGGGCCAGGAAAGGTGCGGTGGCACCGAGCAAGGCGAAGTAGCAGAGGTAGAAGCTGGACAGACGCCAGTAGGGGATGGGGTGCATGGGTGGGCCTTGTGGGGACCTTTACCGGCCTCTTCGCGGGCACGTCCGCGAAGAGGCCGGGCCTGGCTGAATCAGAGCTGGCCCAGCACCGGGGTGTCGACCTTCACATCGGCATTCTGCGCACGCTGGCGCAGCAGGTGGTCCATCAGCACGATGGCCATCATCGCCTCGGCGATCGGCGTGGCGCGAATGCCCACGCACGGGTCATGACGGCCCTTGGTGACGACGTCGACCGGGTTGCCATCGACGTCGATCGAGCGGCCCGGCACGGTAATGCTCGAAGTGGGCTTGAGCGCCAGATGGGCAACGATCGGCTGACCCGACGAAATACCGCCGAGGATGCCGCCGGCGTTATTGATGAGGAAGCCTTCCGGGGTGAGCTCGTCGCGGTGCTCGCTGCCGCGCTGGGCGATGCTGGCGAACCCTGCGCCGATCTCCACGCCCTTGACCGCGTTGATGCTCATCAGCGCGTGGGCCAGTTCGGCGTCGAGGCGGTCGAAGATCGGCTCGCCCAGGCCCGGCATCACGCCCTCGGCGACCACGGTGATCTTCGCGCCGACCGAATCCTGGTCGCGGCGCAGTTGGTCCATGTACGCCTCAAGCTCAGGGACCTTGTCCGGGTCGGGGCTGAAGAAGGCGTTCTGCTCGACGCTGTCCCAGGTCTTGAAGGGGATTTCGATCGGGCCCAACTGGCTCATGTAGCCGCGCACGCGAATGCCCTGGGTGGCCAGGAACTTCTTGGCGATGGCACCGGCGGCCACGCGCATGGCGGTTTCCCGCGCCGAGCTGCGGCCACCGCCACGGTAATCGCGGATGCCGTACTTGTGGTGGTAGGTGTAGTCGGCGTGGGCCGGGCGGAACAGATCCTTGATGGCCGAGTAGTCCTTGGACTTCTGGTCGGTGTTGCGGATCAGCAGACCGATCGAGCAACCGGTGGTGCGACCTTCGAACACCCCGGAGAGGATTTCGACTTCGTCGGCTTCCTGGCGCTGGGTGGTGTGCCGGCTGGTACCGGGCTTGCGACGATCCAGGTCGTGCTGCAGGTCGGCCAGCGAGATTTCCAGGCCCGGCGGGCAGCCGTCGACGATGGCGACCAGCGCGGGGCCATGGCTTTCGCCTGCGGTGGTGACGGTGAACAGCTTGCCGTAGGTATTGCCGGACATGGACGCTCCGCGAAAATCAGCCTGAACTTGAAAGAGGCCGCCAGTATACGGAAAGCCGCAGCTTTGCGAAAAAAATCGCGAGAACCTTCGTTCGCGCTCCAGGTCCAACCGAACATCTCCCCATGCAGTATCCGAAGATGCGCATCGTCGCCCTGCTCTTGCTGTTCTGCGCAAGCCTGGCCCAGGCCGCCGCCCCTACCGTGCTCAAGCATCCCATCGACCTGGACACTGGTCATGGCGTGCTGCACGGCAGCCTGCTGCTGCCGCTGCAGGATACTCCGCCGCCGGTGGCGCTGATCATCGCCGGCTCCGGCCCGACCGACCGCGATGGCAACAACCCGGCATCCGGGCGCATCGACAACCTAAAGCGCCTGGCCCAACTGCTAGCCAACGAGCACATCGCCAGCGTGCGCTACGACAAGCGCGGGGTCGCCGCCAGCCAGCCCGCAGCGCCCGACGAACGCGACCTGAGCGTCGAAGGCTATGTCGCCGATGTCGTGGCCTGGGCGCACAAGCTGCAAGCCGACCCACGCTTCGGCCCGGTGATCCTGATCGGCCACAGCGAAGGCGCGCTGATCGCCAGCCTCGCCGCCAATGAGGCCGGCGCCAGCGCGGTGATCACCCTGGCCGGCAGCGGCCGCCCCATCGCCGACGTGCTGCGTGAACAACTGGCCCAGCGGCTGTCTGCGGCGCAACTGGCCCGCGGCAACAGCCTGCTCGACCGCCTCCAGGCCGGCCAGACCAGCCTGGATGTGCCCACGCCCTTGCGCGAGGTGTTTCGACCTACGGTGCAGCCCTACCTGATCTCACTGTTCCGCCAGGACCCGGCCACGGCCTTTTCGCGTCTGCAGGTGCCGGCGCTGATCGTCCAGGGCCGCAATGACGTACAGGTCGAGGTCGACGACGCCAAGCGCCTGAAAGCCGCCAAGCCGGACGCGGAACTGGTGCTGATCGACGGCATGAACCATATGCTGCGCATCAGCCCGCGGGCGATGAGCGAGCAACGCGACAGTTACAGCAATCCTGACCTGCCCCTGGCTCATGAGCTGGGCGAGCGGATCGTCGCCTTCATCCACCGCTTGCAGTCCGCCTGACACTTTTACCCCTCAGGTCTTGCCCGGTGCTGCCGATAACGCATGGCAAGAGGCGGTGATGCCAAAGAGCCTTATCGCGCAGCGACCGTTGCGCGCCCGCGCATGGCATCAACCGACCCGTGCACTTGAGGATTGCCCTGATGACCGATGCCCCCGCCGCCGAGGCGACCGAAGAACACCCCCCAGAGAGCGCACCGCTGCCCTGGGCCGACCTGGCCGCTGAACACTTTCAGCTGCTGCGCCTGGCGCCGCTGCCCACCGATCGCAACAGCGGCGCGCGACCGCTGCGCTTCGTGCAATTCGGCTACGCCGAGCGCCACGACAAGGCCAACAGCCTGCTGCGCATGGAAATCCTGCTGCCAGGCCAGAAGGTACGCAAGGAGCAGAACCGCCTCGACGTGCGGGTCGACCATGAACACCGTGTGGTGCGCATCGGCGACGAAGCCGGCCTGCAACTGGAACCGCTCAACCGTGGGCTGGGCCGTTACTTGCTGGCCCAGGCCGTACAATGGCTGCAGCGCAAGTGGTCGCACTATCAGGTCGAGGGCATGGCCCTGCCGAGCAAGGATGCCCTCAACGAAGACTCGCGCCTGCGCCGCGACCATGTGCTGCGCAGCGTAGGACTGGAAGTGGAATATGCCGACGGCCAGATGCTCAAGGCCCGAACCGTCGAGACCCCGGTTGGCCAGCTCAAGAGCCTCTGGAGCAGCGAGAAGGTGCAGCGCGTCGACATGCTCGAAGCGGCGACCATGCTGCAGCAGGCCGAGCAGAAACTGCAGGAGAAGGAAGCGCAACTGCGCGAGCGTGACGAGCGTGTGGCCAAGTACCGCCGCGAGGACAGCGGCCTGCGCTTCACCATCACCTGCCTGGTGGCCTTTGCGGTGTTCCAGGCCGGCCTGCTGATCTGGATCGCCACCCGCTGACGCCGGATCGCGGGGGCCTGCCCCGCGACCGAAGCCTCATACTCGCGAAGCAAACAGCTCCTGGTGGTCCCGGCACTGTTGCGCCGTGAGCATGAACACGCCGTGGCCACCGCGCTCGAACTCCAGCCAGGCGAAGTCCACCTCCGGGTAGAGGGCTTCGACATGCACCTGGCTGTTGCCCACCTCGACGATCAACAAGCCCTTCTCGGTCAGGTGATCAGCGGCTTCGGCAAGCATGCGTCGCACCAGGTCCAGACCGTCGTTGCCACAGGCCAGACCAAGCTCCGGCTCGTGGTGGTATTCGGTGGGCATGTCGGCGAAATCCTCGGCGTCGACATAAGGCGGATTGGACAGGATCAGGTCGAAACGCTGCCCAGGCAGCCCGGCGAAACCATCGCCCTGCACGGTGAACACCCGCTGGTCGAGGCCGTGGCGCTCGATATTCTGATTGGCCACTTCGAGTGCGTCGAAGGACAGGTCGGCCAGTACCACCTCGGCCTCCTGGAACACATCGGCGGCAACGATACCGATGCAGCCGGAGCCGGTGCAAAGGTCGAGGATCCGCGCCGGCTCGCTGGCCAGCCAAGGCTCGAAGCGCTTCTCGATCAATTCGCCGATCGGGGAGCGCGGTATCAGTACACGTTCGTCGACGATGAACGACATGCCACAGAACCACGCCTCGCCCAGCAGGTAGGCGGTCGGTACCCGCTCCTCGATGCGTCGCTTGAGCAAGTGCTGCAGGCGCACCCGCTCGTCATCCTCCAGCTGGCAGTCCAGGTAGCTGTCGGCCACCTCCCAGGGCAAGTGCACGGCACCGAGCACCAGCAGGCGGGCCTCGTCCCAGGCGTTGTCGGCGCCATGGCCGAAGAACAGCTCGTGCTCATGGAAGCGGCTGACCGCCCAGCGGATGTGGTCGCGCAGGGTGCGCAGGCGGGATGTGATCACGGAGTACTCCTTTTCAGACTGTGCGAAAGTCTAACAGTCCCCCGGCTGAAATGTTCCACCGGTTCCCGTTCGGATAGCCACAGGCCAGTAATCATGCCGTCTGCGTTGTCAACCATTCACATTGGCGCCGAGGCAAGGGAGAATAGAGGGATAAAAGCCCTTCCAAGGAGCCCTTGATGTCCGTTCCAACCACGATGTTCCGCCTCACCGGCCGCGACTACCCGCCGGCCAGGCTGAGCCAAGCCAGCCTGATCGTCATCGACGCGCAAAAGGAGTACCTGAGCGGTCCGCTGGCGCTGTCGGGCATGGACGAGGCCGTGGCGAACATTGCCAAGTTGCTCGAGGCTGCCCGCAAGGCCGGCCGCCCGATCATCCATGTCCGCCACCTCGGCACCGTCGGTGGCCGCTTCGACCCACAGGGGCCGGCCGGCGAATTCATTCCGGGCCTCGAGCCGCAAGGCGATGAAATCGTCATCGAGAAGCGCATGCCCAACGCCTTCAAGAACACCAAGCTGCACGAGACGCTGCAGGAGCTCGGCCACCTGGACCTGATCGTCTGCGGTTTCATGAGCCACTCCAGCGTCAGCACCACGGTGCGCCGCGCCAAGGACTATGGTTATCGCTGCACTCTGGTGGAAGACGCCTCGGCCACCCGTGACCTGGCGCTCAAGGATACGGTCATCCCGGCCGCGCAGATCCACCAGTGCGAGATGGCCGTGATGGCCGACAACTTTGCCTGTGTCGCCCCGACCGCCAGCCTGATCTGACTGCGCAACCGCCCGGCAGCCGGGCGGAACCCGAAGGGCGAGCACAGGTCTGATTCCGGATACCTACAGAGGAACACGGAATGAAGCTCAAAGGCAGTTTCGATGCCAGGCGCCTGCGCCCGCACGAGCCGGGCAACTGGGGCGCGCGCCTGGCTGCCGGCCTGTCCGCCCTGCTCGCCACCTTGGGCATTCTCCTGGCCATGGCCGGTATCGCCGGGCTGCTGGGCAACTACCAGGCCCTGGCCGAACTCAACGCCAACCGTCCCTTGTCGGCCATCCTCGCTGTGGTCGGGCTGCTGATGCTGTACCTGGGAGTGCGCTTCTGGCGGCGCAGCCGCATTCGCCTGCGCCGTGGACGGGAGCTGAACCTGTCGCCGCACCTGATGAAAAAGCATGATTGAGCGTTGGCCGCAGCGGTACTGACGACGCGGGGCCAATCGCGTAGAATACGCCGCCCACGTGGAGGCACACATGCAAGACGACGACTTTTCCCTCTTCCGCAGCGAGGTGCGGGGCGTCAAGCCCATCGCGCACGACCGCGCCGAAGTCGGCAAGCCCAAGGCCGACCGCAAGCAATTGGCCGGCCTGCGCCAGGCTGCGACCGTGCGCAGCGACCAGCCGCTGGTAGTCGATGGCATGTCGGACCAGTTCGTCATCGACGTTGGCGCCGAAGACGAGCTGATGTGGCGCCGCGACGGCGTGCAGGAAAGCCAGATCCGCAAGCTCAAGCTCGGCCAGATCGCCTTCGAGGGCAGCCTCGACCTGCACGGCATGACCGTTGAACGCGCGCGCGAAACGCTGTGGGACTTCATCGCCGAAGCCACCAAGCTGGAAGTGCGCTGCGTGCGGGTCACCCATGGCAAGGCTGCGCGTATCGACGGCAAGCGCCCGATGATCAAGAGTCACGTCAACACCTGGCTGCGCCAGCACCCGCAGGTGCTCGGTTTCGTCTCTTGCCAGGCCCGTCATGGCGGCACCGGCGCCTTGTACGTGATGCTCAAGCGGACCATGCTCGACGGTCGCGACGAATGACATCACGCTTGCAGCGCCGCGTTTGCCGCCGTAACCTTCGTTTTTGCGTTTTTTCCCACAGGTAGATCCATGTCCCTGGAACAGAACTACACCGAGATCCTCAGCCAGATCGGCGAGGACGTCTCCCGTGAGGGCCTGCTCGACACGCCCAAGCGGGCCGCAAAGGCCATGAAGTACCTTTGCCGCGGTTATGAACAAACCCTGGAAGAAGTCACCAACGGTGCGCTGTTCACTTCGGACAACAGCGAGATGGTGCTGGTCCGGGACATCGAGCTCTATTCGATGTGCGAACACCACATGCTGCCGTTCATCGGCAAGGCCCATGTGGCCTACCTGCCCAAGGGCAAGGTGCTGGGGCTGTCCAAGGTGGCACGGATCGTCGACATGTACGCACGTCGCCTGCAGATCCAGGAAAACCTCAGCCGCCAGATCGCCGAGGCCGTGGAGAAGGTTACCGGCGCCGCAGGCGTTGCGGTGGTCATCGAAGCCAAGCACATGTGCATGATGATGCGCGGCGTCGAGAAACAGAACTCGAGCATGATCACTTCGGTGATGCTTGGCGAGTTCCGCGAGAACGCCGCCACCCGCAGTGAATTCCTCAGCCTGATCAAGTGATCGGACTCTGCGCGAAGCCGACCCCTCGGGGTCGGCTTTTTATTTTCCGTTGTGCCCCACAGATCAGGAGTTGCCCATGATCGTCAAAGCCCTGCGGGTCGGCCTCGGCCAGCTCATCGTGTTCGGCGACTGGATCAGCCGCCCGGCCAAGCGCAAGCGCGACGCCGCCGCCCAGGCCCAGGTCGAGCAGCAGGCCAAGGGGCTGGCGCTGTACCAGTTCCACGCCTGCCCGTTCTGCGTCAAGACCCGCCGTGCCCTGCACCGCCTCAACGTGCCGGTGGCACTGCGCGATGCGAAGAGCGACCCGCAACACCGCCAGGCGCTGCAGGAAGGCGGCGGCCGGGTAAAGGTGCCGTGCCTGCGTATCGAAGAGGACGGCAAGGTGACCTGGATGTATGAATCCAAGGACATCATCGGCTATCTGGAAAAGCGCTTCGGGTCGGTCTGAGCCTGGCCTGCAGCGGCCGCCACAAGGGCTGCGCCGCTGCCAGGCCGATCAATCCACCATCGGCACATGCCGCGGATGGCTGGCCACCCGCTCCAGCCAGGCCCTCACCCCCGGATACTCGGCCAGGTCGAACCCACCCTGCTGCGCCACATGGGTGTAGGCATACAACGCGACATCAGCGATCGAATAGTGCTCGCCCACCAGGTACGGCGTCATCTGCAACTGACGCTCCATCACCTTGAGGGCCTTGTAGCCACCCTTGTGCAACTTGCGATATTCCTCAAGGCGCTCGTCCGGCAACCCCAGGTAGAACTGGATGAAGCGCGCCACGGCGATGTAAGGCTCATGGCTGTACTGCTCGAAGAACTGCCATTGCAGCACCTGGGTGCGCAAGCGCGGCTCGGCCGGCAGGAACTCGCTGCCATCGGCGAGGAAGTTGAGGATCGCGTTGGATTCCCACAGGCAAGTACCGTCTTCGAGCTCCAGCACCGGTACCTTGCCATTGGGGTTTCTGGCCAGAAACTCGGGGGTCTCGGTTTCGCCTTTGAGAATGTCCACCGAGTGCCACTCATAGGGGCGCCCCAGAAGATTCAGCATCAACTTGATCTTGTAGCAGTTGCCCGACTGGTAATCCCCATAAACCTTGTACATCGCCCCTCCCCTCCTGTGCAGTTGCAGGTCAGCGCCCAATAGTTGGGGACTGTACGGCTAAAAGCAATGACTGCTGTATGGCAAGCTTCCGATTCGCCCGCGTTAATCTGAAAAAACTGCTTACATGAACAAGGAATGCCCCATGACCGACGCCACTTCCACGCGTCTGCGCCCACTGGCGGACAGCGCCCCATCGGCGGTGGTCGCCGGTTTCATCGCCATGCTGACCGGTTATACCAGCTCCCTGGTGCTGATGTTCCAGGCTGGCCAGGCCGCCGGGTTGACCACCGCGCAGATTTCCTCGTGGATATGGGCCCTGTCGATCGGCATGGCGGTGTGCAGCATCGGCCTGTCACTGCGCTACCGCACCCCGATCACCGTGGCCTGGTCGACGCCGGGCGCAGCGTTGCTGATCACCAGCCTTGGCGGTGTCAGCTATGGCGAAGCCATCGGCGCTTACATCACCTGCGCCGTGCTGGTGCTGGTCTGCGGCTTGACCGGCAGTTTCGAGCGCCTGGTGCGGCGTATTCCGGCGTCGCTGGCGTCGGCCTTGCTGGCTGGGATCCTGTTCAAGATCGGCAGCGAAATCTTCGTCGCCGCCCAGCATCGCACTCTGCTGGTACTGGGCATGTTCTTCAGCTACCTGCTGGTCAAGCGCCTGTCGCCGCGCTATTGCGTGCTGGCCGCGCTGGTGGTCGGCACGACGCTGTCCGGCATGCTGGGGCTGCTGGACTTCAGCCACTTCAATCTGGAGGTGGCAAAACCGGTCTGGACCACGCCGAGCTTCTCGTTGGCAGCGACCATCAGCATCGGCATCCCGCTGTTCGTGGTGGCGATGACCTCGCAGAACATGCCCGGCGTTGCCGTGCTGCGCGCCGACGGCTACCAGGTGCCGGCCTCGCCGCTGATCTCGGCGACCGGTTTCACCTCGCTGCTGCTGGCACCCTTCGGTTCGCACGGGGTCAACCTGGCAGCCATCAGCGCGGCGATCTGCACCGGCCCGCATGCCCATGAAGACCCGGCCAAGCGCTATACTGCGGCGCTCTGGTGTGGAATCTTCTATGGCATCGCCGGGGTGTTCGGCGCGACCTTGGCCGCGCTGTTCGCGGCGCTGCCAAAGGAGCTGGTGCTGTCGATCGCGGCGCTGGCGCTGTTCGGCTCGATCATGAACGGGTTGACCGTGGCGATGAGCGAGGCACGGGAGCGTGAGGCGGCGCTGATCACCTTCATGGTGACGGCTTCGGGGCTGACACTGTTCTCGATCGGCTCGGCGTTCTGGGGGATCGTGGCGGGGGTGATTACCTTGCTGATACTGAGTCCGCGCAAGGGGTAAAGGTTATTGGTTGCCTGTACCGACCTCTTCGCGGGCAAGTCGCAGCGGCGAACCGCCGCTCCTACAGAGGTCCAGCAGTATTGAAGGCTGCGCCGTACCTGTGGGAGCGGGCTTGCCCGCGAAGAGGCCAGCCTCATCCCAAGCGGAAATGCCCCACCATCCCTTTCAACTCATCTCCCAACTGCGCCAGCTCCACACTCGACCGCGCATTGTCCTGCATCGCCAACGCCGCCTGATCCGCACTGCCGCGAATCTGTGTGACGCTGCGGCTGATCTCCTCGGCCACCGAGCTCTGCTGCTCCGCTGCCGCAGCGATCTGCTGGTTCATCTGCTGGATCAGCGACACCGCCGAGGCGATGCTGCCCAGGGCGCTTTCGGTATGCAGCGCATCGGCCACGGCCATGCGCACCAGCTCGGTACTGCCACGAATCTGCGCCACCGACTGCTGGGCATTGCCGCGCAGGCTGGCCACCAGGCGCTCGATCTCCTCGGTCGACTGCCGGGTACGCCGCGCCAAGGCCCGCACTTCATCAGCCACCACAGCAAAACCACGGCCCTGCTCACCGGCGCGCGCGGCCTCGATCGCCGCGTTGAGCGCCAGCAGGTTGGTCTGCTCGGCGACGCTCTTGATCACTTCCAGTACATCGCCGATGGTGTGGATCTCGGCACTCAGGCTGTCGATGCC
Organism: Pseudomonas sp. RW3S2; assembly: GCF_014268955.1. NCBI lineage: Bacteria > Pseudomonadati > Pseudomonadota > Gammaproteobacteria > Pseudomonadales > Pseudomonadaceae > Pseudomonas > Pseudomonas sp. RW3S2. Next base: position 530,232 of record NZ_JABWRM010000001.1, on the reverse strand, counting down.
GGCGCTGGCGGTTTCCGCAGCCTCGGCCAGCTGTTCGATGCGCTGCATGCTCTGGCGCACCACCTGCTGACCGGACTCGACCTTGTCGTCGGCATCCTGTGCCGCCTGCGCTGCCTCCTCGGCATTGCGCGCCACATCGTGCACGGTCGCGGTCATCTGCTGCATCGCGGTGGCGACCTGTTCGGTCTCCTCCTTCTGGCTGCCCACCTCGCGGTTGGTCTGCTCGGTCACCGCCGACAGCGCCTGGGCGTTGCCGGCCAATTGTTCGATGCCCTGCTGCAATCCGCTGACGATACCTGACAGCCCCGCGGCCATCTGCTGCATGGCCAGGGTGAGTTGCCCCACCTCATCGCGCCCCGCCACTTGCGCCTCGACCACCAGATCGCCGGCCGCGATGCGCTGGGCGCTGTCGATCACCCGTTTGAGCGGCCCCACCACGGCGCGCGTGATCAGCCAGGCGGCAACGATGCCCACCAGCAACGCCAGGGCCGTGGCGATGGCGATGGCCAGCGCGTTGTGCAGCAGCTCCTGGCGCATGGCTTCCTGCTGCGCCGCGTAGGCCTGGTCAACCCGGCTGGTGACCTGTTCGGCGCTGGCCTGCAACTGGGTCTTGGTGCCCTGCTCCTTGGCCAGTTCATCGGTGTATTCGTTGAGTTTGTCGGAGAAGGTGGCGATATGCCCGGCCACTTCACCCAGCACGCTCTGGTAACCGGAATCGGTGACGGAGGTCTTGAGCTGATCGACCAGATTCGCCGCCTCGACCGTCTGTGCGATGCGCCCGGCGGACACCGCCTCTTCCCCCTTGCGCCCCTGCTCCAGACGCACCCGCGCCTCGTCCATCGCCTGCAGCATCAGGCGCGAGACCTGGGCCACCTGCGCGGCCTGATCGAGAAACTCGCTGCCCTGCTGGCCCTGAGACTGCTTGAGGGTGTAGGCGCCATCGTCCGCCAGCCCGGCCTGCAGCACATCGAGATTGTTGGCGACGCTGGAAACCGACCAGCCAGCCGTATCCAGCGCCAGCTCCTTGGCCTGCACGGCCTCGACAAAGGCATCGAAGGCCTGGCCATAGGCATTGAGATCCGCCTCGCTCGCCGCCAGTGCCGGCAGGCCACGTACGCGCTCGAGCAACGTCTGCAAGCCCGCACGCAGCGCCTCGGCCTCCTTGATGTCGGAACGCAGGGCGAAGGCCTGCTCATGCTGGCGCAGGCGCAGCAGGTCGGTATTGACCTCGCCCATCTGGCGCAGCCCATCGAAGCGCTGGCCGACATTGTTCAGGGCGTACACTCCGATGGCCGCCACCGCCAGGGTCAACAGCAGCACCAGGGCGAAGCCCAGGCCGAGTTTACGTGCCATGCCCAGATTGGACAGACTACCGCGCTTGGTCGCCCCCATCGCCGCTCCCCCTTGCCCATTCAGGTGTTCCCGAATACCAAGAGTGACAACCGTGCCGGCCGGCTCACAAGGGCTTGACGTCAGAATGGTGTCAAATAGCTATGCCCCTGTCGTTTTCAGCTATCTGCAGGTCGCCCTGCATGTGAGAAGAAGGCCTGGGCGCGGATGTCCTGCCCGTACGCGACATTGATGCGCAGCCAGTCGCTGTCGGCGCCCAGATGATCGAAAGCGCTGCCCGGGGTCAGCAGCACCGAATGCTCCAGCGCCAGGCGATCGAGCCAGGCGAAATCCCGGCCCGGCACCCGCGCCCAGACGAACATGCCGCCATAGGGCTCGCAGAACACCTCCCACCCGAACGCTTCCAGTTGCCCCAGCAACTTGGCCATGTGCTGGGCCAGGCGCAGCCGCAAACGCTGCACGCTCTTGCGGTAGCTGCCGTTGGCTAGCATCTGCCCGACCACTTGCTCGACGAAGCGTGAAGTCCCGATGCCGGTCACCATCTTCAACTGCGCCAGTTGGCCGATCAACTCGGCGTCGGCGGCGATGTAACCGACTCGCAGGGCACTGCTCAGGGTCTTGGAAAAGCTGCCCAGGTAGATCACCCGCTGTTCGCTGTCCAGCGTCGCCAGCCGCGTGGCCGGGCCGTCCTGGAAGTCTGCGTAGATGTCATCCTCGACGATCCGCAGGTCATGCTCGCGCGCCAGCTCCAGCAAGCGGTAGGCGGTCTTGGGGCTGAGGCTGGTGCCAGTCGGGTTCTGGTACAGACTGTTGACGAACAGGCAACGCGGGCGATGCTCGACCAGCAACCGCTCGAGCGCCTGCACATCAGGGCCCGAAGGCGTGCGCGGCAACGGCAGCATGTGCACTTGATGCTGACGCAGCAGGGTGAACAGGTTGTAGTAGCCGGGGCTTTCGACCACCACCGTATCGCCGGGCTTGAGCAGGGTCCGCACCAGCAGGTCAAGGCCATGGCTGCCGCCTTGCGTGGTGAGAATGCGTTCAGGAGCGGTGGGGATATCCAGCTGCGACAGGCGCTTGTGCAACTGCTGGCGCAGGCTGGCCAACCCCAGCGGCGAGCAATAGCGGAACAGGTCTTCGGGGTCGCCACGGCTGACCAGACGTATCGCCTGGGCCAGGGCCTCACGCGCATGCCAGGCGGTGGGCAGCCAGCCACAACCGAGCTTGAGCATGGCATCGTGGCCGTCGCTGAACTGCCGCCAACTGCCATCGATGGCATCGCCCCAGGCCATGGCATCCTCCTGGGCCACCCCCGGCTTGCGCTCGGCGACGAAGAAGCCGGTGCCGTGGCGCGCCTCGAGCCAGCCAATGGCTACCAGACGGTCATAAGCGTCGATCACACAGGATTGGCTGACGTCTAGAGTGCTGGCCAAGGTGCGAATCGACGGCAGCCGCGCACCGGGGCGCAGGCGCTGTGTCTCGATCCAGGCTTGCAGATGCTCGGTAAGTTGTCGCACCAGAGGTGTGCGGCTGAGGCGATCCAGAGGAATGTGCATGGTGAAGTGTTTGTTGTTTTCAAGGGAACAGTTAAGCATAAATCGCGTAAATGTGTGCCTTGTCGCTGCATCGTGATCACGCCAATGTGGCTGCACCACCCTCTTGCCTATGGACTCTCCATGCCCGCCCGCCTGGCCTTCGCCCTGTGCCTGATCACCCTCGCCGTGAATCTGCAGGCACCGCTCTACACCACCTACGCCGACCTGTCCGGATACGGCGCCGCTGCCACTGCCCTGGCATTCTCCAGCTATGTACTGGGTGTGCTTCCCGTGCTGCTGGCCTTCGGTGGCTTGGCGGACCGGGTCGGCCGCCGCCCCCTGATCATGGCCGCATTGCTACTGTCGATGCTGGCCACAACCCTCGTCCTGCTCGCACCCGGCCTCGAAACCCTCGCCATGACCCGCCTGCTGATGGGCGTCGGTACGGCCTTGGCGACGACCACCGCGACCGCCTACATGGGTGAACTGCTGGGCGCCGCTGACAGTACCCGGGCTGCCAACTGGGTAACCGCCAGCACCTCGTTGGGCTTCGGGCTGGGTGCGGCACTGACCAGTCTGTTCCTGTTGCGTGGCCCGAGCCTGAGCCCGGGTAGCTTCTACCTGCAACTGCTGCTGGCCGCCGTCGCCCTATTGCTGGTGTGGCGCCTGCCTGACCGCGGTCCGACACAACGCAGCGCCATGCTGCGCCTGCCCTGCTATCCACCCGGCAGCCTGCCTTTCGGCCTGGCGATCCTGCTGGCCTGGGCCAGCACCGGGCTGGTCATCGCGCTGCTGCCAGGTGTACTGCGCCAGCACGGGCTGAGCGAGTGGTCGGGCTTTTCCACCTTCTGCGTAATCAGTTGCGGCCTGCTGTTCCAGCCGCTGGCTCGGCGCCTGGCAAGCGTGCGCGCCACGCTGCTCGGCCTGGCGATCCTGCCACTGAGCTACGCCCTGTTGGCCTGGGGTGCCGAAAACGGCAGGCTGGCAGCGGTACTGGCAGGCGCAGTGGCCGCCAGCAGCGCCTGCTATGGCTTCATCTATCTTGGTGGGCTGGCGGCGGTAAACACTCTCGCAGGGAACCAGAAGACCCGCGCCAGCGCCGGTTTTTTCCTGCTCGCCTACCTGGGTTTCAGCCTACCGGTGATCTTCACCGGCCTGATCAGTGATCGCCTCGGCTCGCGCATGGCGCTGATGCTGTTCGGCGCAGCCCTGCTGCTGGCCTGCGTCGCGGTGGCGCTGGCGTTGCTGATCTCGGCACGCGTCTCGATCAGATGGCCGTGGCACCGCCATCCACGGTCAGGCTATGGCCGGTGGTGAACTTCGCCCCATCGCTGCACAGATAAAGCACTGCGCTGGCGATCTCCTCGACCTTGCCGATGCGCCCGACCGGGTGCATCGCTGCGGCGAACTCGGCCTTGCGCGGATCGGCCTCGTAGGCGCGGCGGAACATGTCGGTGTCGATCACTGCCGGGCACACCGCGTTGACCCGAATCCCCTTCTTCGCATACTCGATGGCCGCCGACTTGGTCAGGCCGATCACCGCGTGCTTGGACGCAGCATAGATGCTCATCTTGGGTGCTGCGCCCAGCCCGGCCACCGACGCGGTGTTGACGATCGCGCCACCGCCCTGGGCAAGCAGCAGCGGCAACTGGTATTTCATGCACAACCAGACGCCTTTGACGTTGACACCCATGATCGCGTCGAACTCGGCCTCGCTCCCCTCGGCCAGACGCCCCTTCTCGATCTCGATTCCGGCGTTGTTGTACGCGTAGTCCAGGCGGCCATAGACGTCGATGATCTTCTCGTGCAGCTGGCGCACATCGCTGTCGCGGGTCACGTCGCAGGCCACGAACAGCGCGTCACCACCGGCTTCGCGAATCAGTGCGACGGTTGCCTCGCCACCGGCCACGTCGAGGTCAGCCACCACCACCTTCAACCCCTCGGCGGCAAATGCCTGGGCCGTGGCTCGGCCGATACCTGCCGCACCGCCGGTGACCAGGGCGACCTGGCCAGAAAAAGTCATGCTCATCACAGGCTCCTGTTTCACAGAGATCGAGTAGAGACCGAGTCTAGTCAGAGCACCGCCCGGCTGGGCAGCATCATCAGGAGCACGGTTGGACTACCATCGTTTGCAGTGATTGTGCGCTGTCGGCCAGATCATCGAGGTGGATTACCGGGCATTCGCCAACCCGGTCAACCTTGCCTGGCCAGGCTCGACGGTCTATCAACAGGCTTTGCCATCTACAGGGAGAGATACCATGACCCAGACCAACCGCCGCTTCCTGCTCGCCAAACGCCCCGTCGGTGCCGTGCGCCGCGAAGATTTCGACTACCAGCAGGGCCCCGCCGCCGAACCTGCCGACGGCCAGATCCAGGTGCGCAACCTCTACCTGTCGCTGGACCCCGCCATGCGTGGCTGGATGAACGAAGGCAAGTCCTACATCCCGCCGGTGGGCCTGGGTGAGGTGATGCGCGCGCTGGGCGTCGGCGAAGTCGTCGCCTCCAAACATCCGGACTACAAGCCCGGCGACCATGTCAGCGGCGCCCTTGGCGTACAGGACTACTTCACCGGCACGCCCCAGGGCCTGCACAAGATCGACCCGCGCCTGGCCCCCCTGCCCCGCTATTTGTCTGCGCTGGGCATGACCGGCATGACCGCCTACTTCGCCCTGCTCGACGTCGGCCAGCCCAAGGCCGGCGAAACCGTTGTCATTTCCGGCGCTGCCGGCGCGGTTGGCAGCATCGCCGGGCAGATTGCCAAGCTCAAGGGCTGCCACGTCGTGGGGATCGCCGGCGGCACGCAGAAATGCCAGTACCTCAAGGATGAACTGGGATTCGATGGTGTCATCGACTACAAGGCCGAAGACGTGCTCGCCGGCCTCAAGCGCGAATGCCCCAAAGGCGTGGATGTGTATTTCGACAACGTCGGTGGCGACATCCTCGACGCGGTGTTGAGCCGCCTGAATTTCAAGGCCCGGGTAGTGATCTGCGGCGCCATCAGCCAGTACAACAACAAGGAGGCGGTGAAAGGGCCAGCCAACTACCTGTCGCTGCTGGTGAACCGCGCGCGCATGGAAGGCTTCGTGGTGATGGACCACGTCAAGGAGTACGGCAAGGCTGCGCAGGAAATGGCTGGCTGGCTGGCCAGTGGCAAGGTCAAGAGCAAGGAAGATGTTGTGGACGGGCTGGAAACCTTCCCGGAAACGCTGCTCAAGCTGTTCAGCGGGGAAAACTTCGGCAAGCTGGTGCTGAAAGTCTAAAACGGATACAGCTAGCCGCTCCGTGCGGGAGCGGCCTTGTACAGCGATGGGCTGCATAGCAGCCCCTGGATCGAATCAACCGCGAATCTCGGCCACCACCGACGCCAGCGCCTTTGCCGGATCCGCCGCTTGGCTGATCGGGCGGCCGATTACCAGGTAGTCGGAGCCAGCATCCAGCGCCTGGCGCGGCGTAAGGATACGGCGCTGGTCATCCTGGGCGCTGCCCGCCGGCCGAATACCCGGAGTCACCAATTGCAGCGCCGGATGCGCAGCTTTCAATGCCGGCGCTTCCAGCGCCGAGCACACCAGGCCATCCATACCGGCCTTCTGCGCCAACGCCGCCAGACGCAACACCTGCTCCTGTGGATCGATATCCAGGCCGATACCTGCCAGGTCCTCGCGCTCCATGCTGGTCAGCACGGTGACGCCGATCAGCAGCGGCTGCGGCCCGCTGCGCTTGGCCAACTCTTCACGGCAGGCCGACATCATGCGCAGGCCGCCGGAGCAGTGCACGTTGACCATCCACACGCCCATCTCCGCGGCAGCCTTGACCGCCATTGCCGTGGTGTTGGGGATGTCATGGAATTTCAGGTCGAGGAATACTTCGAAGCCCTTGGCGCAGAGGGTCTCGACGATGCCCGAGGCGCTGCTGGTGAACAGCTCCTTGCCGACCTTGACCCGGCACAGCGCCGGATCGAGCTGGTCAGCCAGCTTCAGGGCGGCCTCACGGGTAGGGAAATCGAGGGCGACGATCAGGGGCGTCTGGCAGGCGGACATGGTCAGGTCTCTTGGCAAGTCGTAAACGGCGCGCATTGTAAACGAAGTGGCCGGGGGTTTGGGGGCCGTGGGACATCAGAATTGGCCCGGCTGGGCTGCACTCCTATAATTGAACCAATAGGATGGCCAATCGCTCCAAAATCGTACAAGTACCTACGGGAGAACAACAATGCCTTGGTATGCCTGGCTGATATTGATCATAGCCCTTGGCTCCATCGTCGGCGGGTTGATGATGCTGCGGGATACGGCGAAGAAGTTGCCGTTGACGGAAGAGCAGTTGCGCAAGGTGCATGAGCGCAATGCCGAGGCTGACGCCAAGGACGCTAAAGACCGTTGATGGACGACGAACAAAAGCCGGGACAGACATGCTGCCCCGGCCGATAGGGCTTACTCGACCATCAGCTTGCCCCGATTACGTTCCAGCAAGGCACTGCCGATCCCTTTGATCTCCAGCAGTTCGTCCACGGAAGCGAAGGGACCATTCGCCTCACGGTACGCTACGATCGCCTCGGCCTTGGCCTTGCCGATCCCGTTCAATTCCTTCTGCAGAGTCACTGCATCGGCCGTATTCAGGTTCAGATACGCCATGGAGCCCTGCACCTGACTCGCCAACGGTACTGGCTCCTTCGGAACGCTTGTGGTGGCCGACGCAGCACTAACGGAAAACGAGAAGCCCGCGAGCAGCGGCAGCAGCAGATAATTGAGTACGGTATTACGCATGGCGTCACTCCTGTGAATTGCGTTTTTGGGCAGCGGTTTCCTCGGCTGCCACCTCAAATTAGCGGTTCACAGGTCATCCGCCCAGCCCGATCCCCCAGGAAATGGTAACCGGATTAGACGTCACAGCATGTTGCACGCCTGCTGGGTAAAACATCCCACAACAGGCGTGCAGATAACCTCCAAGCTCAGAAGATCGTGTCGCGCAGAACACGTTGCAGGTATTGCCCATAGCCATTCTTGGTAAGCGGTGTCGCCAACTTTGCCAGTTGTTCGGAGTCGATCCAGCAATGAAGGTAGGCAACCTCCTCCGGGCACGCGACCTTGAGCCCATGGCGGCGCTCGATAGTTGCAATGTAGCCACTGGCCTCAAGCAGAGAATCGTAGGTACCGGTATCCAGCCAGGCATAGCCGCGTCCCACCACCTCAACCGAAAGCTGCTCACAATCAGAGGCCTGCCACGCTGCAGACCCGCGTCCACAATACGGCCTGGCGCAACATCACGATTCAATTCTCAATGTCGACAAAACAACAACCGCTCTTCACAACGCCTGCGGGCAGGTCGACGGGCCCGGAAGAGAGGCAATGCAGGAGCGATCGCCAGCACCAGCCTTGAGAGCATCAAGGCTCTAGTCGGCGCTGCTGGTAAATCCAGTCGACGATTTCACCTTCAGGTGCATAGCCGATTACCGTTTCGCGCAGCAGCTGGCGCACACGCACAAAATCGTCGCCAGCCGCAGCATCAAGCAATTGGTCCAAGGCTGTTTTGAGCGAGTCCCATGGAATGAAATCCTCGTTTGCACTCATGATCATAGGATGCCGTGTAGCGATCACATTGTCGCCGATCAGCAATTCCTCATAAAGCTTCTCGCCAGGACGCAACCCGGTAAACTCAATGGCAATATCACCGGTGGGGTTACGCTCAGAGCGAACACTGAAGCCGGAGAGATGAATCATCTTTTCGGCCAGTTCGACAATCCGTACTGGCTCGCCCATGTCGAGAACGAATACATCCCCGCCCTTACCCATCGAGCCGGCCTGAATCACTAACAGCGCAGCTTCAGGAATGGTCATGAAATAACGGGTAATCTTTGGATGCGTAACGGTCAGCGGTCCTCCCGCTTTTATCTGTTTATGGAACAACGGGATCACCGAACCCGATGAACCGAGAACATTTCCAAAGCGAACCATGGTGAAGCGGGTCTTGTTGACCTGCGAAACATTGCTGGCATCACCGAACAGCACAGGTGCCAGCTCCCGGCTAAGGGCCTGCAAGGTCATCTCGGCAAGACGCTTGGTGCTACCCATCACGTTGGTAGGCCGTACTGCTTTGTCCGTGGAGATCAGAACGAAGTTTGCTACTCCGGCCTGCAAGGCAGCTTGGGCGGTATGCAGCGTACCGATCACATTGTTCAACAAACCTTCTGTGATATTGTGTTCGACCATCGGCACATGCTTGTAGGCGGCAGCATGATAGACGGTATCGACACGCCAGGTTTTCATGATGTCGAGCATCTGCGTCTGATTACGCACAGAGCCGAGAATTGAAATCAGGCGAATAGGTAACGACTCGCGAGCTACGCGCTGCTCCAGCTCCGAAAGTATGCTGTAGAGGTTGAACTCGCTGTGGTCGAAAAGCAGCAGCGTCTTGGGCAGCTGACCGAGAATCTGCCGGCACAGCTCCGAACCAATTGACCCACCTGCGCCGGTAACCAGAACAACCTGATCGACAATACAGTGTTCCAGCAGATCATTTTGTGCTGGCACCGCGTCGCGCCCTAACAAATCAGCGATATCGACTTCCTGGATGTCATCAACCTTGACCTTGCCACTGGCGAGGTCCATGAAGCCCGGCACACTCCGCACATGCAGCGGGAAATTTTCGAGGAAGTTGAGTATTTCGCGGCGGCGGGTACGTGTCGACGAGGGGATGGCCAAGAGAATCTCTTGAGCCCCGGTCACATCGATCATGCGCTGCAGCCTCTCCGGGTGGTACACCTGGAGCCCGGCAATGACCCTGTCGGTGATACTGGCATCATCATCGATAAAGGCAACCGGACGCATGGCCTTGTCCATGCGCAGCGCCGCGACCAGCTGATTACCGGCCGCACCTGCACCGTAGACAGCCACTTTTGGCAAACCATCGTCACGGCTGGCGAATGGAACATGCTGAACCGCGGCAGTAAACCAGTCGCCCAGGAAATACTGACGCATTCCCAGGCGCAACCCGCCAACCATGATCAGGCTCAACCACCAATAGTTGAAGGTGATCGAACGCGGCACGACGTTCTGGTGATTGCCCGCCCAATAGATGATGAACCCAAGGATCAACGCGGACAGCGTGACGGCCTTGATGATTGCGATCAATGCATCATTGCCGAAGTAGCGCATGACAGCACGGTACAGGCCAAAACGGATGAACAGCGGTATCGATACAACTGGCGCACAGATGAATAGCCAAGTGTGGTCGATGAGTGGGTTAGCCATCTCATCCAGACCGAGACGGACCGCAAATGCAAGCCACAAGGCAACCCATATCAACACTATATCGGTCATGACTTGCAGCAGCCGCTTGTGGCGACGTGGCAAACCCAGCAGTTTCGTACGCACCTTATCCATAACTCCTCTAGGCATCCTCATGCACCTGATAGCACATCGCCTAATTAATCTCTAACGCCGATCTTCCAGATCACCTGCACGGTAACGCACTGCCAGGACAATCAAGGGAAGATAAGCGATCACCACTCCAAACACCCCGTCCAAGCCAAGCTGCATGACGCATAAAGCCACGGGAAGCAACCAGCACACATTGAGCGCGACGACCGCCAGGGTTACCGGTAAATGCCGGCCATACTGGCGAGATGCAAACTGATAAGCGTGGCTGCGGTGGGCCTCGTAGACCTTATCACCGCGCAGCAGCCGCCTTATCAGGGTGTATGTGGCGTCTACGATAAACACACCCAGCAGGATCAGCCAGCACCAGAACATCTGCGGCGCAACCCAGGCCGCTTGCAGCGACAAGCCTCCCAGGACTATCCCGATAAAGCCACTGCCCGCATCCCCCATGAAGATCTTTGCCGGTGGGAAATTCCAGCACAGGAAGCCCGCCACCGCAGCAGCCAGAAGCAGAGGCAACAGGGCCGTTGTATTAAAACCGGCAAGCCAGTAAAGAAGAGCGGCCCCGAGGCATGCAGTAATGGCTTCAACACTGGCGATGCCATCAATACCATCCATGAAGTTGTAAAGGTTGAGCAACCAGACCAAGTAGACAGTTGCCAGCAAGCCTCCAAACCAACCCAGGTCCACTGTCCACCCGAACATCGACAATGGAGGCAACCCGCCAATCCACGCCAGCATCCAGATTGCAGCTACAAAGTGCCCCAGCAGGCGCCACCTTGCGGCAATGTGCCCGTGATCGTCCATGAAACCGATGATGGCAATCAATGCTCCACCACCAACGAGCGCTGTCAGCATCCTGATCTGCTCGTCGCCTGAGAACATCAACGCAATGACTGCCAACAGGAAAGTCAGAACGATGGCGACACCGCCGCCTCGAGGCGTTGGCACGGTATGAGAGCTGCGCGCATTGGGAACATCGATGACACTGCGCGCCAGCGCGTAACGACGCAACGCTGCCGTCATCAGCAATGACATGATCAGCGCCACTGGAAGACACCACAAAAGCATCATTTCTTGTTGTTTTCCTGATAGTACTTGGCAGCAGACCGCAGCGCGGCATCGACTGAAACGGGTGGTTGCCAACCAAGCAACTCCCGTGTCTTGCCGATATCGACCTGCAACGACCCACACAGGCGTTGCGACAAGGCGCCCTTGCCCACCGATCTTGCCCCCGTGACGAGCACCCAGGTGGGAACCGGCAGCAGACGCGCCGACCTGCCCAGCGCCTTAGCCATACGACGCAGCAGCGCCGTCGTCGACAGATCTTCACCATCACTGACCAGGAATGTCTGATTGGAGGCGGCCACATGTGTCATGCACGTGTGCACCAGGTCCACGAGATTATCCAGTGCAACCAGGCTGCGACGGTTGTCGATGGCACCGAATGGCAAGGGCACGCCTTTGTCCAACCAACGCATCATGGCCAGGAAGTTGGCTTTGACACCGGGGCCGTACACCAATACCGGGCGTATGATCACTACCTCCAGATCGCTCTGCGCGGCCAGCTCACGCAGGCCCTGCTCAGCCTCCATTTTCGACACGCCATAGGGATCGGCAGGGGCAGGTACGTCGTCCGCCCGATAAGGACGCCCAAGTTCCGTGCCCTCTCCATTGACCTTGATTGAGCTGACGAACACGAAACGCCTCACCCCCGCTGCAAGAGCTTGCCTGGCCAGGTTGAGCGTGCCTTCGACGTTGACCTTGCGAAAAGCTGCCAGGGGATCGGATTCGGTATCGTTCATCACGTGCACCCGGGCGGCGGAGTGAATGACCACGTCCACCTCCGCCAGTGCCTCCTGCCAACCATCGTTGACGGTGAAGTCAGCACAGTTCACGACGCGGGCCGTGGGCGGCAGGCTGGCGGTCTTGTCTCGTGCCGCACAGATCAATGCGCAGCCTTCGCTCACCAGGCGTTGCGCAATCGCAGAGCCGACAAAGCCGGTTGCGCCGGTAAGGAAGACACTCCTTGTCACGCCGCCCATTCAGTGTTTCCGCCACACGGTGCGATTGATGTAATCGGTATAACTCAACACCACACGCACGACCTGCTGCGATACCGGCCCCCCCTCATAATCGGCAACGACTGGAATAAGGCGACGTTCACCCTGATGCTGGCTGGTGATCACCTTGACCGCAGCGAGTACTGAATCCGCTTTCAGACCACTCATGATCAGAGTGCCCTCGTCCATGCCCTCGGGACGCTCATGCGCGTTGCGCAATGTCACCGCAGGCAGGTTCAGCAACGACGCTTCTTCGGTGATGGTGCCACTGTCAGACAGCACACAGAAAGCAGACATCTGCAGACTGATGTAATCGAGCAAGCCAAAGGGCTTCACGAAACGGATCAGCGGATCATCCAGGCTTTCGCCCAAGCTTTCTAGGCGCTTGCGAGTCCGTGGATGAGTCGACACGATCACCGGATAGCCGTACTCGCTCACCAGCGCACGCAACGTCGTCAACAAGTCACGCAGGTTTTCCGGACTGTCGACGTTCTCTTCGCGGTGGGTGCTGACGATGAAGAACTTGCCCGCATCCAGGCCGCTGCGCTCCAGTACATCAGAACGCTTGATCTTCGGCATGTAGTGATCGAGCACCTCATGCATGTGCGAGCCGGTCTTGATGATGGTTTCCGGGCGGATCCCTTCTGCAATCAGGTAACGCCGCGCGTGCTCGGTCAGCACCATGTTGATGTCCGACAGGTGATCGAGCACCTTGCGGTTCAACTCTTCAGGCACGCGCTGATCGAAGCAGCGGTTGCCCGCTTCCATATGGAATACAGGAATCTTACGACGCTTGGCCGCGATGACCGAGAGGCACGTGTTGGTATCCCCATAAAGCAGCAGCGCGTCCGGCTTCTCCAGTTCAAACACTAGGTCGGCCTTGGCGATGACCTCAGCAATGGTTTGTGCCGCGGTTTCGCCAGCAGCGCCCAGGAAATGATCGGGCTTACGAATTTCGAGGTCGTCGAAGAACACCTGGTTCAATTCGTAATCGTAGTTCTGTCCAGAATGGACCAGCACATGATGGACCTGTCGATCGAGCTCGGCGATGACCCGGCTCATCTTGATGAGTTCTGGGCGGGTGCCGACCAGCGTCATGACTTTAAGCATTCAGTTGCTCCTTGATGTAGTCGAGTTTCATGAGCAACTGCTTCACGCCTTCGACATCCAGGCGCTCTGTGTTGTGCGAGGTATAGTCGTCCAGTTCGGAGATCTTCTCCTCCCCTTCGACAAAATACTTCTTGTAGTTGAGGTCACGGTTATCCGCAGGCACGCGATAGTAGCGCCCCATGTCTTCTGCCTTGGCCATCTCTTCACGCGAGACCAGCGACTCGTAGAGCTTTTCACCGTGACGGGTACCGATAACCCGAAGTTTGCTGTCGGGAGCGAAGAGCTCGATGAGCGCCTGGGCCAGTACACCCACGGTCGATGCCGGGGCTTTCTGTACGAAAAGATCTCCCTGCTGGCCATGTTCGAAGGCGTGCAGTACCAGATCCACGGAGTCTTCCAGCGACATCAGGAAGCGCGTCATGTTGGGATCGGTCAGGGTCAGCGGCTCACCGGAGCGCATTTGATCGATGAACAGCGGAATCACCGAGCCACGCGAAGCCATGACGTTGCCGTAACGGGTGGCGCAGACTACCGTGCCGCCGACCGGAATCATGCGCGATTTGGCAACCATCAATTTTTCCGACATGGCCTTGGAGATACCCATGGCATTGATTGGGTATACCGCCTTGTCGGTCGACAGTACCACCACACGCTGAACACCACTGGCAATGGCAGCGTTAAGTACGTTTTCCGTGCCCTGCACGTTGGTGCGAACCGCCTCCATCGGGTAGAACTCGCAGGAGGGAACCTGCTTCAAAGCCGCCGCGTGGAAAATGTAATCAACGCCGACCATAGCATGCCTGAGGCTATCGTAGTCACGAACGTCGCCAATATAGAACTTGAGTTTTTCATTGGCGAACGCGATGCGCATGTCCTCCTGCTTTTTCTCATCGCGGCTAAAAATACGAATCTCTCGTACATTTGTATCGAGGAAACGCTTCAGCACGGCATTGCCGAACGAGCCAGTACCACCAGTGATCATCAAGACTTTATTATCAAACATGTTCGAATTTTCCAATTAACGTGAGCCATGCCGCTTGGGGAGATAGTCGACGGGCACAGCAGCATCCAAGCAAATTACGCAGGACAGCGACTATCGTCCTGCCCACATGATTCGAATCAGCTCAGGCCATGGCGGAGCTTCGTAACCCGTTGCCTCACGGAAACGACCACCCTCCAGCGATCGATCGATGACCAGCTTGTCATCCGGCACGATGGTGATGTCCTTGCCATACTGCGCCGCCACGATCTGCAGCAAGTCGAGCTTCGAAATCGGTTGCGCCGCAACATGGTACAGTCCACTCAGGGCTGGCCGGGGCAACACGTAATCTTTTATGACGCGGGCCAGTTCGACCGTCGGCAGCCCGGAGAAGATGGCTTTGGAGAAGCCTCTTACCTCGCCCTCCTGGGACAGAAACCAGTCAACCAGTGATTGGCTCGAGCTCAACTCATGGCCAATGATCGAGGTCCGCAGCGTGATTGCATGCGGCGCATCATGAAGCTCGCCAATGTACTTGGACTTGCCGTACAGATCTTCTGCGTCAGAGGTGTCACTCTCCAGATAGTGCCCTTGCCGCCCGGAGAAGACACAATCGGTACTGACCTGAATGAGCCGCGCATTGGCAAGCGCGCACAGGCGTGAAAGCTGGTGTGGCAACAAGGAATTGATGGGTAAGGCGGTGAGAGGGTCTTTGGCGTCGGCCAATTGCTTGATCAGACCGACACAATTGATGACGACTTCGGGACGCACGCGTTCGAACACGGCGATCAAGGCCTGGGCATCGAGCACGTCGACACCGGTGATCAAGCGGTCAAGGCTAGCCTGCGAGAAGCTTGTCAGAGCCGAAGCACTGCGCAGCGTGCCCCATACCTCGTGGTTATCGTCGTTGTCGAAAACCTTGAATACCGCGTTGCCCAGCATACCGGTAACGCCAAGAACCAAAACCCGCATAATTACTCCTGTTCACCGGACATCTTAAGCATTTTTACCAGAGACTCAACTTGATGACGCATATCGAAATGAGCGTCGAAATAGGCCCTGCCGCCACGTCCCATTTTTTCACGCTCGTCCTCACCGATTGAACGCATTCTTCGAATGGTTTGCGCCAATGCCTCGGCCTGCTCGGCCGGCGTGCTCATGCCAGCCCCTGCGTCCACCACCACCCTCGCCCCTTCCCCATCCAAGCAGGCAATGATTGGTCGACCAGCCGCCAGGTAAGCCTGTACCTTGCTGGGAATCGTCTGGGTGAAGATTTCATCGGCGTTCAGGGTAACAAGCAACGCTCCCGCGCGCTCGAAAACCTGAGGCATTGTATCCATCGGGAAACGGCCAGGCAGAATCAGGTTATCCAGCCCATGAAGGGCCTTCTGCTCCTTTAGCCAACCGAGTCTGCTACCGCTTCCCACCATGACCAGGCGAATCTGAGGCTCATCACTGAGCATGATGGCTGCATCCACGACCGTATCCAGAGCCTGAGCAGTGCCGAGATTGCCAGCGAATACGACGCAGAAATGCTCGTCTAGCGTCCGTATCAACTCTTCAGGCACTTGTGCTGTAGGCGCGACCTCGGTGGCATCGATGCTGTTGGGGTACCACACGATCTTGTCACGTCGTGCGTAACGCGCTACCGGATCAAAAAAGGCCTTGGACTGCACGAATAGCTTGTCACAGAAGGCGTAGATGCCTTTGACGAAACAACCAGCCACTTTCAGCGCCAGCGGGCTCTTGATGTAGCCAGTTGCCGCCAAGCTTTCTGGCCACAGGTCCTGCACCCAGACCGTTAATTGCGCACGCTTGATGTACTTCAAGGCAATGGCCGGAATAACCTGCGTCAATGGAGAAGGGGCAAAGACGAAAATCGCGTCGAACCTGCGCTTGCGCAAGAGGAACGGAAACGCAAACAAACCAATGAAGGCAAATGACAGGTAATTCAGCACAAGCTTCCTGGCACCGCCCTCGCCTCTGGCGTAGAGAGGCACACGAAACACATCCACTTTCTCAAGATAGCGTTCGTGCTGAACGCCCCAGAACCGGTAGCCGGGGAAAAAACGGCCCTCTGGATAATTGGGCTTTCCGGTGGCGACAACCACCTCGTGACCCTGCTCGTGAAGCAGCCTCACGACATCATTGATGATGAATGACTCGGGCCAGAAGTACTGACTGAGCACCAATACCTTCAACGGCTGGCCATGGGAATTATTTTGCATGTGCCACCAATTGGAAAATTTCCGCCCAGGTCGAGGCTGCCGTCTTGGACCAGTTGAAATTCTGGCATTGCAACGCAGCCGCATCGGCAAGGCGTTGGGCGTAATCTGAATCCGACAATACGGCGACGATCGCCCGATTGATGTCATCGGCATCGAAAGGCGAAAAATAGGCAGCCGCTTGCGCACCGAACTCCGGCATCGGCATCACGTCGGAAGACAGCACTGGCCGTCCGGCACCCAACGCTTCCAGCATGATGTTCGGGCAGTTTTCACACGAAGAAGCAAACAATGCCAGTTCGGCATGGTGGTAGTAGGCTGGAAGCTCTGCATAGGGCACTGCTCCCAAGATGATGACTCGCTCGCCTAGCCCCAGGTTATCGATCAGTTCGTGCACCCGCTCTGCACCGGGCATGTCGGACTCGCCAATCAAGGCCAGATGCACCCGATCACGATATTTGGCGGGGAGTTTTGCATAGGCACTCACGACTTCGTAATGGTGTTTGTACACGTCGAAACGGGACACGTACAACATGTAAGACTCGATTGGCAAGCGTCCGGGACGAGGCAACTGCTTGTCGAAGGTTCTGAACTCCTCGCCAATGCCATGAGGGATGGTAACAGCGTTCGGAACAGTCGTGAGATTCTCGATCACGCCACGCGCAAAATCGGAAATGAAGATCGTGAGGTCTGCACCCGACATGCTACGAAGCATAGTGTGGTACAAAAGCCAGCTGCGAATGCGCTGCAAGCCGAATGGAAGATAACCGAGCACGCGTTTATCGAAAGGGATCATGTTGCGGAACATGGTCACCACTTTGCAACCCACTGGCGCCCGGGTGGCGACCACGCCACCCGGGCAGAACAGGACATCGGCCTTCACTTTGCGCAGATAGGACGGCAGCAGTAACTTTTCCCAAGCGGTACGCACCAACGGATTGTTCAGCGAATAGCTGGGCGCATAGCGACTGATGGCCGGGTGCTCTGGCAGCTTGAGATCGGCCGGGGCCAGCACGATGATGCGAAGATTATCGTGCTGCGGAATATGCTTGAGCAAGTTTATCAGATAGGTCTGCCCGCCACCCAATCTGGCAGAAAAGGCATTGATCACGATCTTCAATTGAATACTTCCTTACCAACGTCAGCTGCCTTGAATTGCTGAGGCAGCTGTATTTCCCTGAGCCAAGCCTGAAACATCAGAACATTCCAGATGTTCACGCTTCGATCGAATTTACCCAACAGATGCTCAGTCCACATCCTGCTGACTTTATCGGTGTCCAAATAACCCTCACTGGCCAGCCGCGAAGGGTTCAGCAAGTCCTCTGCCCACGACCGAAGTGGCCCACGCAGCCAATCCCCAAGCGGGATGGAAAAGCCCGCCTTGGGCCGTTCGATCAACTGCCTGGGCACATAGCGATCAAGCACCTTCCGTAACGCCCACTTTCCGACCTTCTCACGCACAAGGAAATGTTCAGGAAGTGAGAATGCCAACTCGGCAACACGGTGATCGAGCAGCGGCGCTCTGGACTCCAGGCTTGAATACATCGTAGCCCGATCCACCTTCACGAGCAGATCATCCGGCAAATACTGATTGACGTCCCAGCGCCTCATGGCGGCAATGCTGCCATTGTCATAGGCAGGAAAACTGTCGAATCCTCCACAGGATCCGCCAATGACCAGATTGTCTTCGGGCTGCCAATGAGACATCAGACGGATATACATCTCTCCCAGGCTGCGAGCCTTCATCAACTGCCCCATACGGTTGACTCGACGCCCGTTGATCGAGCGCTGATAACGCGCTGGTAACATACCCGTGACCTTGTCCCAATCCGACGCCGATGGCATCGCGAGTAGCGAACCAGCGGCGCGGCGCAACGGCATAGGAATTTTGCTGACCTTGTTCCATAGCCCGGCAGTGATCGGATAGCGAGGATACCCGGCGAAAAGCTCATCTCCACCATCGCCAGTCAATGCTACCGTCACATGTTCACGGGTCAGCTTGGACACCAACGTCGTGGGGATCTGGGAGGAGTCAGCGAACGGCTCATCGTATATCTTGGGCAGCAACGGAATCAGAGCCGCGGCGTCCAGCGCCTTGACGTACATCTCCGTGTGGTCGGTACCCAGATGCTCAGCGACGTCGCGAGCATACGGCGCTTCATTGAACGCTTCTTCCTCGAAACCAATGGTGAACGTGCGAACCCGGCTGGAGCTCTGGGCTTGCATCAATGACACCACAAGGCTTGAGTCGACGCCGCCCGACAGAAACGCACCGACAGGGACATCAGAGAAAGACTGCAACTTCACTGCTGCGGCGAGTCGGTCATGAACCTCATTCAGTACCTCATCATCGCTAGCCTGCTCAAATACTCTTCGTGTCTCCTGGGCCACATTGGCGTCAAGCTGCCAGTAGGCACGTGGCTCATTAGCCACGCCTTGAGCTGTAACTTCAAGCATGTGCCCGGGCTGTAGCTTGTAAAGTCCTTGATAGATCGAATGAGGCGCCGGAATGTAGCCAAAGCGCATATATTCGGCGAGCACATTGCGATCAATCTCGAGGTGCTGGGAACACTGGGCTCTTATCGCCTTCAATTCGGAAGCGAAATAGAATTCGTTATGGATGCGCCCATAGTAAAGCGGCTTTTCACCAATCCTGTCCCTGGCCAGGGTCAGCACCTGATTCTGCTTATCCCATACTGCGATGGCGAACATGCCAACCGCTCGACCAAGCGAAGACTCGATGCCCCACAACTCGAATGCTGCAAGCAAAACCTCGGTGTCCGAGTGGCCACGCCAGTCGACATGACTGCCTGCGGACTCGATATCCTTGCGCAAGTCGGCGAAGTTGTAGATTTCACCATTGAAAATGATGACGTATCGCCCACTGACGGAATGCATGGGTTGGTGACCATGCGCGGACAGGTCGACAATCGCCAATCTCCGATGGCCAAGCGCCAGGCCGGTCGATGCATCCGTCCATGTACCTTGGTCATCCGGCCCGCGATGAAAAAGCGGCGCCAGCATGTGCTCCACACGCTCGACCAAGTTGCCTGTGCTTGGCGTTATCAACCCCGCGAAACCACACATGATGTCTACGACCTCTCAGAACCCGACTGCAGTGCGCCGCTCTACAGCACCCGCAGCCTGCATTTAGTACCAGCGCCGCGCATCCGGGCGTTGGTGGCCTTGAAGGAGCACCACGCCCGAATTCATTTCGCGGCTCGTGTGGAATGTCGCCGAACGGCGATCTGACCAGAAAGAACAGGAGAAAAAACCGAATCGAAGCTCGACACGCCCTTTCGATGAGTCTTCCAAACCTGTCTCACGCTGAGGGATCGTCATGCAGCTGAAGCCGAGCAGTGCCCAAAGCAATGAGCCCCTGCCTACGACGACCTATCAATCTCTGAAATATGAAACATACCAGGGCATAGCCTTGGCAATACCTTCATCGATATTGAATAGCGGAAGGTACCCCAATAGGGCCCGCGCCTTTGAAATATCAGCCTGTGAATGACGTACATCGCCCACTCGAAAATCCCGGTAAACAGGCTCTTTGTGGTAAATCACGCCGTTGCCAGCCAAGTGCTTCTTGATGGCATTGAATAGCTGATTCAAGTCTGTTCGACCGCTCACGGCAACGTTGTAGATCTGGTTGCGGGCCCTTTCGTCTTCCGCCACTGCAGCCAGCAGATTGGCCTGAATCACGTTCTCGATAAAACAGAAATCACGACTGGTCTGCCCGTCGCCGTTAACGAACACATCATCGCCACTGATCATCGCCGCCGTCCATTTTGGAATGACCGCAGCGTATGCCCCATCCGGATCCTGTCGCTTGCCGAAGACATTGAAATAGCGCAGGCCGATGGTGGTAAACCCGTAGGTTCGCGCGAAAACCTCGGCATACAACTCATTCACATACTTGGTTACGGCGTAAGGAGATAGCGGCTTGCCAATCACATCCTCTACTTTCGGCAGCCCCGGGTGGTCACCATACGTAGAGCTGCTCGCGGCATAGGTGAAACTCTTGACGCCTGCATCACGCGCGGCCACCAACATATTGAGGAAACCATCAATGTTTGCCATGTTGGTGGTGATCGGGTCAGCGATCGAACGCGGCACTGAACCCAATGCAGCCTGATGCAAGACGAAGTCGACGCCCGCACAGGCCGCGTGGCAGTCGTCCAGCTTGCGGATATCGCCTTGGATGAAAGTAAAGCGGGCCCATTGCACCGGGGAAACCTCAGTCTTGACTTCATCCAGATTGCGCTGATGTCCGGTAGCGAAGTTATCAAGCCCCACCACCTGCTGATCCAGCTTCAGCAGTGCTTCAAGCAAATTAGAGCCGATAAACCCCGCAACACCCGTAACGAGCCATTTTTTAGGCTCTTGCTGGAGCTTATTCATTGCAACTTCGTAGTTATTCATCATTTCCGCCATGCAAGTAGGTTTCCTGACAATCATCTGCGGCGCCATAGCGCACTTCACAGACGCAGATCGGAGGCCTCTGCGGCAAGGAGGTACTTGAGATCGTAAAGGACGTGTTCCGGCTTTCCGAAAGCCCGAATCTGCTCGGCGCCCATCGCCTTGAACTGATCGTGCGCAACAGCCAGGATGATACCGTCATAGGCGCCATTCTCAGGGGAAACCACCGGGGTAATACCGTACTCGTGCTCAGCCTCCGCTACGCTCACCCAAGGGTCGTAGATATCAGCGACAATGTTGTAATCAGCCAACTCCTTGACGATATCGACAACCTTGGTGTTACGCAGGTCGGGGCAGTTTTCCTTGAAGGTGAGTCCCATGATCAGTACCCGGGAGCCATCCACGTGAATCCGGCGCTTGAGCATGGCTTTGACCAGCTGAGACACTACGTAAGCGCCCATCGCGTCGTTCAACCGACGGCCAGCCAAAATGATTTCGGGATGATAGCCGATGCTCTGAGCTTTATGAGTGAGGTAATAGGGATCCACACCGATACAGTGGCCGCCCACAAGGCCTGGACGGAACGGCAGAAAATTCCACTTGGTGCCTGCGGCTTGCAGCACGGCCTCAGTGTCGATACCCATTTTGTTGAAGATCAAGGCGAGCTCATTGATCAGTGCAATATTCAGATCACGCTGAGTGTTCTCGATAACCTTTGCGGCTTCGGCCACCTTAATCGTGCTCGCCTTATGGGTTCCGGCGAGAATGATTTCCTGGTACAAAGCGTCGACTACGTCCGCCGCCTCTGGCGTCGAGCCGGCGGTCACTTTCTTGATGGTTGTTACTCGATGCTCTTTATCTCCGGGATTGATACGCTCCGGGCTGTAACCCGCAAAGAAGTCGACATTGAACGTTAAGCCAGAATACTGCTCGAGTACCGGAACACAATCTTCTTCGGTTGCCCCTGGGTAAACGGTCGACTCATAGATAACGATATCATCCGGCTTCAGTACTTCGCCGATCAGCTTCGAGGCCTTGATCAGCGGCGTCAGATCAGGACGCTTGTACTCATCGATTGGCGTCGGCACTGTTACGATGTAGACGTTACAAGATTCGAGATCTGCGGCATTTGCAGTATACGAAAGATACTCAGCACTTTTGAGCTCTGCGTCATCAACTTCTAAGGTGGCATCATGCCCTGCCCTCAGCGCCTCAATACGGGAAAGATTGATATCAAACCCCACAACGTTCCGGCGTTTGCCGAACTCAACAGCCAAGGGGAGACCGACATAACCCAGACCGATCACAGCGAGCTTGATATTTTTCAGTTCGAGCATTTTTATTTCCAGAAGTTAATCACGTACACTCATCTTTGGTACGAACCAGAAAAAGCACTCAATCCATCGAGATCCACTACTGAAAGCTCTACCTTCACCGCTTGGAAAACCGACGGATTCACAGTTTCAAGGCTCCTGACCGCTGACAGAATACATCGTACAGGCTATCGCACCGAATTTTTCATCTGTTTCAGCGCCTAACCCTACACAGAATCTGAACGCCCCGCTACCGACACCTTCAGGCGCACCGCCACAGACATCTGCAGGCTCAGCATGGCATACCATACACCCTTCGAAACGAGCCGCGACTTCTGGCACTGTCAGCGCTGAGCGAGAGATCACACGCAACCCTCATTCCTCTGCCCGTTTGCAGCGACCTGACGAGCGGCCGCCCTGAGTACGCGGCCAAAGAACCTTCCCACATTGAAAAGCATCAGCAGCAACACAAAAAACATCAGCATGTTCAAGACATACATCGCGCCATACCAAAGCCAATGCATGATCGACGCACTCAGAAGCATGTAAAGCAGATACCGAAAATAGGATCGCCCTTCACTGTGTCGATCAACCAGCAGCAAGAGCGTCATGCTAAATAGCGCATCCAGCATCACGCCCATCAAACCAAAGTTCTCAAAACCGACACCTGCCGCATGCATCCCGCCCAGCCCGTAGATATAGTACCAGTCTGCCGGGTTATCCAAGGTAATGGGTTTAATTGCGCCAAAGAAGCTATAGATGGGAGAGGGCGCCATCGAAACAACCATATCGAAATATGTTTTACCATACCTCAGATGATCGCCATACCAATGATTAGAAAGCTGATCAACCATGGGCAAAACAATAGCATTCCAAGAGTTGTAGAGCAGGTACTGGGCAATATTTCCCTCAGTCAACGGCACATCCATCCTCACCATTGAGATATACACACCGCTCATGAGAACGCCAACCGCTAATATACCAATCAGCATCAACGCCTTAAGCGAAATATATCGGCTCCAGTAAAAAATACTCCCCAGCATCATAGCAACGAACAGCACGACAAAGTCGCGATCGCCTGTCCGGGTATTAGCATATGCATAGCCGATTGCCAGCCCCCATGAAACCAGCAACAACCCAACGCGAGCACGGAGTAACGCATAGGCAAAAAATACCAGGATAGAGCAAACTGCAAATGACTCGATCCCCGTGAACACAGCGAATACCTGCTCAGGCATCAATGTCCGCGCAACGATATAAAGAATCGATACCCCACAGAAAAACCAAGCCAAGTAGCGCACCGACTCGACGCTGACAGCACGCTCTTCGTATACCTTCAGATTAACGCGCTCGGTCAAGTTGACAAAAAACAACGCCACCAGCGAGCCCACCAACCCTATTCCCCAGACGAGCGTGAAACGAAAAATGATTGTGGCATTGACATCAAACGTGTAATTACCAATAGGCCACAAGACGATCTGCTCTGCCCACATCCCCCTCATGAGAGCCAAAAAAGGAACCGAGTAGCATAAGAGATAAAGCGACACCAGGTAGCGCTTGACAGACACACAGTAGAGCAGTGCCCCCAACCACATTAGCAAACATGCAAAAATCCCAACTTCTATCACTACCCACCTCCAGCCCTTATCCCGGCATTAACGCAAAACGCCTACAAATCATCCCTGGCCAATTGCGACATCTGTACGAGAAGCCCATCGCCATCCCAGCACCAGAAGCTGCGCGATCAGAGCCAATGCAAACGCGCTGAACTGCTGATTTGCCGTCATCTCCCCCTGCACCGCATACGCGCCCACGACTGAAAAATAGGCAAGTGCGTAGACCAGCCCCGCTAGCATTACAAATCGGCTTTGATTCGCGCTGTGCATCACTTGCACCAATTGCGTCACCACCAGCCCAAGCCCACCCGCAATCAACGCGTAGGGCAGGAGATCTCCACGGGCGCAAACATGCTCGCCCAGCAAGCACAACCAGACACCCTGTGCGACATAGAGACCCAGAGGCAGTACTACAGCCACGATTGCTCCTGCGGCCAGATAGCTGGATGACTTGCCCATACCCTTGCGCATGAGCCGTACAATCAGGTAGGGGCTTAGCGAGGCAGGCACCACCGTTACCAGCACATAAAACAAGAAGAAGAGGTTGAAGTATCCCACCTCCTCCATCGACACGGCTGCCTTGCCAAAGATAATCATGCAAATGACATGCACGGGCGCACCAAACAACATTCCGCCCCAGATTGCAAAAATACCTGATTTCTGCAAGAACGCTTTGAGCGATACCACAGTCACGGGATGGCAGGCTTCAGCACGATGCGCTCGCAATATAGCCCATGCACCGTAAGCTGGCGCAAATAGCGGCATCATCGATAATACCGACAGCACCGTGACCGGCGAAGCCCCCGCCAGCGCAACAGCACCCACCAGCACGAAACCAACGCCCCCCTGAGCCAATTGAACGAGCGGCCATCGCCTGACTCCGCCCAGCGAAAACATCAGACCGGTCAGCGCAACGTTGAACACAGTGGATGACGCAAAGAGAAATGCCCACCAAGGCATCGCTGACCACTCGAAAGATACTTGCGCCCCCTGGTAAGGAAACAGCCATGCGGCAGTAATCCCCAGCAATCCAGCACCCACTGCCATCAGCAAAACAATGCTCAACAACAGGCATTGATTACCCGACACCCTTTGAGCAATACCATACCTGGAAAGCGCGATTGCGGCCCCTTCCCCAACCACGGAAGCAATCCCTGTAATGACTACATAATAATAGGAAAAGACCCCATAATCAGAAACCCCCAATAACTTTGCCAATAAGAACAGCAAGGCAAACGTCATGAGTTTATTAACCAGAAGAGCCGCTGCGTTAAACGCATTACTCATAACTAACCTCGCCCCCGGAAAACCAGGGACTCCGACCAGACTTCACTAGTGCACAGGCATCTCCGCGATGCCTGACTGTATTTCGACATCGACCTACTCCTCAAGCCCCTGCACTTTGACAGCTTCCCAGCGGCGAACTGCCTTGGCCATCGACCGCCCCCTCAGCAAAGGAACGGCCAATGATACGAAAGAGCAGCTAACGCGACAACCAATTGCCGCCTGAAGACATGGCCGCGCAGAGGGCACTCATGATCGAACGGCGTACACCCGAAAAGCCACTAGCCATTCGGAAACCTCCATGGCGAAAAACCACATACCAAGCAAAAATGCTCAAAAAAGCATAGAAAACCTGCCCTGTGTCGCCAATCTGCCTACAAATGTAGATTACAGAACCCATCGAACAATGCGACTAGCGACACATGTGGAATTGATTTTTTCAAAAAAATCCCCTTGCCCACCGAAAGACGGCTGACAGCAGAAAGTACACCCGATACCATAACGCCCTCTCAAGCGGCGCCATGATTTCGCAAGCAATAGCAATCTTCAACACGGACGGTCAATGAAAGTACTATCAGCGTTAGTTTTTTTGCAGTGTCTGTTACTCCCCGCGGCATGCAAGGCAGATCTAGCCAGCATCCTGATCAAATCCTACGCCAACTCGCTGAACTTGCCGATAACAGATGCAGTAAGAGAATACATCCACAAGAACTCCGACCACGGCGAAGGCACATGGAACCAAGCCCACGGCAACGATCACATTTACGTGATGGATCAACTGTACCGTATTGCCTCTGGCGATACGACAGCGACTCGCCCGGAACTTCTATGCGGTAATCGCGCGACAGTCATGCAGGCACTGCTACAGAATCTCGGAATACGCTCCAGAACAATCTATTTATTTTCCCGCTATTCCGGCTCCTTGATGGGTCATGTCTTCATCGAAGTCATGAACCCCGAAACCGGCGCTTGGGAAATCCATGACCCGGACTACAATGTCGCCTATGAAAACGCCAGCGGACACCGCCTGAGCGTTTCCGAAATGATTGCAGCACCCGAATTCACCGATATTTACCCTGTCAATGCCAACGCAAAAGGCTGGACAGAGACCGGCGCTGATCGCCTGATGATCGGCCAGTTTTTCAACCTGGCACACAGCCCGACGGAGGGTATGCTCTACTATAATCAACAGGCCCTAGACACCGGCCTGGTAGCCGCCGCCGAAAGCTATATCCGCAGCAATTACGGGACCGTCAATTATACTCCCGCGCTGGTGGGTCAGTTTTTGATACGCCCATTGATTGATCTGAAGAACGGGGTTTATACCACTCAAACCTCAGACACTGTGCCGCTCTGAACGTAGCGATCATGAAACCTCATGCGCTACCCCTAGCTTGGTTGGTAGCGCAAGGTTTCGGCCCCACGAATTGCCCGCCCACTCCCGCAGAAGTGCGTGCTTATCGCCTTCTGGCGAGCAAAGCCAACGCCACCAACACACCCAGCGCCAACCCAGCGAGGATACCGAAGACGATTATCATCGCTTTCCGCGGGTTGAGTGGAGTGTCTGGAGATTCCGCCAACCCATCCTGCCAGAACACATCGAAGGCCTGTGGCAACACCTCGAGCCCACGGTAGAACTTCAAAGACTCTTGTTTGGAGCGTAAACCGGCAATGAATGGGTCATCAGAACCACGCTCACGAAGGTTGCTCAACTCCGCTTCCAGCGCCTTGGCGCCACGCATGTACATCAACGAGCCCTCCATTTCACTGGAGAGGTTATTTGAAATGATGGGGGGATTCTCTAAATTCACGGAGCGCGCAACACGCAATGCCTCAGTCAACTGAGCGATTCTATCCTTACGCTGCAACTGAACGGTTTCTCGCTGAGCTGCAATTTCACGCTCAAGACTGTCAGCCTTCGCTTGCGCCTCTCCATGGGCGCCCTTGAGAATTTCCTGCTTTGCACGATCAACGGCCATCCCCGCATAGCGTGTGACCCACTCGACAGCCTGAACAGGATCCGAAAGCTGGCTAAGCACATAGAACCGGTTGGTGCTTCCCGACACCGGCACTACTTTCAGTATCTGATTAAAACGTCGATACAAGGTATCTACCGAACTCGGCGACCCCCCCGACGTTACCATGGGCAGGTAGTACTCTCGAAAGAAATCACGGCGCAACGACTCTGAATGAAGGTGTCTCAAGTAAACAGAGTAGACATCAGTTGGCTCAACGAGCGACAAGCCACTCACGCCACCACGACCATAGTTAAGTGCAGAAACATCATTCCTGCTGGGGGGATCACTATAAAGCCTGGCTTCGTATATTGGAGTGGCAAAGTAAGCATAGGCTGCCGCTAACGCAGTAACTACCAACGTAACCAGTATAATTACCAGCCTCTGCCCCCACAATTTCTTTAACAGCTCGAAAATATCGACCTCATCATCTTTACTCGAGCGCTCTGACTGACTGCGCATTTTATTATTCCATTCTCCAAATAAAAACTCGATACAGATTATTTTTTACTCAAGCAACTTTTGCCATGCCCGCCCACCACGCAGACCACTCCAACCCAGCCCCACGCTGGTCGCCACATCCGTGTGAGCTCGCCAGGCATGCGCTGGCGCAGACACGACCTGAGCGAAGGCCAGCCCTGAGATTGGTTGACAGAATAGCACGCGAGGTATTGCCACCCGCCCAATACACGCTTGCAGGTAGCGCAGCAGCTCACAGGGCAAGATACAGCAATGAGATATCAACATCGGCTGAGAAAGCACTAGAATTTTCGTAGTGCCACAGCATCACGCCTGTCGAATTTGCAAGATCAATCAACGCACGAGAAGCACCGGAAAATCGGGCCCTTGAGCCGAAAAGAGTATAATCATGGCACCAACTCTGCAAAGACTCCCCGCCTCGCAGGCAGCTTGTCATGAGATAGGAACACTTGGTCATGACCGATACAACATCCTTGTCCAGAATGACGATGAGGACGGCATTGTGACAGCTGCCCACCCAAGAAGCCAGTCACTTGGCCGCCTCACCTGATCATAAGCCCGCGCGAAGTTTTCGCTGCCCGACAACCATGTGCGCCATCGCGATCACGACACCCAGGGCAGCTCCGGCGACCAGACCAAGCACGAAGAGCCATACCTTTTTCGGCTTCACTGGCAAGTCGGGCAATTCGGCCACACCATCCTGTCGATAAACCCGCAGCCCATCGACATTTATTTCGAGTGAGCGGTAGAACTCCACAATCTTTTGCCGAGGCCGTAAGTTTCGTATAAAGGGCTCATCCGACGCGCGCTTGGTCAAGTTATCGATCTCAGCCTCAAGCGCCTCTGTTCCGCGCATATACATCAAGGAGCCGTCCATCGCACCTGACACCTCTTTCGACAGGCTGCTGGAGATGACTGGCGGCTTCCGCAGGCCTACCGAGCGCGCCACCCGCAGCGCCTCTTTCAACTGAACTATTCGATCCTCACGCTCCATCCTCGCACCCTCGAGATCAGAAACAATCGCACTCTCGAGATTGCGCGCCTTTACCAAGGCGTCCGCCTTGACGTCTTGCAACACCTGGTCTTGCGCAAGACGCCCCGCCATCTCAGCGTATTGAACGACCCATTCAGCAGCCAAGCGGGGATCAGATGAATCCATGGCAACTGCGTAACGAGAAGGGTCATCATTCGAAGCTAGCGCAATCGAAAGCGTCTTCTGGAAATTCTCGTAGCGCTCATCCTGCGATCCCGAACGCCCCCCCCCCTTCGTACCCGCAAGGTATACATTCTCGAAAAACCTCCTACGCAAGGACTCAGACTGAAGGTTACGCAGATAAACATCATAAACCTCTTTCACCGCCAAGGCATTCAGCCCCGTCTTGCCTCCTCGCCCATAATTAAGTGGCGCAATATCATTCTGCGTCGGAGGCTGTACAAAAACTCTCGCCACGTACATCGGGGTTGCCAGCTGCCCGTAGATCAACGCCGCGCCTGAAACAATAACCGTGGTTACGATGACTATGAGCTTACGCTTCCAAACACCATCAACCCAATCAACTTTAGTTCCCTGGCTATTTACTACATACTCATTTTGATCGTGCATTTATTCTGTTTTCCTCGGGTCTGACCGAATCCCTCTACCTCAGGATTAATGCCACCGCGAAAATCTGCAGGCTCTAGATTAAAGCGTAGCTGGCGTTTTTCGATCGCGTCTGGAGACTACTCAAAAAAATTAGTCGGAAGTAGAGAGGTAAATCACCAATTTAGTTCCCCGCCTTGAAGTGATTGGCGCCCTAGCCGATCACCACCTTCACCTCCTGCCCTTGCGGCAGGCACGCCTGCTTGATGGCCTCCAGCAATGCCCGCTTTGCACCTTGCCTCACCATGCACCAGCCCGCCCCTTTCGCGCGGTGAATGCCCTCCCAGCGCAAAATGAACAAGCCCCCCCTGTCCGCATGGACGGAATACCCTGTCAAACTCATGATCTTTGCTCGGACATCAAACATTCCCCATCCAGATCGACCCGCACGACCCCATCTGCACTATCACAAGCCTGGATCACCGCACCTGGCGCCCCCTGACCTGATATCCAACAAACAATACTTCAAGCCGCCGATCGCCCAACATCGCCTTGAGGTAAGCGAAAATCCTTCCGCCCGAACACATGCCGTTACCTGCAATGACACTCGCAGGCCGCCCAGTGCTGCTCAAGTAGTTGACCACCTGCTGGTGGCGAGCATGGGTGTCAATGCAGATCAGCTGTCCAAAGCTCAACGGGGTGCGCCCCTCATCCATCCGCGCCCCGGCTTCGTCACTCCAGTAATCGTGCAACCGCTGATAGGGCTGGGTGATGCGTTGAGCGAGAGGCGAGTCGAGGATGATGGGCAATTGTGACCAGCTAAAGGCAAAATCACCCGAGGTCACAGCAGGTTCGCCCATCAATGTCTTACGATGGAGAATATCTTCAAGCTCGAACAGCAACTCCTGAGTACGCCCCAGGCTGAATGCCGGAATGAGTAGCGCCCCCATTCTTCAGCGCCCGATCAACGGCAGCCTCCAGCAGCTGTATCCGATCGCTCCGATCAGCATGGAGCCGGTCACCATAGGTGCTTCCCAAAAACAGGATACCGGCGCGCTCAGGTGGCTGCACAGGGTGCAACAATGGATTGCACGGGGCGCCCAGACCACCTGAAAAAACAATGCGTGAACTTGTCTCGTCACCCGGGGAGCGCGTATCACACTCCACATAGGCCGCCCCAGCAAATGGCCAGCACGCTGCAAACGAATGGCGCAAACTACCCCCTCCTGCTCGACACCGCCACGATCAGTCGCTGCAAAAGCGCCAGGTAGCGATCAACCTGGACAGGATCATCACTGATACCCAGCTTGTAGGCATCCTTGAGCACCAGCGGCAGTAGGCGGGCAGAAGGTTCACTACAAATGATGGGACCGCGAAATCCCGCAGCTACGAGCGCAGGGATACGCCCGACATGATCCAGATGAACGTGAGTGATGATGAGCACCTGGATTCCGGCAATGTCGAAGCCGATGGGTGTAAGTTCCCCACCAAGAGGAGCGTCGCGCCCCTGTTCTAGCGCACAGTCGACCAAAAGACTGGCGAGCGGATCGAGGTAAAGTTGGTGGCAGGAACCGGTCACGCTGCGGATGCCACCATGGTGGGAAAGGGACGGAAATGTCATACGACTGCACGCTCAAGCTGGACTGAAAATGAAGCCGCTATTACTTCATTTCAAGCACCAGACGCACAGGTAACACTTCCTGATGCAGCATAGGAATTCGCCTCAATTACCACTCATTGTCGCCTGCCGCGCCGACGCTCGAATCTTGCGCTTGCTGCGCTGCACACCGTAGGCGCCGAGCAACGGACCTACCGCCAGTCCCACCACCAGTGCCGCGATCACCGGCACGGCCACCGGCACCGCCGGCGCCGACCAGCCAAACAGCACCAGCGCTACGGCCTGTTGGTTCTCCAGCACGAAGAACAACACTACAGCCGCCAGCAGCAGCATGAACAACGCCCCCACGGCGCGCTTGAAGTTACGCATCAGATTGCTCCTTCATCGCTCAGGGATGTTCGTGTTCTTCTTCATTAACCCGGTCGCGCAGCTCTTTACCCGGTTTGAAATGCGGCACGAATTTACCCTCAAGACTCACAGACTGCCCGGTCTTGGGATTACGCCCAACCCGAGGCGCACGATAATGCAGGGAAAAACTGCCAAAGCCACGGATCTCGATGCGATCTCCGGTCGCCAGGCATTGGGACATCTGTTCAAGCATGGTCTTGATGGCCAACTCTACATCCTTGGATGAGAGCAACCCCTGATGGGTGACAATACGTTCGATCAGCTCCGACTTCGTCATATTTTTCCCTTCGTTATCAAGCAGCTAGATCATTGCTTAACCAGTTTGTAGCACGCTTGGAAGGATTTGAACAGGGTGCTTCTTGACTTGATAAAAAAATTCAAGAACTAAACATTCGCAGCGCACGCTTCCAACCGCTCAAAGACCTTGCGTCGCAATCGCTGGGCAAGCCTGCCCCCACGTGCATACCAGGAAAATTTTGGACAAAAAAAGGGCGACCCGAGGGTCGCCCTTTTTTACCGATCAAACAGAACTCAGTTCTGCTTGGCCATTGCTTCGCGCAGCAGCGCAGCCATGGTGGTGTCGGCAGCAGCTTCCGGAGCGGTGTTTTTCAGGCTCTGGATAGCTTCGCGCTCTTCAGCATCGTCCTTCGACTTGATGGACAGGCTGATGACGCGGGACTTGCGATCAACGCTGATGATCTTGGCTTCGATCTCTTCGCCTTCCTTCAGGACGTTACGCGCGTCTTCAACGCGGTCACGGCTGATTTCGGAAGCTTTCAGAGTAGCTTCGATGTCGTCGGCCAGAGTGACGATGGCGCCCTTGGCGTCAACTTCCTTCACGATGCCCTTGACGATTGCACCCTTGTCGTTGACAGCAACGAAGTTGGAGAACGGATCGTCTTCCAGCTGCTTGATGCCCAGGGAGATGCGCTCGCGCTCTGGGTCAACCGACAGGATGACGGTTTCCAGCTCGTCGCCCTTCTTGAAACGACGCACGGCTTCTTCGCCGGTTTCGTTCCAGGAGATGTCGGACAGGTGAACCAGACCGTCGATGCCACCGTCCAGGCCGATGAAGATACCGAAGTCGGTGATCGACTTGATGGTACCGGTGATCTTGTCACCCTTGTTGAACTGGCCGGAGAAGTCTTCCCATGGGTTGGATTTGCACTGTTTGATACCCAGGGAGATACGACGACGCTCTTCGTCGATGTCCAGAACCATGACTTCCACTTCGTCGCCAACCTGAACGACTTTCGACGGGTGGATGTTCTTGTTGGTCCAGTCCATTTCGGAAACGTGTACCAGGCCTTCGACACCCTCTTCCAGCTCGGCGAAGCAGCCGTAGTCGGTCAGGTTGGTGACGCGAGCGGTAACACGAGTACCTTCTGGGTAGCGGGAAGTGATAGCAACCCACGGATCTTCGCCCATCTGCTTCAGACCCAGCGAAACGCGGTTGCGCTCACGGTCGAACTTCAGAACGCGAACGTCGACTTCGTCACCAACGTTGACGATTTCCGACGGGTGCTTGATGCGCTTCCAGGCCATGTCGGTGATGTGCAGCAGGCCGTCGATGCCGCCCAGGTCCACGAAGGCGCCGTAGTCGGTGAGGTTCTTGACGATACCTTTGACCTGTTGGCCTTCCTGCAGGGTTTCCAGCAGGGCTTCGCGCTCGGCGCTGTTCTCGGCTTCCAGCACGCTGCGACGGGAAACGACAACGTTGTTGCGCTTCTGGTCCAGCTTGATGACCTTGAATTCCAGCTCTTTGCCTTCCAGGTGGGTGGTGTCGCGCACTGGGCGGACATCAACCAGGGAGCCCGGCAGGAACGCACGGATGCCGTTAACGTCGACAGTGAAGCCGCCCTTAACCTTACCGTTGATAACGCCCTTGACCACTTCTTCGGCAGCGAAAGCAGCTTCCAGAACAATCCAGCACTCGGCGCGCTTGGCTTTTTCACGGGACAGCTTGGTTTCGCCAAAGCCGTCTTCGACCGCGTCCAGCGCAACGTGAACTTCGTCACCGACCTTGATGGTCAGCTCGCCAGCTTCGTTGTAGAACTGCTCGAGCGGGATGACGCCCTCGGACTTCAGACCAGCGTGAACGGTAACCCAGTCGCCGTCGATGTCGACAACGATACCGGTGATGATTGCGCCCGGCTGAAGATTGAGGGTTTTCAGGCTTTCTTCAAAGAGTTCTGCAAAGCTTTCGCTCATTTTAATTCCTGTAAATTCGGGCGAGACAGACGCCCATCGCCACATTCCAGACAATGTGGGTTTCGTTTAAGTAAAGGAAAGCGGGCAGGACGTTGACTGGTGCCCCTGCCTGCTTTCCTGGCGATCAGAGCAGGTCGCGCAATGCGAGCTCGCTTCTGATCCGTTGCAGCACCTGCTCGATGGACAACTCGGTAGAGTCCAGCTGGATTGCATCGGCCGCCGGCTTGAGCGGGGCCACTGCGCGCTGGGTGTCGCGCTCATCGCGCGCACGAATCTCATCTAGCAGACTCGACAGACTAACATCTTCGCCTTTGCCCTTCAACTGCAGGTAACGGCGGCGGGCGCGTTCCTCGGCACTGGCGGTGAGAAACACCTTCAGTGGCGCATCTGGAAACACCACGGTCCCCATGTCGCGACCGTCGGCGATCAGCCCCGGCGCCTCACGGAAGGCACGCTGACGCTGCAGCAGTGCCTCGCGCACCGCTGGCAGAGAAGCGACCATCGAGGCGCCCGCCCCTACCGTTTCGGTACGGATGACATTGCTGACATCCTCGCCCTCGAGAATGATCTGCTGCAGCTTGCCCGGCTCGGCAGCGATGAACTGCACGTCCAGATGAGCGGCAAGCGCCTTGAGCAACTCTTCGTTGGTCAGGTCGACACCATGGTTCGAGGCGTTGAACGCCAGCAGGCGATACAGCGCTCCGGAATCCAGCAGTCGCCAGCCAAGCTCGCGTGCCAGCAGGCCAGCGACCGTGCCCTTGCCCGAGCCGCTTGGCCCGTCGATGGTGATGACCGGCGCCTGCGAATTCACGACTTGCCCTCTTGCGCCACGCGGATGCCAACTTCGGCACAAAGCGCCAGGAAGTTGGGGAAGGAAGTGGCGACGTTGGCGCAGTCGTGAATACGGATCGGCGCACTGGCACGCAGCGAGGCAATACTGAATGCCATGGAGATCCGGTGATCACCGTGACCATGGACCTCACCGCCGCCGATCTGGCCGCCATCGATGATGATGCCGTCCGGGGTCGGCTCGCACTTGACACCCAGGGCGATCAGGCCATCGGCCATGACCTGGATACGGTCCGACTCCTTGACCCGCAGCTCCTCGGCACCACGCAGCACGGTGCGCCCCTCGGCGCAGGCGGCCGCGACGAACAGCACCGGGAATTCGTCGATGGCCAGCGGCACCAGGTCTTCCGGAATCTCGATACCCTTGAGCTTCGCCCCACGCACGCGCAGGTCGGCAACAGGCTCGCCGCCGACTTCACGCTGGTTCTCCAGGGTGATGTCGCCACCCATCAGCCGCAGGATGTCGATCACGCCGGTGCGGGTCGGGTTGATGCCGACGTGCTCCAGCACCAGCTCCGAACCTTCGGCGATGGACGCTGCGACCAGGAAGAAGGCCGAGGACGAGATATCGGCCGGCACTTCGATCCGAGTAGCGGTCAGCTTGCCGCCGGACTGCAGCGAAGCGACAGGGCCATTGCTCTGCACGCTGTAACCGAAGCCACGCAGCATGCGCTCGGTGTGATCGCGGGTCGGCGCCGGCTCGGTGACGGTGGTAGTGCCTTCGGCGTACAGGCCGGCCAGCAGCAGGCAGGACTTAACCTGGGCACTGGCCATCGGCAGGGTGTAATTCAGCGCCTTGAGCTTCTGGCCACCGCGAATGGTCAGCGGAGGACGCCCCTCGGGGCCGGTCTCGACCACGGCTCCCATTTCGCGCAACGGATTGGCCACGCGGTTCATCGGGCGCTTGGACAGCGAAGCGTCACCGGTCATGGTCACATCGAACGGCTGTGCGGCCAGCAGGCCCGACAGCAGGCGCATCGAGGTCCCGGAGTTACCCAGGTAGATCGGGCCAGGTGGCGGCTTCAGGCCGTGCAGGCCGACACCATGGATGGTGACGCGGCCGTGGTGCGGCCCCTCGATGACCACACCCATGTCGCGGAAGGCTTGCAAGGTCGCCAGGGCATCTTCGCCCTCGAGGAAGCCTTCGACTTCAGTGGTGCCCTCGGCCAGCGAGCCGAGCATGATCGAGCGGTGGGAAATCGATTTGTCGCCCGGTACGCGAATCCGTCCGGACACGCGGCCACCAGGTTGGGCCAGGAAGATCAGGTCGTTGGCGTTCATAGCGTCCACATAGGCCCGGCGGGCCAGGATTTTACTGAAATGCTCGCGGGCGACCCGAGCGCGGGTGAATACACCCAGCAACTGGTGCCCGTCCCCTGCATCGACCGCGTCGCGCAAGGCGTCGAGATCGCTGCGAAATGTATCCAGCGTGCGCAGGACAGCGTCGCGGTTAGCGAGGAAGATGTCATGCCACATGATCGGGTCGCTGCCGGCGATTCTCGTGAAATCGCGGAACCCTCCCGCAGCGTACCGGAAGATGTCGAGGTTTTCATTGCGTTTGGCCAGCGAATCCACCAGGCCGAACGCCAGCAGATGCGGAAGGTGGCTGGTGGCCGCCAGGACTTCGTCATGACGCTCGACCGGCATGTGCTCGACATCGGCCTCCAGCGCGCGCCACAGGCGATCGACCAGGGCCAGGGCTGCCGGATCGGTTTCGGCAAGCGGCGTAAGGATCACCTTGTGACGACGGAACAGCGCGGCATTGGAAGCCTCCACACCGCTCTGCTCGGACCCTGCGATCGGATGGCCGGGCACGAAACGCGCCAGACGCTCGCCGAACACGGCCCGCGCAGCACGCACCACATTGCCCTTGGCACTGCCGACATCGGTGATCACCGCAGCCCCCAGGTCGAGCGACGCCAGGCGAGCCAGAACCTTTTCCATGGCCAGGATCGGCACCGCCAGCTGGATCACGTCAGCACCGACACAGGCAACGGCCAGATCCTCTTCGCAGCGATCGACCACACCAAGAGCGACAGCCTGCTTGCGCGACTGGGCATCCAGGTCGACACCGACCACTTCACGGCACAGCCCGCTTTCACGCAGGCCTTTGGCGAAGGAACCACCGATCAGGCCCAGGCCGACGACGACCAGGCGATTGATGAGCGGTGCGGGTTTGTTTACAGCATTAACCACGAGTGCGAACCCTGTTCAGAACAGCAACATGTGCCAAATTACAGCCTACAGATGGGCAGGACGAACCCGAACTATAGGTCCGACGCCACTCTCACGGGCAGCGTGAAACCTGTGGGAGCGGGCTGGTCCCGCGATGGAGCGCAAAGCGCTCCCACTCACGGGCAACAATAAATTCAGAGCACCGCCTTCGGATAAGACCCCAGCACCTTCAACGCCACGGCCTCCTGGCTGATCTTCTCCAGCACCGCCTTGATCAGCGGATCACGGTGGTGGCCGACGAAGTCGATGAAGAACACGTAGGTCCACTTGCCGCTGCGCGACGGGCGGGTCTCGATGCGGGTCAGGTCGATGCCGTTATCGTGGAATGGCACCAGCAGCTCATGCAGCGCGCCTGGCTTGTTGCTCATCGAAACGATGATCGAGGTCTTGTCGTCGCCGGTCGGCGGCACTTCCTGGTTACCGATCATCAGGAACCGCGTGGAGTTGTCCGGACGGTCTTCGATCTTCTCGGCCAGACGGGTCAAACCATACAGGTTGGCTGCCATGTCACCGGCGATCGCCGCCGAATTCCACTCGCCCTTGACCCGCTTGGCCGCCTCGGCATTGCTCGAGACCGCCACGCGCTCGACGTTCGGGTAGTGCGCGTCCAGCCATTTGCGGCACTGGGCCAGCGACTGGGCGTGCGAGTAGATACGGGTGATGCTGTCGGTCTTGGTGTTCTCGCCCACCAGCAGGTGGTGGTGGATACGTAGCTCGACCTCGCCACAGATCACCATGTCGTGCTCGAGGAAGCTGTCGAGCGTGTGACTCACCGCGCCTTCGGTGGAGTTTTCCACCGGCACCACGCCGAAGTTGACAGCGCCTGCCGCCACTTCGCGGAACACTTCATCAATGGCCGCCATCGGACGACTGATCACCGCATGACCGAAATGCTTCATGGCCGCAGCCTGGGTGAAGGTGCCCTCGGGGCCGAGGTAGGCAATCTTCAACGGCTCTTCCAGGGCCAGGCACGACGACATGATTTCGCGGAACAGACGCGCCATCTCTTCGTTACCCAAGGGCCCCTTGTTGCGCTCCATGACGCGCTTGAGCACCGCGGCCTCACGCTCGGGGCGGTAGAACACCGGCTTTTCGCCTTCGGCGAGCGACGCGGTCTTGACCCGCGCCACTTCTTCGGCGCAGCGAGCGCGATCGCTGATCAGCTCGAGGATTTTCTCGTCGAGGCTGTCAATGCGAACGCGCAGGGCCTTGAGTTCCTGTTCGGACATCAGCCGTGCTCCTTCTCGAATTCGGCCATGTAGGCCACCAGAGCTTCCACCGCATCCAGCCCCAGCGCGTTGTAGATCGAGGCACGCATGCCACCGACCGAACGATGCCCCTTGAGATTGAGCAGGCCACGGGCGTCGGCACCGGCGAGGAATGCCTTGTCCAGGCGCTCGTCGGCGAGACGGAACGGCACGTTCATCCAAGAGCGGGCATTGTGGCTGATCGGGTTGGTGTAGAACTCGCTGGCGTCGATGAAACCGTACAGACGGTCTTTCTTCGCACGGTTGCGCTGCTCCATGGCCTCGACGCCGCCCTGCTCCTTGAGCCACTCGAACACCAGGCCCGACAGATACCAGGAGTAGGTGGCCGGGGTGTTGTACATCGAACCATTATCGGCCGAGATCTTGTAGTCGAGCATGGTCGGGCAGGTGCTGCGCGCGCGACCGAGCAGGTCTTCGCGCACAATGACCACCACCAGGCCGCTCGGGCCGATGTTCTTTTGCGCACCGGCGTAGATCAGGCCGTACTGCGACACGTCGATCGGGCGCGAGAGGATGTCGGACGACATGTCGACCACCAGCGGAACATCACCGGTTTCAGGCACCCAGTCGAACTGCAGGCCGCCGATGGTTTCGTTGGAGGCGTAGTGAACGTATGCAGCCCCTGGGGTCAGCTTCCACTCGTTCTGGCCAGGAATGGCCAGGTAATCATAAGGCTTGGCGCTGGCAGCGACGTTGATATTGCCGAAACGGCGCCCTTCCTCGATAGCCTTCTTCGACCAGATGCCGGTCTCGATGTAGTCGGCCGTGGCACCTTCGGGCAGCAGGTTCAGCGGGATCTCGGCGAACTGCTGGCTGGCACCACCCTGCAGGAACAGCACCTTGTAGTTCGAGGGAATGCTCAGCAGGTCACGCAGGTCTTGCTCGGCCTTTTCGGCGATCGCCACGTAGTCATCGCTGCGGTGGCTCATCTCCATCACTGACAAGCCCTTGCCGCGCCAGTCCAGCATTTCGGCCTGGGCACGCTGCAGGACAGCGTCGGGGAGCGCGGCAGGGCCTGCGCAGAAGTTAAAGGCTCGTTTGCTCACATCCACTCTCGCTCTAATAGAACAAAATCTAACCAGCTGGTTCAGCGGTAATCCTGTGGGAGCCGCGAACACCGGCGAAGCCGGTGCCATACATCGCACCGCCTGCTTCGCGGGCAAGCCCGCTCCCACAGAAACCAGACGTTGCCGTCGCTAATCAGTCAAACGGGGCGACCTTGGTCGCCCCGCTCGGGTTTACGCTTGCTTATTCCTGCGGAGCCTCTTCGGCGCCTGCAGCTTCGTCATCTGGCGCATCAGCTTCGACGCCCTCCTCGTCCGTCTCGACGATATCGTCGAGCTCGTCCTCGGACGGCTCCTGGATACGCTCCAGGCCTACCAGCGTCTCGTCGCTGGCCAGCTTGATCAGCGTAACGCCCTGGGTGTTACGGCTCAGGCTGGAGACCTCACCGACCCGTGTACGCACCAGCGTACCCTGGTCGGAAATCAGCATGATCTCCTCGCCTTCCTGAACCTGGATGGCACCGATCAGCAAGCCATTGCGCCCTTTTGTGCCCATGGCAATCACACCCTGCCCGCCACGACCACGACGCGGGAACTTGGACAGCGGGGTGCGCTTGCCGAAGCCACGCTCGGAAGCGGTGAGGATCTGCGCGCCCGACTCGGGGATCAGCATGGAAATCACTTCCTGCCCCTTGCCCAGCTTCATGCCACGCACACCGCGCGCGGTACGGCCCATCTCGCGAACCACGCTCTCGGCGAAGCGAATCACCTTGCCAGCGCTGGAGAACATCATGACTTCCTTCGCGCCATCGGTGATGGCTGCGGCGATCAAGGTGTCACCTTCCTTCAGCTTGACCGCGATCAGGCCATTGGAGCGCGGACGCGCGAACTGCACCAACGGGGTCTTCTTGACGGTACCGGAAGCGGTAGCCATGAAGATGTAGGCACCGGTTGGCTCTGCAACCAGCTCTGGAGTGTCGCCGTCTTCTTCGTCGACTTCTTCCGGCTCGATCACCTCACCCTCGAGCACCGCGTCTTCCACCT
The DNA here is from genome assembly GCF_014268955.1 of Pseudomonas sp. RW3S2. Classification (NCBI taxonomy): domain Bacteria; kingdom Pseudomonadati; phylum Pseudomonadota; class Gammaproteobacteria; order Pseudomonadales; family Pseudomonadaceae; genus Pseudomonas; species Pseudomonas sp. RW3S2. The sequence goes on along the minus strand of NZ_JABWRM010000001.1, from coordinate 490,254 downwards.
CGTCGATTTCTTCGTCGAGGTCGGCGCTCTGCTGCAGGGCCTCGAGGTCGATCTGCAGCATCGCAGTGATGCGCTCGCCGTCTTCCAGCGGCAGCAGGTTGACCATCGGGCGACCACGCGCGGCGCGGGAGGCTTCAGGGATGTCGTAGGTCTTGAGCCAGTAAACCTTGCCTTTGCTGGAGAACAGCAGCAGCGTGGCGTGGCTGTTGGCAACCAGCAGGTGCTCGATGTAGTCCTCATCCTTCACGCCGGTCGCCGACTTGCCCTTGCCGCCGCGGCGCTGGGCCTGGTAAGCGGACAATGGCTGAGTCTTGGCATAACCACCATGGGAAATGGTCACCACACGCTCTTCTTCCGGGATCATGTCGCCGTAGTTGAGGTCGTGACGGGCATCGAGGATCTGGGTACGACGGGCATCGCCGTACTCGGCGCGAATCGCTTCAAGCTCTTCGCGGATCACTTCCATCAGGCGCTGGGCACTGTTGAGGATGCGGATCAGCTCGCCGATCTGCTCGAGGATCTCCTGGTACTCGGCCAGCAGCTTCTCATGCTCCAGACCGGTCAGGCGGTGCAGACGCAGGTCGAGGATGGCCTGGGCCTGTTCAGGCGACAGCCAGTACTTGCCATCACGCAGGCCATACTGCTCCGGCAGGTCTTCCGGACGGCACGAGTCGGCGCCAGCGCGCTCGACCATGACCTGCACTGCACTGGACTCCCACGGCGTACCGACCAGGGCTTCCTTGGCTTCCGACGGCGTTGGCGAGGCCTTGATCAGGGCAATGACCGGATCGATGTTGGACAGCGCAACAGCCTGGCCTTCAAGAATGTGCCCACGCTCGCGCGCCTTGCGCAGCTCGAACACGGTGCGACGGGTGACCACTTCGCGGCGGTGACGAACGAAGGCCTCGAGCAGGTCTTTCAGGTTCAGCAACCGCGGACGACCGTCGATCAATGCGACAACGTTGATGCCGAACACGCTCTGCAGCTGGGTCTGCTGATAGAGGTTGTTGAGCACCACTTCAGGCACCTCGCCGCGACGCAGCTCGATGACGATGCGCATGCCGTCCTTGTCGGACTCGTCACGCAGCTCGGTGATGCCTTCGATCTTCTTCTCTTTGACCAGCTCGGCGATCTTCTCGATCAGACGCGCCTTGTTCAGCTGATACGGCAGCTCGGTCACGACGATCTGCTGACGACCACCCACCTTGTCGATGTCCTCGACCTCGGAGCGGGCGCGCATATAGATGCGGCCGCGGCCGGTGCGGTAGGCCTCGATGATGCCCTGGCGGCCGTTGATGATGCCGGCGGTCGGGAAGTCCGGGCCAGGGATGAACTGCATCAGCTCATCGACGGTGACCTCGGGGTTGTCGATCAGCGCCAGGCAACCATCGATGACTTCGCCCAGGTTGTGCGGCGGGATGTTGGTGGCCATGCCCACGGCGATGCCGCTGGAACCGTTGACCAGCAGGTTGGGGATCCTGGTCGGCATGACCGCCGGGATCTGCTCGGTGCCGTCGTAGTTGGGCACCCAGTCGACCGTTTCCTTGTGCAGGTCGGCCAGAAGCTCGTGAGCCAGCTTGGTCATGCGCACTTCGGTGTATCGCATGGCCGCAGCGTTGTCGCCGTCCACCGAACCGAAGTTGCCCTGACCGTCGACCAGCAGGTAGCGCAGCGAGAACGGCTGCGCCATGCGCACGATGGTGTCGTACACGGCAGTGTCGCCGTGCGGGTGGTATTTACCGATGACGTCACCGACCACACGGGCGGACTTCTTGTACGGCTTGTTCCAGTCGTTGCCCAGTTCGCTCATCGCGTACAGGACGCGGCGATGCACGGGCTTCAAGCCGTCACGCGCATCGGGCAGCGCTCGCCCGACAATCACGCTCATCGCGTAGTCGAGGTAGGACTGTCTCAGTTCGTCTTCGATATTGACCGGGAGGATTTCTTTGGCCAGTTCGCCCATGAGAAGCCTGATTCCTTTTTCTGGTGAAACTTCGCCATATCCATCGGTGGACGAACGAAGCTCGTCGCCGCAGCGTTCGACAGTGCGACGACATACGACAAATCAATGAGTTGTGCCCAGGATCTGCGCAATGAAGACCGCGGAAAAGAGCGGCCTTGGAAACTGTCGAATGGTATCACAAAGGGTTGGCGGGTGGGAGATAGGGCAGGATGCCGCTGAAGCGGAAAGTCCAGACCGCCATCGCCCCCGCGAAAACACTCAATGCAAGCGCTTGCGGCACATCAACTGGGCGATTTTGGCGGCATCCGGTCGCTCGACAATACCCTTCTCGGTCACGATCACGTCGATCAGATCCGCAGGAGTCACATCGAAAACGGTATTGAACACCTCGACATCTGCACCGACTCGCTTCCCAGCCACTTCCAGCAGCTCGTCCGCCTCACGTTCTTCAAGAGGGATGTCATCACCGCTGGCGAGGTTGAGGTCAATGCTGGTGCTCGATGCCACCACCATGAAACGTACGCCATGGTGCATGGCCGAGACTGCCAACTGGTATGTGCCGATCTTGCTCGCCACGTCACCATTGGCCGCGATGCAGTCGGCACCGACCACAACCCAGGTGATGCCTTTGGTCTTCATCAGGTGCGCCAGCGCCGAGTCCGCACACAGCGTGACCGGTATCCCCTCATGGGACAGCTCCCAGGCCGTCAGGCGCGATCCGTGCAACCAGGGACGGGTTTCGGCGGCATAGATGCGCTCGACCATCCCTTCCAGATAAGCGGCATGGATCACCCCCAACGCCGTCCCGAAACCACCGCTGGCCAAGGCACCAGCATTGCCGTAGGTCAGCAAGGTCTGCTCGCTGCCCTGGTGGCGACGGATCTGCTCGATACCGTTTTGCGCCATGGTCAGGTTGGCTTCGCGATCGCTGTCGTGGATCGCCACGGCTTCGGCTTCCATGACTGCGAGCACATCCTCGTCGGGGCGCAGCCGCTGCAGGCGCTCGCGCATGCGATTGAGCGCCCAGAACAGGTTGGCAGCTGTCGGGCGCGCCTCGGCCAGCTCGAGGAAGTCCTCTTCCAGCGCCTGCTCCCAGTCATCGTCCTCGGCCAGGCGTTGACGCAACGCAAGCACCAGCCCATAGGCAGCACTGATGCCGATGGCTGCCGCACCGCGCACCGCCATGCCGCGGATCGCCTGAACCACAGAGGCCACATCGGCGCAGGCCAGCCAGTGCTCGCGGGTCGGCAGCAGACGCTGGTCGAGCAGATGCAGGGTGCCATCACGCCACTGGATGCTGGTCACCTTCTCCGCCGCCAAAAGTCGCTCGCGCATCGCCTCTCCCCGCAATTCACTGATCAAAAGCGGACGATTATAGCGAGCCTCGGGCGCAGACGCTCGGGTATACTGCGCGTTCCATTTAACGGAACCCGGTAGCCTGCCTATGCCTTCAGCCTCCTCGCCGCTCGACCTGCTGCTCGCACCCCGCTGGCTGGTGCCCGTGGAGCCGGCCGGCGTAGTGCTCGAAGGGCATGCCCTGGGCATCCGGGACGGGCTGATTGCCTGGATCGGCCCCCGCGAGCGGGCGCCGCAGGCACTGGAGGTGCGCGAGCTGCCCGACTGCGTGCTCACCCCAGGGCTGGTCAACGCCCACGGGCACGCCGCCATGACCCTGTTCCGCGGCCTGGCCGACGACCTGCCGCTGATGACCTGGCTGCAGGAGCACATCTGGCCGGCCGAAGGGCGCTGGGTCGACGAAGCCTTCGTGCGCGACGGCACCGACCTGGCGATCGCCGAGCAGCTCAAGGGCGGCATCACCTGCTTCGCCGACATGTACTTTTTCCCCCGCGAGGCCTGTGACCGCGTGCACCGCAGCGGCATCCGCGCCCAGGTGGCCGTGCCGTTGCTGGACTTCCCCATCCCCGGTGCGCGCAGCCCCGACGAGGCCCTGCACCTGGCCATCGAGCTGTTCGGCGACCTGCGCCATCACCCGCGCATCAGCGTCGCCCTCGGGCCCCATGCGCCGTATACGGTCAATGACCAGAACCTGGAGAAGATCCGGGTCATCGCCGACCAGCTCGACGCGCCGCTGCACATGCACATCCACGAAACCGCCGCAGAGGTCGAGCGGGCGGTGGCCGAGCACGGCGAACGCCCGCTGGCGCGCCTGGCACGCCTCGGCCTGCTGGGCCCGCGCCTGCAGGCGGTCCACATGACCCAGATCAGCGACGACGACCTGGCCCTGCTGGTAGAAAGCAACACCAGCGTGGTGCACTGCCCGGAGTCCAACCTCAAGCTGGCCAGCGGCTTCTGCCCGGTCGAACGCCTGTGGCAGGCCGGGGTCAACGTCGCCGTAGGCACCGATGGCGCCGCCAGCAACAACGACCTCGACCTGCTTGGCGAAACCCGGACCGCCGCATTGCTGGCCAAGGCCGTCGCAGGTTCGGCCACGGCCCTGGACGCCCACCGCGCCCTGCGCATGGCCACGCTCAACGGCGCACGCGCCCTGGGGCTGGAGGCCAGCATTGGCTCGCTGGAGGCGGGCAAGGCTGCGGACATCACCGCCTTCGACCTATCGGGCCTGGCCCAGCAACCTGTGCATGACCCTGTTTCGCAACTGATCTACGCCACCGGCCGCGACTGCGTGCGCCACGTCTGGGTCGCGGGCCACCACCTGCTCGACGACGGGCGCCTGACCCAAATGGACGAAGCCGCGCTGATCGACACCGCCCGCACCTGGGGAGCGCGTATTCGCGCTGGCAAAGAATGACCGGCCGGCAGCTGCGGCTGCCGCTTGAGACACCTTTTATCGAAGTTTTCAGAGGATCTGTTCAATGAGCAACGTCGACCGCGCCGAAATCGCCAAGTTCGAGGCCTTGGCCCACCGCTGGTGGGATCGCGAGAGCGAGTTCAAGCCCCTGCACGAGATCAACCCGCTGCGAGTCAACTGGATAGACGAGCGCGCCAGCCTCGCCGGCAAGAAGGTGCTGGACGTCGGCTGCGGCGGCGGCATCCTCAGCGAGGCGATGGCCCAGCGCGGTGCTACCGTGACCGGCATCGACATGGGCGAGGCGCCACTGGCTGTGGCGCGCCTGCACCAACTGGAGTCGGGAGTCGAGGTCGAGTACCGGCAGATCACCGCCGAAGCGCTGGCAGAAGAGCTGCCTGGCCAGTTCGACGTGGTCACCTGCCTGGAAATGCTCGAACACGTGCCCGATCCTTCCTCGGTGATCCGCGCCTGCCATCGCCTGGTCAAGCCCGGCGGCCAGGTGTTCTTCTCCACCATCAACCGCAACCCCAAGGCCTATCTGCTGGCGATCATCGGCGCCGAGTACATCCTCAAGATGCTGCCGCGCGGCACCCACGACTTCAAGAAATTCATCCGGCCCTCCGAGCTCGGCGCCTGGAGCCGTGTGGCCGGCCTCGAAGTGAAGGACATCATCGGCCTCACCTACAACCCGCTGACCAAGCACTACAAGCTGGCCAGCGACGTCGATGTCAACTACATGATCCAGACCCTGCGCGAGGAATGAGCATGCGCCTGCGAGCAGTACTCTTCGACATGGACGGCACCCTGCTGGACACCGCGCCGGACTTCATCGCCATCTGCCAGGCCATGCTCGCCGAGCGCGGCCTGCCGGCCGTGGACGACCAGTTGATCCGCGGCGTGATCTCGGGCGGCGCGCGGGCGATGGTCGCCGCCACTTTCGCCATGGACCCGGACGCCGAAGGCTTCGAGGCCCTGCGCCTGGAATTTCTCGAACGTTACCAACGCGATTGCGCGGTCCACAGCAAGCTGTTCGAGGGCATGGCCGAACTGCTGGACGACATCGAGAAAGGCAACCTGCTGTGGGGTGTGGTCACCAACAAGCCGGTGCGCTTCGCCGAGCCGATCATGCAGCAGCTTGGCCTGGCCGAGCGTTCGGCGCTGCTGATCTGCCCCGATCACGTGAAGAACAGCAAGCCCGACCCCGAGCCGCTGATCCTCGCCTGCAAGACGCTTGACCTGGATCCGGCCAGCGTACTGTTCGTCGGCGACGATCTGCGTGACATCGAATCCGGTCGCGATGCCGGCACCCGCACCGCCGCCGTGCGCTACGGTTATATTCATCCAGAGGACAATCCCAACAACTGGGGTGCCGACGTGGTGGTGGACCACCCGCTGGACCTGCGCAAGGTGATCGACAGTGCGTTGTGCGGCTGCTGAGTTGTAAGAGCTGGCAGCACACACAGGGATAAAAAACAGGGAAATTTCAATGTTCGACTACACCGCCCGTCCCGACCTGCTCAAGGGTCGGGTCATTCTTGTCACCGGCGCCGGGCGCGGCATCGGCGCGGCTGCCGCCAAGGCTTACGCAGCACTTGGGGCCACCGTGCTGCTGCTGGGCAAGACCGAGGCCAACCTCAACGAGGTCTACGACCAGATCGAAGCTGCCGGCCACCCACAACCGGTGGTGATTCCGTTCAACCTGGAAACCGCCCTGCCCCATCAGTACGACGAACTGGCGGTGATGGTCGAAGAGCAGTTCGGGCGCCTCGACGGCCTGCTCAACAACGCGTCGATCATCGGCCCACGTACGCCGCTGGAGCAGTTGTCGGGCGACAACTTCATGCGCGTGATGCACATCAACGTCAACGCGACATTCATGCTGACCAGCACACTGCTGCCGCTGCTGAAGTTGTCCGAGGACGCCTCGGTGGTGTTCACCTCGTCGAGCGTCGGGCGCAAGGGCCGGGCCTACTGGGGCGCCTATGGCGTGTCGAAATTCGCCACCGAAGGCCTGATGCAGACCCTGGCCGACGAGCTGGAAGGCGTGGCGCCGGTGCGTGCCAACAGCATCAACCCGGGCGCCACGCGCACGGCGATGCGGGCGCTGGCCTATCCCAGCGAGAACCCGCAGGACAATCCGCTGCCCGAAGACATCATGCCGGTGTACCTGTACCTGATGGGCCCGGACAGCAGCGGCGTGAATGGACAGGCGTTCAACGCGCAGTAAAATCACAGGGACACTTCGCAGCGCTGAACAGCCTGGAAGTGTCCCTTACCCGCTACGACTCCATCTTATCCCGCTAGCGCACGAGCATTAGCCCGTTTTTTCACAGGCTGCTCACGCTGCTTTACAGGCTTGTTCAGTTCCACCTGCTCCACCGGCTTGAGCACAGGCTGCTCATGCTCACTCTCGGATCTCAGGCAACGCTCCAGGAACAGGTACATGCAGTCGTAGCTCTTGCAGATGGCCTTGCGCAGTTGCGCCTGCAATTCCTCGGAAGGGCTCTCGCCCACCAGCGTGCAAATGATCTCCAGCGCCTCCCACGGGTGCGCATCGTCGTACTCGGCGTGCAGGTCCAGCCACCTCATGGCCGCCTTGGATTCCTTGTCACCCTGCTGGATAAAAGACCGCGCGTAGTCCGTCTCGGGATAGACCTTTGCCGACCACTCGCCCGTCGCCCCTTCGATCGCGTAGTTGGTCGCGGCCATCGCAATGGCCAGCGACTCGGTCGCACAGACACGCCAGCACCAATCGTTCAAGCCGTTCAGCTCGGGGGGGACATCCTGGGCCTGCAAGTCCTTCAAGCTAATATCGTGCGCCTTGCACCATTTGACCCAATGGTCGGCATGGTTGAGCTCAACGCGGATATTGCGTATCAACCAGCGCCGCGCCATATCCTCGCCCTGGCTGCGGCCGTAGCGGGTCTTGGTGAGGTTTTGGGCCATGTATAACGAAAACTGTTCGACCACCGGCCAACCACCGACCAAGTACTGACGGATGGTCTTCTTGCTCAGTTTGCCGTCGCTCAAGCGCTGGTAGATCTCATGCTCCACCACCCTTCGCTTGCTCTCGGCACAATCCGAGATCATTTTCTGCGCCCAGTCGGGGTAGCTCTTGGGGTCCATCAATGGACCGATCCGTACGAATGCGTCAATCACTGTCAGCTCCTTGATTCCTTGTGATTTTCCGGACGACTACTACTGTCAGCGGAAGGACCCTGGCGCCCGGTGCAACAAGGGCCTTACTGCAATCCGTTGTCGCTGGAGGCTGTCACAGGTGAACACCTGCGGCCGCTCGATCAGATAACCCTGGGCGAAGTCCACGCCGATCTCCTGCAGCGCCTGCTCGATCAACGGTGTTTCGACAAACTCGGCGATGGTGCGCTTACCCATGACATGGCCGATATGGTTGATCACCTCCACCATAGCCCTGTTAATGGGATCGTCGAGCATATCCTTGACGAAACTTCCGTCGATCTTCAGGAAGTCTACTGGTAAATGCTTCAAATAGGCGAATGACGACATCCCGGCGCAGAAATCGTCGAGGGAGAACTTGCAGCCCAAACCTTTCAATTCGTTGATGAAGCGAATGGCGCTTCCCAAATTGGCGATTGCGCTGGTCTCGGTTATTTCGAAACAAATCATGTGCGGGGGGATCTGGAACTCGGAAAACAACCGCTGCAAATACTCCAAGAACTTGTCGTCGCCAATACTCGTACCCGACAGATTGATCGCGCACATCGCCAGCGGTCGGCTGCGACCTTCGTCCAGCGCCTGGCGAATCACCAGGAACACATTGCGCACCACCCAGCGATCGAGCGCGGTCATCAGGCCATAGCGCTCGGCGGCTGGGATGAAACTGTCCGGCAGGATGGTCCGACCGCTCTCGTCATGCAGGCGCAGGAGAATCTCGAGGTGTCCGGCGCCCATGTCTGGTTTGAGGGGGGCGATTTCCTGGGCATACAGGCAGAAGCGGTTTTCCTCGAGCGCAACGTGCAGGCGCTGGATCCAGGCCATCTCGCCAAAGCGCATCGACAACTCGCTGTCGTCGGCATGGTAGACCTGCACACGGTTGCGCCCCTTCTCCTTGGCCATGTAGCAGGCCATGTCGGCAGCACGCAGCGAGGTCTCAAGCGTGCCGGGCGAATGGGCAATGTGTACCAGGCCAATACTCACGGTGGTGACGAAGGGCCGTCCCTTCCAGACGAAATGCAGGCTCTGCACGGTCTGGCGCAAGTGCTCGGCAATCCGCTCAGCCTGGTCGGGCGGACAGTTTTCCAGCAATACGCCGAATTCGTCACCGCCCAGCCGGGCCAGGGTGTCACCTTCACGCAGGCCTGCCTGCAGCACAGCGCAGATATGGCGCAGCAACTCATCGCCCGCGGCATGCCCGCAGGTATCGTTGACCAGCTTGAACTGGTCGAGGTCCAGGAACATCAGGGAGTGGCGTCCCGACTGACGGGCCAAGGTGTTGAGCGCCTGCTCCAGGCGATACTCGAACTCACGGCGGTTGGCAAGGCCCGTCAGGGCATCGTGGGTCGCCTGCCATGACAGGTTGGCGATGTACTGCCGCTCCTGGGTCATGTCATGCAGGGCGAGGACGATGCCGCTGATCTGACCGTCGGTGTGGATGGGCGACCCCACCAGGTTGACCGACACCGTACTGCCATCCAGGCGCTGGATCAGCCGGGCATGCTCGGCCCCGCCCTTGAGGCTGCCGCTGAGCACCTGCTCGACCAGAGTCAGGCTGTCCCGCTCGGCATTTTCATCGAGCAGGCTGAACAGCGCCGCCAGCGGCAAGCCATGGGCCTGGGAAGCCTGCCAGTGGGTCAACTGCTCCGCGGCAGGGTTCATGTAGACGATGCACCCCTCGACATCGGTGGTGATCACCGCATCGCCGATCGACTCCAGGGTGGTCTGTGCCCGCTCACGCTCTACCTGCAAAGCGCTGGCAAACGCCTGGCGCTGGGACAGCAACCTTGCAGAACGGCGCCAGGCCAGGGCGATGAGAATCAACGCCGTGAGCAGGTTGGTGACCATCAACACCCGCAGCAGCACCCGCGAGCCTTCGCCCAAGGCATCGCTGAATGCCTTGGCGGCCGGCGTCACGCCCTCGTTGATCGAGACGATACGCGCTTTCCAGTCCGCCACCTCACGCTCACTGGCCAGCCCCCGGACGAAGGCCTCACGCATCTGCTGCGCCAGGACATCCAGTTGCCGCAGGTATTCGTCACCCGTGTTCCAGTAGCCGATGGCATTCTGCATGTAACTGATCTGACGGAAGTTGCGGTAGAACCAGATGATCCGATTGACGTCGTCCGGATGGTTACCGCCCTGCAGGATCCCGCGCCGTGCGGCCTCAAGGTCCGGCACAGGCTGGTCGAGGGCCACCCGTAGCTCACGGTCGCCCTGGGGTATGGCAATGGCCTGGCGATAGCGCTGGAAGATGCGTTCGTCCTGGCTTTCGGCATACAGATTGAGGTAATAGATGGCGTCTTTCTGTGCCTTGGACCACAGGCTTTCGCCGGCCACGTACGCACGCATGGCCGAAAGCGAATAAAGACTGAGGCTGCCCAGCAGCACCTGGAAAACCACCACTGCGACGAAGGGCCAGATGATTCCCAGCAACCTTGGCGCCTCGAGAGTCCGATTTCCCTTCATGTAGTCCCTGTCTCAGAGCGGATATGGCACGAATCGACCCAGACAAGCACAGCGTAGGCCATTTGCCATAATTGCGCGGAGCTTTTTGTCGCAGCCAGTGCGCCTGTTGGCGCGCCGCGCGATCAGGACTGCTGCAGATGCCCGTACAGCTTGGCGTACAAGCCGCCTTCGGCGATCAACTGCTGGTGGCCGCCGTCTTCGGCCACATGCCCACCGTCGAACACCAGCACCCGATCGGCCTGTTTCACCGCCGACAGGCGATGGGCAATGATCAAGGTGGTACGGCCACTGAGGAAACGCGCCAAGGCCTGGTGCAGGTTGTATTCGGTGGCCGCATCGAGGGCCGAGGTGGCCTCGTCGAGGATCACCACCTTCGGCTCGGCCAGGACCATGCGGGCAATCGCCAAACGTTGACGCTGACCGCCGGACAGCCGCACCCCCGAACGCCCGACCACACTGTCCAGCCCCTGAGGCAGCGCGGCGATGGTGGCATCAAGCTGGGCAATGCGCAGCGCCTGCCAGCAGGCGTCGTCACTGCACTCGCGGCCCATGGTCAGGTTGGCGCGCACACTGTCGTTGAACAACGAGGGATGCTGCAGCACCACCGCGACATGCTCACGCAGGGTCTCCAGCCCGATCTCCTGGAGGCTCGCACCGCCAAAACGGATGGTTCCGGCCTGGGCGCTGTACAACCCCAGCAGCAGCTGTACCAGCGTGCTCTTGCCACCGCCGCTGGCTCCAACGATGGCCACCTTCTCGCCCGGTGCGATGGACAGGTCCAGGTGCTCGAGCACCGGCTCATCGGCATAGGCGAAGCGCAGGTCGCGCACCTCGATACCCACTGTCGCGTGCCCAGCGAACGGATCACAGGCGGCCGGATACTGCGGCTCGTCCTCTCGCGACAGCAATTCGTTGAGCCGACTCAGCGCACCACCGGCCGCGTAGTAGGCGTACTGCAGGTTGAGCAATTGCTCCACCGGGCCGATCATGAACCACAGGTAGCTGAACACGGCCAGCATCTGCCCGATCGACAGGTCGGAGAACAGCACGGTGAGCATCGCCGCGGCACGGAAAATGTCGATGCCGAACTGGAACAGCAGGCCGCTGGCCCGACCACTGGCGTCGCTCTTCCACTGCGAGGCCACTGCATAGTCGCGCACTTCCCGGGCACGTACTCCCAGGCGCCCGAGAAAATAGCCCTGGCGGTTACCGGCGCGGATTTCCTGGATGGCGTCGAGGGTTTCGCTCAGCGCCTGGGTGAAACGCCCGGTGCTGTCGTTCTCGAGCTTCTTCAGGTGCTTGACCCGCTTGCCCAGCTGCACGGTGAAATAGATCACCAGCGGGTTGAACAGCAGGATCAGCAGCGCCAGCTTCCAGTGCATCCAGATCAGGATCGCCGCAGTGCCGGTAAGCGTCAGCATGGCCACCAGGAAGCGGCTGAGGGTTTCGCCAACGAACTTGTCCAGGGTATCCAGGTCGGTGACCAGATGCGTGGTCACCGTGCCACTGCCCAGGCTTTCATACTCCTTGAGCGAGATTCGCTTGAGCCGCTCGATCAGGCGGATTCGCAGGCGGTACACGATATCCTTGGCCAATCCGGCGAACTGCCTGGCCTGGATCACGCCGAAGGCCAGCGAGGCCAGGCGCAGGCTGAGGGTCGCAACCAGCATCAAGCCGATGTAACCGGCCGCCACCTGCCAATCGGTCGGCAGGAACTGGTTCATCCATTTCAAGGCGGCATCGCCATGACCCAGCAGCACTTCATCGACCAGCAAGGGCAGCAGCAAGGGAATCGGCACGCTGCAGAGAGCAGCGAGCACGGCAACCAGGTTGGCGGTCCACAAGGCCTTCTTGTGGTGCAGGGCCAGGCGGCGGATTTCCGCCCAGCTCAGACGATCGTGCGCAACGGGGGGCTTCCCCGGCACAGGGTCGCTAGACCCTGGCAGATCAAGCACAGGCGGCCTGCTGCAGCCAGCGGCCCAGCAACGGCTGCAGGCGATCGAGCGACTGATAGCCGTTGGTCAGCAAGGCCAGTTGACCATCGCGCTCAGCCAGCAGGGTCGGGAAGCCGGCGATACCCAGGTCCTGAACCCAGGCAAAGTCGGCTGTCGTGGTCGTGCGGGTCTCGACACTTGCGAACGCTGCAGAAAACCGTTCACGGTCGAAGCCTGCCTGCTCGGCCAGGTCCACCAACTGCGGGGCACGGGTGACATCCAGGCCCTGCTCGTAGAACGAGCCCTGGATCAGCTTGAGCAGCGCCCAACCGCGCTCGGCATCGAGTTCACGCGCCGTGACCAAGGCGCGGCAGGCCGGCTCGGTGTCATAGACGAAGCCGTCAGGCATGGCGCCTTCGAAGCGAAACGTCTGACCAGTGGCTTCGGCGACCGCCTGCCAATGCTCGAGGATGTACTTGCGCGTCGAGGCATCCAGCGCGCTGCTGCCACTGCGCAGGCCACCCAACACCAGGCGCGTCTGCACACCGGCTTCCCGTGCCTGGGCGATCAACGCCTCGGCCACGGGAGCGAAACCCCAGCACCAGGAACACATCGGGTCCATCACATGGAGCAGGCGTGCAGTCATGCATCAGGCCTCGGCTTTGTAGTTGTAACCGATCGGGTGCGGCAAGTTGCGCGCCTTGGCCAGCTCGATCTGCTTCTGCCGGTCGATGGCGCTGCGCCGGGTCTTTTCGCTAAGAGTGTCCCAGCAGTGCGGGCAGCTCACCCCGGGCGAATAGTGCTCGGACGCACGGTCATCCGCGTTGATCGGATGGCGGCAGGCATGGCACTGGTCGTAATCGCCCTCGGACAGGTCGTGACGCACGGTGACCCGGTTGTCGAAGACGAAGCAGTCGCCGTCCCAGAGGCTTTCTTCCTGAGCCACTTCCTCGAAGTATTTCAGGACCCCGCCCTTAAGATGATAGACCTCCTCGAAGCCTTCACCGAGCATGTAGCTGGACGCTTTTTCACAGCGAATGCCGCCGGTGCAGAACATCGCGACCTTCTTGTGCTTGCTCGGGTCGAAGTTGGCCTTGATGTAGTCGGGGAACTCGCGGAAGGTCTCGGTCTTCGGATCGATGGCGCCCTTGAAGGTGCCGATCGCCACTTCATAGTCATTGCGGGTGTCGATCAGCAGCACTTCGGGGTCGCTGATCAGCGCGTTCCAGTCCTTGGGCTCGACGTAGGTGCCGACCTGCTTGTTGGGATCGACGCCCGGCACACCGAGGGTGACGATCTCTTTCTTGAGCTTGACCTTGGTGCGGTAGAACGGCTGCTCGTCGCAGTACGATTCTTTATGGTCGACATCCGCCAGGCGCGGGTCGTTGCGCAGCCAGGCCAGCAGGCCGTCGATACCTTCGCGGGTACCGGAGACCGTGCCGTTGATGCCCTCGAGGGCCAGCAGCAACGTGCCTTTGACGTCGTTTTCCAGCAGGGTCTTGAGCAATGGCTCGCGCAGGTCGAGGTAGTCTTCGAGGGTGACGAACTTGTAGAGCGCCGCCACGACGATCGGTTGGGACATGAAACAGAATCTCCTGGTGGTTGCCCTCGTAAGGGGCGGACCGGGTTTGACGAAAAGCGAGGGGGCCGCAAAAGCGGCCCCCGGATGACGCGGATTCTACCAGAACGACGGAAAGGTTTCAGTGCCCGCCGCCGGCACACACCGGCGAAGCAGGCGCCGCCCCTACCTGCGCCCATTCTTCAGGCGTGTAGGTATGAATGGCCAGGGCATGAATCTCGCCCATCAGCTCGCCCATGGTGGCGTAGACCTTCTGGTGACGCTTGACGCTGTTCAGGCCGGCGAACTGCTCGCTGACCAGCACCGCCTTGTAATGCGTCTCCTGCCCGCGACTGTGCATGTGGCTTTCGTTCAGCACCTGCAGGTGCTGATCGCCAAGCGGTGCCAGTTGCTGCTCGATGCGTTGCTGCATGCTCATCGATTCAGGCTCACTTCTTCGCCGGGGCCGCGGCCTTGCCAGCGTTCGGGTCCAGCTCTTTGGTCATGTCGTCCAGCAGCTTGTTCACCACCGGCACTGCAGGCTCCAGGCTCTGCTGGGTCAGCTGGGCCGACTGCTGGGTGACCTTGGGCATTTCGCGCAGGACTTTCTTGCCCAGCGGCGACTCGTAGAACTTGACCAGATCGTTGAGCTCCTGCTCGGTGAAGGTCGCGGTGTACAGGTTGACCATCTGCGGCTTGAGCTTCTTCCAGCCGATGGCATTGTCCAGGGCCGCGTTGGCCTTGGCCTGATAGCTGTCGAGCACGGATTTCTTCGCGGCCGGGGCCTTGGTCTGCTCGAAGCGCTGGGCGAACATCTGCTGGACCTGCATGTACACCGGGGTGCCCAGCTTGTCGGCATTGGCCAGGGTCAGGAATTTCTCGGCGGCGGCGTTGTGGCTCGGGGTGGCAGCGAGGACCTGGCCGCTGGCACAGGCCAGGGCGACAGCGGCAAAAAGGACACGGAGGCGGGTCATTGCAATTCCTTCATGAGAGGGTGAGGCGGATACCTCAGAGTAGAGCATTCTGCGCCGCAGAGGGCACTGTGCTCAAGTGACAAGACGAGCGATTGACCGCCCGGGTGGATCAGGGCCTAAACTGCGATTTCTGACTGAACAAAGGAGTGAGCGCAGCATGAGCCGTATCGAGACAGACAGCCTGGGCCCGGTCGAAGTTCCAGAGGACGCTTACTGGGGCGCACAGACCCAGCGTTCGCTGATCAACTTCGCCATCGGCAAGGAGCGCATGCCCCTGGCTGTCCTGCACGCCCTGGCGCTGGTCAAGAAAGCTGCGGCGCGGGTCAACGACCGCAACGGCGACCTGCCAGCCGACATTGCCCGACTGATCGAACAGGCCGCCGACGAAGTGCTCGACGGCAAACACGACGATCAGTTCCCGCTGGTGGTCTGGCAGACCGGTAGCGGCACCCAGAGCAACATGAACGTCAACGAGGTGATCGCCGGCCGCGCCAACGAACTGGCCGGCAAGGGCCGTGGCGGCAAACTGCCTGTACACCCGAACGATCACGTCAACCGCTCGCAGAGCTCCAACGACTGCTTCCCCACGGCCATGAGCATCGCCGCCGCCCAGGCCGTGCATGGCAAGTTGCTGCCGGCCATCGCCGAGCTCTCGTCGGGCCTGGCAGAACTGTCGGCGCGCCACTCGAACCTGGTCAAGACTGGCCGCACGCACATGATGGACGCCACGCCCATCACCTTCGGCCAGGAAGTCTCGGCCTTCGTTGCACAGCTCGACTACGCCCAGCGGGCAATCCGCGCCACCCTTCCGGCAGTCTGCGAGCTGGCCCAGGGCGGCACTGCCGTGGGCACCGGCCTCAACGCCCCGCACGGTTTTGCCGAAGCCATCGCCGCGGAGCTGGCAGCGCTGTCCGGCCTGCCGTTCGTCACCGCACCGAACAAATTCGCCGCCCTCGCCGGCCATGAGCCGCTGACCAGCCTGGCGGGCGCGCTCAAGACCCTGGCCGTGGCTCTGATGAAGATCGCCAACGACCTGCGTCTGCTGGGTTCCGGCCCGCGTGCAGGGCTTGCCGAAGTGCGCCTGCCGGCCAACGAGCCAGGCAGCTCGATCATGCCGGGCAAGGTCAACCCTACTCAATGCGAAGCGCTGTCGATGCTGGCCTGCCAGGTACTGGGCAACGATGCGGCGATCGGCTTCGCGGCCAGCCAGGGGCACTTGCAGTTGAACGTGTTCAAGCCGGTGATCATCCACAACCTGCTGCAGTCGATCGAACTGCTGGCCGATGGCTGTCGCAACTTCCAGGAGCACTGCGTGGCCGGCATCGAGCCGGACGCCGAGCAGATGGCCGCCCACCTGGAGCGCGGGCTGATGCTGGTGACGGCGCTGAACCCGCACATCGGCTACGACAAGGCGGCGGAAATCGCCAAGAAGGCCTACAGCGAGGGCAAGACCCTGCGCGAGGCAGCGCTGGAGCTCAAGTACCTGACCAACGAGCAGTTCGATCAGTGGGTGCGCCCGGAAAACATGCTGGCACCGGGGGCCAAGGGCTGATCCTGAGCCGATAGGGGCCTCTTCGCGGGCTTGCCCGCGAAGAGGCCACCGCCGATTATCAGCGAACCTCTGCCACCCTGGCCCGCCGCGCCCGCCACCCCGCCACCAGCGAAGGCCCCAGCGCCACCAGTGCCGACCCTGCCACCACCGTCACCGCCCCGGCATAGCCCAGCGCATTGATCTGTTCGGCATGCACGTACTCAGGCCACACCCAGGCCGACAGTGCCACCGCAACAAAGGTGACCAGTGGCGTCAGTGCCAAGGTCGCACTCACCCGCGATGCTTCCCAATGCGCCAAGGCCTCGGCAAATGCGCCATAGGCGACCAGGGTGTTCAGGCAGCACGCCAGCAGCAACCAGCCTTGTACAGCCGTCAGTTGCAGCGCCTCCAGCGGATGCACCCAGGGCGTCAGCAGCGCCGCACAGCACAGGTAGATCACCATCATCACCTGCTGCGAGTGCCAGACCGACAGCAGTTGCTTCTGGCTCAAGGCATAGAACACCCAGATGCTGGTGGCCAGGATGATCGTCAGTACACCGGTGGTGTAGGCCCCAAGTGATGTCAGCAGTTCGTCCAGGCGCTGGTTGAAGAACAGCGCGAAACCGGCCAGCAGCACCAGCAACCCGATACCCTGGCCCAAGCTGAAACGCTCCTTGAACACGAACACACTGGCCACCAGCAACAGCACCGGCCCCAGTTGCACCACCAGTTGCGCGGTGCCCGGGCTGAGCAGTTTGAGACCGACCAGGTACAGCACATAATTGCCCATCAGCCCACACACGGCCACCGCTACCAGGCCAAAGCCCTTGCGCCCCAGGCGCTGGAACGGCGGCAGGCGCCGGTTCGCGGCCAGCCAGGCGAACAACAGGCCGCCGGAGACCAGCAGCCGATACCAGGTGACCGTGATCGGGTCCATCACCTGCAGTACCTGCTTGAGCTTGATCGGCAGAATGCCCCACAACAGCGCGGTCAGCAGTGCCAGGAACAGCCCATGGACCCAGCGTCCGGAAGAAATGTGCATAGCGTCCTCGATCAATGCCCTGAGTGGGGTGACTGAAGTCTAAGGGCTGCAAAGGTGGGGCTGGCAGAAAGTGGCGGGAAAAGAATTCATCGGGTCATTCCCGCGGGGCATGGCTGCCCCGCGGCGCGAGGGGCGTTACTTCTTGTGCTTGGCGAACGCCGCCTCCAGTGCATCGTTGATGGTGCGCAGCACCTTGACCCGCGCCCAGCGCTTGTCGTTGGCCTCCACCAGTGTCCAGGGGGCTATCTCGGTGCTGGTACGATCGACCATGTCGCCCACAGCCTCGGCGTACACATCCCACTTGTCGCGGTTGCGCCAGTCTTCCTCGGTAATCTTGTAGCGCTTGAACGGGATCTCTTCACGTTCCTCGAAACGCTGCAACTGTGTCTCTTGGTCGATTGCCAGCCAGAACTTCACGACCACGATGCCCGCGTTGCTCAACTGCTCCTCGAAATCATTGATCTCGCCATAGGCGCGCATCCAGTCGGCCGGGGTGCAGAACCCTTCGACCCGCTCGACCAGTACCCTGCCATACCAGGAGCGGTCGAAGATGGTGAACTTGCCGCGCGCCGGCACATGTCGCCAAAAGCGCCACAAATAAGGCTGGGCGCGCTCCTCCTCGGTGGGTGCGGCGATCGGTACGATACGGTACTGACGCGGGTCCAGCGCAGCAGCCACCCGGCGGATCGCTCCTCCTTTACCTGCAGCATCGTTGCCTTCGAACACCGCGATGAGGGCATGCTCACGCATGCGCTTGTGCCGCAGCAGCCCGGCCAGGCGCGCCTGCTCGGCGACCAGCTGCTTCTGGTAGTCGTGCTTGTCGAGGCGCTGGGTGAGATCCAGGGCACCGAGCAGGCTCAACTGATCGATACTGCGCCCAAATGGCGCGACATTGCCCTGGTGCTTGCCCTTCGGCGCGCTGGCCAGCGCCGACTGCAGACTTTCAAGCAGAATGCGCCCCACCGCCAGCGCCCGGTAGTACGGATCGACACCTTCGATCACATGCCAAGGCGCGTAGTCGCGGCTGGTGCGGCGCAGCACCCGCTCGCCAAAGCGCACGAAGCGGTCGTAGGTCTGCGACTGCTGCCAGTCCAGCGGGCTGATCCGCCAGCTGTGCAACGGGTCGTCGCGCAGGGCCTTAAGCCGGGTCTTCATCTGCTTCTTGGAGAGATGGAACCAGAACTTGATGATCAGCGCGCCTTCGTCACAAAGCATCTGCTCAAGGCGCTCGGCGCCAGTAATGGCCTGGTCCAGCACCGCATCCTTGAAGCGGCCATGCACCCGCCCCTGAATCATCTGGCTGTACCAATTACCGAAGAACACGCCCATGCGCCCCTTGGGCGGCAGGGCGCGCCAGTAGCGCCACGCCGGCGGACGAGCCAGCTCCTCATCGGTCTGCTGGTCGAAGGTCAGCACTTCGATCATCCGCGGGTCCATCCACTCGTTGAGCAGCTTCACCGTCTCGCCCTTGCCGGCGCCCTCAATGCCGTTGATCAGCACGATGACCGGAAAGCGCGCCTGCTGCTTGAGCTCGAACTGGGCCTCCAGCAACGCCTCGCGCAGGGCCGGCACCTCGGCCTCGTAGGTATCCTTGTCGATGCTGTGACCGATCTCCGCAGATTCGAACATGACTCACTCCTTCGATGGATAAGCAAGAGTAGCGGATTGCACGCCAGTCTTGCGCCCTCTTCACCACGGCGGATACAGCGTCGGCGACGCAGATGGCATAAAATCTCCGCCTCACTGCCAGCCGAACAGACCATGCCTGATACCCCACTCCCCCAGCACGCCCAGATCGACTGGGACGACCAGGGCCGCCCTCACTCGCGGCAATACGACGACGTCTACTTCTCGAAGAACGAGGGCGTGCACGAAACGGTATACGTCTTCCTCGAACGCAACCACCTGGCCCGGCGCTTCGCCGAGCTTGCGCCACACGCCTGCCTGGTGATCGGCGAGACCGGTTTTGGTACCGGCATGAACTTCTTCTGTGCCTGGCAACTGTTCGCAGAAAAAGCCCACCCCGAGGCCCGGCTGCACTTCGTCAGTGTCGAGAAGTACCCGCTGAGCCGCGCCGACCTGGCCCGCGCTGCAGCGCTGTGGCCGGAGCTTGCGCCCTACAGCGAACCCTTGCTGGCGCAGTACGTGGCAGTGCACCCGGGCTTCCAGCAATTCAGCTTCGAACAGGGCCGGATCACCCTCACCCTGCTGGTCGGTGACGTGCTGGAACAGTTGCCTCAGCTCGACGCGCCCATCGACGCCTGGTTTCTGGACGGTTTCGCTCCGGCGAAGAACCCGGACATGTGGACGCCGGAACTGTTCGCGCAACTGGCGCGGCTGTCACGCCCCGGCACCACGCTGGGGACTTTTACCACCACCGGCTGGGTACGCCGTGGCCTGGCGGCCGCCGGTTTTGCGATCAAGAAAGTGCCGGGGCTGGGCAAGAAGTGGGAAGTGATGGGGGGAGAATTCGTCGGCTGGCCTGAAGACCTGCCGACACCGCCGCAACCCACCCCCTGGTATGCACGCCCCGCCCCCGTGAACGGCCCCCGTCGCGCACTGGTCATCGGCGCCGGGCTGGCCGGTTGCGCCAGCGCCGCCAGCCTGGCCGCACGCGGTTGGCAGGTCGAGGTGCTGGAGCGCCACGACGCCCCGGCCCGAGAGGCTTCCGGCAACCCCCAGGGCGTGCTGTACCTCAAGCTCTCGGCGCATGGCACTGCCTTGTCGCAGATGATTCTCGCCGGGTTCGGCTACACCCGCCGTTGGCTAGAACGCCTGCAGCGTGGCCGTGACTGGGACGACTGCGGCGTGCTGCAACTGGCCTTCGACACCAAGGAAGCCGAGCGCCAGGCCAAGCTGGCCAGCGCCTTTGACAGCAGCCTGCTGCAGTGCCTGGATCGCGAGCAGGCCGAAGCGGTCGCCGGGGTCGCCCTGGCCAGCGGTGGGCTGTTCTACCCCGAGGGTGGCTGGGTACACCCGCCCGCACTGTGCCACGCGCAACTGCAACACCCACGCATTCGCCTGCTCAACCATCATCACGTGATCGCGCTGCGCCGCATCGACGGTCTGTGGCAGGCCTGGGACGGCGAACAATTACTGGCCAGTGCGCCGCTGGTGGTACTGGCCGGCGCCGCTGAGATATGCAACTTCGAGGCATGCGCCGAGCTGCCGCTCAAGCGTATCCGCGGACAGATCACCCGCCTGCCACTGACCGAGCGCAGCCAGGCGCTAGGCACCGTGGTCTGCGCCGACGGCTACGTCGCCCCGGCGCGCGACGGCGAGCATACCCTCGGCGCCAGTTTCGACTTCCATAGCCTCGACCTCGCCCCCACTGCCGGCGAGCACGCAAGCAATCTTGGCCTGCTGGAGGCGATTTCTGCCGACCTGGCGCAGCGCCTCGATACGAGCGCACTGGATCCGGCGCAACTGCAGGGGCGTGCAGCGTTCCGTTGCACCAGCCCGGATTACCTGCCGATCGTCGGGCCGCTGGCCGACCCTGCTGCGTTCAGCACGACCTATTCAATGCTGGCCAAGGATGCCCGACAGGTCCCGGCCATCGACTGCCCCTGGCTGGAAGGCCTGTACGTCAACAGCGGCCATGGCTCACGCGGCCTGATCACTGCGCCTCTGAGCGGCGAGCTGATCGCTGCCTGGGCCAGTGGCGAACCACTGCCGGTGCCTCGGGCTGTGGCCGAGGCCTGTCATCCAAACCGGTTCACGCTGCGCAAGCTGATTCGCGGCAAATGAAACGGCACCCACCCGTCCCATATAACAGATTGATCTAAAACTCCCGCAAATCCCCTGGGTCAGTTCCTTAAGGTGCCCCATGTGGGGGCACTCTTTCCCCAACGGCAAAACCGGTAAGGACTTATGTGCGGATTAGCAGGAGAGTTACGTTTCACCCCCATCGACCAAGCCCCCCGCCCGGCGGATCTCGCCGCGGTGGAGCGCATCACCCACCATCTGGCGCCACGCGGCCCTGATGCCTGGGGCTTCCATAGCCAGGGGCCGATCGCCCTCGGCCATCGGCGCCTGAAGATCATGGACCTGTCCGACGGCTCGGCGCAGCCGATGGTCGATAACACCCTCGGCCTGTCCCTGGCCTTCAACGGCGCCATCTACAACTTCCCGGAGCTGCGCCAGGAACTGCAGGACCTGGGTTACAGGTTCTGGTCCGACGGCGACACCGAAGTGCTGCTCAAGGGCTACCACGCCTGGGGCGCCGCGCTGCTGCCCAAGCTCAACGGCATGTTTGCCCTGGCCATCTGGGAACGCGACAACCAGCGCCTGTTCCTGGCCCGCGACCGCCTCGGCGTCAAGCCGCTGTACCTGTCGCGCAACGGCGAGCGCCTGCGCTTCGCCTCGACCCTGCCGGCGCTGCTCAAGGGCGGCGACATCGACCCGATGATCGATCCGGTGGCGCTCAACCACTACCTCAACTTCCACGCCGTGGTGCCCGCCCCGCGCACGATGCTGGCCAACGTGCAGAAGCTCGAGCCCGGCACCTGGATGCGCATCGACCGCCACGGTGAAGTCGAGCGCCAGACCTGGTGGCAGCTGCATTACGGCCCGCACCCGGACGAGCAGGACCTCGATCTCGAAGGCTGGACCACCCGCGTGCTCGATGCCACCCGCGATGCCGTGGCGATCCGCCAGCGCGCGGCTGTGGATGTCGGCGTGCTGCTGTCAGGCGGTGTCGACTCCAGTCTGCTGGTCGGCCTGCTGCGCGAGGTCGGTGTGGACGACCTGTCGACGTTCTCCATCGGTTTTGAGGATGCCGGCGGCGAACGTGGCGACGAGTTCCAGTACTCGGACCTGATCGCCAAGCACTACGGCACCCGCCACCACCAGCTGCGCATCGCCGAACACGAGATCATCGAGCAATTGCCGGCCGCCTTCCGCGCCATGAGCGAGCCGATGGTCAGCCACGACTGCATCGCCTTCTATCTGCTCTCGCGTGAAGTCGCCAAGCACTGCAAGGGCGTGCAGAGCGGCCAGGGCGCCGACGAATTGTTCGCCGGTTACCACTGGTATCCGCAGGTCGATGGCGCCGAGGATGCCTTCGGCGCCTATCGCAAGGCGTTCTTCGACCGTAGCCACGACGAATACCGCGACACCGTGCAGGCCCCCTGGTTGCTGGACAACGATGCCGCTGGCGATTTCGTCCGCGAGCACTTCGCTCGCCCCGGTGCAACCCATGCGGTGGACAAGGCCCTGCGCCTGGACAGCACGGTGATGCTGGTCGACGACCCGGTCAAGCGTGTCGACAACATGACCATGGCCTGGGGGCTGGAGGCACGTACGCCGTTCCTCGACTATCGCCTGGTCGAACTTTCTGCGCGTATCCCGGCGCGCTTCAAGCTGCCCGACGGTGGCAAGCAGGTGCTCAAGCAGGCGGCGCGACGGGTCATTCCCCATGAAGTCATCGACCGCAAGAAGGGCTACTTCCCCGTACCCGGCCTCAAGCACCTGGAGGGCGCGACCCTTGGCTGGGTACGCGAACTGCTGACCGACCCGAGCCAGGACCGCGGCCTGTTCAACCCGGCGATGCTCGACCGCCTGCTGAGCAACCCGCATGGCCAACTGACCCCGCTGCGCGGTTCCAAGCTGTGGCAATTGGCGGCCCTGAACCTGTGGCTCAGCGAACAAGGAATCTGACCGATGAAAGCCCATAGTGCCTATGGCCAGCGCCTGCTGCGCGGCCAGGCGCCCTCCTACGAACGCCTGCAGGCCCGCCTGGCGGGCGACGGCAGCGACCCGCACGACCAACCGCGTGCGGTGCACTGCGGCTGGGGGCGGTTGCTGATCGGCCACACCTACCCTGACCCTGCACAACTTGCCGAGGCCATGCTCGACGAACAGCCCGGCGAACGTGACATCGCCCTGTACGTGGCGGCCCCCCAGCAGTTGCTGGCCCAGGCGCCGCAACAGCTGTTTCTCGACCCCTCCGACACCCTGCGCCTGTGGTTCACCGACTACCGCCCGGCGCAGCGCGTATTCCGCGGGTTTCGCATCCGCCGCGCGCAAGCCGAAGGCGACTGGCAAGCAATCAACACGCTGTACCAGGCGCGCGGCATGATGCCGGTCAATCCCGAGCTGCTCACCCCGCGCCACCTGGGTGGCCCGGTGTACTGGATGGCCGAGGACGAAGACACCGGCGCGGTGATCGGCAGCGTCATGGGGCTGAACCACAGCAAGGCTTTCGACGACCCCGAGCACGGCAGCAGCCTGTGGTGCCTGGCCGTCTCCCCGCAGTGCAGCCGTCCGGGTGTCGGCGAAGTGCTGGTGCGCCATCTGGTGGAGCACTTCATGAGCCGCGGCCTGGCTTACCTCGACCTGTCGGTGATGCACGACAACCGCCAGGCCAAGCGGCTTTACCAGAAGCTGGGCTTTCGCAACCTGCCCACCTTCGCCGTCAAGCGCAGGAATGGCATCAACCAGGAACTGTTCCTCGGCCCTGGCCCTGAAGCCGGGCTCAATCCCTACGCGCGGATCATCGTCAACGAAGCCCTGCGCCGTGGTATCGAAGTCCAGGTGGACGACGCCAGCGCCGGGCTGTTCACCCTGAGCCTGGGCGGGCGCAGGATTCGCTGTCGCGAATCACTGAGTGACTTGACCAGCGCCGTGACCATGACCCTGTGCCAGGACAAGCGCCTGACCCGCAAGGTGCTGCACGATGCCGGGCTGCAAGTGCCTGCCCAGCAGTTGGCGGGCAACGCCGACGACAACCTGGCCTTTCTCGAAGAGCATGGCGCCGTGGTGGTCAAGCCGGTGGATGGCGAGCAGGGCCAGGGTGTCGCGGTCAACCTCACCGAATACGACGAGATCAGCCAGGCTGTGGAGCACGCCCGGCGTTTCGACAGCCGCGTGCTGCTCGAGAGCTTCCACGCCGGTTTCGACCTGCGCATCCTTGTGATCGGCTTCGAGGTGGTGGCCGCCGCCATTCGCCATCCGGCCGAGGTGATCGGCGACGGCAAGCACACCATAAAGGCGCTGATCGAAGCCCAGAGCCGCCGTCGCCAGGCCGCAACCGGGGGTGAAAGCCGCATCCCGATGGATGAGGAAACCGAGCGCACCCTGCGCGCCTGCGGGCTGGGCTTTGAAGACGTATTACCCGCAGGCCAGCGCCTGGCGGTGCGGCGCACGGCAAACCTGCACACGGGCGGCACCCTGGAAGATGTCACCGAACAGTTGCACCCGGTGCTCGCCGATGCGGCGGTGAGGGCTGCGCGGGCGCTGGAGATTCCGGTGGTGGGCCTGGACCTGATGGTGCGCGATGCGCAGCAGCCAGACTACGTGATCATCGAAGCCAACGAACGGGCCGGGCTGGCCAACCATGAACCGCAGCCGACTGCGGAGCGGTTCGTGGATCTGCTGTTCCCGCATAGCCAGGCCCTGGCCTGAATCGCTGCTGGCCTTTTCGCGGGCAAGCCCTTGTGGAATGGGCTTGCCCGCGAAAAAGCCAGCAAAGACCCCAAGGAGTACCCATGTCCGAACGACTCCCCGAACCCGACCTGGACTACCTCAAGCGCGTCCTCCTGGAGATGCTTGCCATCCCCAGTCCAACCGGCTTCACCGATACCATCGTGCGCTACGTAGCCGAGCGCCTGGACGAACTGGGCATCCCCTTCGAGCTGACCCGCCGTGGCACCATCCGCGCCACGCTCAAGGGCCGTCAGAGTTCGCCCGATCGCGCCGTCTCGGCACACCTGGACACCATCGGCGCCAGCGTGCGGCAGTTGCAGGACAATGGCCGCCTGGCCCTGTCGGCGGTGGGGCACTGGTCCAGCCGCTTCGCCGAAGGCAGCCGGGTCAGCGTGTTCACCGACACCGGCGTGTTTCGCGGCAGCGTGCTGCCGTTGATGGCCAGCGGGCACGCTTTCAACACCGCCATCGACCAGATGCCGATCAGTTGGGAACACGTTGAGGTGCGCCTGGACGCCTACTGCGCTACCCGCGCCGATTGCGAGGCGCTGGGCATTGGCATCGGTGATTTCGTCGCCTTCGACCCGCTACCGGAATTCACCGACAGCGGCCATATCAGCGCCCGTCACCTGGACGACAAAGCCGGCGTGGCGGCATTGCTCGCAGCCCTCAAGGCTGTGGTGGAAAGTGGCCGCCAACCGCTGATCGACTGCCATCCGCTGTTCACCATCACCGAGGAAACCGGGTCCGGGGCCGCAGGCGCGCTGCCTTGGGATGTCAGCGAGTTCGTCGGCATCGACATCGCCCCGGTGGCGCCGGGGCAGGCGTCCAGCGAGCATGCGGTAAGCGTGGCGATGCAGGACTCTTCAGGGCCGTACGACTACCACCTGTCCCGTCATCTGCTCAAGCTCGCGAGCGACCAGGAGTTGCCGGTACGCCGCGACCTGTTCCGCTACTACTTCAGCGACGCCCACTCGGCGGTCACGGCCGGGCACGATATCCGCACTGCGCTGGTGGCGTTCGGTTGCGACGCCACTCACGGTTACGAGCGCACCCACATCGACAGCCTGGCTGCACTGAGTCGCCTGTTGTCGGCGTACCTGCTCAGCCCGCCCGTGTTCGCCAGCGACTCGCAACCGGCCAATACTTCTCTGGAGCGTTTCAGTCATCAACTGGAGCATGATGCGCAAATGGAGAGCGATACCCGGGTGCCAGCGGTGGATAGCCTGGTGGGCAACAAGAGCTGATCCTGGCGGCGGCGTCTACGCGGGTGACCCCGCCCAGACGTCGCCGGCAATTAACGTCCCTGCCCCACTTTCAAGTAGCATGCAGCCCAACCTGCCCAACCCGATAGCCATCATGCTGATCCCCTACGACCAACTCGAAGCCGACACCCTCACCCGCCTGATCGAAGACTTCGTCACCCGCGACGGCACCGACAACGGCGACGACACCCCACTGGAAACCCGCGTGCTGCGCGTGCGCCAGGCCTTGGCCAAGGGCCAGGCGTTCATTCTCTTCGATCTGGAAAGCCAGCAGTGCCAGTTACTGGCCAAGCATGATGTGCCACGGGAGCTTCTGGACTAGGGTCTGCCTGAAATGTATCTGCACTCGCCCATACTGCGTTGAAACGGGGCTCGGAACGCTCATGTACTCCAGTACAGTCGTGCGCGACCCCGGGCGTTCCTCCCCCCGTTTCGCCTTGTCTGGCCTTCGCGCAGACACATTTCAGACAGCCCCTAAGCCGAAGTGCTGCGCTCCAGCTCCTGCTCCTTGATACGCTTGTGAATCTCCGAGCGGTGCACCACCACCTCACGCGGTGCACTGATCCCGAAGCGCACTACCCCGCCTTCTACGGCCATCACCTTGATGCGGATGTTCTCGCCGATGGTGATGACCTCGCCGATTTCGCGTCCGATTACCAGCATGCTCCGATCCTCCAGATCGAGGGAAAACCCGAGCCTGCGCTGGGGTTCCGGCCTATTCAATCATTCACCCATGAAAAAGACCGGACCTACCTAGCAAGGTAAAAACGCCTACAGACCGACACCACAAAAACCTAGTGACCCGAGCGCGCCTTGGCTCGCATCTTCACCGCCATGGCGGCCATTTCGTCATACAACACCTGCGGGGCTTCGCACTTCAGGCGCCAGGCGTCGCGCCCGGCCTCGTGCGGCAGGATCAGGAACTCACCGGCATCGACCTGGGCATGGATGTAGTCGGCGATGTCGGCAGCGGTGATCGGCGAGCCCTCCAGCAGCTTGCCGACCTGCGCCTTCATCGCAGGATTCGGCCCGCGGAAGGAGTCGAGCAGATTGGTCTGGAAGAACGACGGGCACACCACATGCACCCCCACCTCTAGCTGGCGCAACTCCACCAGCAGGCTTTCCGACAGCGCCAGCACTCCGGCCTTGGCGACGTTGTAGTTGCTCATCCCCGGCCCTTGCATCAACGCCGCCATCGAGGCGATGTTGATGATGCGCCCCTTGCTGCGCTCGAGCAGTGGCAGAAACGCCTTGCAGCCCTTGACCACGCCCATCAGGTTGACTGCGATCTGCCAGTCCCAATCCTCGAGCGACAGCTCGGCGAAAAACCCGCCCGAGGCGACGCCTGCGTTATTGACGATCACATCGATGCCGCCGAATTGCTCCTCGCAAGCTTGGGCCAGGGCGGTGAGCTGGCTGTAGTCACGCACGTCGCAACGCTGCACGAAACCACTGCCGCCTGCGGCACGTACCAGCTCCAGGGTTTCGCGCAGGCCTGCATCGCTGACATCGGCCAGCGCCAGGCGCCAACCCTCTCGAGCCCAGCGCAGGGCGATCTCGCGTCCCAGGCCGGAACCTGCGCCTGTGATCATGATGCGGTTTTGCATGGTGACGGGCCTTGTGACGACTGAATTGCAACCGAGTCTAATCAACGTCGGCCAGCCAGGCAGGGTCCATCAGGATAGTGAATGGATGGGCATGACCCATTGGTCAGTATCGATCCTGCGAAGAAGCCGCACACCAATGGAATCTTTCCCAAGCGGCACCAGTCCGAATCTACAAGAGGCCAGCAGTTCCAGGCCCTTGCCCCTCAATCACGCAAGGACTTCGCCCATGACCACGATCCTCATCATCATTCTGATCCTGCTGCTGATCGGTGGCTTACCGGTCTTCCCCCATTCGCGCAGTTGGGGCTATGGCCCGTCCGGCATCGTCGGCGCTGTACTGGTGGTGCTGCTGGTGCTGTTGCTGCTCGGGATGATATGACGCCACCGCCATGCCGCCAGCGGCGGCGTGGCGCTCGAGCTGGCGATCCAGTTGCTGCATCGCTGTGCGCAAGGCGCGCACATCTGCGCCCAATTTCACCGGTGCAGGGGACGGCTCGGCGCAGGTCCGTTCGAGGCGTTCGCACAACGTCACCAAGGTGCGGGCGCGCACGATGCGCGCAGCGCCCTTGACCCGATGGGCCAGTTGCGCAAGCGCCCGCGGCTGGTGCCTGAACGCCTGCAGACGCTCGAGGTCGCTGCGATTGCTACTGCGCAAATCGGCCAGCAAGGCATTGAGCGCAGCCTGATCCTTGCCCACCAGACGCGTCAAATGGGCCATGTCCAGGATCGGTTGCCCGCATGCGGTCGCTCGCGAGGGTGGACGACAGGCCGTCAGCACCCGCTCCAGGTCTTGCAGCCCCAGCGGTTTGAACAGGCAAGCGTCCATGCCCGCCGCCCGGCAGCGGTTTCGCTCATCGGCCAGGGCGCTGGCCGTGAGCCCGATGACCCGACAGCGCGGACGCTCGCTGCGCCGCTCATGTTCGCGGATTGCCCGCGCCAGCGCCTGCCCACCGAGGCGTGGCATGCTGCAATCGCTGATCACCACATCGAAATGCTCCTTGAGCCACAAGCGCAAGGCCTGCGTGCCATCTTCGGCGACGCGGGCCTGATGGCCGAGGTAATCGAGCTGCTGCGCCAGCAGCAGACGGTTGGCCGGATAGTCATCGACCACCAGCACCCGCAATCTGGCGAAGTGCGCCATGGCTGTGGGCGCGGTCGGCCCCTCACGGGCTTCCTGCGCGGTCAGCAAGGGCAGCTCAAGGTGGATGCACACGCGTGTTCCCTGCCCCAGCACACTGTCCAGCCTCAGGTGCCCCCCCATCATCTGGCACAGGCTGCGACTGATGGCCAGACCCAGCCCGGCGCTCTGCCGTGGCGATTGCCGCTGGTTGCTGGCCTGGCGAAAGAGCTGGCCAAGAACTGCCAATTCATCGGCGGCAATGCCGATCCCGGTATCCTCCACGACCAGCTCGACCGTCAGCCTGGCCCCCTGCGCACGCGCCTGCAAATCAACCCGGACATGGCCCTCCCCAGTGAACTTGATCGCATTGCTCAGGACGTTGGCGAGGATCTGCTTGAAGCGCAGAGGGTCGAGCATGACCTCGCACGCCTGTGCAACGCGCATGTCCAGCTCCAACACCAGCCCCTTGGCCCGCGCCTGCTCTTCGAACAACTGAACCACGCTGGCCACCTGCTCACCCAGCACGACCCGCTGCGGCGCCAGTTGCAAACGTCCGGCTTCGATCCGGCTGACATCGAGAATGTCACCGACCAGCTCAAGCAGGCCGCGTGCGGCATCGGTGGCCACCTCGATGGCCATGCGGTCGAGGACACCTTGGCCCGCCTTGCGCTGGGCCAGTTCAAGCATGCCCAGCACGGCGTGCAGCGGGGTGCGGATTTCATGGCTCATGGTGGTGAGAAAATCCGTCTTGGCCTGGTTCGCCGCCTCAGCCTCGCGGCGCGCCCGTGCCGCCTCTCGCTGCAGACGGCGCAGGTAACGGATCCATACCAGCGCCAGCAACAGCAGGCCCAAGGCCGCCGCGAAGCCTCCCAGGATCTTGCCACGATAGCGTGACCAGACCCCGTCCCCCACGATCAGCGGGTTGCGCCAGCGGCGCACCAGGGCATCGGTTTCCTGTGGGGAGAGGCTGAGCAGAGCCTTGTTCAGGATGCTCTGCAACTCCTGCTCGCCGCGCGCCGTGGCCAGCGCAAAGTGAGCAGGCGGCAAGGATACGCTGGCCGCGATCTTCAAGCGCCCCGGATACCAACGGGCGATCATCGGACGCGCATCGTCGTAGGTCAGTACCGCCGCGCTCACCTGACCACGGGCGACCGCGTGCAGGGCCTCCAGCGCCCCGTCATAGGCTTGCAAGCGGATACGCGGGTAGCGCTGGGCCAGGAGGTCCGGCACGGCACTGCCCAGGATCACGCCAAGTCGGTGCCCCTCCAGCCCGGCCAGGCTCGCGGGGCCGGGGGCGTCTTCACGTGTCACCAGCACCCTTGACGCACTCAGGTAAGCCCGACTGAAGCTCAGCTCGCGGGCCCGTTGCGGGCTGTAGGGCAAACCGGCAATTACCTGCGCACGCCCTTGACGTACCCACTCGATCATCTGCTCGATAGTGCCTGTGCCCTGCACCTCGAAACGCAACCCGGTGCGCTGGCTGACCCATTGCAGGATGTCCAGGCTAAGCCCCTGCAGCCCCGTCTTGGCATCGCGATAGCTCAGGGGTAGCAACTGTTCGTCCAGCACCACCTTGACCACAGGATTGTCAGCGATCCAGCGCTGCTCGGAAGTGCTCAACTGCAAGGCCTCAGGATCGTAGGCCGCCATTACCAAAGGGCTCCAGCGTCGGCGGATCTGCTCATGCTGGGGCTCGCCAAGGCTGGCGAGGGCGTCATCGACCAGGGCCGCCAGCGGTCCGGTCGAGTCGAGCATGGCAAAACCGATCGCTTGTGAATCCAGGTCTGCGTGACCGACCGCCTCGACCCCGAACAGCTGACTGCGCCCCAGCAGGTAGCGCCCTTTGAGGCCATCCCCGATGTACACATCGGCCTGGCCCAGTACCAGCGCGGCCATGGCACTGAACGGCGAGGCATGCCACTGGACCTGCGCCAGCGGGTAGACCGCCAGAACCTGCTCCAGTGGGCGATAACCTTCAACCATGGCCAGGCGCATACCGGGCTCATGCCCTGGACCAGGTACGCTGGTCGGCCGAGCCGCCATCAGCATGGGCCGATCCTCGGCATAGGGGTGCGACAAGCGCAGCCCCGCATCCTGGGCCTGGCGCGCAGTCACCGAGCCGACCAGGTCGACGCGTGCATCACGCAACGCTGCAAAGGCTTCATCCTGCGAGGCAAACACCTGCACCTCGACCGGCAGGCGCAAACGCGCCGCCACCAGGCTGGCGTAGTCGGCAGTGATACCCTCATAGGTCTGGCCAGTGCCCAGCAGGTCGAAAGGGGGATCGTGTCGTTCGACGATACCCAGGCGCAACCGACCTCGCTCCCACAACCAGCGCAGGGCGTCTTGCGTCGGCTCGATGGTCGGCCCCTCCAGGACAACCCACGAATGCAACTGGGTGGCAGCCGCCACCGGCGGGGCGATCAGGCACAACAGCAGCGCCAGCGACAGGGCTCGCCCGAGCACTGGACAGCTCTAGATCAGCAGGTTGCGGCGGGCGAAATCCGCGAGATCGATGAGCGAACGGACCCGCAGCTTTTCCAGCAGACGGCTCTTGTAGGTGCTGATGGTCTTGTTGCTCAGCAACATCGCATCGCCAATTGCCTTGTTGCTCAAGCCCCTGGCCAACTGCTGCAGAACCATCAGTTCACGGTCGGTGAGGCTGGCGATGCACTGTGCCTCGCTGGCCTTGAGATCCTGCCGGTGCACCGAGCTGAGCGTCACCTGCGGAAAGTAGGTGTAACCGGAAAGCACCGCGCGCACCGCCTTGTTCAGTTCGCCAAGATCATCGGTCTTGGACACGTAGCCCGCAGCGCCGGCCTGCATGCAACGCAGCGAATAGGCCTCGGCCAGTTGAGAGGTGAGGATCAGCGACTTGGCCGGGTGCTCCAGGCTGCGCATCCGGGCGATCACCTCCAGGCCATCCAGGCCCGGCATGGTGATGTCCAGGATCACCAGGTCCACCGGTTCCTGACGCATCAACCGCAGTGCATCGATACCATTGTCCGCCTGCCCGACGACCTCCAGCCGTTCCTGGCGCAACAGCATGCACACGGTCGAGCGGATGAAAGGGTGGTCGTCGACCACCAGTACCCTGCTCATGCTCGTTCCTCGCTCGTCATGTCCATGGACTACAACTCGGCATCGAAAACGACGGTAACCAGGCCAGTGTAGGTGCTTCCGGCATTGGCCAGCATGCCGCGTACCTGATCGGATTCGATGGCGAAGTGCAACTGCCCGGGGCGGTTCGCCACCGGCTGTACCGATTCGAACTGCACTGCCATGGCGCGCCCCGTGGGTAGCGGCAGTCGCTGCACCGCGCCGCCCCCATGCTGGATCCGGCCAGGCAGGCTGAGTGCCACTCCCAGGTCGGCCTGATGGCTGGCGGCATCTCGGATCGCGCACTGCGTACCACTGTCGTACTGGCACAGCTTGTAGACCTTGAACGGGCCGGTCGACCACACCCGAAAAGGCAGGTCGCGATAAAGCCGCTGTGGAACCCGACCACCGCCCAGCCATGCCTGCCAGCCGCCCCGGGGCTCGAGCACGGCACGGTCGGAGCCTGGGGGAAACTCGAACACGAAGGCATGCTGCACATCCAGTTCGAAATTGACGGTCAGGGTATCGCCGCTGAGCGCCGATACCCCATTTCCGAAGTCGAAGTCCATGCCCGGGCCGATGCGGTAGGTGGTGGAGCCTCGATAGGTGCCAGAACGCAGGCGGTAAGGCGGTGGCAGGTCGAGTTGGAAGGCGACGCTGGTTTCCTGTACGTCGAGGTTCTGGCTGAAGCCCGCAGCAGCGTAACCACCATCTGCAGTGCAGGCACCCGGCGAGATCGGATCGCCGATGCGCCAGAGGTAGGAGACGAGGGCCGGACGGAACTGCGATACGCTGCCGATACTGCTGCAGCCGCCTTCCGGCGTGGCCTGATAAAGCGTATGTCGATTGAGATTCGCGCCGAGCACGCGCTGGCTGAGCGCGGTCCATTCGAACACCATGCGCCGGGATTCGAGCCCGTCGTCCGAGCGCACCTCGATCTCCCGTCGAGCAGGAACCTTGACGAAAAAGGTATCGCGCACATCCGAAGCTGTCCGGATCGTGGTCTTGGTATAGGTGATAGGCAGGGTGACGGTCATCTGGTTACGGCAAGTCGAACCCCAGCTCTGGCAGAGCCCTCCAGGCGGCGTAGTATTCTCGAACCGTCCCGACCCACCGCCCTGGTATTTTGCAGTCAAGGTCACCTCCAGGGCAGGGGCCACCGGTGCGACGAGCAGCATGAGCCATAGCCAGGTGCCACCGACATGCGCAAGGCGACCGCGTCCTGCAAGGCGGCTCATCCTTCCACCACGACATCGCGGCGTTCGGCCCCTTCATGCAGGTCGAAGCGATGTTCCTTTTCCACATGGCCATTGAATTGTCGGCTGCGCCCCGGCAACAAGTGATGCTTGGTGGCCGCGTCACAGGTCTGCGCCGACGCGTGGCATTGACGGAAACGGTCCAGGACCACACTGGCGTTGCCGGCGTTGGTCACCTCCAGTTGACCACCCTGGCGGCGGATCCGGGTATCGAAGCGTGGCTGCTGCGGACGTACGAACAGCAGCGAGCCGTAACCGGCCAGCAGGTTGACCCCGGCCTGCAAGTGCTCACGGTAGCTGCGCGCCTGTTGTTCATCGACGGCAAAGTCATCGCCGCGCTCAGGCAGCACCGGTAAAAAGCGCAGGCGGTAATAGCGCTCCTGGTCTCGCGGGCCGCGATAGAGCAGGCGCACAGCCTGCATTCCACCAGCCGGCACGATCAGCCGCGCGGGGCTGACCACCAGCCCTCGCTGCTCGAGCGCCAATCCATCGGTCGCGACTTCACGGGCTTGACCGTCGGCGTCGTACACCAGCTCCACAACGCTGATCTTGACGAAGGCGGTGGTATCGCCACCATTGCGCACCCGTTTCAGCAGGGTGCTGCGATCACCTTCGAGGTAGTCGTAGAGGCCACCGATATTCAGTTCGGGGGCCGCGTGAAGTGACAGCGGCAGCGCCAGCAGCAGGGCCATCAGGCTACGGATACCCATGCGATAAATCTCCATATATTCAATAGGATATTAGGGGGGCGTCGATCACGTGGCCATGCAGCGATGCGAACGACACTTCCCAAAACGTGATGAGAAACCTCCTACAAAAAGCAGGAAAAACTGCTCTTCCCTTCAACTGCCTGTATCCATGCCCGCCCTGCTCTCGCCTGCCAGCTCGCCACGCCGGCACTGCTGGTCGCCAGCCAGCAATACGTCGCCTTCACGTACCAGCCGCGAGGTGTCCAGCGCCAGCAGACAGACCGCGGCCCCCTTGAGACGCACTTCGAGGGTCGGTGTCGACTCGCTCATTTCCACAGCGAAGAAACCATCGACTTCGGTGACACTGCGGCTGGCGTCATTGATCACCTGCGCGCCACGCAAAGGCTGGCCCTTGTCGTCGAACAACCGCCCCAGCACCATGACCGTGCGCATCACCCGCAACTGGCGATAAGCGATACCCCCTCGGTTGAGGTGGTAATCCAGGCTGGCGGGCTGGATCAGCGCCGCCGTCGCGTCGACACCGTCGAAATCGAACTGCACGCTGCCAGGCTTGTAGGCCGCGACCGGTATCACGTTACGCCCGGGGCGCAGGAGTGACGTGGTGCCATTGGGGTCGTCGGCGTGCAGTTTCAGGTCGGGCAAGTCACTGTCGACGTCGACGATCAGGCCCGCCTGATGCGGCAGGTACTGGCCGCTCAGGGCGACTTTGCCGCCCCCAAGCGCGAGCAGGCTCTCCAGGTTCACCCCACCACTGAACTCGCCGTTGTAGGAGGATTGCTGCACGTAGGCATCGCCATGCATCACCTCACTTTCGAACTGGGTATCGCCGCCGAGCCCCACGCCATAGCGGTCGGCACTCATCGTTGCACCGACACTGCGCAGCGGCCCGAGCTCGAGGTCTTGCTGGTAGGCCAGCAAGGTGTTGACGTCGCGCCCGCCGTCGCGAGACGTGCGGGTGCCGACGGTCGCCGACAAACGCCGCCCCTTGCCGCCTCCCAGGCTCATGCTCAAGGCCAGGTTGACCCCGCGGCTGCGTGACTCGCCGGTGGCCAGCGTACCGGGACGGTCGAACACCGACAGCCGCCAGTTGGCATCGGAACCGAACAGCCGCCCGTAGTACGACCACCCCAGGTCCAAGCCCACGCCCTCGCTGCCTCCGCGGCTGTGCGACAGCCGCAGGTTGGCAGTGTGGCGCGGGTCCAGGCGCTGGCTCAGCGACACCGAGGTCTGCCGGGTCGACTGCGCCGCATGAGGGCGCTGGGTGGTCGTCTCGGGGGCGAGCCAGGAGCGGCTGTGGCTGGCCACCAGGGAGGTGCGCTCGAAGTTGCCGACGGCCTGCAGGTCGTAGCCGTTGCCATAGCCCCGGGCCTGATAGAGGTTGCCATACAGCTTGAAGCGCTCGTGCACATCCCAGTCCAGCGAGGTGCCGAACTGCTGCTGCTCATCGATCTGCTGCACGGAAACCCCCACCACTGCGCGTGGATGCAAGAGGTAGTTGGCCAGGACGCCGCCACTGAGGCTGTCGTCATGCTCGCGTGACCAGTTGCTCAGCACGCTGCTCTGTCGTCCCAGGTAGACGTTGTAGCGCCAACGTCCGCCGCGGCTGCTCCAGTTGCTGGGTTTGTAGATGAATGCCTGGTCGCGCGAGGTGACCTGGCCATCCTCGACCAGACGCACCTCGACCTCGTAGATGCCACCGGGCAGCACACGAGTGTCCAGGGTCTGCAAGCCAGGCTGCACAGGCTGGCTGTTGATCAGCACACCGTTGCGGTAGATCTCGACGATCGCCGGCCGGTCAGGGGTGACGTAGATCGGGGTGGCGCTGGGCATGCCGGTGTCCAGGATCAACCCATCGCTGCTGCCGAACATCACCCCCAGCGTGGTGTCGGCGCTGGCCCCGTTCAGCCTTGGCTGGCGCGTCAGGCCCTGGGCGCTGGGGGTGAAGTAGCCGAGCCGGTAGAAGTGATCTTCGACCAGGCGTTCGGCATACAGCTGCTCGACGTGATAGCGGGTCGAGGCGTCGGCCTCGCTGCCACGGTCGAGTTGTCCGTCGGCCAGGGCGGTCCAGTGGCCGATGCTGCCCTGGCCTTGTAATGCAAAGCGCCCCGTGCCGCCGCGTCCATCACCGACCAGATTGAGCTGATTGCGCAGCAGCAGGCCTTTACTTCCCTGCTCTGGCGGTCGATGAAAGCGAGGTGCCTGCCCGGCGCTTTCGGCCTGCAGGGTGAGCAAAGACAACTGCGAGTTGACCAGGCTGTAGTGCACGGCCTGAAGCCCGTCGGGACAATCCTGCAGACAATCGCCCAGCGGTCGCGGTCGTGCCAGACGCTCCTGCCAGCGTTGGCGCAGGCTTTCGGGCTCGCGGCTCTCGTCGGTCTCGGTGAACTCGAGCAGTTGCACCTGCTCGTCACGCCCCAGTACCACCAGGGCGTCACCCAGGTAGCGGCCGTCCAGGTCCACCCGCACCGCCAGCGGCACATCGAAGAAATGCCCCTCGAACTCGCGGGGCAAACCCTCGACCCGCCCCAGGGTCGCAGTGGCAGCAAGGCCGACCCGGGGCATCAAGGCGATGCAGGCGCCCACGAGCAGGCAATGGCGGAGCGCGACAGGGATAGGCTGAAAGATTGACATAGGCATCATGGCAGGCAATGCCCGCCCGGCCCTGACAAGCAGCAGACAGAGGCGGCAACGGGCAATGGGAAGCAGGGAGTGGGCGAATCAGGGGATGGCGGTTTCGAACATCATGCTCACCAGCCCCTGGTAGCTGCCGGGCACATAGCCGCCGGCTGGCGCGGCTTGAGCCGCGATCTCGAAACCGACCACCGCACCCGGCGCCGCCTGGGCCGCGCTGATGACTTCGGTGGAGGTGGTGCTGAGCGTGGTGCCGGCCACCGACACATCCAGGCCGATGCTGTTCACCCCGTCGCTGACCGCCGCCGGCGACACCAGGTAGGCGGTGATCGGGCCGACGGTGCTCTTGACCTGCAACTGCTTGCGGATCGGCTGCAGTTCGCTGCGGAACGAGTTCCAGGCCAGTTCCTGCGGGTCGTTCATCCAGTTGCCGCCCACCGGCTCGACGAAGAAGGCATCGGTAGGCACCTGCGCGGTGACCTGGACCTGCTTTTCGATAGGGTCGACGGCATATGCCGATGCGGCGGTGAACAGCGCGAGGGGCAGGGTCATGAACAGACGTTTCATGAGGAAATCTCCTTGAAGTAATGAGGCGGAATAACGCTTGACTGCGTCACCTGGCCCATTATTCGCGGAGTAATCGACGCA
Source organism: Pseudomonas sp. RW3S2 (assembly GCF_014268955.1). Taxonomy (NCBI): domain Bacteria; kingdom Pseudomonadati; phylum Pseudomonadota; class Gammaproteobacteria; order Pseudomonadales; family Pseudomonadaceae; genus Pseudomonas; species Pseudomonas sp. RW3S2. The sequence goes on along the minus strand of NZ_JABWRM010000001.1, from coordinate 453,060 downwards.
TTAACTCAGACCCTTCCCAGCGAGCTTGGGAAATTTCCCAGGGATAGGAAAATGCCATCAGCCAGAAACGACGACGCCCCGGCAGGCGGGGCGTCGTACTCGGCATCAACGATCAGTGGGAAACCGCACCACTGGCACCCAGGCCGGTCTGCGAGCGAACGAACTGCGGGTAGAACAGTGCACGTTCGTCATCGGCAGCCTTGGACTTGTCGGTGACCGAGAAGAACCAGATACCCGCGAAGGCGATGATCATGGAGAACAGCGCCGGGTACTCGTACGGATAGATGGCTTTTTCGTGACCGAGGATCTGCACCCAGATGGTCGGGCCGAGGATCATCAGGCCAACCGCGCTGATCAGGCCCATCCAGCCGCCGATCATGGCGCCGCGGGTGGTCAGCTTCTTCCAGTACATCGAGAGCAGCAGTACCGGGAAGTTGCAGCTTGCGGCGATGGAGAAGGCCAGGCCGACCATGAAGGCGATGTTCTGCTTCTCGAACAAGATACCCAGGCCGATCGCCAGGACGCCCAGGGCGACGGTGGTGATCTTCGACACGCGGATCTCGTCCTTGTCGTTGGCCTTGCCCTTGCGCCAGACGCTGGCGTACAGGTCGTGGGAAACCGCCGAAGCGCCTGCCAGGGTGAGGCCGGCCACCACGGCGAGGATGGTGGCGAAGGCCACCGCCGAGATGAAGCCGAGGAAGATACTGCCACCCACGGCATCGGCCAGGTGCACCGCCGCCATGTTGTTACCGCCCAGCAGGGCGCCAGCGGCGTCCTTGAAGTCGGGGTTGGTGCTGACCAGCAGGATGGCGCCGAAGCCGATGATGAAGGTCAGGATGTAGAAGTAACCGATGAAACCGGTGGCATACAGCACGCTCTTGCGCGCTTCCTTGGCGTCGCTGACGGTGAAGAAGCGCATCAGGATGTGCGGCAGGCCCGCGGTGCCGAACATCAGCGCCAGGCCCAGCGAGAAGGCCGAGATCGGGTCCTTGACCAGGCCGCCCGGGCTCATGATCGCTTCGCCCTTGGCATGTACCTTGATGGCCTCGGAGAACAGGGTGTTGAAGTCGAAGCCCACGTGCTTCATCACCATCAGCGCCATGAAGCTGGCACCGGAGAGCAGCAGCACGGCCTTGATGATCTGCACCCAGGTCGTGGCCAGCATGCCACCGAACAGCACGTACAGGCACATCAGGATGCCGACCAGGATCACCGCGACGTGATAGTCCAGGCCGAACAGCAGCTCGATCAACTTGCCGGCACCGACCATCTGCGCGATCAGGTAGAAGGCCACCACCACCAGCGAGCCCGAGGCCGACAGGGTGCGGATCTCTTTCTGACCGAGGCGATAGGAGGCGACGTCGGCGAAGGTGTACTTGCCCAGGTTGCGCAGGCGCTCGGCGATCAGGAACAGGATGATCGGCCAGCCGACAAGGAAACCGATCGAGTAGATCAGGCCATCGTAGCCGGAGGTGAACACCAGGGCGGAAATCCCCAGGAAAGAGGCCGCCGACATGTAGTCACCGGCAATTGCCAGGCCGTTCTGGAAACCGGTGATGCGCCCGCCCGCCGCGTAGTAATCCGACGCCGACTTGTTGCGCTTGGAGGCCCAGTAGGTGATCCCCAGGGTGAAGCAGACAAAGGCCAGGAACATGATGATCGCCGACATGTTCAACGGCTGTTTCTGCACCGCGCCGCTGATTGCATCGGCAGCCCACACGGCGGGTGCAAAGGCACCGCAGGCCAGTACGGCCAGGGTTTTGGCGTGTCGAATCATTGCTGCGCCTCCTTCAGGATCGCCTTGTTCAGCTCATCGAATTCACCGTTGGCACGACGCACGTAGATGGCGGTGAGGACGAAGGCCGAGAGGATCAGGCCTACCCCCAGGGGAATGCCCCAGGTGATGGACGAGCCGGGGCTGAGCTTGGCGCCGAGAATCTGCGGGCCATAGGCGATGAGCAGGATGAAGCCGCAGTAGAGGCCGAGCATGATCGCCGAAAGGAGCCAGGCGAAACGTTCACGTTTGGTGACCAGCTCCTTGAAGCGCGGACTTTCTTGTATCGATCGGTAGATGCTGTCGTTCATTGTTTTTGTCCTAGCAGCAACACAGTAAGGGGAGAACCCGCCTTAACTTTATGCTGCCGGTGGACGCCAACCAGACGACCTTAGTCTTAGATGCAACAGTCTTTTACCGTTTGGGTAACAAAGTCAGGGCCAATGCGCACTTTGTGGGAGCGGGTTTACCCGCGAAAAGTACCCACTGGCCCTAGGCTCTGTATGAAAAACCTTGATACTCGGTGATGCTGCGTTGAAAACAGCCTCGGAATGCTCATTTACAACCCGTAAACTCCGCTTCCTCGGCTGTTTTCGCCTTGCCTGACCTTCGTCTCAAGGCTTTTCATAAAGACCCTATCGGTTATTTACCCGTCCACTCCTTGACCCGCTCCGGATGCTTGGCCACCCAGTCCTTGGCCGCCGCTTCAGGCTTGGCGCCCTCCTGAATGGCCAGCATCACCTCGCCAATCTCGTCCTTGGACTGCCACTGGAACTTCTTGAGGAACTCGGCCACTTCCGGCGCCTTGCTCGCCAACTCCTTGCTGCCAATACTGTTGACGGTTTCCGCCGCGCCATAGACGCCTTTCGGATCTTCGAGGAACTTGAGCTTCCATTTGGCGAACATCCAGTGCGGCACCCAGCCGGTCACCGCGATCGACTGCTGCTTGGCATAGGAGCGGCCAAGTTCCGCCGTCATCGCTGCGCCCGAACTTGCCGTCAGCTTGTAGCCGGTGAGGTCATAGTCCTTGATCGCCTGCTCGGTCTTGAGCATCACCCCGGAGCCTGCGTCGATACCCACGATCTTCTGCTTGAAGCTGCTATCGGTCTTGAGATCGGCAATGCTGTTGGCCTTGACGTACTCAGGCACGATCAGGCCGATCTTGGCATCCTTGAAGTTCGGGCCGAAGTCGACCACGTTATCCTTGTTCTTGCTCCAGTACTCGCCGTGGGTCACCGGCAGCCAGGCCGAGAGCATGGCGTCGAGCTTGCCGGTCGCCACCCCCTGCCACATGATACCGGTGGCCACCGCCTGCAGCTTCACGTCGTAGCCAAGTTTCTGCTTGATCACTTCGGCAGCCACGTTGGTGGTCGCGACACTATCGGCCCAACCGTCCACGTAACCGATGCTTACTTCCTTGGCCATGGCCTGTGCAGCACCCATGGTCAAGACCAGGGCGCCAGTCACGCCCAGGAAACGTCGCATTCTTGTAGTAGTCGCCATCAAAGCATCCCCTCGTCAGGTCTTGGAGATTGCATCATCAACCTGCAACACAGTGCGACCTGCTCCGTCAGCGACCTTTACCCAACGATAAGCGACAGCACTTGGCCATTAGCGTCATCCACGCGCAGGGTTCTGCGCGATCCTTGCATGCCAAACTGTTGGCGCCGGGCTACTATCAGCGACTCTGAACCGATGACCCGCGCCAGACGATGGACCGCTCGATGCCAAGCACGCCCCGCACCACCCTCCTCTACCTGATCACCTGCCTGTTCGCCGTGCTCGGTCTCGGTGCACTCTGGTATGGACTGGGCAAGCCGGTGCACCTGCCCGATGCGGCCAGCCCGACGCACAAGTTGCAGTGCGCTTCCTACACCCCCTTCGACAAGGACCAATCACCCTTCGACCAGCCGTTTCGCCTGCGCCCTGCGCGCATGGACGCCGACCTGGCATTGCTGGCCGAGCGTTTCCAGTGCATCCGCACCTATTCGATGACCGGGCTGGAGGCGATTCCGGCGCTGGCGCGCAAGCACGGCCTGAAGGTGATGCTCGGTGCCTGGGTCAACGCCAACCCGGTGGATACCGACAAGGAGGTCGCGCTGCTGATCGATGCGGCCAACGCCAACCCGGACGTGGTCAGCGCAGTGATCGTCGGCAACGAAGCGCTGCTGCGCAAGGAAGTCACAGGCCAACGCCTGGCCGAACTGATCACCCGGGTGAAACGCCAGGTGACGGTCCCGGTCACTTACGCCGATGTCTGGGAGTTCTGGCTCCAGCACCCGGAAGTGGCGCCGGCGGTGGACTTCCTGACCATCCACCTGCTGCCCTACTGGGAGGACGATCCACGCGGGATCGAGGAGGCCCTCGCGCATGTCGCCGAGGTGCGCCAGGTGTTCGGCAATCGCTTTGCGCCCAAGGACGTCATGATCGGCGAGACCGGCTGGCCCAGCGAAGGCCGGCAACGCGAGACCGCAGAACCAAGCCGGGTCAACGAGGCGCGCTTCATTCGTGGCTTCGTCGCGATGGCCGAGGCCAACGGCTGGCGCTACAACCTGATCGAAGCGTTCGACCAGCCCTGGAAACGCGCCAGCGAAGGCGCCGTGGGCGGTTACTGGGGGCTGTACGACGCTGATCGGCAGGACAAAGGCGTGCTCGAAGGGCCCGTCAGCAACCTGCCACTGTGGCCACAGTGGTGGCTGGTCAGCACCTTGCTGGTGTTGGCGACCCTGGGGCTGGCCGGGCGCCCGGCGCATGCCCGTGCGGCATTGCTGCTGCCGCTGCTGGCGGCAGTCGGCGCGGGCAGCCTGGGGCTGTGGGGCGAGCTGATGCGCACCAATGCACGCTTTGCCGCCGAGTGGCTGTGGGCGGCAGGGCTGGCAGGCCTGAACCTGCTGGTACTGGCCCATGCCGCGCTGGCCCTGGCCCGACGCGAAGGCTGGCGCGAGCGGTTGTTCGTCTGGCTCGAGGCTCGAGCAGGCTGGTGGCTGCTGGCAGCGGGGTTCGCAGCGGCGGTGAGCATGCTGGCAATGGTCTTCGACCCGCGCTATCGCAGCTTCCCCAGTGCAGCGCTGCTGCTGCCGGCCCTGGTGTACCTGCTGCGGCCGGTTGCGGCGCGCAGGGCTGAGGTGGCGCTGCTGGCGTTCATCATCGGCGCGGGGATTGCGCCGCAGTTGTATCAGGAAGGGCTGCACAACCATCAGGCCTGGGCCTGGTTGGCGGTCAGTGTGCTGATGGTCGCTGCCCTTTGGCGCAGTTTGCGCAGGGCTTGAGACGGCGGTGTTCTTTCCGCGGGCTTGCCTGCGAAAAGAACACCCGCAAAAACCTGCTAGCTGGAAACCCTGACCAACCTCAACCCCGCCAGAACCACCGCAAACACCGCCAGACTGGCCGTGTACAACACCAGCGCCGGCACCCCAGCCACCAGCGCCAGCACCGCCCCCCACCAACCAAGCCGTCCCGGCAGCACCTGGCACAGCAAGGCCAGCCCCAACGCCACCCAGCCGATCACCTGGAAGTGAATCCACAACCCCAGCAGCGACCGCGCCTGGCACTGCCAGTGCTCGCCAGGCACCGCGCACAGGCCTACCCACTGCCCGTCTTCCATCAGGCCGAAACGCACGCCATAACTGGCCGCCAGCCACAACGGCAAAAACAGCAGCAAGGCAACGACAGGCCACGAACGAATCATGTACAGCTCCAGAAAATGTAACCGGCGCTCAGGATAATCCCCCAGGCTTGCCGCGCAAGGCAAAATGGCTCGGTTCGGCTAATGTCGAGAAAGCGGTCATTGCCGCAGCGGCCAACTTCGCGGCAACATCCGCAACAATAAAGGACAGCGCACAAGGCAACTTTGCCTTGGGCGCGATGGTCCTAGCTCCACATTGCCTTGCCGTTCTCCCGGGGGACTCTCCATGCTTCGACCGTTGCGCCTCGTCGGCCTGCTGTGCGGCCTGTTTCTGGCTGCGGCCGCTTCCGCGCGGGACATAGACCCCGCCACCTACGGCTATCCCTTGACCAATCCGTTCGAGGCGACCATTGCCACTACGCCGCCCGACCAGCGCCCGACGCTGCCCAGCGACGACGATATCAACCAGTCCGACTACAGCTTGAACCTGCGCCCGGAGCGCGAATTCACCCTGCCGGACAACTTCTGGCCGGTGAAAAAACTCCGCTACCGCCTGGCACGCCAGGACCACGAAGCGCCCCTGGTGTTCATCATCGCAGGCACCGGCGCGCCCTACAGCAGCACCATCGCCGAATACCTGAAAAAACTGTTCTACCAGGCGGGCTACCACGTGGTGCAGCTGTCTTCTCCCACCAGCTGGGACTTCATGAGCGCCGCCTCACGCTTCGCCACACCGGGCGTAAGCCGCGAGGATGCCGAAGACCTGTATCGGGTCATGCAAGCCGTACGCGCCCAGCACCCGCGCCTGCCGGTCAGCGAGTTCTACCTCACCGGCTACAGCCTCGGCGCCCTGGATGCCGCGTTCGTCAGCCACCTGGACGAAACCCGGCGCAGCTTCAACTTCAAGCGCGTGCTGCTGCTCAACCCGCCGGTGAACCTGTACACCTCGATCAACAACCTCGACAAACTGGTGCAGACCCAGGTCAAGGGCATCGACCGCAGCACCACGTTCTACGAACTGATGCTGGAAAAACTCACTCGCTACTTCCAGGACAAGGGCTACATCGACCTCAATGACGCCCTGCTCTACGACTTCCAGAAATCACGCCAGCACCTGTCCAACGAACAGATGGCCATGCTGATCGGCACCTCGTTCCGCTTCTCGGCAGCCGACATCGCCTTCACCTCCGACCTGATCAACCGCCGCGGCCTGATCATCCCGCCGAAGTTCCCGATCACCGAAGGCAGCAGCCTCACACCGTTCTTCAAACGTGCCCTGCAATGCGACTTCGACTGCTACCTGACCGAGCAGGTGATCCCCATGTGGCGTGCGCGCACCGATGGCAACAGCCTGCTGCAACTGATCGACCAGGTCAGCCTGTACGCCTTGGCCGACTACCTGCGCGACAGCCCGAAGATCGCCGTGATGCACAACGCCGACGACGTGATCCTCGGCCCCGGCGACATCGGTTTCCTGCGCAAGGTGTTTGGCGACCGGCTGACCCTTTATCCACACGGCGGCCATTGCGGCAACCTCAACTACCGCGTCAATGCCGACGCCATGCTGGAGTTCTTCCGTGGCTGACAGACTCGTACTTGCCCTCGCCCTGCTCGTCAGCACCAGTGCCCTGGCAGCAGAAACCGCACCGCGTACCAGCGTGATCGAAGCCGATGTGGTCGACACGCCGAGCGTGGAGTCGGACGGTTTCCTCGACCCGCTGCGCGAGCTGAAATTCAACCCAGGCCTCGACCAGCGCGAGTTCGAACGCTCCACGCTGGCCGCGTTGAACGTCTACGACCCGCTGGAATCGATGAACCGGCGCATCTACCACTTCAACTATCGCTTCGACCAATGGGTGTTCCTGCCGGCGGTCGATGGCTACCGCTACATCACCCCGCACTTCGTGCGCACCGGGGTGAGCAACTTCTTCAACAACCTGGGGGATGTGCCCAACCTGTTCAACAGTGTGTTGCAGCTCAAGGTCAAACGCTCGGCGGAGATCACTGCGCGCCTGATGTTCAACACCCTCATCGGCGTGGGTGGGTTGTGGGATCCGGCGACCAAGATGGGGCTGCCACGCCAGAGCGAGGATTTCGGCCAGACCCTGGGCTTCTATGGCGTTCCGGAAGGCCCGTACATCATGCTGCCGATCCTCGGACCCTCGAACCTGCGCGACACCACGGGCCTGGTTGTGGACTACGTGGGCGAGCGCGAGGCGAATTTCCTCAACGTCGCCGAGGTCAGTACCGACCACCCGGAAATCTTCCTGCTGCGCGCGATCGACCGGCGCTACACCACCAATTTCCGCTATGGCCAGACCAACTCGCCGTTCGAGTACGAGAAGGTGCGCTACGTCTATACCCAGGCGCGCAAGTTGCAGATTTCAGAGTGAGTGCGGCGGGGCCGCCCTGCGGCCTCAGCCCACCAGCCCTAGAAACTGCTGCAATTCCCGGCGCTTGGCCAGGGCATCGCTGCGCCCCAGTTCGATCAGCTCACTGCAGTAGCTCGCCTCGAACAACAGGTAGCTGAGTACACCGGCCCCGCTGGTCCTGGTCGCTCCGGGCCCGCGCAGGAACAGGCGCAACGCCGCTGGCAACTCGCGCCGATGACGTGCCGCGATCTCGTCCAGCGGCTGGCTGGGCGCCACCACCAGGACTTCGATCGGCGCCAGGCCCAGACGGCGGGCGTCCAGATGTGCAGGCATCAGGTGGCTCAGGTGATTCAGGCGCTGCAACAACTCGATATCGTCCTCGAGGCTGTCGATGAAGGTACTGTTGAGCATGTGCCCACCGATCTGCGCCAGGCTCGGCTGCTGCCCGCTGAACACCCGCGCACTGTGCATCGGCGGCGCGGGGCGCTGCGGGTTACCGCTGACCCCCACCACAAGTACGCGGCTGGCACCCAGGTGCAACGCCGGGCTGATCGGCGCAGACTGACGCACCGCGCCGTCACCGAAGTACTCGTCACCCAGGCGCACCGGGGCGAACAGCAACGGGATGGCCGAGCTGGCCAGCAGGTGCTCGACGCTCAGCGCGGTGGGCACACCGATACGCCGGTGCCGCAGCCAGGGCTCGATCGCTTCGCCGCCTTGATAGAAGGTCACCGCCTGGCCGGACTCGTAGCCAAAGGCGGTTACGGCCACCGCGCGCAGTTGCTCGCTGGCCAGGGCATGGTGGATGCCGTCCAGGTCCAGATGCGCCTTGAGCAGCGCTCGCAACGGGCTGCTGTCGAGCAGCGCCACCGGCATCTGCCGACCCAGACCCAGCAGGCTATGGCTGACGAAACGGCTGGCCTGACGCACGACCCCGGGCCAGTCGCTGCGCAGCACAAGGTGGCTGCGAAAGTTCTGCCAGAAGCGGGTCAGGCGCTGCACCGAATCGCCAAAGCGGGTGGCACCGCTGGCCAGGGTCACGGCGTTGATGGCCCCGGCGGAGGTGCCGACGATGACCGGGAAGGGGTTGGGCGCGCCAGCTGGCAGCAGCTCGGCGATGCCGGCGAGCACGCCGACCTGGTAGGCAGCGCGGGCGCCGCCGCCGGAGAGGATCAGGCCAGTGGTCGGGGGTGGGGCCATCGGTTCCTTCCTGGTTTGTCGGTTTTGTCAGGATCGGCCCCTTCGCGGGCAAGTCGGGGCGCGAAAGGGCCTGCAGCCATTACCCCGGATCAGCGCTTCTTCTTGTCGTACAGCCGCGGCGCCCCTTCGGGCCGAGACTTGAAGCGCCGGTGCGCCCACAGGTACTGCTCGGGGCACTCGCGCAGCACACTCTCGACCCACTGGTTGATGCGCAGACAGTCGGCCTCCTCGCTCTCCCCCGGGAAGTCCTCGAGTGGCGCATGCACCACCAGACGATAGCCGCTGCCATCTTCCAGGCGTTTCTGGGTGAACGGAATCACCCTCGCCTTGCCCAGCCGGGCGAACTTGGTGGTCGCAGTCACCGTCGCGGCGGGAATGCCGAACAGCGGCACGAACAGGCTCTGCTTGGTGCCGTAGTCCTGGTCCGGGGCGTACCAGATCGCCCGCCCGCCGCGCAGCAGCTTGAGCATGCCTCGCACGTCCTCGCGTTCCACCGCCAGGGAGTCGAGATTGTGCCGCTCGCGACCGCGCCGCTGGATGAAGTCGAACACCGGGTTGCCGTGCTCGCGGTACATGCCATCGATGGTGTGCTCCTGCCCAAGCAGGGCAGCGCCGATCTCCAGCGTGGTGAAATGCACCGCCATGAGGATGGCGCCCTGGCCGTCACGCTGGGCTGCCTGCAGGTGCTCCAGACCTTCGATGTGCGCCAGGCGGGCAAGCCTGGCTTTGGGCCACCACCAGCTCATGGCCATTTCAAAGAAGGCGATGCCGGTGGAGGCGAAGTTTTCCTTCAGCAGGCGCTGCCGTTCGTCGCCGGACAGTGCCGGGAAACACAGCTCCAGATTGCGCGCGGCAATACGCCGACGCTCGCCGGCCAGGCGATACATCACGGCGCCCAGGGCGCTGCCGAGCCGCAGCAAGGCTCGGTAAGGCAACTGCACGACCAGCCACAGCAGGCCCAGGCCGAGCCACAGGCCCCAGAAACGCGGATGGAGGAAGTAGGGACGAAAACGCGGACGATCCATTGAAGCTTCCGGTAAGACAAAGGCCTGGCATTCTACAACCTTTGGCCGCAGGTTGCGGCCAATCGGTCTTATCGTTATAAGTCAGGGCACTTTTTTCGCAACAAGTCGTCTATGCAGACCATGAGCCTCAACCAGACACCCGACTCCGCCACCGTGTTCCAGCTCAAGGGCAGCATGCTCGCCATCACTGTGCTGGAGCTGGCGCGCAACGACCTCGAAGCCCTCGACCGCCAACTGGCGGCGAAAGTGGCGCAGGCCCCCAATTTCTTCAGCAACACACCGCTGGTGCTGGCCCTGGACAAGCTGCCGCCCGACGAAGGCGCCATCGACCTGCCAGGGCTGATGCGCATCTGCCGTCACCATGGCCTGCGCACCCTGGCGATCCGCGCCAGCCGGATCGAGGACATCGCCGCAGCGATCGCCATCGACCTGCCGGTCCTGCCGCCCTCCGGCGCCCGCGAGCGCCCGCTGGAACCTGAGCCGGAAGTGAAGAAAGTCGAGCCCGCTCCGGCACCCGCTGTGGCCGCCGAACCCGAGGTTCGCCCGACCCGCATCATCACCAGTCCTGTACGTGGCGGCCAGCAGATCTATGCTCAGGGCGGCGATCTGGTGGTGACCGCCTCGGTGAGCCCGGGTGCGGAACTTCTCGCCGATGGCAATATCCATGTGTACGGCGCCATGCGTGGCCGCGCACTGGCCGGTATCAAGGGCAACACCCGGGCCAGGATCTTCTGTCAGCAGATGACTGCCGAGATGGTCTCCATCGCCGGTCAGTACAAGGTCTGCGAAGACCTGCGCCGCGACCCGCTGTGGGGTTCGGGCGTGCAGGTGAGCCTGGTCGGCGACGTGTTGAACATCACCCGTCTTTAACGGATACTGCCGCCATTTTAAGAGCAACTTTTCCACCGTTGCCTTTTTTGCATTTGCTGGGACTTCGGGTCCCGTTTATTTAGGGGTGAAACACCTTGGCCAAGATTCTCGTGGTTACTTCCGGCAAGGGGGGTGTGGGCAAGACCACCACCAGCGCCGCCATCGGTACCGGCCTCGCATTGCGCGGGCACAAGACTGTGATCGTCGACTTCGACGTCGGCCTGCGTAACCTCGACCTGATCATGGGCTGCGAACGCCGCGTGGTGTACGACTTCGTCAACGTGGTCAACGGCGAAGCCAACCTGCAGCAGGCCCTGATCAAGGACAAGCGCCTTGAGAACCTGTTCGTGCTGGCCGCCAGCCAGACCCGCGACAAGGACGCCCTGACCCAGGAAGGCGTCGAAAAGGTCCTGATGGAGCTCAAGGAGCAGTTCGACTACGTCATCTGCGACTCCCCGGCCGGTATCGAGAAAGGCGCGCACCTGGCGATGTACTTCGCCGACGAAGCCATCGTCGTGACCAACCCGGAAGTCTCCTCGGTTCGTGACTCCGACCGCATGCTGGGCATTCTGTCGAGCAAGTCGCGCCGCTCCGAAAACGGCGAAGAGCCGATCAAGGAACACCTGCTGATCACCCGCTACCACCCCGAGCGCGTGGAAAAGGGCGAAATGCTCAGCATCGCCGACGTCGAAGAGATCCTCGCGATCAAGCTCAAGGGCGTCATTCCCGAGTCGCAAGCGGTCCTCAAGGCATCCAACCAGGGTATCCCGGTCATCCTCGACGACCAGAGCGACGCCGGCCAGGCCTACAGCGATACCGTCGACCGCCTGCTGGGTAAAGAGAAGCCTCTGCGCTTCATCGAAGTGCCGAAGCAAGGATTCTTCGCGCGCCTGTTTGGAGGCAAATAAACCATGAACCTTTTTGACTTCTTTCGTGGCAGACAGAAACAGACCAGTGCGTCGGTAGCGAAAGAGCGTCTACAGATCATCGTGGCGCATGAGCGCGGCCAGCGCAGCGAACCGGACTACCTGCCGGCGCTGCAGAAAGAACTGCTCGAAGTGATCCGCAAGTATGTGAACATCGGCAACGATGACGTGCATATCGAGCTGGAAAACCAGGGCAGCTGCTCGATTCTGGAACTGAACATCACCTTGCCGGATCGCTGACAGGATCCCCTGCCACACCGCGATCCCCTGTGGGAGCGGGCTTGCCCGCGAAAAGCCCGGTACAGGCGCCATCACCCTGGCACTTTTACCGGGCTTCTTCGCGGGCAAGCCCGCTCCCACAGTGCTTTACAGAGAACCGCTGAACATGCCGCTGTCGAACATCCAGATCCTCTTCGAAGACGCCGCCATCCTGGTGATCAACAAGCCGACCCTGCTGCTGTCGGTGCCGGGCCGTGCCGAGGACAACAAGGACTGCCTGATCACCCGCCTGCAGGAAAACGGCTATCCCGACGCGCTGATCGTCCATCGCCTGGACTGGGAAACCTCCGGGATCATTCTCCTGGCCCGCGATGCCGACAGTCACCGCGAGCTGTCGCGCCAGTTCCACGACCGCGAGACGGAGAAAGCCTATACCGCACTGTGCTGGGGCCAGCCGACGCTCGACAGTGGCAGCATCGACCTGCCGCTGCGCTACGACCCGCCCACCAAGCCACGCCATGTGGTCGACCATGAGCAGGGCAAGCATGCCCTGACCTTCTGGCGCGTACTGGAGCGCTGCGGCGACCATTGCCGGGTGGAGCTGACGCCCATCACCGGCCGTTCGCACCAGTTGCGCGTGCACATGCTGTCGATCGGGCACCCGCTGCTGGGCGACCGCCTGTATGCCAACCCCGAGGCACTGGCGGCCCATGAGCGGCTGTGCCTGCATGCCTCGATGCTGAGCTTTACTCATCCGGTTTCCGGGGAGCGCTTGAAGTTCGAGTGTCCGGCGCCATTCTAAGGGATCGCGTGGCGCCCGTAGGAGCGGGCTTGCCCGCGAAGAGGCCCGCACAAATCCCGGACCATTTACGCTAAACTCGCGCCACTGCTGTCTGGAGTGAGCTATGCGCGAAGCACTGAATACCGGCCTGATCGATTTCCTCAAGGCCTCCCCGACGCCCTTCCACGCCACCGCCAGCCTGGCCAAGCGCCTCGAAGCCGCCGGTTACCAGCGTCTGGACGAGCGTGACAGCTGGGCCACCGTGCCCGGCGGGCGCTACTATGTCACCCGTAACGACTCTTCGATCATCGCCATTCGCCTGGGCAAGCATTCGCCCCTGATCGGCGGAATCCGCATGGTCGGCGCGCACACCGACAGCCCGTGCCTGCGGGTCAAGCCGCAGCCCGAACTGCAGCGCCAGGGCTTCCTGCAACTGGGCGTCGAAGTCTATGGCGGTGCCCTGCTCGCCCCCTGGTTCGACCGCGACCTGTCGCTGGCTGGCCGCGTCACCTTCCGCCGCGATGGCAAGGTCGAGAGCCAACTGGTCGACTTCAAGCTGCCGATCGCCATCATTCCCAACCTGGCCATCCACCTCAACCGTACCGCCAACGAGGGCTGGCCGATCAACCCGCAGAACGAGCTGCCGCCTATCCTGGCCCAGGTCGCCGGCGATGAGCGTGTCGACTTCCGCGCCCTGCTCACCGAACAACTGGCCCGCGAGCACGGCCTGATCGCCGACGTGGTGCTGGACTATGAGCTGAGTTTCTACGACACCCAGAGCGCTGCGGTCATCGGCCTGCATGGCGACTTCATCGCAGGCGCGCGCCTGGACAACCTGCTGTCGTGCTATGCCGGGCTGCAGGCGCTACTGGCCGCCGAGAGCGACGAAACCTGCGTGCTGGTATGCACCGATCACGAAGAGGTCGGCTCCTGCTCGGCCTGTGGCGCCGACGGCCCGATGCTCGAGCAGACCCTGCAACGCCTGCTGCCCGATGGCGACGAATACGTGCGCACCATCCAGCGCTCGTTGCTGGTGTCGGCCGACAACGCCCACGGCGTGCACCCCAACTACGCCGACAAGCATGACGGCAATCATGGGCCCAAGCTCAACTCCGGCCCGGTAATCAAGGTCAACAACAACCAGCGCTACGCCACCAACAGCGAAACCGCCGGCTATTTCCGCCACCTGTGCATGGCCGAGGAAGTACCTGTACAGAGCTTCGTGGTGCGTAGCGACATGGGTTGTGGTTCGACCATCGGCCCGATCACCGCCAGCCACCTGGGCGTGCGTACCGTCGACATCGGCCTGCCGACCTTCGCCATGCACTCGATCCGCGAGCTGTGCGGCAGCCAGGACCTGGCGCACCTGGTGAAGGTGCTGACGGCGTTCTATCGCAGCCGCGAACTGCCCTGATATCAGATAGGCCTTTTCGCGAGTAAACCCGCTCCCACAGGTGCATCACCGTTCCTGCAGGAGCGGGCTTACCCGCGAATTCTCCGCCCCTCAACGCGCTATGCTTCAAGCATGCCCCTGACAACAGAAGGATTCTGTTCATGTCACCCTTCCTCTCCCTGTTCGTGCCGGTGTTCCTTTTCCTGATGCTGCTGACCATCGGCTTCAGCCTGCGCGAGCGCAATGTCGGCGTACTGATGATGTGGATCGGCACCCTCGGCATCTTTGGCATCATGTGCTGGAAGATCCTCGAGAAACTCGCCTGAGAAATCCTCTACACTCCGGCAATCGATCGACCTGAGGTAGATTTTCCGGTGCCCGCCTTTCTCCGTTGCCTGACCCTGCTGCTCTTCCTGTTCATCGCTCCGGTGCAAGCCGCTGGCCTGCCCGGCTTGCTGGGTAGCAGCGCGCCTGCCCAACCCCAGGCCACCGAGCCGCTGGACAAGTCACTGGACGAGGTGATCAAGAGCCTGGAAAACGACCAGCAACGGGCCAAGTTGCTGGCCGACCTGAAGAAACTGCGCGATGCCAGCAAACAGTCGCAACCCACGGTGGAACAGGGCGTACTGGGGCTGATCGGCAACGCCATGCACGACCTGGAAAAGCAGTTCAGCGGCGATGCCAGCCCCTTCGTGCGCTGGTCGCAGGAAATCGACCAGGCCCAGACCGAACTGGCAGCATTGGTCGTGCCCGTGCACCAGTGGCCAGCGATCCTGTTCGGCTTCGCTGCGGTCATTGCCGTGTGGAGCCTGTTGGCCTACGCCTTCAACTGGATCGGCCATCGGGTACGGATCCGCTTCGGGCTGACCGAGGAACTGCCCCAACACCCACGGACCTGGGATCTGGTGCGATTCGCCCTGCGCAAGCTCGGGCCCTGGCTGGTGGCGCTGGTATTCACCGTGTACCTGAGCTTCGCCCTGCCACCGTCGCTGGGCAAATCCCTGGCCATGGTCCTGGCCTATGCGCTGGTGGTCGGCACCTGCTTTTCGGCGATCTGCGTGATTGCCTTCTCTCTGCTCGACGGCCCACATCGCCACCGTGCCCTGCATATCCTGCGGCACCAGGCGTTTCGTCCGTTATGGCTGATCGGCAGCTTCGCCGCCTTCGGTGAAGCGATGAGCGATCCACGCCTGACCACTGCACTGGGCACACACCTGGCCCATGCGATAGCGACCGTGACCAACGTGCTGGCGGCCCTGTGCACCGGCCTGTTCATCCTGCGTTTCAGGCGGCCGATTGCGCACCTGATCCGCAATCAGCCCCTGTCGCGGCGCCTGACCCGGCGCACACTCAGCGACACCATCGAGCTGCTTGGCAGTTTCTGGTTCGTCCCGGCCTTGATCCTGGTGGCGATCTCGCTGTTCGCCACCTTCGTCTCTGCCGGCGACACCAGCACCGCCCTGCGTCAGTCACTGATGTGCACCGTGCTGGTGGTGGTGTGCATGGTGCTCAACGGCCTGGTGCGCCGCCACGCCGCCAAACCTCGGCGCGCCAACAAACGTCAGGCGGTGTATACCGAACGCCTGAAGAACTTTGGCTACGCCCTGGTGCACCTAGGCATCTGGTTGCTGTTCATCGAGCTGGGCCTGCGCGTGTGGGGGCTTTCGATGATCGGTTTTGCCGAGGGCGACGGCCATGATGTCAGCGTGCGCCTGCTGGGCCTGGCAGGCAACCTGATCGCCGCCTGGCTGGTGTGGATCCTGGCCGACACCGCCGTGCACCACGCACTGGTGCGTTCGCGCCGAGGCCTGGCCAACGCCCGCGCGCAGACCATGATGCCGCTGATCCGCAACGTACTGTTCGTGGCGATTTTCATCATCGCGGTGATCGTCGCCCTGGCCAACATGGGCATGAACGTCACACCGCTGCTGGCCGGTGCCGGTGTCATCGGCCTGGCCATCGGCTTCGGTGCACAATCGCTGGTGGCCGATCTGATCACCGGCTTGTTCATCATCATCGAGGATAGCCTGGCGATCGACGACTATGTCGACGTCGGCGGCCACCTGGGCACGGTCGAGGGCCTGACCATTCGCACCGTGCGCCTGCGCGACATCGACGGCATCGTCCACACCATCCCGTTCAGCGAGATCAAGAGCATCAAGAACTACTCGCGTGAATTCGGCTATGCGATCTTCCGAGTCGCCATCCCGCACAGCATGAGCATCGACAAGGCGATCAGCCTGATTCGCGAGGTGGGACAGAAGCTGCGCAATGATCCGCTGATGCGCCGCAACATCTGGTCGCCGCTGGAACTGCAGGGAGTCGAGAGTTTCGAGTCGGGCTCGGCGATCCTGCGGGCACGCTTCAAGACCGCGCCGATCAAGCAGTGGGAGGTGTCGCGGGCCTTCAACCTGGCATTGAAACGCCAGCTCGACGAAGCCGGGCTGGACCTGGCTACGCCACGGTTGTCGGTGCAGGTGGTGACGGCAGGGGGTGGGGCGATGGCTGAGTCTGGCTCCGCCAATTAGGGCCCTTTCGCAGGCAAGCCCGCGAAAAGCGCCCCTTATCCCGCCTGCGCCTGGATACGAATCGCATCGTGCCGCCAATACTCCAGGTCGCAGTCGATCAGGTGCCCATGCTGGTCACTGTTGACCCGGGTAATGTGCAACCCCGGGCTCCCCGCCGACACCCTAAGCGCCATGGCCGCCGCCACCGGCAACGCAGTCGGCAGGATCTCGAAGCACACCTGCCCGTAGCGGATGCCATATTCGCGGGCATAGATCTCGGTCAGCGACTGTGCCAGGTCCAGCGCCAGGATCCCCGGGAAATAGCGTGGGTTGAGGTAGTGCTCGGCATACAACACACCGCGCCCATCGATGCGGCGCAAACGGCAGATCTGTACCACACTCGACAACGCCGGCAGCCGCAGGCGCGCACAGATCGCTGCGGAAGCCGGCAGCAAGCGCGCCGAGAGCAGCTCGGTGCTCGGAACCCGCCCCTGGTCGCGCACCATCGCATGGAAGTGGCTGCGCTCGATCAGGTCGTAGGTCAGGCGTTCGGGGGCGACGAACCAGCCGCGGCGCTCTTCGCGGTAGATCAGGCCCTGGGCCTCGAGCTGCACCAGCGCCTCACGCAAGGTGATCCGGGTAGTGTCGAATACCTCGCTCAGCTTGCGCTCGGCCGGCAGCTTGCCGCCCGGCGCCAGCAGGCCATGTTCGATCTGTTCCTGCAGCGCATGGCAGATGGCTGTTACCGCCCGCGGTGGGGTCGATTGCATCAAAGGTTACCTATCTGGACTAGTCCAGCCCCATAACAGGGCAACTGGAGAATAGAGCAAGCCTAGGCACGGCTGATGAAGATCCTGTGACAAAGCCCTTGCACCACGATTGCCAGAATCGGGCCAAGCCGCGTGAATAAAGGGCCGGGTTCTAGTCTACGCTTTGCTTTCAGGGCCCAAGCCTCCCCGCTGACGGGCCTGTCCTACATCAAACTGTCATGCAACCGGCCTACCTTGGCTCAAGGTTTGCTGACCTAGACCAAAGGTTCTCGGCAAGGTCTGCACCACAGCATTCACAACAGCGTTCATAACAACGATTGCAAGGCACCCACCAAAGGAGCTTCGGATGAAAAAGTTCTTCATGGCGTCACTGCTGGGCTCGGCCATCGCCCTGTGCACCACGGCCATGGCCGCCGATACCGACCTCAAGGCCCTGGAAGACGCCGCCCGCAAGGAGGGCACGGTCAACAGCGTGGGCATGCCGGATGCCTGGGCCAACTGGAAAGGCACCTGGGATGACCTGGCCAAGAAGTACGGCCTCAAGCACAGCGACACCGACATGAGCTCGGCCCAGGAAATCGCCAAGTTCGACGCTGAAAAAGACAACGCCAGTGCAGACATCGGTGACGTCGGTGCCGCCTTCGGTCCGATCGCCGTGAACAAGGGCGTGACCCAGCCCTACAAGCCGAGCACCTGGGACCAAGTGCCGGAGTGGGCCAAGGACAAGGACGGTCACTGGGCGCTGGCCTATACCGGCACCATCGCCTTCATCATCAACAAGGACCTGGTCAAGGAAGACGAACGCCCGAAAACCTGGCATGACCTGGAAAAGGGCAAGTACAAGGTCGCCATCGGTGACGTCGGCACCGCAGCCCAGGCTGCCAACGGTGTACTGGCCGCCGCCATCGCCTACAAGGGCGACGAAAGCAATATCGAGCCGGGCCTGCAACTGTTCACCAAGCTGGCCCAGCAGAAGCGCCTGTCGCTGGCCAACCCGACCATCCAGACCCTCGAGAAAGGTGAGGTGGAAGTCGGCGTGGTCTGGGACTTCAACGGCCTGAGCTACCGCGAGCAGATCGATCCGAAGCGCTTCGAAGTGCTGATCCCGTCCGATGGCTCGGTGATTTCCGGCTACACCACCATCATCAACAAGTACGCCAAGCACCCGAACGCCGCCAAGCTTGCCCGCGAATACATCTTCAGCGACGCCGGCCAGACCAACCTGGCCATCGGCCACGCCCGCCCGATCCGCGCCGAGCACCTGAAGCTGCCAGCCGATGTGCAGGCCAAGCTGCTGCCCAACGAGCAGTACCAGGCCGCCCAGCCGATCAAGAACGCCGACGCCTGGGAGAAGACCTCCAAGGCCCTGCCGCAGAAGTGGCAGGAGCAGGTGATCATCGAGATGGAGTGACGGCGGGGTTTTCCAGCGCCTGACACGGCCCTTTCACGGGTAAACCCGCTCCCACAGGTGCAGCACAAGCTTCCAGGCCTGCGCGATACCTGTGGGAGCGGGTTTACCCGCGAAAAGGACGACGCGGTACCGACCTATTCCTCTGCGGAGCCAACATGCAACACAACGTCATCCTGGTCCTGCTCGACGGACTCAACCACCAGGTCGCACACCACGCCATGGGCCACCTGCACGCCTACGTCGAGGCCGACCGCGCCGCGCTGTACCGCGTGGAATGCGAACTGCCGTCACTGTCACGCCCGCTGTACGAGTGCATTCTCACCGGCGTCGCGCCGATCGACAGCGGTATCGTGCACAACAACGTCAATCGCCTGTCCAACCAGCGCAGCGTCTTCCACTACGCCCGCGAAGCCGGGCTGGGCACTGCAGCTGCGGCCTACCACTGGATGAGCGAACTGTACAACCGCTCGCCCTTCGATCCGATCCGCGACCGCCATACCCACGCGCCCAAGCTGCCGATCCAGCACGGGCTGTTTTACTACGCCGATCACTACCCCGATTCGCACCTGCTGGCCGACGCCGAGTACCTGCGCCGCCGTCATGCACCGAACTTCCTGCTGGTGCACCCGATGAACATCGACGATGCCGGCCACCGCCACGGCCTGGACAGCAGCCAGTACCGCAACGCCGCACGCAGCGCCGACATCCTGCTGGCCGACTACCTGCCACTCTGGCTCGAAGAGGGCTACCAGGTACTGGTCACCGCCGACCACGGCATGAACAACGACCGCTCGCACAATGGCCTGCTGGCCGAGGAACGCGAGGTGCCGCTGTTCGTCTTCGGCGACGCCTTCAGCCTCGACCCCGCCGCCAAGCCCCTGCAGACCGAGCTGTGCGGCACGATCTGCGAACTGCTCGGCGCGGCCCACGACAAACCGGTCTGCCGGGAGTTGCTCAAGTGAATTCCAGCCACCGCGGCCGTCACCTGGCCTTGCTCTGCCTGCTGCCCTTCGCCATTTTCTTCATCATCTTCCAGATCGCCCCGCTGGTCTGGGTCGCCATCGCCAGCCTGCAAAACGAAAGTGGCTGGGGCCTGGAAAACTTCAGCAAGATCTTCGCCTCGAAGTTCTACCTGCAGGCCATCGAACGCAGCCTCGAGATCAGCTTCTGGTCGAGCCTGTTCGGCATCGTCATCGCCACCCTCGGCGCCTATTCGCTGCGCCAGGTCGATTCGCGCCTGCGCGACTTCGTCAGTGCCTTCGCCAACATGACCAGCAACTTCGCCGGCGTGCCCCTGGCCTTCGCCTTCATCATCCTGCTGGGCTTCAACGGCGCGCTCACCCTGGCGCTCAAGGAGATCGGCCTGCTCGGCGACTTCAGTATCTACTCCAAGACTGGCCTGATCATCGTCTACACATACTTCCAGATTCCGCTGGGCGTGCTGCTGCTCTACCCGGCCTTCGACGCCCTGCGCGAAGACTGGCGCGAATCCGCCGCGCTGCTCGGTGCCAGCCACTGGCAGTTCTGGCGGCACATCGGCCTGCCGGTGCTGACCCCGGCACTGCTGGGCACCTTCGTCATCCTGCTGGCCAACGCCCTGGGCGCCTACGCCACCGTCTATGCCCTGACCACCGGCAACTTCAACGTGCTGCCAATCCGTATCGCCGCCCTGGTGGCCGGCGACATCACCCTCGACCCGAACCTGGGCAGCGCGCTGGCCATGGTGCTGGTGGGGCTGATGACCCTGGTGACGGTGGTCCATCAATGGCTGCTGAAAAGGAGCTACCATGCGCGCTGAATCACACAAGGGCGGCTGGTATCACCGCGCCGTGGTGTACCTGCTGTTCCTGATCCTGCTGTTGCCCCTGGTCGGCACCCTGCTCTACTCATTGGCTACCAGTTGGTCGGCGAGCCTGCTGCCCAGCGGCCTGACCCTCAAGTGGTACGTGCAACTGTGGAGCGAGCCGCGATTTCTCGCCGCCTTCGGCCAGTCGCTGATCGTCTGCGTGGGAGCGTTGGTACTGTCGGTGGTGCTGATCCTGCCGCTGCTGTTCGTGGTGCATTACCACTTCCCCAAGCTCGACGCGCTGATGAACATCCTCATCCTGCTGCCCTTCGCGGTGCCGCCGGTGGTGTCTTCGGTGGGGCTGCTGCAGTTGTACGGCAGCGGGCCGATGGCCATGGTCGGGACGCCGTGGATCCTGATCGGCTGCTATTTCACCATCGCCCTGCCCTTCATGTACCGGGCGATCACCAACAACCTGCAGGCGATCAACCTGCGCGACCTGATGGACGCCGCGCAACTACTCGGCGCCAGCACCTGGCAAGCCGCCCTTCTGGTGGTGCTGCCCAATCTGCGCAAGGGCCTGATGGTGGCGTTGCTGCTGTCGTTTTCCTTCCTGTTCGGCGAATTCGTGTTCGCCAACCTGCTGGTCGGCACCCGTTACGAAACCCTGCAGGTCTACCTGAACAACATGCGCAACAGCAGCGGCCACTTCAACAGCGCACTGGTGATCTCCTATTTCGCCTTCGTGCTGGTACTGACCTGGGTCGCCAACCGCCTGAACAAGGATAAATCCTGATGAGCTTCGTCAGTGTCCAGAAACTGCAAAAGAGCTACGCCGGCAGCCCGGTCTTCGAAAACATCGATTGCAACATCGAACGCGGCGAGTTCGTCACCCTGCTCGGCCCCTCGGGGTGCGGCAAGTCCACCCTGCTGCGCTGCATCGCAGGGCTGACCCCCGTAGACAGTGGCCACATCCTGCTCGACGGCCAGGACATCGTGCCACTCAGCCCGCAGAAGCGCGGGATCGGCATGGTGTTCCAAAGCTATGCGCTGTTCCCCAACATGACGGTTGAACAAAACGTCGCCTTTGGCCTGCGCATGCAGAAGGTCAAGGCCGACGAGAGCCAGGCGCGTGTGCGCGAGGCCCTGGAGATGGTGGAGCTGGGCAGTTTTGCCGGACGCTACCCGCACCAGTTGTCGGGCGGACAGTGCCAACGCGTGGCGCTGGCCCGTTCGCTGGTCACCCGCCCGCGCCTGCTGCTGCTCGACGAGCCGCTGTCGGCGCTGGATGCGCGTATTCGCAAACACCTGCGCGAGCAGATCCGTGCGATCCAGCGCGAGCTGGGGCTGACCACCATCTTCGTCACCCACGACCAGGAAGAGGCGCTGACCATGTCGGACCGCATCGTCCTGATGAACCAGGGGCGCATCGTCCAGAGCGGCGACGCCGAAACCCTCTACACCGCACCTGTCGACCTGTTCGCCGCCGGTTTCATCGGCAACTACAACCTGCTCGACGCCGACAGCGCCAGCCGCCTGCTGCAGCGCCCGGTCAGCGCACGCCTGGCGATCCGTCCCGAGTCCATCAGCCTGGGCCTGGACGGTGAACTGGACGGCCAGATCCGCAGTCACAGCCTGCTCGGCAACGTGATCCGCTACCGGGTCGAGGCGCGCGGCGTGGAGGTGGTGGTGGATGTGCTCAATCGCTCGTCTGCCGATCTGTACGCCGACGGACAGCGGGTGTCGCTGTCGATCGATCCCACCGCGCTACGGGAAGTGGCTTAAGGAGATTCAAGCAATGGCACTGGCGATTTTCGATCTGGACGAAACCCTGATCCACGGTGACTGCGCGTCGCTGTGGAGCGAACAGATGGCCCGGCTGGGCTGGGTGGACGGCAAGGAATTCCTGCGTCGCGACCAGGAACTGATGGATGCATACGGCAAGGGCCACCTGCAGATGGAGGACTACATGGCCTTCAGCCTGGAGCCCATCGCCGGGCGCACGCTGGAGGAAGTCGAACACCTGGTCGAGCCCTGGGTGGAGGATGTGATCGAGCCGATCATCTATGGCGATGCCTGCCGATGCATCGCCGAACACCGCAAGAAGGGCGACCGCATCCTTATCATTTCCGCCTCCGGCACGCACCTTGTCGGGCCGATCGCTGCACGCCTGGGGGTCGACGAGTACCTGGCCATCGAACTGGAGGCGGTCAACGGCGTGTACACCGGCAAGACCCACGGCGTACTGACCTACCGCGAGGGCAAGATTACCCGCTTGCTGGAGTGGCTGGACCAGGAACAGGAAAACCTCGAAGGCGCGAGCTTCTATTCCGACTCACGGAACGACCTGCCGCTGTTACTGAAAGTGGACCATCCGTTTGCCGTTAATCCGGACCCGGTGCTGCGTGAACATGCCCAGACCAATGGCTGGCCTGTATTGAGCTGGTCCTGAGTTCCATCGCCGCTGTGCCGGCCTCTTCGCGCCCCGACTTGCCCGCGAAGAGGCCGGGGCCGCTTAGGTCAAGCCAGCGTCGATCACCATCACCAGCTTGCCGGACACCTGGTTGCTCTCAAGCTCGGCATACGCCGCCTGGGCGAACTCGACCGGATAGGTATCGACCAACTGTGGCGACAACCGCCCTTCGGCGAACAGCGGCCACACCTGCTGCTGCAGGTCGCGCAGCAACTCGGCCTTGAAGCCATCGTCACGATTGCGCAGGGTGGAACCTGTGATCTCCAGGCGCTTGCCCAGCACCAGCGCCAGGTCCACTTCGAACTTGCGCCCGCTCATCAGGCCGATGATCACCCAGCGGCCGTCGCGGGCCAGCAGCTCCAGGTTGAGCGGGCCATAGCTCGCACCTACCGGGTCGAGGATCACATCGAACGGCCCGAACCCCTTGAGCGCGTCGAGGTTCTCGTTACGCACCACACCTCCTGCGGCACCCAGTGCCTTGCAGTAGTCCAGGCGCTCCTGGGAACCGACGCTGACCCATACCGGGCAACCAAACGCCTTGCCCAACTGGATGGCCGCAGAGCCCACACCACTGGCACCGGCGTGCACCAGCACCTTCTCACCCGCCTTGGCCGCCCCGAGCTGGAAGATATTCAGCCAGGCCGTGGCGTACACCTCGGGCAGCGCGGCTGCCTCGTGCAGGCTCAGCCCCTCGGGCACCGGCAGCACATGGCGGGCATCCACGACCACTTCCTCGGCCATGGCACCACTGGCCAACAGCGCGCAGACCCGATCGCCCACACGCCAATCTGCCCCCGCACCCACCTCCTCGATCACCCCGGCGCACTCCAGCCCCATATAAGGGCTGGCGCCGGGTGGCGGCGGGTACAAACCCTTCATCTGCAACAGGTCGGCGCGGTTCAACCCGGCCGCAGCCACTCGAATGCGTACCTGCCCCGCGTCGCACACCGGACGTTCGGCTTCGACCCAGGCTACATGTCCGTCAACGCCTTGCAATGCCTTCACAGTGCCTCCATAGTTGAGTCATGACTGAGCCCGGGATCACCATGTCCCGGGTTTTTTGCAGTATTCAGCCGGTTTCATGGAACCGGCGTACAGAAAAGACGGCCTACTATGCGTGATCAATTGCCCCCACGTCGAATCAGCATGAAGCATTTCCTTCCCAGCACCGCCCTCGCCCTCATGGTCGGCCTCGGCAGCCTCACGCTCGGTGGCAATGCGGCCGCCGCCAACAAATGGGACAGCCTGCAGCCGGACCGCGACGAGATCGTCGCCAGCCTCAACGTGGTGGAGCTGCTCAAGCGCCATCACTACAGCAAGCCGCCGCTTGACGATGCCCGCTCGGTCATCATCTATGACAGCTACATCAAGCTGCTCGACCCGTCGCGCAGCTATTTCATGGCCAGTGACATCGCCGAATTCGACAAGTGGAAGACGCAGTTCGACGACTTCCTCAAGAGCGGCAACCTCGATCCCGGCTTCACCATCTACAAGCGCTACCTGGACCGTGTTAAATCGCGTCTGGACTTCGCCCTGGCCGAACTGAACAAGGGTGTCGACAAGATCGACTTCACCGTCAAGGAAGACCTGCTGGTCGACCGCAAGGACGCTCCGTGGCTGAAGAACGAGGCCGAGCTCGACGACCTGTGGCGCAAGCGCGTCAAGGACGAAGTGCTGCGCCAGAAGCTGGCCGGCAAGGATCCCAAGCAGATCCAGGAAACCCTCACCAAGCGCTACAAGAATCAACTGGCGCGCCTGGACCAGACCCGTGCCGAAGACATCTTCCAGGCCTACATCAACACCTTCGCCCAGTCCTACGATCCGCACACCAACTACCTGTCGCCAGACAACGCCGAAAACTTCGACATCAACATGAGCCTGTCGCTCGAAGGCATCGGCGCGGTGCTGCAGAGCGATAACGACCAGGTCAAGATCGTACGCCTGGTACCGGCCGGCCCTGCCGCCAAGACCAAGCAGGTCGCCCCTGCCGACAAGATCATCGGTGTCGCCCAGGGCAACAAGGAAATGGTCGACGTGGTCGGCTGGCGCCTGGACGAAGTGGTCAAGCTGATCCGTGGCCCCAAAGGCTCGGTGGTACGCCTGGAGATCATCCCGGCGAGCAATGCGCCGAACGACCAGACCACCAAGATCGTTTCGATCACCCGCGAGGCGGTCAAGCTCGAGGAGCAGGCGGCGAAGAAGTCGGTGCTCAAGCTCAAGCAGGACGGTCGTGACTACAAGCTCGGCATCATCGAGATCCCGGCCTTCTACCTCGACTTCAAGGCCTACCGCGCTGGCGATCCGGACTACAAGAGCACCACGCGCGACGTGAAGAAACTGCTCACCGAACTGCAGAAGGAAAAAGTCGACGGCGTGGTCATCGACCTGCGCAACAACGGCGGCGGCTCGCTCCAGGAAGCCACCGAACTGACCAGCCTGTTCATCGAGAAAGGCCCGACGGTATTGGTGCGCAACAGCGACGGCCGCGTCGACGTACTCGAGGACGAGAACCCAGGCGCCTTCTACAAGGGCCCACTGGCACTGCTGGTCAACCGCCTCTCGGCCTCGGCCTCGGAGATCTTCGCCGGCGCCATGCAGGACTACCATCGCGCCCTGATCATCGGTGGCCAGACCTTCGGCAAAGGCACCGTGCAGACCATCCAGCCACTGAACCATGGCGAGCTGAAGCTCACCCTGGCCAAGTTCTACCGTGTTTCCGGCCAGAGCACCCAGCACCAGGGCGTACTGCCGGACATCGACTACCCGTCGATCATCGACACCAAGGAAATCGGCGAAAGCGCCCTGCCCGAAGCCATGCCCTGGGACACCATCCGCCCGGTGGTCAAACCGGCAGCTGATCCGTTCAAGCCATTCCTGGCCCAGCTCAAGGCGCAACATGAGGCGCGCAGCGTCAAGGACGCCGAGTTCACCTACATCCGCGACCGCCTGGCGCTGACGCAGAAACTGATGAACGAGAAGACCGTCAGCCTCAACGAGCAAGACCGTCGCACCCGTCACGACGAGATCGAGGCCAAGCAACTGGCGCTGGAGAACACCCGACGCAAGGCCAAGGGCGAAGAGCCGCTCAAGGAACTGAAGAAGGTCGACGAAGACGCCCTGCCCGAGGAGAAGGACGACGCCAAGCCAGAAGATGATGCCTACCTGGCCGAAACCGGTCGTATCCTGCTCGACTACCTGCGCCTGAGCTCGCAGGTGGCGAAGAAATAAGCGACTCGATCAGATGATGGCAGATTAATGTGACCTGTCATCAAACAGTCATCGCACTGTCGTGAAATAGAAGGGCCGGACGCCAAAACGTCCGGCCTTTTCATTTTCAGGAAACAGTCCATGACCGTCACCGAACAGCTCAGTGCCTTGAGCGCCATCCTGGCTCAACGCAGCATTCACAGCCTGTTCCAACCGATCATCTGCCTTTCCGAGCGGCGCATCCTCGGCTATGAGGCGCTCAGCCGTGGGCCGTCCAACAGCCCTCTGCACTCGCCCCTGAACCTGTTCGCCATCGCCCGCCAGGCAGGGCGCCTGAGCGAGCTTGAAGTGCTGTGCCGGGAGAACGCATGCCGGCGCTTCAGCGAGCTGGGGCTCGAAGGCAAGCTGTTCCTCAATGTCTCGCCCGAGTCGCTGCTGGAACCCCACTACCCTTCCGGGCGTACCCTGAAGATGCTCGAGCAGGTTGGTCTGCAACCCAGCCGTGTGGTGATCGAGTTGACCGAACAAACCCCCACCGACGACTTCCAGTTGCTGTCCAACGCCCTGCACCACTACCGGGACATGGGGTTTTCCATTGCGCTGGACGACCTGGGGGCAGGTTACTCGAGCTTGCGCC
Source organism: Pseudomonas sp. RW3S2 (assembly GCF_014268955.1). NCBI lineage: Bacteria > Pseudomonadati > Pseudomonadota > Gammaproteobacteria > Pseudomonadales > Pseudomonadaceae > Pseudomonas > Pseudomonas sp. RW3S2. Next base: position 426,084 of record NZ_JABWRM010000001.1, on the reverse strand, counting down.
TGTGGTCGGAGCTGCGTCCGGACTACGTGAAGATCGACCGTCACTTCATCGATAGCATCCATCAGGACCCGCTCAAGCGCGAATTCGTCGGCTCCATCCTGCAGATCGCCCGCGCCTCCAAGGCCCAGGTGATTGCCGAGGGCATCGAACTGGGTGAGGAGCTGACGGTACTGGCCGATATGGGCGTCGACCTGTTGCAAGGCTACCTGCTCGGTCGCCCGCAAGAGTTTCCCCCACGCGACGGCCTGAATCTGCTGCCGCCTGCGCAAGGCTGCGCGCTGGTGATCAGCGAGGAAGGCGGCGACCTCGCCGCACTGCTGATCGAGCAGCCTGCGGTTGCGCTGGATACGCCAACCCAGCAGGTGCTGGAGGCCTTCCGCCGCCAGGCCAATCTCAACTCCCTGGCCGTGCTCGACGCCCAGGGCCAGGCTTGCGGTATCGTCCATCGGCATTCGTTGTCCGACGCGCTGCTCAAGCCATTCGGCACCGACCTGTTCGCCCGCAAGCCGATCAGCCGGCTGATGAACGAGGACTTTCTCGTGGTCGAGCGCAGCCAGTCGCTGCAGCAGGTCAGCCGCCTGCTCACCAGCCGCGCACGGCAGCGCATCGAGGAAGATTTCATCATCACCCATGGTGGCCGCTACCTGGGGCTGGGGCGCGTGATCGACGTGCTCAAGTTGATCACCGAGCAGAAGATCCAGCAGGCCCGCTACGCCAATCCACTGACCCTGCTGCCAGGCAACGTGCCGATCCGCCAGTGCCTGACCCGCCTGCTGGAGCAGCAGCGTGCAGCGGCGGTGTGCTACGTCGACATCGACAGCTTCAAGCCCTTCAACGATATCTATGGCTATGCCCGTGGCGACGAGGTGTTGCTGTGCCTGGCCCAATGCCTCAACGACAGCGTCGATCCGCGCCGAGACTTCGTCGGGCATATCGGCGGTGATGATTTCATGCTGGTGTTGGGATCGGCCGATTGGCGCGAGCGTCTGCACACGTTGATCGACAATTTTCTACGCGAATGTCGACGCTTCTACCGCAGCGAGCACCTGGAGGCCGGTTGCTTCATCGCCCACAACCGCCAAGGGCAGCGGGAGACCTTCCCCTTGCTGTCGCTGTCGATCGGCGTGGTTTTGCTGCGGCCGGAGTGCTGCGCCAGCCTGGATGCGGCGCAGTTGGCCGATCTTGCTTCGCAGGCAAAGCGCCAGGCCAAGGATACCGCCGGGCCCAGTCTGAGCCTGATCGATACCGGGGTGTCGTAGCCCCTACCCTGCCGTCACTTCTTCGGGGTAAGCGAACTCGAACACCCGCACCACTTCGGAGGCATGCCACGAAGCCGCCTCCATACCATCGACGGGCCCTGAAAACCGCCCCAGGCGCTCGACACATTCGAAGAAGCCGGTACGTGGCAGGCGGCTGGCCCCCTGGCTGATCACCAGCGAGCTGCGCAGCGGCTGCTCGGCACGCGCATCGATCATCGCCAGGTATTCCAGGGCGGCGGTCAGGGTCTGCATGGCGGGGGTGGGCAACTCCAGGCGCTCGAGCAGCGCCCTATAGGTGAGCAGGTAGCGTTGACGGCGGGCCAGGTCAAGCTCGTCCAGCAGGCGTTGCCATTGCTGACGACTGATCCTGACCTGACTCATGATGGCTCGCTCCAGCCGGCGATCCCCAGGTGCCATGCCAGGCTGCGCTGGATCGCCGCATCGGGCACACGTTCGCCCGACTCGATCATGGCCAGGTACGACGGGCTGATGCCAACGCTGCGGGCCAACTGCTCGGGGGCCAAGCCCTTGGCCTGACGCAACTGCGCCAGCTCACCCAAGGCAGGCAAGCTGGCGCTTTCCTTCACGACTTCGCCGCGCCCCTCACTGGCCGCAGCCTGAGGTTCGTCGGCATTGACTGGCGCCTGCCCGGCTGCGGCTAGCAGTGCCTGGTACTGGGCCCAGGGAACAACCGCATACTCGGGCTGACCGTCCCGACTGATGACCTGAATACCCATACAACCCCCTTACTGCATGTAATCCGTCGGCATAATGCTTATGCCAATTATATGACCAAGTGCGGGAGTCTGTGCAGATCAGGCCAAAATCAAGGGTGAGGACGTTCCAGGCGTAACGCTTCCGGGCTGTCCGGCAGCCGCTCGACCACGCGCAGGCGCTCGGGTGATTGGCTGTCGCGCCAGGCCTTGAAGCGCGCCAGCTCGTCACCGACGGTCTTCAGCACCCACCCCAGCACGGCGATGTCATCGAGAAAACCGACACCGACGATCCAGTCCGGAATGGCATCCAGGGGGCTGACGAAATACAGCAGGCCAGCGACGATGGTCACCAAGGCCTTGGGACTGACGGCACGGTACTCGCCACGCCACCAGGCCAGACACAGGCTTTGCATCAGGCGCAGGTCGTCACGCAACTGGCCCAGCTTGGGGCCCTTGCGGGCCACGGCGAACAGCAACGCAGGCAGGCGGCCACGGCTGAGCAGGCGCTCGGCCAGCGGCAGAAAACGGGCAAAATTCCAGGGTGCGCTCATGGTGTCTCCAGCATCAGCCAGGAAGGTTATCCACATTTATTGTGGATAACCTTGTGAACAGGGCAGCGTTTTAGGGCGCTAGGCGCCCACGGAGCAAGGGTCCCGCTCAGATCGGGCGTTTTTTACACAACCGTTTCAGACAGGCAAACGATTTGCGTCAGACGTATGGTTGGCTACGCGTCAAGGTGCCTCATGCTCAGACAGTGAGACACCTGCAGCGTTCGCGTCAAGCGTGCGACCAAAATGAAAACGCCCCGTCGAAACGGGGCGTCAGGTGCGGCAGTTGCCAGATTACTTGGCCGGCGCTTCGGCAGGCTCGGCAGGTTCGGCGTCCAGCTTGCTCGGGTCCTTGATGGCCAGCAGCTCGAGGTCGAACACCAGTACCGAGTTCGCCGGGATCAGCGGGCTCGGGCTCTGGGCGCCGTAGGCCAGCTCGGCCGGGATGTACAGCTTGTACTTCTCGCCGACGTGCATCAGTTGCAGGCCTTCGACCCAACCTGGGATCACGCCGCTGACCGGCAGGTCGATCGGGCTGCCACGCTCGATCGAGCTGTCGAAGACCTTGCCATCGATCAGCTTGCCTTCGTAGTGGACGGTAACCACATCGGTCGGCTTAGGCTGCGGGCCATCGGCCTTCTTCACGACTTCGTACTGCAGACCCGAGGCGGTGGTGACCACGCCCGGCTTCTTGGCGTTGTCCTCAAGGAACTTCTTGCCCTTGGCGGCCGCTTCCTCGCTGGCCTTGGCCAGGCGCTCCTCGGCGCGTTTCTGCAGCGCGGTGAAGGCTTCTACCAGTTCTTCGTCCTTCAGACGGGCTTCTTTCTTGCCGACTGCATCCTCGATACCCAGGGCCACCGCTTTGGAGTCCAGGTCATCCATGCCTTCCTGCGCCAGGCTCTTGCCCATGTTCAGGCCGATACCGTAGGAGGCCTTCTGTGCTGGGGTCTTCAGCTCGACGCTGCTGGTCTGAGCGTCGCAGCCAGCCAGGACCAGGCCTACCAGGGCAACCGCAGCCGCCAAACGATGCTGTTTCATGCTATTTCCTTGTTCATGCGCCATGAGGGCAATCAGGGTAAAGCCGCGAGCTTATCAGGCGGCCATGACCAATGGCTACCGGCATAGGAGCGGGTTTGTGCCAGGAAGTTCCTGTATGAAGGGATGTTCATCCCACGGTGAAAATCAAGGGTAGCTGCCGGCCCGGTATTCGCCCGCCACTTCCCGCAATACCTCGCACACCCATTGGGCTGCCAGCCCCTGCGGCAGGGCCGCGTTGCGGCAGATACCCACCGAGCCTCCCGGTTCGCGCACACCCAGGTCGAGCTCGACCAGCTCACCACGCTGCAGGTCGATCAGCACGGCGTCACGCGGTGCCACCCACACCGCATCGCTGCCCAGCAGGTAGCGCCGGCTCAAGGCCAGAGACAGGGTTTCCAGGCGTTGCCCCGGCATCTGAATACCGCACTGCACGAACAGGCTGTCGGCGTGCAGGCGAATGGTGGTACCTGCTGGCGGCAGCACCAGTGCGTAATCGCCGACCCGTGCCCGATCCAGGGGTTGGCGCGCGAGCAACGGATGGCCAGGACGCACCACCAGGCTCATGGACTCACTGTACAGGTGCTCGAACGACAGGCCCTGGATCTGCGGGCTGTCGGTCATCCGCCCGACCACCAGTTCCAGTTCGCCCAGGCGCAGTTGCCCCAGCAACTGCGCACTGATCCCGGTGACCACGCTGATCACCAACGCCTCATGACGCTGATGCAGGCGACACAGCACCTCCGGCATCAGCAACCCCTCGACCGTCGACAGCACACCTATGCGCACCTGCGACGGCGCCCGGGCCTCGCCGCGCACCGTGCTGACACCTTCGCGCAGGGCCTGCACGCTGGGCCCGGCGTAGCGCATGAAGCGGGTGCCCGCCGAGGTCAGCTCGACGCCCTGGCGGGTGCGCTCGAACAGACGCGTCTCGAGCAAGTCCTCAAGTTCCTTGAGCGTCTTGGAAATGGCCGGCTGGCTGATCGCCAGGACATCGGCCGCCCTGGCCAGACTGCCCTGACGGGCGATCTCCAGAAAGCACAGCAGATGGCGGTACTTGATGCGGGTATCGAGGTTCATGCACGGCAGTGTAACGGTGTGCAGGAGGGCTGCAAGTCGTCTATGAATATCCTTTCCTACAACGACTCGATCCCATTCTGACAATGCGCAGCTTGCCCTCAAGCCCCTGGATTTGTAGGGTGCAGCTTTCCCCGGCAAGGAGCCAACCGATGTCGCTCTACCAAACCCAGGACCTATCACTAGACCTGGGCACAGAGCTGCCGCAGGACAGCAGCATGAACATGCTGACGTTCCCGGAGCGCGGCACCACCTTGGTGATCGCCCGCAGCCCGCTCCCCGCAGACCACTCCTTCGATACCGTCTACCGCCAGCAGCTCGAACAACTGCGCAGTCGCCTCGATGCACACATCACCGAGCCTCAAGCCACGACCTGCGGCATGGCGCAAGCCATCCAGGGCCTGGAAGTCGGCCTGCAGTTCCAGCGTGGCGAAATTCGCTCGCACCAGCGTCAACTGGCCTATCCCCATGTGCAGGCACAGCGTCTTATGGTGCTGAGCTATAGCAAGGAGACACCGCTGACGGAAAACGACCTCATGCACTGGCAAGCCATCAAGGCGAGCCTGCAGACACGCTGACACCCCTCCAGCAAGGAAGCCCGGATTCATGGCGCAGGACCTCCACGCCGCCCGCAAGGACGACCTGATACTGCACCCACCGTTGATGGCCGAGCTCACCAGCGCGCTGACCGAGGCGGTGGTCTATGCGGCCGCCACCGCCGCAGTGGGTGCGGCCTTGGGCGCCGCCGTCGCCGCCACCATCGGCACCGGCGGTGCGGCGGCTGCACTGGTGCCGGTGGCCGCCGGCCTGCTGGTAGGCGCGGCCAGTTCGCTGCCCGGCGGCGGCGACAAGAGCATCGGCGAACACATTTCCGACTTCAGTGACTGGGTCGGCAACTCGCTGTTCCCGCCCGAGCCCTATGGCGCCATCCTGACCGGCTCCGCCAACGTCCATATCAATGGCATGCCCGCTGCCCGTGCTGCCGGCATCAGCCTGGGAGTCGAGGCCTCGCCCGACAACCCCGAGCCCCCCTCCATCCTGGAAAACATCGGTGCCTACGCCATGGTCGGCGCCTCGATGATGCTCCCGATCATCGGCATGGCCCAGGACATCGCCAGCATCTTCAACCCGCCAGTCACCACACCGGCCGATCCCGGCACCCAGGAGCGGGGCGAGGATACCGTCACCTGCAGCAAGCACCCGGCCAAGAACTTCCTCGCCCAGGGTTCGGACAAGGTGTTCATCAATGGCCAACCCGCCGTGCGGGTGGGCGACAAGACTACTTGCGACGGCCCTGTGGGCATGACCTTCTCGCCCAATGTGCGCATCGGCGGCGGCACGCTGACCGTGCGCGACATCCGCGATGGCAAGAGCGCGCTGGCCAAGATCATCGGCATCGTCGCCGGCATGCTCCTCTCGCGCCGGGGTGGCAAGGCCCGCTCACGCCCAGGCAAGGCACCCAAGCCAAAGTCGATGATTCCCAAGTGCAAGGGCCATCCGGTGATCGTTTCCAGCGGTGCCAAGCTGCTCGACGGCCCTGACGACCTGGATTTCGCCCTCCCCGGCCTGCTGCCGATCGAATGGGCCCGGCGCTACGACAGCAACGACACGCGCGGCGATGGCGTGTTCGGCCTGGGCTGGAGCCTGCCTTATGAAGTTCGCATCGAGCGTGTCCCCCACCCTGAAGGGGGCGAGCTGTGGGTCTATGTCGACGAGGAAGGTACGCGTATCGAACTGGGGCGCCTGCAGCCAGGCAGCGCCCTGGTCAGCAGCCTCGACGGCCTGGCGTTCTTCCACCAGGACGCCGGCGTCACCGTGGTCGAGGACATCTACAGCGGCCAGTACCAGGTGCTGCGCACCGACCCGCACGACCCGAGTCGTTCACGCCTGGTGCAACTGGGGGATCGCAACCTCAACCGCCTTGACCTGCTCTACGACAACGACGGCCGCCTGCAGTACCTGGTCGACACCTTTGGCCGCACGGTGGTCGAACTGCTCTACGACAGCATGCACCCTCGCCGCGTCGGCCAGGTGCAGCGCCTGTTCCTGCGCGAGGGCAACGACTTTGTGGTCGAGCGCCGTGAAACCCTCGCCACCTACGCTTACACCCCTGCCGGTCAACTGAGCGAAGTACACGAGCCGGGCGGCCAGCTGCTGCGACGCTTCAGCTATACCCCTGAAGGGCTGATGGCCAGTCACACCCTGGCCAGCGGTGCGACCTTCCATTACCAGTGGCAACGTTTCGCCGCCGTCCCTCGCCCGACACCGCACCTGCCACCGCTGCTCGAGCCGCAGCCAGACCATGAGTGGCGGGTGATCCGTCACTGGAGCGAAGACGGCGAGGACTACCTTTTCCACTACGACCTGGGGCAGGGTCATACCGAGGTCACCGACAGCCTAGGTCGCAAGGAACATTTCGAGTGGGGCCCGTTGCACGAGGTATTGGTGTATGTAGATCCACTGGGCCAGCGCTGGCAGGAAGAGATCGTCCAGGGCCAGTTGCTGGCCAGCATCGACCCGCAAGGCGCCGAGTGGCGATACCACTACGATGCGCTCGGGCGCCTGATCGAAAGCTACGACCCGCTGGGGCGTTGCGAGCGCACCACCTACACCGAGCACTGGGCGCTGCCCACCCACATCAGCGATGGCGCCGGCCATACCTATCGCAACACCTACGACACCCGCGGCAACCTGATCAGTACCACCGACCCGCTGGGGCGCACCACGCGCTACCGTCACGATCGACAAGGCCGGGTGGAACAGGTCATCGATGCTCAGGGCAAGACCCGCCAGCTGGAATGGAACGCCCGAGGGCAACTGATTCGCTACAGCGACTGCTCCAACCGCACCACCCTCTGGCGCTATGACGAGCGCGGTCACCTGAGCGAAGTCTTCAACGGCCGCAACAACCGCACCCGCTATCGTTTCGACGCCCGTGGCCACCTGCTGGAAAGCACCCGCGCCGACGGGCGCGTCGACCGCTACCAGGTAAACCTGTCGGGGCAGTTGACCCAGCACATCGACTCCGGCCAGCAACTCACCCAATGGCACTACGACGAGCGTGGGCGCCTCAGCCAACGCACCGACGCCATGGGGCTCACCCTTCGCTTCGCCTGGGATGCGCACGACCGCCTGCAACGTCTGCAAAACGAAAACGGCGAGCACTACGCCTTCCACTGGGATGCCCTGGACCGCCTGGCCGCCCAGCACAACCTCGATGGCGGCGGTCACAGCTATCGCTACGATGCAGCGGGCAACGTCATCGAGGCGAGGCTGCACCCGGCCCGCGACGCCGAGCCGACGTTCCCCGGCAGCCCGCCGGAGCCCGAGGCTTCGATACAGTCGCAATATTTCGAATACGACGCCGCCGGGCGCCTGTTGCGCAAGCGCACCGACGACGGCGTCACAGACTACGAATACGACCTCGCCGACAACCTGCTGGCGATCACCTTCACCAACCTGCTGGGCGAGCCAAAACGGCTCGCCTTCAGCCATGACGCCCTCGGGCAACTGCTGAGCGAAACCGGGAAAGCGGGCCGGCTTGCCTACGAACATGACGAACTGGGCAACCTGCAGACCCTGACCCTGCCTGATGGCCGACGCCTCAATCATCTGTACTACGGCAGCGGCCACTTGCATCAGCTCAACCTCGATGGCCGAGTGATCTGCGATTTCGAGCGCGACGAGCTGCATGCCGAAGTCCTGCGAACACAAGGCCGGATCCAGACCCGGACCCGCTACGACAGCACCGGGCGCCTGCTGGAAAAAGCCCTGCATGTACAGGGCGCAGGCCCCGGCAGCCTGGCCCTGCTGAGCAAGCAGTATCGTTACGACGACAGTGACAACCTGGTCGGCGAGGACTTCATCCAGTGTCAGCGAGCCCGCGACGGCGAGCCGCCCACGCACGCCCAGATCATCGGTCGCCTGTTCGGCACCGACGCCAGCGGCAATGTCCAGCGCGGTCAGGTTCGCTACGACTATGGCCCCACAGAACGCATCCATGGCGCCAGCCGCACACTGCCTCATCGCAATGGCCAACAGGTCGAGCACTACGGCTACGACAAGGCCGGCAATCTGCTAGATGGCTACCCGATCAAGGGCTACGTACGGCACAACCGCCTCAAGGTCTTCCAGGACAAACGCTACCGCTACGACCGCTTCGGCCGCCTCAGCGAAAAACGCACTGGCGCGCACCTGATCCAGCGCTTCGACTACGACGCCGAGCACCGCCTGGTACGCGTACACCAGCAACGCGGGCCGGTGCACGAGCGGGTGGAATTCGACTACGACCCGCTCGGCCGCAGGATCGCCAAGCGCCTGTACCGCAACGATCACCCTACCCCTGTCAGCCAGACCCTTTTCCTCTGGCAGGGTCTGCGCCTGTTGCAGGACATCCAGGACGACAAACCCAGCCTGTACGTCTACGCCGACAGCGACAGCTACGAACCCCTCGCCCGCCTCGATGGCGCCCCCGGCACCGAACAACTGCACTACTTCCACACCAACCTCGCCGGGCTGCCCGAACAGCTCACCGATGAAAACGGCGTGACCGTGTGGCAAGGTGAGTTCGCGACCTGGGGCAAGTGTCGGGAAGAATGGCACCATGCCGGGCAGAACCGTCAGCAGAACCTGAGGTTCCAGGGACAGTACCTGGACCGGGAGACGGGGCTGCACTACAACACGTTCAGGTTCTATGATCCGGAGGTGGGGCGGTTTACGCAGCAGGATCCACTGAGTATCAGTGCAGGGCCCAACCTTTATAGATACGCGCCCAACCCACTTCGTTGGATCGATCCATTTGGACTGGAGGCCGATTACAAGGCAGATGCTCAGTATCACGGCCCCAAACCCAAACTGGTCGACCCAGGGCATCACGACCCTAAATCACCTAACTTCCGAGGGGGCGGTAATACCACAACACTCTTGCCCGATGATGCTGCAGAGGTTTACAAACGTGCCGTTCCTGATAGGGCAGACTCCTGGTTTGGCCAGAACAAGAATGGAGAATTCTATCGCTATCAAGGCGCAAACGGCGAAGTGCATTGGAACGGGCGCGAAAATTCATCGAGGGGACTGAAAGTTCCTGACTGGATCAAACGAAGATTCAAAGACATGGCTAATAGAAAGAAAAACCGAGGAAGCAACTGTGACCTACTATAACGCTGGGAAAAAAGAGTTATTTTCAGTCTGTTGCTCGACTTGCGCGCCAAACTTCAAGTCGGGTTGGATGGCCGTGAACCTATCTTTAGACAATCATCTCATTGGTGCAAACGAAGAGATCACGCAGATCGATACCTTCTTGAACATGATCAGTGTCAAATTCGATAATTATGATCTCGATTACGCTGACTCCCTGAAAAACCTGGACAAATCGGCCGTGCTTTCCCAGATCGAGCAAGGGTACGAGCACTCTCAAAACTGGATTGATTCTAGCAAAATTGGTGCACTGTTCTTGTCGCTGAACCTGACGCCCTGCCTTGATGGCGATGTCGTGATTCTGCTCATGCTTGAGACAACGGACCGGGTCATTTGGAAAGCGCATGACGATGACGTGGTGCAAGAAATTTTCCTACCTCCTGGATACGTAAAAAACACACTGAACGATGTGATAAATTTTTTCAGTCCGCCCAAAAACCATGATTAATTCTTTCGAAACCACATTGTTTGAGGTGCTCGGGCTCGTCGCAGATTTCGATCCAGAGTATGCACAATGGAGCTGCAAGCTCACCGCAGAGCCCCTCCGGCTGGAGTTGGTCTACTCACTGGACGGTACTGTTTCGACATCGCTGTATCTTGACGATAGGCTTCTGGCGTTCAATTACGCCAGCGGGCTGCATTGCCTTTCGATTAACGAGGACGAGATCTCATGCGACATCATGTCCGGATCACTTAGGCGAACACTCACCATCAATATCAATTCGCTAAGAGTGAGGTGGCAGGACTTATGATTCAGGACACTCGTTAAAACCAACGCTCCTGCGAGTGCCCCTCGCGCCATTGAACCCCTTCGATTTTTTTGGTGTGATCGATGATAAAGCTCGCCCCTCAAAAAATTAATTTTGTCATCAACACCACACAGCTCAACGCAAAGTACGACGAGACTGGTGCCGCATTGATTCAGGTTGAAGCTCAGCGAATCGAACACATCGAAAATAACACCTACTCCGTGGCGACACTTGTTTTTGAGCGTGTCGCTGAGATGCGCTGTATCACACTCAATTTTTTCGAGCGCGAGTATCAGAACTACGAAATTCTGGGCAGCCGAGGCGATGAAGTAGAAACTTGGCGAAAGACCGGACTTCATCCTGACCCAAAATTCTATGAGGTCGTCGATTCAGCGCTGTTGGCAGAAACAAATCCGTTGTATGACCCCGCCAACTTTCTTTCATTGAAGCACTACATCGTCGCGGGGTACGACAGCTATGTTGAGATCATCGCCGACAGCTATCAATACTCTCTTGAGTAAATTTCCATAGATGAAGACACCTCAGCGGCGCTGAAAACCGAATCCTTTCCCTGTATACGACCGTCATGAAAATCATCAAACTCACCGAAAACCACGACGGATACACTCTAGACAGCAGCGAATACCCAGCTTATGTCGAGAGCGTAAAGCATTTACTCCCAGAGAATATTTACACTTTTATGAGCAGTGCTTGGCACTACAATCCCTCCGACTCCCGATGCTTACATGACGCCCGGCTAAAAAGCATTAGATTCGAAGAGCATGACATCGACGAATGCTACGCCAACACCGCTCAAATAATCCTAAACGGAGCTTACGGAGACACCCTGACGCTTACCTATACAAAAGTCTCAAGTTACTCCGTCGAAAAAAGACCCACAGAGTGGCCTGCCAACCAATCCACTCACGGCGACCTCATAACTGACGAAATGACAATAATGGACAACACCAGCAAGCTTCGGCACGAATTGGTATTCGAGGACGCCACTGTAAAAATAATCTTCGAGAACTTTGATTTCAAAATAGACACACAGAAATGATTAAAACACTTCTTCAGGGGCGGACTTTAGTTTCCGAGATCAAGTCGGACACACCACAATCCAGAACCTGGATAGAGTTATCCCTGCAGGACCATCTAATCCCTGCGTATCCACTGAGGACCGAACCCTACTCAATGATCGGGCATTCCCCTTACGCCGACCAATGCCGCATTGAAGAGGCGCGCTTCAAAGCTCGGCTGAACACGTTCAACGCCGAAGATATAGAGCAGGCGCTAGACCCCTCGTACGATCGAGTTGGCTCATTCAGAGCACTTGAATCAATAGCTGAGCTGAAGGTCTTTCTCAGCAAAAACAGTCTGGTTCTGGAGGACTTTGTCGATGCCTCGGATGTGGATGAATATCCATTGTGAACAAGCCGTGGAGCCACCTTTATCCGAGGACCTGCAAACGTGCCAGACCCAAGGCCTGCGCAGTACCTGTGGGAGCGGGTTTACCCGCGAAGCAAACACCGCGGTAGATGGCACCGGCTTTGCCGGTGTTCGCGGGCAAGCCCGCTCCCACAGGTACTGCACAGGCCGGGCAGGAGCCATACCTGCTAGAAACAGCGAATCTCGACCTGCCCCCCTTCCATCCGCACCGGCCACACCCGCAACCGCTGCCCCGCATCCTCCAGGCAACGCCCATCACGCAAGCTGAAATGCTGCTTGTACAACGGCGCCGCCACCACCAGCTCGCCTTGCAGGCTGCCGATCAATCCCCGCCCGATAACATTGGCCCCTGAACGCGGGTCGCGGTTGTCCACGGCATACAGTGTCTGCTCCTGCCCGGGCAGGTAGAACAGCGCGACCTGTTCGCCGTCGAGCCAGACCACCACCCCCGAGTCGGCAATCAGATCATCGACCCGGCACACTGACTGCCAGATATCCTGTGGCGCAACGACAGCATTAGACAGGTTCATCAAACGAGCTCCTCGACAGTAGGGATCAACTCCAGCGGCGTAGCCGGTCGACGCTGTTCGCGCTCACGCACGAAATGCACATCCGGGTCAGGCCGCTGGTCGTTGACGAAGGTGCGGAAGCGCTTGAGCTTCTCCGGGTCTTTCAAGGCGTTGGCCCATTCGCATTCGTAGCGGTCGACCACATGCTGCATCTGCGCTTCCAGCTCGTCGGCGAGGCCCAGGCTATCGTCGAGAATCACCGCCTTGAGATAGTCCAGCCCGCCGTCCAGGCCTTCGCGCCACACCGAGGTGCGCTGCAGTTTGTCGGCGGTGCGGATGTAGAACATCAGCACGCGGTCGATCAGGCGGATCAGGGTGTCGTCGTCCAGATCGGTGGCGAACAGTTCGGCATGGCGCGGGCGCATGCCACCGTTGCCACAAACGTACAGGTTCCACCCCTTGTCGGTGGCGATCACGCCGATATCCTTGCTCTGCGCCTCGGCGCATTCACGGGTGCAGCCGGACACCGCGAACTTGAGCTTGTGCGGCGAGCGTAGGCCCTTGTAGCGGTCTTCGATACGCAGGGCCATGGCAACGCTGTCCTGCACGCCGTAGCGGCACCAGGTGCTGCCCACGCACGACTTCACCGTGCGGGTCGACTTGCCATAGGCGTGGCCGGTTTCGAAGCCTGCCTCGATCAGCTCGCCCCAGATCAGCGGCAACTCGTGCAACTGCGCGCCGAACAAATCGATGCGCTGGCCGCCGGTAATCTTGGTGTAGAGGTCGTATTTCTTCGCCACCTGGCCGATCACGATCAACTTGTCGGGGGTGATTTCACCACCCGGGATGCGCGGCACCACCGAGTAGGTGCCGTTCTTCTGCATGTTGGCCATGAAGGTGTCGTTGGTGTCCTGCAGCGGCACCAGCGAGGGGTCCATGATCGGCTGGTTCCAGCACGAGGCGAGGATCGAACCCACGGTCGGCTTGCAGATGTCGCAACCGACATGCCCCTTGCCGTGGCGCTCGAGCAGCTCGTTGAAGGTTCGAATCCCCTCGACCCGCACCAGTGCATACAACTCCTGACGGGTATAGGCAAAGTGCTCGCACAGGCTCTTGTCGACCGTCACGCCACGCGCGGTCAGTTCGTGCTCGAACACCTGCTTGAGCAGCGCCGCACAGCCACCACAGCCGCTGGCCGCCTTGGTGCAGCCCTTGACCGCCGCCAGGTCCGCGCAGCCACTGTCGATGGCCGCGCAGATCGCGCCCTTGCTGACGTTGTGGCAGGAGCAGATGGTCGCGCTGTCGGGCAGGGCATCGGCGCCCAGCGTCGGCGCGCCGCCGCTCTGCGGCAGGATCAGCGCCGCCGGATCCTGCGGCAGGGCGATGCCGTTTTGCACGTACTGCAGCAGCGTGTCGTAGTAGCTGTTGTCGCCGACCAGCACCGCGCCGATCACCCGCTTGCCGCTGGCGTCGACCACCAGGCGGCGGTAGCTGGCGTTGGCCTCGTCGATGTATCGGTAACTGCGGGCGCCTGGAGTGGCGCCGTGGGCGTCGCCGATGGAGCCGACATCGACCCCCAGCAGCTTGAGCTTGGTCGACATGTCGGCACCGCTGAACTCGGCACTGGCCGCGCCGACCAGCAGCGCAGCGAGGTTGCGCGCCATGCTGTAGCCGGGCGCGACCAGCCCGAACACGCTGCCGTTCCACGACGCACACTCGCCGATGGCGAAGATCCGTGGATCGCTGGAACGGCAGTTGCCGTCGATGACCACGCCGCCGCGCGGCGCGATCTCCAGCTCGCAGGCACGCCCCAGGGCGTCACGCGGACGGATGCCGGCAGAGAACACGATCAGGTCGGTTTCCAGGTACTCGCCACCATCGAAGTTCATGCGATGGCGATACTCTTCTCCCGGGTCGATCGACTGGGTGGCGCGAGACAGATGCACGCCGACACCCAGCGCTTCGATCTGCGCACGCAAGGCCGCGCCTCCTTCATGATCGAGCTGCACCGGCATCAGCCGTGGCGCGAACTCCACGACATGAGCCTCCAGCCCCAGCGACTTGAGCGCATTGGCAGCCTCAAGGCCCAGCAGCCCACCGCCGACCACCACGCCACGCCGGGCCCCGGCAGCCGAGGCGCGGATGTCGTCAAGATCGTCGAGGGTGCGGTAGACCAAGCAGGCCGTGCCCGTGGAGCCTTCGATCGGCGGTACGAACGGGTAGGAGCCGGTGGCAAGGATCAGTTGGTCATAACCGTAGCGCCCCTGGGCGGTGACCACCTCGCCCAGCGTGCGGTCGATCTCCAGCACAGCTTCGTGCAGGTGCAGGTGCACGCCGTGCTGGGCATAGAAGTCGGGCTCGCACATAGCTAGTGTCTCGGCGCTACTGCCGGCGAAGTATTCCGACAAGTGCACACGGTCGTAGGCGCGCTGGCGCTCCTCGCCGAACACGCGCAGCTCGAAGCGCGCCAGGGCACCACGTTCGATCAGTTGCTCGACCAGGTGATGACCGACCATGCCGTTGCCGACAATGACCAGTCGCTCTCGTTGTCCGCCGTTCGCTGTTGCCTTCATAGCCGATCCTCGATCACGGTGTGCGGGGCGTGCCCGCGGCAAAGACAAAAAAAGGCGCCTGGAGCCGAAGCTCCAGGCGCCTTTGCCTGTACTCATCAGTGTGAGGCCCCTGTTGATCGCCGTTGATCAGTGGGGCTGTGTTGTAAACCGTTGAAAGCAGGGAGCGTGCCAAGGTCGGAATGGGTGCTGGCGCTGTCGCGTTGCAAGCCCGCTCCTGCGGGGTATGCAGCGTTGCGCGACCTGTGGCAGCGGGCGTGTCCGGCGACAGCGCCGCACGCGGCAACGCCTCAAGCCGGTGCACCCCTCCCCATCCCGGTGCACTCAATACACATCGCGTCGATAACGCTTGTTCTTGCCCAATCCCTCGACATAAGCCGCTGCCGCCTCGGCGCTCATCCGCCCGTGCTCGGCCACGACCTGGCGCAACGCAGCATCGACATCCTTGGCCATGCGCTGGGCATCGCCGCAGATGTAGAAGTACGCCCCTGCCTCCAGCCACTGCCACAGCTCGGCGCCCTGTTCGAGCATGCGCTGCTGCACGTACAGCTTCTCGGCCTGGTCACGCGAGAACGCCGTGCTCAGGCGCAGATGACCGCTGGCCTCCCAGGCCTGCAACTGCTCGCGGTAATAGAAATCGAAGGCAGCATGCTGCTCACCGAAGAACAGCCAGTTGCCGCCGGTCGCACCGCGGGCTTCGCGCTCTTCGAGAAAGGCACGAAACGGCGCGATACCGGTGCCAGGGCCGACCATGATGAGCGGTGAGGCATCGTCGTCCGGCAGTCGGAAATGCCGCGCGACCTGCGGGAAGATCGCCACCTCCAGCATTTCGGCGCGCTCGGCGAGGAAGCTTGAACTCACACCCTTTCGCTGGCCATAGCGCACGGTTGAAACGGTCAGGTGCACCTGCTGTGGATGGGCCTTGGGGCTGGAGCTGATCGAGTACATGCGTGGCTGCAAGGGTTTGAGCAGGGTCAGCCAGTGCTCGAGCGACAGTTGCGGCGCGAATGCCGCGAGCACATCGGCCAGCTGCCGCCCCCACAGCCACTCCTTGAGTTCGGCCTTGTGCTCGGGCAGCAACAGCCGACGCAGTTCACCTGCCTGCGGCGCCTGGCTGAAGGCGGCAAGCTGCTGCGACGTGACCCGGGCGATCTCCAGATGCCGCTCCATTGCCTCGGCCAACGGCATCGTCGGCAAGTCGGGCAGTTGCACGCACATCTGGCCATCGAGCCCCATCAGGCCGAGCAGCTCCTGGACCAGCGCCGGGCAGTTGCGCGGCCAGACACCCAGCGCATCGCCTGCCTCGTAGACCAGCCCGGTGCCTTGCAGGTCGAACACCACCTGGCGTGTCTCCTTGGTCGCTCCGGGCGCATTGAGCACACGGTTCTCGATGATGGGAGCCAGGCAGGGTTGCTGCTTGCCGAACACCCGCGCCGGCGGGGCTATGACGGGCGCTTCGGCCGTCGGCCCGAGCAGCGGCAGCAACGCCTGCAGCCAGGCGGCGAACGATGGGTCGAAGTCCGGTTCGCAATCGACCCGATCGAGCAGACGTCGGCCGCCCAGTTCAGCCAGGCGCTGGTCGAGCTTGCGGCCAAAGCCGCAGAACTGGTCGTAGCTGGAGTCACCCAGCGCCAGCACGGCGAAGGGCAGTGCCGCACACTGCGCCCCCTCCTCGCCCTGCAGCGCCTGCCAGAACGCCGAAGCGCAGTCAGGCGCATCGCCGTCACCAAAGGTGCTGGTGATCAGCAGCACGCTGGCGGCGCCACGCAATTGGCCGGGGCTGACTGCATCCATGCAGCTCAGCTCGACCGCCAGGCCCGCTTCGCGCAGACGGGCCGCACAGCGCTCGGCCAGCACCTCGCCATTGCCGGTCTGCGAGGCCCACAGCACCCGATGCCGGGCGACCTCGGCCATGGCGACCGGCGCCACCACCGGCTGGGCGAACAGGCCGGCGATCAAGCCATCGACGAACAGCCGACTGGCGGGCGCCAGCGGCGCACCGGGCGGCAGGCTGGGCACACCCGGTGTACGCGCCTGCCCAAGGCCGAGCAGGAAGCCCTGCAGGTAATGACGCTCCTCGTCAGCCAGGACGGGGGCCGGCAGGCTGTCCAGGCCGAGCAGGCGAGACAGGGTGTCGGTGGGCATGGTGGCAGGCTCCGTAGGGATCGCGCAGGGTAGCTCGAGTGCCTCGATGCGTTCGCCCGCAACCCGCTCCAGGGTCACGGCGCAATGCTTGAAGGCCGGTTGCAGGGAAGTTGGATCGACCGCGTCGCAGGTCACGGCGTTGATCGCCAGTTGCTCGCCATACAGGTCGTTCCAGTGAAAAGGGGCAAAGCAGTTGCCGACCAGCACCCGCTCGCTGATGCGTGCCGGCAGCACGGCCTGGCCGCGGCGCGAGCGAATCGCCACCTGGTCCTTGTCGGCGATGCCCAGGCGTCGGGCGTCCTGCGGATTAATCTCGACGAAGGGACCGGGCTCGAGCTTGTTCAGGCTCGGCACCTTGCCGGTCTTGGTCAGGGTGTGCCACTGGTGCTGCACGCGGCCGGTGTTGAGCACCAGCGGAAAGTCGGCATCCGGCAGCTCGGCCGGCGCCAGCCAGGGCCGGGCGAAGAACCGCGCCTTGCCACTGGGCGTGGGAAAGGCCAGCGCGGGTCGCTCGCCTTGGGCGTCATGCAGCAGCGCCTGGCTGCTGCCGTCGTTGAGATAGCGCAGCGGGCTGCGATCGTCCGCGCGTCCGGGGGCGCTTGGCCACTGGCGCGGTTTGTCGCGTAGCTCGGCGTAGCCGATGCCGCGCAGGTCATAGCCGGTGGCGGGGTTCCAGAAACGGCGGATCTCGTCGTACACCGCTTCGGCATCGGCATAGCTGAACGCCTCGGCATAGCCCATGGCACAGGCGATGCGGGCAATGATGCGCCAATCCTCAAGGGTTTCGCCGGGCGCTGCGACTGCACGCGGCATCAGGGTGAGGTTGCGCTCGCTGTTGATCATCACACCCTCGCCCTCGGCCCACAGCGCGGCAGGCAGGAGGATATCGGCATGGCGGTTGGTCTCGGTGTCGAGGAAAGCGTCCTGGGCGATCACCAACTGCGCCTCGTGCAGGCCGTCGATCACCTGTTGGCGGTTGGCGACGCTGGCCACCGGGTTGCTGCAGATGATCCAGCAGGCCTTCACTTCCCCGGCCTTCATCTGCTCGAACAGCGCCACCGTGCCTTCACCGCCTTCGCTGCGCAGCGCGCCCGGCGCCAGGCCCCACTGCTGCTCGACAAAAGCACGGTCGCCCGCCACCTGCGCCGAACGCTGGCCCGGCAGGCCTGGGCCCATGTAGCCCATCTCACGGCCGCCCATGGCGTTGGGCTGGCCGGTCAGCGAGAACGGTCCGCTGCCAGGACGGCAGATCGCGCCGGTGGCCAAGTGCAGGTTGCACAGCGCGTTGCTGTGCCAGGTGCCATGGATGCTCTGGTTGAGGCCCATGGTCCAGCAGCTCATCCACTCCGACGCCCCGCCGATCCAGGCAGCCGCCTGACGGATATCGGCCTCGGCAAGGCCGGTCAGGGCCGCGACCCGCTCGGGGGTATAGTCGGCGAGAAAGGCCGGCATGTCGTCCCAGCCCTCGGTGTGACGGGCGATGAAATCGCTGTCGGTGTGGCCGTTCTCGTGCAGCAGGTAGAGCAAGCCGTTGAGCAGGGCCAGATCACTGCCCGGGCGCACCTGCAGGAACAGGTCGGCCTTGTCGGCGGTGGCACTGCGGCGCGGGTCGACGACAATCAGCCTGGCCCCGGCCTTGACTCGGTCGAGCAGGCGCAGGAACAGGATCGGATGACAGTCGGCCATGTTGGCGCCAATGACGAAGAACACCTCGGCACGCTCGAAATCCTGGTAGCTGCCCGGTGGACCATCGGCGCCCAGCGACTGCTTGTAGCCGCTGCCGGCACTGGCCATGCACAGCCGCGAGTTGGACTCGATATGGCGCGTGCGGATAAAGCCCTTGGCCAGCTTGTTGGCCAGGTACTGAGCCTCCAGCGACATCTGCCCTGACACATAGAGTGCCACGGCATCCGGCCCGTGCTGGTCGATGATCGCGCGCAGGCGCGCGGCCGATTGCGCAATGGCCTCGTCCATGCCCGTGCGCACCGGCTGCTGGCTGCGCTGCTGGCGCAAGAAAGCGTGCTCCATGCGCCCGGCAGCGGACAGTGGCAGGTGTGCGGTGAGGCCCTTGGTGCACAGGCGTCCGAAGTTGCTCGGGTGCTGCTTGTCGCCGCTGACCTTGGTGACCTTGCCCTCGGCCACGGTCATGACGATGCCGCACCCGACCCCGCAATACGGGCAAACGCTGCGCACCTCGCTGCTGCTCATGGGCGGTCTCCCTGAAAACGCAAAAGGCGCCGGCTACCCGGCCTGCAGGGCAAGCGGGTAACACGGCGCCTTTGTCGTGAAGATTTAGGGCCCCTCGGCGTTGAGGGGTCCGGATGCAGTTGAATCAGCAATTTGCGGGCCAGTTGCGCGATGGCGGTGGCCATGTCGCGGACAAACCCGCGCCCACAGGCCTGCACAGCCCCCAGGGGGCGGGTCGACCCGCGAAAACATCGACGCGATATCCGCCCCATCTTGATGCCCCCGCGCACCAGAAGATGACACGACGCCCAACCGACTATATGATCCGTATACGTTTCATATACCAGGAAGACTCCCCATGGGCATCGTCAAGATCTGCGACGACCTCCACGAAGACCTGCGCATCGCCAGCGCCGCGATGTCGCGCTCGATCAACGCCCAGGCCGAACACTGGATCCGCATCGGCATGCTTGCCGAACTGCATCCCCAGGCCACTTACCAGGAACTGCTGCGCCAACTGTTGCGTCAGGAACAAGCGAATCTCAAGGAGCTGCTGCAATGAGCGAGGTGATACTCAAGAACCCGGAGCAGCTGGCACTGATGCGCAGGGCCGGGCAGTTGCTGGCACAGGTGTTCGCCGACCTTGACGGTTTCATCCGCGCCGGGGTGACCACGATGCAGATCAACGACCGTGCCGAAGCCTTCATCGTCGAGACGCTCAAGGCGCGCCCGGCGAGCAAGGGCCAGTACGGCTTCCCCTATTCGCTGAACACCTCGGTGGACCACGTCGTCTGCCATGGCATGCCCAAGGTTGACGAGGTGCTGCAGGAAGGCTCGATCATCAACGTCGACATCACCCTGGAACAGGGCGGCTACATTGCCGACTCGTCGAAGATGTACCGCATCGGCGCAATCAGCGAGGAGGCCCGGCGCCTGGTCGACACCACCTACGAGGCGCTGTGGAAAGGCATCGAACAGGTGCGCCCCGGCGCCACCCTGGGCGATATCGGCCACGCCATCCAGCAGTTCGCCGAGGCGGCGGGCTACAGCGTGGTACGCGAGTACTGCGGCCACGGCATCGGCCGGCAGATGCACGAAGCGCCGCAGGTGCTGCACTACGGCCAACGCGGCATGGGCCTGAAACTCAAGCCGGGGATGGTGTTCACCATCGAGCCGATGATCAACCAGGGCGCCCGCGGCACACGCACGCTGAAGGATGGCTGGACGGTGATCACCCGCGATGGCGGGCTGTCGGCGCAGTGGGAGCACACGGTCGCGGTGACCGAGCAGGGCTATGAGGTGCTGACGCTGCGAGCGGAAGAAGGCCGGCGTTGAGGCCTGCGTAGACGGCGCCCTTGCTGCCTCTCTACAATCGCGCCACACCCCTCGCCCCGGACACTCTTCATGGACGAATCCGCACAGCATTGGCTGCACGCCCTCTCCGCCCCGATGGCCGCACTCAACGGTGCCAGCTACACCGCCGCCGAGTACTTCGAAGGCGAAGACCAGACCGACCTGGAAAGCGGCTGGGGCATCAGCACCCGTGCCCAGTTGCTCGACGTGCTCGGCATGGCCGACAACGGCCACGCCAGCGAGATGAGCAACGCCTACTGGCAGTTCCAGCGCTGCCTGCCAAGCCAGTGGCAGGCGCTGCTCGCAACCCTGACGCCACGTGACCGGGTCAAGTACAGCTACGCCGCACGCACCTTTCCCGACTGCGGCCCGGGCGGAACCCGCGCCTGGGACATCGGACGCATGAGTTTTCTGCTGCGCGCCGGTGTGAAGAAGGGCCATATCAGCCGCGACGAAAGCCTCTACCTGCACTATCGCCTGGCCTTGCGCGCTCGCCATTACTACAACCGCTGGGATAGCTACATCGCCGGGTATTTGTTCGGCAAGGCGCTGTGGAATGTCTCCGACAGCAGCGACGAGACCTTTGCCGCCAACCTGGAGCGCCAAGGCAACGAACACTGGAATCGCTGCATTGCCCTGAACCTGAGGATCGGCGCCAACGCGCTGCTCGCCGACCTGCCCTGGGAGCTGCCGTTGCCCGAGCCGGAACGCCCGGCATCACTGGAAGAGGACTGCTGGTCATGAGTTGCTGGATTCGCCTGGGCATCGAGCCGACCCAGGACCTCGACACCATCCGCCAGGCCTACCGCGGCCGCCTGCCGACGCACCATCCGGAAACCGACCCCGAAGGCTTCCAGGCCCTGCGCGCCGCCTACGAAGAAGCGCAGCGCCTGGCGCGTGAACACGCCGAAACCGGCGCGGCACCCGAGCAGCAAGCAGCCGACGGGCAGAGCGAAGCGTCCACCAGCGAAGCCTTCGAGGCGTTCCATGCACTGCTCGAAGACTCCACTCGCCGTTACGAACCCCAAGCCTGGCAGGACTACATCGCCCAGCTCGACGAACTGCCCCTGGAGCAACTGGAAGACCTCAGCTGGCGACTGCTGCACAACCTGCGCAACTGCGGACCGATCTCGTACCAGTGCGCGCGCCTGCTGGCCCGGCGCATGGGCTGGGCCGAGCAGTTGCTGCGCCTGGCGCCGGAGGATGCCCAGGAGATAGAAGCCTTCCTGCAACGCATCGAGGAGCCCGATCCGTTCGACACCCGCCTGATGCACAGCTGGTCGCCCGCCGCGCAACTGGAAACCCTTTGGTACTTCCGCAGCCTTGGCTACTACCATCAGGAGCGCCCGCTGTTCGAGTACGCACAGTTCGCCGGGTACCACACCTGCGTGGCGTTCCCTGACGACGAACACCTGGTCCAGCGTCTGACCGAACAGTTCAGCCAGGTCGGCATCGGCAGCCTCACCCTGCATGCACGCCTGCAGTTGCAGCACCAGCAGGCGCCGGACGATGTCGACCTGCTGTTCCTGCTGGCCCGCCAGGCCGACGCCCTGGGCGCCGAGCAGCAAGCCCTGGACTGCTGGCTACGGCTGTGGCGCGAACATCGCCACCCGCAGGCCGAACGCTGGCTGCTCGACCTCTGCGCGCGCTACCAGCCGCAACGCCTGCCCCTGCTGATCCAGGCCCTCGACCAGCAGAGCACACCCGAGACCTGGCCCGCCGACCTGGCCGATCCGGCACAGGTCTTGGGCAGCCCGGCACAGTCGCCGCAGACACTGGCGCGCTGGTCCGAAGCCTCGCGCCTGGGCCTTGAGGGCATCGCCGCCACCTACATCGACTGGCGCCTGGACGGCGACGACGAACTGCCGCTGCTCGCCTGGCTGTTGCCCAATCAGGAAGATCGCGAACTGCACCGCCGCTACTGGCAGGCCTGGGCCCTGCAACGCGGTGAAGCCGGCTTGCTGCGCACCATTGTCGATGAGCGCCTGGGCAACGACCCGCTCGATGCCTTGATCCTCGAGGGCTTCCAGCGCCAGGCTGCGCAGCAACTGCATTGGCTCGAACACTCACCGGTGGCGCGTGCATTGACGGAGTACTGCGCACGTGACGAGGGGCCTGTGGAACTGCCAGAGGCGCTCAAGTCCGACGCACTGCACCCGGCCTGCCGCGAGTGGCTGCGGCGCATGCGGGTCTATTCGCCCCGAGCGCTGGGCGAGCTGAACGAGCATTTCGACATGCGCCGCATGTTCACCGTGCCGTTCGGCCTGGTGCTGATGGAAGAACTGGCACTGAACGGCATTGAGCTGCCGCCGATGGTCGAGGGCGAAGCGCTGTGGAACTGGCATCGCCAGCAGTTGTTCATGCTGGCCACGGCGCAACAGCCGCAACGCTGGCTGGACCTGGCGCCACCGCAACTGGCCGCCCAGCTCACCTATCCGAGCGACCATCCGTTCGCCCCCCTGCACAAGGTGCTGATCGCCCGTCAGGCTCAGTTCAACGAACACAATGCCCTGCTCGGCTGGATGGACGATCGCGATCCGATGCAGGCCCTGGTTGCCAGCCGCCTGCAAACCCTGGGCTACGTGTTCGGCAGCACTCGCCTGCCCGGCGCGGTCCGCCTGCTCGAATGCCTGGAAGAAGACGTTGGCACCCTCGACGACCACCCACTGGGCTACATGCTGCTGTGCGCCGTGCTGTACCACGACCCCGAGCTCGATGCTCAACAGCGCGCCCGCTTGCGCGATCGCCTCGAGGCACTGAACAACGACAGCCCCTGGTTCGCTCCGCTGCGCGACGGCCTGATCGCCGGCAAGGTCAAACGCCCGCCGCGCCAAGCGGTGGAGCAGGAAGAGAAGGTCGACGGCAAGCTGCTCAACGAGATCCTCGACGCCTTCAATCACCTGGTCAAATCCGCATCCCCGCCAGGCACCCGCGCCTTGATGCGCCTGCAGAAAGCCAAGGACGATCCGGACCAGGACACCGGCCTGCGCTGCGCCAGCATGGCGATACTGGCCCGCGCCGAGCGTCTGCTGATGGCTCGCGTCAGCCAGACGCCGGTGCCCTCCTGGGCGTTCTGGCGCCTGGACAGCCGTCTCAATCGCAGCGACCTGATCGCCCACGTGATCGTGCTGCTGCTGGCGGGCACGGTGCTGACCACCGCGACCAAGAGCCCGATGCTCTGGACCCTTGTCGTATTGCTGCTGTTGACATCCTTCCTGCGGCGCTTGCGCGACTTGGGCCAGGGCGTCTGGGCACTGGTGGGGTTGCTGGCCGTCAGCCGCCTGCTGCCGTTCGCACCGCTGCTTCTGGTGGGGCTACCCGGCGACAAGCTGGCCAACCGCTATGGCCCTTCACCGGACGACCCCGACCAGTTGCAACTGGGCCTGCAAGTGGCCCTGCGGCGCCTGAACCATCCCTGATCAGTAGCGCAGCTCGTCCAGCGCCTGGCTCAATTGCTGGCGCTGGCGACTGATCTCGCTGGCCTGCTGGCCAGCGAGCACGGCATTGAAGGCATCCAGCCAACTGCCGATAAGGTCGCGCTCATCCCCCAGGCTCTGCATCCAGGCGCGCTCCAGGCGAGCCAGCAGGGTGCGGTTGGGCAAGGCGTCGCGCGGGTGAATCTTCAATCTCGCCAGGCGCTCGTGGCTGGCCTGGCGGGCGTCGCTGTCCAGCCCGGTCGGGCTGCGGTCGATGCTGTGGCTGTGCTTGTGCCCGGTTTCGAGGAACGTCACGTCCACTTCGAGCAGGCCATTGATGTCGTAGCTGAAGCGCACATCCAGCGACTGCACCTGGCCGGTCGGCTGCAATGGAATCTCGAAGCTGTCGACCAGAATGTTGTCGCGCACCCATGGCCGCTCGCCCTGGTACACGGCGATGCGCACCACTTTCTGTTCCGGATGGCTGCTGTAGAAGCGCTGCACACGCGAGGTGGGGATCACCGTGTTGCGTTCGATGATCGGGGTAAAGGCTCCGGACACTTCCTCGCCACGGGACGAGGCGACACCCAGGGTGTAAGGACAGACGTCGGTCAGGATCAACTCGTCGATCGCCGAATCCCGCGCCTTGCAGGCTGCCTGGCTGGCGGCGCCAAGAGCGACGATGGTGTCCGGATCGAGGTGGCGATACGGCAGGCGGCCGAACAGCTTGGCCACCAGTTGCTGGATCTGCGGCATGCGCGTGGCCCCACCGACCAGCACCAGGCTGTCCAGTTCGCGCGGGCTCAGGCGCGCATCACGCAGGGCCTGCTCGATGGGGGTCCGTACCCGTGCCAGCAACGGCGCCCAGATCGACTGCAGCCGGGCCTGGTCGAGCACCCATTCGCGGGCCTGGCCATCGCCGCTCCAGTTCAGGGTGCGGCTGCCCTCGCCCACCTCGCGTTTCAGTTGCTCGATCGCATCATGCAGGCTCGACAGCGCCTGGGGCTCCAGGGCTTCGGCACTGAGGTTCCAGTCGCGCAGGCAGGCATTGAGCAAGGCCTCGGTGAAATCCTCGCCCCCCAGATAGTTGTCACCGGTTGAAGCATGCACTTCGATCAGCGGCAAGGCGTATTCCAGCACAGTGACGTCGAAGGTCCCGCCGCCCAGGTCGAACACCAGGGTGCGCTCGAACTTCTGCTCGTGCAGCCCGTAGGCCATGGCGGCCGCGGTCGGCTCGTTGATCAGGCGCTGCACTTTCAGCCCCGCCAGCTCCGCAGCGAAGACCGTGCGCTTGCGCTGTTCGTCGCTGAAATAGGCCGGCACCGAGATCACCGCTTCGCTGACCGGGCACCCCAGATACGCTTCGGCATCCAGCTTCAACGCGCCCAGCACCAGGGCCGAGAGCTCTTCGGGGGTGAAACGGTGCTCGCCGAGCTCGAAACGCTTGTCACTGCCCATGTAGCGCTTGAAGGCCGCAGCGGTGCGATGGGGATGGGTGGTCAGCCGGGCGCGGGCAGCGCTGCCCACCAGGATGCTGCCATCGTCGTCGACGCTGACCACCGACGGCGTCAGCACCTCGCCCACGGCGTTGGCGATCAGCTGCGCCTTACCGTCCTGCCAGACTGCGATAAGGCTGTTGGTGGTCCCCAGGTCGATACCCAGCAGTGGGGTCGACGGCGTGGGCGTTGGAGAGGTGCTGGCATCCTGCATGGTCGGTCTCTGCTTGCAAGGTAGAGCCGGCGCGCGGCCTGCTGGCTGCATCCGGCGTGTAGGGGGATTCTGACGCAATGGGCCAGCGAGTTGAAGGCGTAGATGCGAACCCGGCGTGCCTGCTGACCCAGGGCGGCATGAGGGACGGGAAAAATATTCATCGAACACGGGAATAGAAGCCGACACCGAGGCGTTGTTCCTGCATGGCCGATGCATAAAGCCATCATTCCCCCGAACAGATTCGAATAACCGCCAGAGGTATCTCTCATGTTGAAGAAAAGCGCACTCGTTCTTTCATTGGCTCTGACCTGCGTGTCTGGCCTGGCCTTGGCGGACGCCCCCGCGAAGGTCGGCGACAGCGCCCTTGGCAAGGTCCTGGTCGACAGCAAAGGCCTGACCCTCTACACCTTCACCAAGGACAGCGCTGGCAAGTCGGCGTGCAACGGTCAATGTGCGCAGAATTGGCCGCCGATGGCTACAGCGTGATTACCCGTGACGACGGCAGCAAGCAGTGGGCTTACAAAGACCAGCCACTGTACAGTTGGGTCAAGGATCAGAAGCCGGGCGATACCACCGGCGAAGGTGTCGGCCAGGTCTGGCACGTGGCCAAACCCTGAAGCTGAAACGCCCCGGGGACTGTCGACCGACAGCCCCCGGGGCGTTTTGCGAGGCACAAACAAAAAAAGCGACCCTAAGGTCGCTTTCTTTGTGGCTTCCGGGTGTTCAGTGGGCCCTGGAAGCTGGAATATGGCGCAGCGGACGGGACTCGAACCCGCGACCCCCGGCGTGACAGGCCGGTATTCTAACCGACTGAACTACCGCTGCGCTATACATCGAGTGGTGGGTGATGACGGGATCGAACCGCCGACCCTCTGCTTGTAAGGCAGATGCTCTCCCGGCTGAGCTAATCACCCTTCGTCTCGGTGTGGCGCGCATTCTACGGAGGACCCTGTACCCTGGCAAGCACTTTTTTCAAATTTTTTATCTGATCTTTCAAAGACCTATGAATAAGTCACTGCTGGCCCTCTGACAGGGTTGGCCTGCAACCACTGCTCGGAGAATAATGCCCGCCTTATGCATTAAGGAGAGATTCCCCCTCATGTGGTTCAAGAACCTGCTGACCTACCGCCTGACCCAGGATGTCCCGTTCGAGCCTGAAGCGCTGGAGACCGCCCTGGCCAGCAAGCCGGCCCGCCCCTGCGCCAGCCAGGAGCTGACCACTTACGGCTTCGTCGCTCCGTTCGGCAAGGGCGAAGACGCTCCCCTGGTGCACGTCAGCGGTGAATTCCTGTTGATTGCCGCACGCAAGGAAGAACGTATCCTGCCCAGCAGCGTGGTCAACGATGCGGTCAAGGAGAAGGTCGAAGAGATCGAGACCGAGCAGATGCGCAAGGTCTACAAGAAGGAACGCGACCAGATCAAGGACGAGATCATCCAGGCCTTCCTGCCGCGTGCTTTCATCCGCCGCTCGATGATCTTCGCTGCCATCGCCCCGCGCCAGGGCCTGATCCTGGTCAACTCGGCCAGCGCCAAGCGCGCCGAAGACCTGCTCTCCACGCTACGTGAAGTCATGGGTTCGCTGCCGGTGCGCCCGGCCACCGTGAAGATCGCCCCGACCGCGACCATGACCGACTGGGTCAAGTCGCAGCAGCCTGCCGAAGGCTTCTATCCACTGGATGAATGCGAGCTGCGCGACACCGCCGAAGACGGTGGCATCGTGCGCTGCAAGCGCCAGGACCTGGCCAGCGAGGAAATCCAGTTGCACCTGAGCACCGGCAAGCTGGTCACGCAACTGGCCCTGGCCTGGCAGGACAAGCTGTCGTTCGTGCTCGACGACAAGATGGTGATCAAGCGCCTGAAATTCGAGGAACTGCTGCAGGAGCAGGCCGAGCAGGATGGTGGCGACGAAGCCGCGCAACAGTTCGACGCAAGCTTCCTGTTGATGATGATGACCCTCAACGAATTCCTGCCGGTGCTGTTCGAGGCCCTGGGTGGGGAAGAGATTCCGCAGGGGGTCTGATTCAAGTTGAAGGGCCGGTGCTGGGGTGGTTGTGTTGTCGCCAGTACCGACCTCTTCGCGGGCAAGCCCGCGAAGAGGCCAGTGAATGCCACAAAGCTATAAATAGAAAAGGAATCCCCCATGCGTGCCCTCGCCGCCTTCAGCCGTTTCGTCGGTAACACCTTCGCCCTCTGGGTCCTGGTGTTCGCCTGCCTGGCCTACCTGCAACCGCAATGGTTCATCGCCCTTAAGGTGGCCATCGTGCCGCTGCTGGGGCTGGTGATGTTCGGCATGGGACTTACGCTCAAGCTCGACGATTTCGCTGCCCTCGCCCGTCAACCCTGGCGCGTGGCGCTGGGAGTGGTGGCGCATTTCGTGATCATGCCGGGCGTTGCCTGGCTGCTGTGCCAACTGTTTCACCTGCCGCCGGAAATCGCCGTGGGCGTGATCCTGGTCGGCTGCTGCCCGAGCGGCACGGCCTCGAACGTGATGGTCTGGCTGTCGAAGGGCGACCTGGCACTGGCTGTGGCCATCGCCGCAGTCACCACCCTGCTCGCCCCCTTGCTGACCCCGGCGCTGATCTGGTTCCTGGCCTCGGCCTGGCTGCCCGTCTCGTTCATGGACATGTTCTGGTCGATCCTGCAGTTGGTGATGCTGCCGATCGTGCTCGGCGTGCTGGCGCAGAAGGTGCTCGGCGCGCGCGTACAGGTGGCGGTGCAGGTGCTGCCACTGGTGTCGGTGGTGAGCATCGTGATGATCGTCTGCGCGGTGGTCGCGGCCAGCCAGGCGAAGATCGCCGAGTCCGGCCTGCTGATCATGGCGGTGGTGATCCTGCACAACAGCTTCGGCTTCCTGCTGGGCTATCTGACCGGCAAGCTGTGCAAGCTGCCCCTGGCGCAGCGCAAGTCGCTGGCGCTGGAGGTGGGGATGCAGAACTCGGGCCTGGGCGCGGCCCTCGCAGCGGCGCATTTCTCACCGCTGGCAGCGGTGCCCAGCGCGCTGTTCAGTGTCTGGCACAACATTTCCGGGGCCTTGCTCTCGACCTGGTTCAGGCGCATGGAAGAGCCCCGCGGTGCTGGGGAGGAACAGGCGCAAGTCGGGCACTGAGCGGGGGTCTCTTCGCGGGCAAGCCCGCTCCCACACTCAAGACAGCTGGATACCTTGTAGGAGCGGCGGTTCGCCGCCGCGACTTGCCCGCGAAGAGGCCCGGACAGCCACCACTTGCCTGCAACCCTACAGATGTGCAATATAGTGCGCACTGTGAGGACGACCTCACGACGCAACGCGTGACCAATCCGGGGACGGCCCCATCTTTCAACGATGGAGAATCATCATGTCCTGGATCATCCTGTTCTTCGCCGGCCTGTTCGAAGTCGGCTGGGCTGTCGGCCTCAAATACACCGATGGCTTCACTCGCCCACTCCCTACCGCACTGACCGTCGCCGCCATGGCCGTGAGCCTGGGCCTGCTTGGCCTGGCCATGAAGGAATTGCCGCTGGGCACTGCCTACGCCATCTGGACCGGCGTCGGCGCGATCGGCACGGTAATCGCCGGGATCATCCTGTTCGGCGAATCCATGGCACTGGTACGACTGCTCAGCGTTGCGCTGATCGTCGCCGGCCTGATCGGCCTGAAGGTCAGCGCCAGCTGACCTTCGCCCTTTCCCTCAACGCAAGTCGCCGCGCAGGGCACTGACCTTCTCGCGCAGCGCTTCAGGCTGGGCCGCCTCCACCGGGATGGCGGCACCGGCCACCAGGGTCACCCGCGACCATAACCGGCGCAGAAAGCCCTTGGCCGGATCGCGACTGAAGAAGCTCCCCCACAGCCCCTGCAAAGCCAGCGGAATCACCGGCACCGGGGTTTCCTGGAGAATTTTGTTGACCCCGCCCTTGAACACATCGATCTCACCATCGGCGGTCAGCTTGCCTTCCGGGAAGATGCACACCACCTCACCCGCCCGCAGGTACTCGGCAATGCGCGCAAAGGCCCGCTCGTACGTCGCCTCGTCCTCACTGCGCCCGGCAATCGGGATGGCCCCGGCAGTGCGGAACACGAAGTTGAGCACCGGCAGGTTGTAGATCTTGTAGTACATGACGAAACGGATCGGTCGACGGATCGCACCGCCGATCAGCAGCGCATCGACGAAAGACACATGGTTGCACACCAACAGCGCCGCCCCCTCGTCAGGGATACGATCGAGGTCGCGGTGCTCGACGCGGTACATCGAATGGCTGAGCAGCCAGATCAGGAAGCGCATGGTGAATTCAGGAACAATGCGGAAGATGTAGGCGTTGACCGCAATGTTGAGCAGCGACACCACCAGGAACAGCTGCGGGATGCTCAGGTCGGCCAGGCTCAAGAGGACGATGGTGACGATCGCCGAGACCACCATGAACAGGGCATTGAGGATGTTGTTCGCGGCGATCACCCGGGCGCGCTGGTCTTCAGGCGTACGCGCCTGGATCAAGGCGTACAGCGGCACGATGTAGAAACCGCCGAACACACCAAGCCCGACGATCGAGACCATGATCCACCAGGCCTGGCTCATGCCCAAAAGGCTCAGCCAATCGTGTGGCGCAGCAGCGGCTGGCACATCACCCGAATGCCACCACCAGAGCAGGCCGAACAGGGTCAGGCCGAACGAGCCGAACGGCACCAGGCCGATCTCCACCTTGCGCCCGCTCAGGCGTTCGCACAGCAGCGCCCCCACGGCAATGCCCACCGAGAACAGCGTCAGCACCAGCGTGACCACGGTCTCGTCGCCATGCAGCCAGTCCTTGGCGTAAGCCGGGATCTGCGTCAGGTAGATCGCCCCGACGAACCAGAACCACGAGTTGCCGACGATCGAGCGCGACACCGCCGGGGTCTGCCCCAAGCCCAGGCGCAAGGTGGCCCAGGACTGCTTGAAGATATTCCAATCCAGCTTCATCTGCGGCGCCACCGCCGCCGCCCGCGGGATCCAGCGGCTGGCCAGGTAGCCGAGCACCGCAGTGCCGACGATGCCTCCGGCCACCACCGTGGCGTAGTTGCCCGAGGACATCATCACCCCGGCACCGATGGTGCCGGCCAGGATCGCCAGGAAGGTGCCCATTTCCACCAGCCCGTTGCCGCCGACCAGTTCGTCTTCGCGCAAGGCCTGGGGCAGGATCGAGTACTTCACCGGCCCGAACAGCGCCGAATGAGTGCCCATGGCAAACAATGTCAGCAGCATCAGTTCCAGGTGATCACTGAGAAAGCCCACCGCGCCAATCACCATGATCACCACTTCAGCCAGCTTGATCGCGCGGATCAGCGCATCCTTGGCGAACTTCTCGCCAAACTGCCCGGCCAGCGCCGAGAACAGGAAGAACGGCAGGATGAATAGCAGCGCGCAAAGGTTGACCCAGATCGAACGGTCGCCCTCCAGGCTGAGCTTGTAGAGGATCGCCAGGATCAGCGACTGCTTGAACAGGTTGTCGTTGAAGGCACCCAGCGACTGGGTGATGAAGAACGGCAGGAAGCGCCGCTTGCCGAGCAAGGTGAATTGCGAGGAATGACTCATCGTCCTTGTTCCTGAGAGGGCGTTGTCAATTGGAGGTCTGCTCATCGCGAGAAGCCACAAATCTGCACGGGATTTCCCATCCCTGGCAACTGGCCTGCGAACCGCATCACGCACAACGAATCGATTAATGGCTATATGCCATTATTTTTTCTGCAAACCCTTTTCAGATTATTGCAAGGCTGCCGATAATTCATATAGATGACTAAATCCGGTAACAGGATCAGCCTTCGGCTCTCCTCCAACGCACAAGAAAAGGAGTACAGCAGCAGATGTTCACCTGGTTCGGCGATCTGAAGATCGCACACAAACTCGGCCTCGGTTTTGGCCTGGTCCTCGTGCTGACCCTGGCCCAGTCGCTGATTGGCTGGGACGCCCTGGGCAGCATGGTGCGGCGCAGCGAAGTGGTCAGCGATGTTTCCGCCCTCAACGATGCCCTGGGCGATCTGCGCGAGGCGCGCCTGCAACACGCCATGTCCAGTGGCGACGAAGCACAAGACAAGGCGTTGCAACAGACACTGGCGGCCTTCCAGGCCCGTTTGACGAAACTCCACGGCATCATGCGCAACGCGACCAACCTGCAGACCCTCGACAAGGCCGAGCAGACCCTGCAGGCCTACGCCCGCAACCAGGAACTGAGCCTGCAGTCGTACCGCATCATGCGCGCGGCGCAAAAAGAGATGGGCGCGCTTGCAACCCAGTCGTTCGCCACGATCGACAGCATCCGCAAGCAGGTCCGCGCGTTGCCCGATGCCGAACAGCGCTACGTGCGCAGCGAAGCGATCAATCAGATCCGCGAGAACCTGATCCTGCTGCGCTACCAAGTGCGTGGCTACACCGGCAACACCAACACCGACACCGAGCAGGCGATGAATGCACAGATCGCCACCACGGTGAACGACCTGCCAGCCCTGACCGCGGCATTCAATGGCCAGTTCGCCGACGAATTCCGCCAACTGAACGAACAGGTGCGCGCCTACGCCGCCGCCGTCGAGGCCTTCCGCGGCGAAACCCGCAAACTGATGGACTACCGCGCCAACATGGGCAACGACGTCGCGACCCTCACCACCCTGATCGGCCAATTGCTCGACAGCCAAGCGGTGGCCGTGGTCAATGACAGTCAGTTCGCCAAGACGCTGCAGTTCGCCACCACCGCCCTTGCCCTGCTGCTCGGCGCCCTGCTGGCGATACTGATCGCCCGGCAGATCAGCCAGCCGCTGCAACGGGTCCTGCACGCCCTGGAGGAGGTGGCCGACGGCAACTTGGGCGAACAACCCAGCAGCAGTCGCCGTGATGAACTCGGCCAGTTGCAGAACAGCCTGCATGGCATGACTACCAAGCTACGCCAACTGATCGGCGGCGTGCGCGACGGCATCTCGCAGATTGCCAGTGCTACCGAGGAGCTCTCGGCGATCACCGCGCAAACCAGCGCCGGCGCCAGCAGCCAGCGCCAGGAGACCGACCAGGTCGCCACCGCGATGCAGGAAATGGCCGCCACCGTGCAGGAAGTGGCGCGCAATGCTGGCGAAGCCTCGGTGGCCGCCAGCGCCACCGATCTCGAGGCCCGCGAAGGCGACAGTGTGGTCACCCGCGCCGTGACCCAGATCGGCCGCCTGGCCAGCCAGGTCGATGCCACCAATGAGGCGATGGACGCCCTGCGCAACGAAAGCCAACGCATCGGCAAGGTGATGGACGTGATCAAGGCCGTGGCCGAGCAGACCAACCTGCTGGCGCTCAACGCCGCCATCGAGGCCGCCCGCGCTGGCGAGGCCGGTCGTGGTTTTGCCGTGGTCGCCGACGAGGTACGCAGCCTGGCCCAGCGCACCCAGGCCTCGACCGAAGAGATCGAATCGGCGATCAGCAGCCTGGAGCAAGGCACGCGCTCGGTCAGCGACCTGATGGAAGAAAGCCAGAGCCTGACCGAAAGCAGCGTGGCGCTGGTACGTGAGGCCGGCGTTGCGCTGGAGGGCATCACTCAGCGGGTATCGGGCATCCAGTTGATGAACCAGCAGATTGCGGCAGCCTCCGAGCAGCAGAGCGCTGTGGCCGAGGAGATCAGCCGCAGCGTGGTGACGGTGAGGGATATTTCCGAACAGACCGCCGAGGCCAGTGAGCAGACCTTGGTGTCCAGCGTCGAACTGGCGCGACTGGGTGGGCAATTGCAGCAGATGATCAGCCGGTTCCGCCTCTGACAGACCGAGAACCTCTTGTAGGAGCGGGCTTGCCCGCGAAAAGCACACCGCGGTGCCTGGCACGGGCTACGCCCGTGTTCGCGGGCAAGCCCGCTCCTACAAGGATTGGGCTGGCCTTTAGATTGTGAAAAAGACAGTTGCCCCTACGCGAACCCGAACAGCCCCCGCGCCGTGTCCACCAACAGCGACCGACGCAGCGCAGCCGAGCAGCCCAGTGCATCGAACTGCTCGACCACCGCCGTAAAGCTCATCACCGACTCATGCTGGGTATGCGGCCAGTCGCTGCCCCACATCAACCGGTCCGCGCCATAGTGCGCCTCCAGGGCGCACAGCGCCTGGCGGGCGAAGTCCAGGTTCTGCTCGGGCGAGCCACCCAGCCGATAGATCCCCGACACCTTCACCCACACCTTGCCCTGCCCGCCCAGGGTCAGAAGCTCGGCAAACCCCGGCTGCCCCAACCCCAGGCGTGCATCCGGCCTGCCGAAGTGATCGATCACGATATCCACACCATATGGCTGCAAGGCACGCACCAGTGCCGGTATATCGGCCACCTGCCGATGCAGTTCGACATGCCAGCCCAGATCGCCGATGAGCTCCAGCAGTGACCGCCAACCGGCGTCGCGCAGATCAGGCAAGGCCTGCCCCATCAGGTTCAGGCGCACGCCGCGTACCCCGAGGCGCGCCATCTGCTCAAGGGTGTCGCGCGCAACGCCAGGATCGAGCATCACCACCCCACGCAATTGCCTGGGCGCAGTTTGCAACGCCGCCAGCAGGTAGCTGTTGTCGGTGCCGAGAAAGCTCGGCTGCACCAATACGCCATGACTGAAACCGTGCCCGGCCAGCTGGGCCAGGTAGTCGCCCAGCGGCGCATCGTAGGTGGGTGCGTAACGGCGCTCTGCTGCCAGGTTCAGCCCACGGCTGAACACGTGGGCGTGGCTGTCGATCGCGGTGAATGGGGATATAGGGGTTTGCGGCATGATGCTCATTCGGGACGATTGAAGGTTACTTGGCGACCGCACCCGCAACCTGCGGCGAGGCAGGGGCCTCGAGGTTGCGACCGCGGGTTTCCGGCAGGCACAGTGCGGCGATCACTGCCACGCCGTAGGCGATGCCGGCATCGATGCCGATGGCTGCCCCCAGCGACATGGATTCGCTCATGTGACCGACCAGGAACGGGAACACGGCCGACAGCACCCGGCCGAAGTTGTAGCAGAAGCCCACCCCGGCACCGCGCACGTCGGCCGGGTACAGTTCGTTGAAGAACGCCCCCAGGCTCGCGGGAATACCGGCGGCGAAGAAGCCCAGCGGGAAGCCGAGGAACAGCATCTGCGTATTGCTCAGCGGGAAGAACACGTAGGCCTGCACCGTCAGCACGCAGCACAGGGCGAACAGCAGGATGTTCTTGCGCCGACCAATACGATCGATGAGCAGGCCACTGACCACGCAACCACACCAGAAGGCGAAGATGATCACCGCCAGGTAGCCGCCGGAGTTGAGCACCGAGAGGTTGCGCTCGGTCTTGAGGAAGGTCGGCAGCCAGGTCATCACCGCGTGGTAACCACCATGGGCGCCCAAACCCAGCAGCCCGCCCAGCAGGGTCACGCGCAGCAGTTCAGGACGGAAGATGCCGGCCATGGACTTGGTGAAGCTGACGGGAATGGTGTTTTCCTTCTGCAGGCGCCGGAAGCTGTCCGGCTCGGGTACGTTGCGCCGCACCCAGATGATCAGCAGCGACGGCAGCAGGCCGACGAAGAACATCACCCGCCAGGCGAACTCCTGCGGCACCAGCGAATAGATCAGCGCAAACAGCCCCACCGCCAGGCCCCAGCCCACGGCCCAGGCGCTCTGTACGGTGCCCATGACCTTGCCGCGGTATTTCGGGTTGATGGTCTCGGCCATCAGCACCGCGCCTGCGGCCCACTCGCCACCAATGCCGAAGCCCTGCATGGCCTTGACGAACAGCAGCGGGTAGAAGCCGGTGACGAAGGCCGACAGGAAGGTGAAGAAGGAGAACCAGAGGATCATCCACTGCAGGGTGCGCACCCGGCCGTAACGGTCGGACAACGTACCGCCAAGCCAGCCACCGATCGCCGAGGTGACCAGCGTCAGACCACTGATCAGCCCAGCATCGCCCTTGGTCAGGGAAAACGCGGCGATCAGCGCCGGGATGGCCAGGCCGAACATCTGCACTTCAAGGGCATCGAGCGACCAGCCACCAAAGCAGGCCCAGAACGTCTTGCGTTCGCGCGAGGTGATTTCGCGGTACCAACTGAACATGATTTCTTATCCTTCTATGTCGTGTGTGAGAGGTCAGAGAGCGGCCGGACGCACGCCGGCCGGGCAGGCAGAACCACGGCACCGTGCTGGCACGGCGCCGGACGTCACAACGGGGCGTGAAGCGCCCGGTCAGCGAATATCGATGCGGTAGCGGAAGTGCTCGGCATGGCCGCGCGAACGGCGCCATTCCAACGGTTTGCCGGCGTAGTCACGGGCCAGACGCTCGATCACCACCACCGGACTGCCCTCCGGCATCTGCAGCAGGCGCGCATGAACGGCATCGACCGACTCGGCCGTGAGGGTCTCCTCGGCATAGGCCACCACCTGGCCGCACAGCTCTTCATAGATCGGGTAGAGCAGCGGGCCCTTGCGGTCCAGCTCGACCTCAAGCAGTGGCTGGAACGTCTGGCGCGGCAGCCAGATTTCCTCGGCCAGTACCGGCTTGGCACCGAGTAGACGCAGGCGCACGATGTGAATGACTTCGGCTTCCGGCGCCAAGCCCAGGGCACTGGCAACCGCCGAGGGCGCCGGGACTGGCTCGATGGACAGGATGCGGCTCTCGGGAACGGCACGCTCGCCGTTGGCCGACTCGAAACGGAAGAAGCGGAACAGCGAGGAATGGAACTGCGGCCGACGAATGAAGGTGCCGCGGCCTTGCTGGCGCTCCAGCACGCCCTCGGTCACCAGCACATCGACGGCCTTGCGCACGGTGCCGACCGACATGTCGAACTCACTGGCAAGGGCCGCTTCGGTGGGAATGGCCTCACCAGGGCGCCAGCGGTTATTGGCGATCTGCTCGACCATATGGTCGCGCAGTTGTTGATAGCGGGGCAGACGCGCATCACCGGGCAAAGTGTTCATGGAGGCCTGTCTCTGGTCTTGTTATATAAACATATATATGAATTTTTCCGAGAGTATTCCTGCTGTCCTGAACGCTGTCAATCCTCCGCCTATCGGCTTGAACGATCACCCGCTAAAAGATCCACGCACTCAACGATTTGCGATACAGGGCGAGACGAACAGCTCGCCACGCCAGGCGCCCTTGAGCGTGCGGCTCGCCACCACCAGCCAGAGCACCGCCAGCATCGCTACCAGCACTTGCCCGAACACGGTGAAGAAACCCAGGCCCAGCCAGGCCGACAGCTTCAGGGTGGCGAGGCTGTAGACCCCCAGCGGAAAGGTGAAGCCCCACCACCCCAGGTTGAACGGCATGCCCTGGCGCATGTAGCGCAGGGTGATCAGTACTGCGGTCAGCAGCCACCACAGGCCAGCGCCCCACAACACCATCCCGGCCACCAGTCCCAACCCGCGTGCCACTTCACCCAGGTTGCCCAGGCCATTGGCCGCGAACACTGCGGGCGCATCGCCGCCCAGCAGCAGCATGCCCAGCGCCCCGGTGCCGATCGGGCCCAGCGCCAGCCAGCTGGATGCGGCCATGTTGGCCGGCGGCAGCTTGTGCAGCGCCATGCGCAGCATGAGGATGGTCAGGATGCTGAACGCCACCGGCAGCGACACCGCCCACAGCACGTAGCTGGTCACCACCACCAGGAACTGCGCATGGACATCCGCCAGGTGCGGCGCCAGCAGGCCACCACTGGCCGCCGCCACCTCGGCCGCTACCACCGGCAGCAACCACACTGCAGTCATCTGGTCGATGCTGTGCTCCTGGCGGGTGAACATCAGATAAGGGATTGCCACGCCACACAGCAGTGCCAGCGCCACGTCCAGCCACCAGAGCGCCTCGACCCAAGGCAGCACGCCGTCGCCCCAGCGCTCGAGGCCAAACACCAGCGCGCCATTGAGGATGGTCGCCAGACCCATGGGGATGGTGCCGAAGAACATCGAGACCGTGGAGTGGGCGAAGATCCGCCGCGCCTCGTCGAAGAACAGCAACCAGCGCGCGCCGTACAGCACGCAGAACAGGATGAACAGGCCAATGGTCAGCCACCAGAGCCCTTCTGCCACGCCATGCAGCGCCGGTATCTGCAACTGCCGCAAGGCCAGCGCGAGGACACCGGTGCCCATGGTCGCGGCAAACCAGTTCGGGGTGAACTGACGGATCACTTCCAGCGGGCGGGCCAACTGGTGGAAGGGCCGCAAGGACGCAGCGCGAGTCTGTGGGCAGGTCATGGCAAGATTCCTCGTGTAAGGTGGAATCATCTTATGCCCGCAAAGAATATCCATATAACGGTTATTTTCTCTATCTGTTATCTATTATGCAGATATAGCGCAAGCCAGAGCCGGTGGCTTATGCTTGCTGCCTGCGACAATTCCAACAACAAGGATGTGGCAATGCTCGCCGCACTGAAACGCTATCCCTCCGCTGTCCGCCTGCTGCTGCTCACCACCTTCGTGCTGACCCTGGCGCGCGCGATCACCCTGCCCTATCTGGTCGTCTATCTGTCGGACAGCTTCCAGTTGTCGGTCAGCCATATCGGCCTGCTGATCGGCGGGGCACTGATCGTCGCCTCGTTGCTGAGCCTGTATGGCGGTCATCTGGTCGACACGCTGCGCAACCATACGGTGATCATCGTCGCAACCCTGGTGTTCACGCTGTCGTTCGCCGTCGCCATGTTCAGCCCCTCGGTGGCGCTGTTCTTCCTGTGCCTGGTGCTGATCAACCTCGCCCTGGCGGTGGTCGACATCGCCAGCAAGGCCGGATTCTGCGCCCTGCTGCCGGTGGAGGAGCGCGCCGAGGTGTTCGCCATCAAGTACACCCTCAGCAACATCGGCTATGCCGTCGGCCCGTTGCTGGGAGTGGCGCTGATCGAGCTCGATGGCCATCTGCCGTTCCTGGTCTCGGCGCTGATCGGCCTGCTCATGTGCTTGGTCTACCAGCGTCTGGGCGATCGCCAACTGCGCCCCAGCGAGCCGCAACGGCCCGGTGCCGGCTTCGTTCAGGTCGCCATGGGGCTGGCGCGGGACCGGCGCCTGGTGTGCTTCACCCTGGGCGGGGTGCTCAGCGCGGTGGTGTTCGGCCAGTTCACGGCCTACCTGTCGCAATTCCTGGTGGTGACCGCCAGCCCTGCCGAAGCGGCGCGGCTGGTCGGGGTGCTGGTGACGACCAACGCGGTGACGGTGATCGCCCTGCAATACCTGATCGGTCGACGCATCAGCCGCCAACACCTGATGCCTTGGTTGATGGCTGGCATGGCGCTGTTCATCGCCGGGCTGGTGGGTTTCTCGTTGGCCGGCTCGGTGCTGGCCTGGTGCCTGGCCATGCTGGTGTTCACCCTCGGCGAGATCATCGTGATTCCCGCCGAGTACATGTTCATCGACCTGATCGCGCCGGAGCATCTGCGCGGCGTCTACTATGGCGCACAGAACCTCTCCAACCTCGGCGCGGCGCTGGGGCCTGTGCTGGTCGGGTTTGCCCTGGGCTATGTGGTGCCGGTGGCGGTGTTCTACCTGCTGGTGCTGTCGGTGGTGCTGGCGGCGTTGTTCTATTGGCTGGGGACGCGAGGGGCAAAGGCTTAGAGCGGCGCTGGCCGTTTCGCGGGCAAGCCCGCTCCCACAGGGGCCCCTGCGACCACCTGCCACTGCGACCATCGTCTGCGCTGACGAACCCGCGCCCGCGTGCCAGACTGATTGATCGGGACCGCGTTTTCCTTTTTGCTCCGGAGTTTGCATGTCGTTGTCCAGCGGGCTGATCGCCGTGGTCGCCCTGGCCTATATGGCCATCATGTTCGCCATCGCCTTCTACGGCGACCGTCGCAGCACGCCGTTGCCGCCGCGCCTGCGCGCCTGGGTGTACAGCCTGTCGCTGGCGGTGTACTGCACCAGCTGGACGTTCTTCGGTGCGGTCGGCCAGGCGGCCGAGCAGCTCTGGGCGTTCCTGCCCATCTACCTGGGCCCGGTGCTGTTGCTGATCTTCGCACCCTGGGTGCTGCAGAAGATGGTGCTGATCAGCAAGCAGCAGAACATCACCTCGATCGCCGACTTCATTGCCGCCCGCTACGGCAAGTCGCAGACGCTCGCGGTGGTGGTGGCCCTGATCTGCCTGGTCGGCGTGCTGCCTTACATCGCCCTGCAGCTCAAGGGCATCGTGCTTGGCGTCAACCTGCTGATCGGCGCCACCCCCGACGCCACCGGCACCCGGGTGCAGGACACCGCACTGGTGGTGTCGCTGGTGCTGGCGCTGTTCGCCATCGTCTTCGGCACGCGCAGCCTGGATGTCACCGAGCACCATCGCGGCATGGTGCTGGCCATCGCCTTCGAGTCACTGATCAAACTGCTGGCGTTTCTTGCCGTCGGCGCCTTCGTGGTCTTCAACCTGTACGACGGTTTCGACGACCTGTTCAGCCAGGCGCGCCAGTCGATCCATCTGGAAAACTACTGGCAGGAGACCATCAACTGGCCATCGATGGTGGTGCAGACTGCCGTGGCGATGATGGCGATCATTTGCTTGCCACGGCAGTTCCACGTCACCGTGGTAGAAAACATCGAGCCCCAGGACATGCGCCTGGCGCGCTGGGTGTTCCCGCTGTACCTGGTGCTGGCCGCACTGTTCGTGGTGCCGATCGCCCTGGCTGGGCAGATGCTGCTGCCGGGCACGGTGATCTCCGACTCCTTCGTCATCAGCCTGCCGCTGGCCGAGGCCCACCCGAGCCTGGCCCTGCTCGCCTTCATCGGCGGTGCTTCGGCCGCTACCGGCATGGTGATCGTCGAGGCAGTGGCGCTGTCGACCATGGTCTCCAACGACATGCTGCTGCCCTGGCTGCTGCGACGCACCAACGCCGAACGCCCGTTCGAGGCCTTCCGCCACTGGATGCTCTCGGTGCGCCGGGTGACCATCGTGGTCATCCTGCTGCTGGCCTACGTCAGCTATCGCCTGCTCGGCTCCACCGCGAGCCTTGCGACCATCGGCCAGATCGCCTTCGCCGCGGTCACCCAGCTGACCCCGGCGATGCTCGGCGCCCTGTACTGGAAGCAGGCCAACCGCCGTGGCGTGTTCGCTGGCCTCGCCGCAGGCATCTTCCTGTGGTTCTACACCCTGGTGCTGCCGATCGCCGCCCATAGCCTGGGCTGGTCGCTGCAGTTGTTCCCCGGCCTTGCCTGGCTGCACGGCAACCCGCTGGACCTGCCGATCACCCCGCTGACGCAAGGGGTGGTGCTGTCGCTGGCGGGCAACTTCATGCTCTTTGCCTGGGTCTCGATCCTCTCGCG
Source organism: Pseudomonas sp. RW3S2 (assembly GCF_014268955.1). NCBI lineage: Bacteria > Pseudomonadati > Pseudomonadota > Gammaproteobacteria > Pseudomonadales > Pseudomonadaceae > Pseudomonas > Pseudomonas sp. RW3S2. The sequence goes on along the minus strand of NZ_JABWRM010000001.1, from coordinate 384,993 downwards.
CACCCGGGTTTCCGAGCACTGGCAGGCCGGGCGTTTCATCGGCCAGCAAACCAGCGCTCGCCCCAGCAGCCGCACCCTGCTGGCGGTGCAGATCGACGACCTGCTCAACCTCGCCGCGCGCTTCGTTGGCGAGGAGCGCGCACGGCAGAGCTTCATCCGCTTCGCCTACCGCCAGGGCAAGGGCTTCAACCCCAACCAGAACGCCGACGGCGACTGGATCGAACACACCGAGCGCCTGCTTGCCGGCGTGCTCGGCACCTCCTCCACCCGTGCGGTGGTCAAGGCGGCCATCGAAGGCCGCGACATGCAGCTCGAAGACGTCGTGCGCATCGCCGACGAAGCCAGCGAGGTGCTGCAGTTCAACCGCGCCCTGCTGCAGGGCGCCATCGAGAACATCAACCAGGGCATCAGTGTGGTTGACCAGAACCTGCACCTGGTGGCGTGGAATCGTCGTTACCTGGAGCTGTTCAACTACCCCGACGGGCTGATCAGTGTCGGCCGACCGATCGCCGACATCATCCGCTACAACGCCGAGCGCGGCCTGTGCGGCCCGGGCGAGGCGCAGGTGCACGTGGCCAGGCGCCTGCACTGGATGCGCCAGGGCCGGGCGCACACCTCCGAACGGCTGTTCCCCAACGGGCGGGTGATCGAACTGATCGGCAACCCCATGCCCGGCGGGGGCTTCGTCATGAGCTTTACCGACATCACCCCGTTCCGCGAAGCCGAGCAGGCGCTCAAGGACGCCAACGAGGGGCTGGAGCAACGCGTGGCCGAACGCACCCACGAGCTGTCGCAACTGAACCAGGCGTTGTCGGAAGCCAAGAGCCATGCCGAGGCGGTCAGCCAGTCCAAGACCCGCTTCCTCGCCGCCGTCAGCCACGACCTGATGCAACCGCTGAATGCCGCGCGGCTGTTCTCCGCCGCCCTGTCGCAACAAGCCGAGGGCCTGAGTGAGGAGGCCCAGCAACTGGTGCAGCACATGGACAGCTCGCTGCGCTCGGCCGAGGAGCTGATCAGCGACCTGCTGGACATCTCGCGCCTGGAGAACGGCAAGGTCACCCCCGACATCAAGCCCTTCGCGCTCAACGAACTGTTCGACACCCTGGGAGCCGAGTTCAAGGTACTGGCGGCCGAGAAAGGCCTGGAATTCCGCCTGCGCGGCAGCCGACTGCAAGTCGCCAGCGACATGAAACTGTTGCGCCGGGTGCTGCAGAACTTCCTCACCAATGCCCTGCGCTACGGCAAGAGCCCGATCCTGCTGGGTGCTCGGCGTGAAGGCGAGCACCTTTGGCTGGAGGTCTGGGACCGCGGTCCGGGCATCGCCGACGACAAACTGCAGGTGATCTTCCAGGAGTTCAAACGCCTGGACAGCCATCAGACCCGCGCCGAAAAAGGCCTGGGCCTGGGCCTGGCAATCGCCGATGGTCTGTGCCGGGTGCTCGGGCATCGCCTGGAAGTGCGCTCATGGCCAGGCAAGGGCAGCGTGTTCCGGGTCAGCGTGCCGATCGCCAGGCATCCGGTGGCAGCGCCCGCAGCGCCAGTGGAACCGGGCGGGCAGCCGCTCGCCGGGCTGCAGGTGCTGTGCGTGGACAACGAAGACAGCATCCTGATCGGCATGAACAGCTTGCTCGGGCGCTGGGGCTGCCAGGTCTGGACCGCACGCAATCAGGCCGAGTGCGAGGCGCTGCTATTGAAGGGCATGCGCCCGCACTTGGCGCTGGTGGACTACCACCTGGACGATGGCGAAACCGGCATCGGCCTGATGGTCTGGCTACGCACGCGCCTGGGCGAACCCGTCCCTGGCGTGGTGATCAGTGCCGACGGGCGCAACGAAACCATCGCCCAGGTGCATGCCGCCGGGCTGGACTACCTGGCCAAGCCGGTCAAGCCCGCCGCCCTGCGCGCCTTGCTCAATCGGCATCTGAGCCTGGTTCAGTAAGCGTTGCATCGGCCAGCGCCTCATCCGACAGCGCCCGCTCCAGCAGGTCGGCCGGCAAGCTCTTGCTGGCGCGCGCGCCCAGCAGCTTGAGCTGCTCGCTGCGGCTGATCAGGTTGCCACGCCCTTCACACAGTTTGTTGCGCGCTGCGGCGTAGGCCTTGTCGACCTGCTGCAGGCGCGCACCGAGCTCGTCCAGGTCCTGGATGAACAGCACGAACTTGTCGTACAGCCAACCCGCACGCTCGGCGATCTCGCGGGCGTTCTGGCCCTGACGCTCCTGCTTCCACAAGCTGTCGATGACCCGCAGGGTCGCGAGCAAGGTGGTGGGGCTGACAATGACGATCTGTCGGTCGAAGGCTTCCTGGAACAGGCCCGGCTCAGCTTGCAGCGCTGCCGAGAAGGCCGCTTCGATGGGCACGAACAGCAATACGAAATCCAGGCTGTGCAAGCCATCCAGCCGACTGTAATCCTTGCTGGAGAGGCCTTTGACGTGGCTGCGCAACGACTGCACGTGCTGTTTGAGCGCCGCCTCGTCGTTGCCGGAGACGAACTGCTGGTAGGCGGTGAGGCTGACCTTGGCATCGACCACCACCTGCTTGTCCCCCGGCAGCATGATCAGCACATCGGGCTGGAAACGCTCGCCATCGGCGCTCTTGAGGCTGACCTGGGTCTGGTATTCGCGGCCTTTCTCAAGGCCCGCATGCTCCAGTACCCGCTCGAGAATCAACTCGCCCCAATTGCCCTGGGTCTTCTGGCCCTTGAGCGCCTGGGTGAGATTGGTGGCCTCATCAGACAGACGCAGGTTGAGTTGCTGCAGGCGCTCAAGCTCCTTGCCCAGCGAGAAGCGCTCGCGGGCCTCCTGCTGATAGCTTTCTTCCACGCGCTTTTCGAAGGCCTGGATGCGCTCCTTGAGCGGATCGAGCAATTGCCCCAGGTGCTGTTGGCTGGTCTGGGCGAAGCGCTGCTCGCGCTCGTCGAAAATCTTGGTGGCCATCTCGGCGAACTGGGCACGCAGGGTATCGCGGGCTTCCTGCAAGTCGTCCAGGCGCTGGGCGTGGCTTTCCTGCTGCTCGCGCAGTTCGGCGTCCAGGCGTGCGGCCTGGGCCTCCAGGCGACGCAGTTCGGCTTCGCGGGTGGCGCGCTCCAGGTTCCAGGCATGGGCAGCATCGCGGGCGTTGTCGCGATCGATCTGCAACAGTTCCAGTTCGCGGTTCTGCGCGGCGAGCGTCGCCTGTTTGTGGCTGTTGGCTTCGCTGAGGTCGCTGATCTCGTCGCGACTGGCCTCGAGCTGCGCCTGCAGGCCGGCCTGGGCCAACTGCGCGGCACTCAGGCGTTCCTGCATCAGGCCGGTTTCGGCCTGGCGGGCAGCGAGCCGACGCTGGAGCTGCAACACCCACCCCAGACATGGCACCGCGGCAGCCACGATGCCCAATAGAATACTGGCCAGGTCCACTGCCATGCTTGCTCCGGTCAACGCTTAGATTGTGCGCAGCTTACAGGTTTTTTGCCGGTGCTATCGCAGCGAAGGCAGCAGCCCAAGCAGCCGCCGCGCCTCCTGCGAACCCTGCCCTGCCGCCAACTCCAGCCAGTACCGCGCTTGCTCGGGGTCCTGCGCCTGACACAACCGGCCATATTCGAGCTGAGCCCGGCTATCGCCTGCGCGGGCGGCCTGGCGCAGCAGCTCGTGGCCGATACGCCGATCCCGCGCAGTGCCGCAGTCACGGCAGAGCATCTGCCCCAGGCGACTCTGCGCCACCACCACGCCTTGCCGGGCGGGTTGTTTGAGCATACGCCCCGCAAGGTGCTTGACGCTGGGCTTGTCGCCCAGGCGCGGGTTGTCGAGCAGCCACAGGGCCACTTTCAGGGAAAAGCGCTTGGGGGAAACCAATGGCGCAACGGCGGGGGATTTACCACGAAAATTCATGACAACAGCGATGGTGATTCGAAAGGCGCGCCACTCTACTCCTTTTTTTCGACAAAGGCCCGGTGCAACCTTGGGGCGTGGGGAAAAAATATTTCATGGTTCTTTTCTTGACGTTTTCACCCCAGAGAAAGGTCGTGGGTATTTTCCTCGGCGCAGTGTCGGACGCTTCTGAAAACAGCTGGCACGCCCGTCCTAGAGCAAGCCCTAGGGACAATCCACAGAACCTGTGGATAACTCGGTGGACAACCCCCCCTTGGCGCCCGCAAACCCCTGTGGAATGGGGCTTACAGTCAAACTGACGATTTTTTCACCAGCCAAAATAAGTGTTTTTTTTCATTGACTTAAGGGCTCAGTCAAGTCATTGGCGGAGTCCGGGGAGCTTGTTGCAGAACGGTTACAAGTCATACTCCAAGTGTGCACAAGTGCACCAACGAAGTGCCCGGGCTTGCACCACGAAGAAAAAACCGCGCCATTTCACGGCATCGCGCCCTCTTCACAGAAGCCCCGCGAACAGAGATAATGATCGGCTTCGCTGAAGAAAAATCAAAAAGGGCTTGCCATTCGGCAATCCTTCCAGTAGTGTGGCCTTCGTTAGTACCAAGCTGAAAGTCAATTCTGGCCACAATGTCCTTGCGAATTGCCACCCTCCCCGGGTAGCACCGCTGAAACCAGGACCGGCCCACTCGATGATTCCCTCGACGGCAACAGCCGCTCCAGCACGAATCACCTAATGACAGATTGATCGGGATCTTCACCCAGCGGCCTAGAACCTGGTCCGCGGGATGCTGCCCGCCTTCCGAAGTACCTACCAGTCAGCCCGGCGCCTTACTTGTGCTTGCGCTACCTCTGGCTGCTCTGTTCCGGTCAGGTTTTTCGCCTCCCTTAATAAAGGCGTCACCGGAACGTTTCTATTGTGCACGGATCGAAACCCGTGTCTTGAGCAGGAAATCTAAAAAAATGACTAATCACCATCAGATCCAGCGCGCCTTCGGCACGCTTTCTCAGGCCTTCGCCCCACTGAAGTGCCTCATCGTTGCCCCTCGAAAGGGCAGCTTCAGCTTCACCCTGGTCGACGAACACGGCGTGGCCTGTCACACCGAGCGCCTGTATCCAGAGCACTACACCCGTGCAGAGCCGCTGCAGGCGGTAATCGATCGCACCCGCCAGTCGCTGGTCGCATGAATGAATGGGTGAGGATTCACCCCATGAATGAGCGACCCTGATCGCTGCCCGAAACGCTCTTTGCTTAATTGCCACAAGGCATATAGCGCAGGCGCTGCGGCAGCAATCGATTTAAAAACAGCCCTTTACACCATGATTATCACACTACACTTCAACTCGAGCGGTGCGAGCCGCTTCCGGCGGGCCTGATCATCCATTAGCTGCCAAGCTCCAGCGCCCGTCGGCCCCTGACAGTTCGAGGGCATTATGGGTATCGCTGCGAACGAGTTGAGCCAATATGTGATCCGCCCCACGCTGATCTACCTGGATCGCCACAGCGCGAGCGCTGAAGCCTTGCTGTTGGGGGTCGCCGCCAGCCAGTCCAGCCTTGGAGCGGCCCTGCACGACCGTCGCGGTCACGGCCTGTACAGGATCGGCGAGACGCGCCATCAGACCCTCTGGGACGACTACCTGGCCCGCGACCCCGAGCTGGCAAGCCTGGTACGCGGGCTTGCCAGCCAGCATGCCTTCCTTGGCGGCCCGCACCTGGAGCTGACGGTCAACCTGCGCTATGCCACCGCCATTGCCTGGATGCTCATCGAAGAACAGGCCACCCCTCTACCCGCCGCCGACGATCTTCTGGGTCTGGCGCGAATCTGGCGACAGACATTCCACCCCCAGGGACGCCTGCGTGATTTCACCCAAGCCTGGCACTGCTGGGTAAATCCGATAATGTCCCAGGCATCTTAAGAACTGTCCTACGCACAAACCGGAAAAAAGGGAATTTTGGTCGGATTGTCCTACAAAACCACTCTATCTCCGCCGATACAGGCTATGGCGTAGTGCGTGATTTGTTGGTAGCTTTTCGCCCCGGAGATCCCAAGGAGTTCTAATAATGAAAACAGTCATGCTCAAAACCTCTCTCGGCGTCGCGATCGCGCTCGCTTCCAGCCAACTGTTCGCCAGCGGCTTCGCCCTCAACGAACAAAGCGTCAGTGGCATGGGGACAGGTTTTGCGGGTCGTTCTTCCTCTGCCGACGATGCCAGCACCATTTACGGAAACCCTGCCGGCATGTCGCGCCTCAAGCGCGAACAGATCACCGTAGGCGGCGCAGCCGTCATCGCCAAGACCGACATTTCCGGCCGCGGCAGCAACCTGGGCGGGAAAATGGACGGTGACATGGTGCCGTTCGTGGGCGTGCCCATGGGCTACTACGTCAAGCCAATCGATGATCACTGGAGCCTGGGCTTCGGCGTCTACGTGCCCTTCGGCCTGGTCACCGACTACGGCAGCAACCACGCGGCGCGCTACTGGGGCAAGAAAAGCCACGTCGAAGTGGTCACCTTCCAGCCGACCGTCAGCTACGCCTTCAACGACAAGGTGTCGATCGGTTTCGGCCCGACCATCAACCGCATCAAGGGCGAGCTGGGCTCGAGCACCATCAACCCACGCTCCCCTGGCCGCAACGATGGCGAAGTGAAGATCAAGGGTGATGACACCGCCGTAGGCTACAACATCGGTATCCTGGTACAGGCCACCGACCGTACCCGCCTCGGCCTGACCTACCACTCGATGGTCGACTACAAGCTCGAAGGCAAGACCAAGATCAACAACGCGTTGATCGGCCCGTTCAGCGGCAGCAAGTTCGACGCCGACCTGAAGATCAAGACGCCCGAGTCGGTAGACTTCTCGGTCACCCACGAACTCGACGACCAGTGGACCCTGTACGCAGGCAGCACCTGGACCCGTTGGAGCCGCCTGAAAGACATCACCGTCACCAACGACGTCCCTGCCCCGCTGGCCGGCCAGTTCGGCACCATCAGCGAAGAGCAGAACTGGCACGACACCTGGGCTCACGCCATCGGTGCCTCGTACAAGGTGAACAAGGAGTGGACCCTGCGTACCGGTTTCACCGTCGACCAGTCGCCGACCAACAACCACGACCGCTCTCCGCGCATCCCTACTGGCGATCGCAAGATCTTCAGCCTGGGTGCCGGCTACAGCCCGACCGACGACGTGACCATCGACGTGGCCTACTCCTACCTGTGGGAAGAGGACACCAAGGTGAACCTGGCCAGCGCCACCAAAGGCACTTACCAGGCCAAGTACGAGAACAGCGCTCACGGTATCGGAGCTTCGCTCACCTACCGCTTCTGAGTAGGTTCGACCTGCATGAAAAAACCGCCCTCGTGGCGGTTTTTTCATGCCTGCACGCGCCAGCTCTCCCCAAGGCTCGCCTGCAGATACTCCATGAACACGCGCACCTTGGCGGTCATGGCAAAGCGATCAGCCACGCACAGAAACACATCCATCGGTTCGGTCTGCGCATACGCCTCACCGGGCTGGGCAGAGTCGAACAACGGCACCAACTGACCACTGTCCAGGTGCGGGCGCACAAGGAACTCGGCCAGGCGCGTCACCCCACCATCGTTGAGCGCCATTTCCGCCAGGGCCTCGATGTCATCGCTGATCAGCACGCGTCCGAACTCTGCCTCGAAGCGCATACCGTCCCGCACGAATCCCCAGCGCAGCAGCCGCCCATCGACGGGGTAACGCAGCACCAGGCAGCGGTGATCCCGCAACGCCTCGGGCGTGGTCGGCCGGCCGGCCTGGGCCAGGTAGCCGGGCGAGGCACAGCAGACGAACGGGATACGGGCGATATGCCGAGCCAGCAAGTGGTCTTCCAACTGCGGAGTGATACGCAGGCTGACATCGACATCTTCGCGGGCATGATTGACGCGACGATCACTCGCAACCATTTCTATCGAAAGCAGCGGGTAACGTGCACTGAAAGCGGGAATCAGTGGCGCAAGGATACGGCGCCCGAATGCCGATGTGGCGGCAATGCACAAGCGCCCTTGCGGTTCGGTATCGGGCGTGGTGACCGCTTGCTCGGCCAGGATCAGGTCGCGCTCCACCTGCTTGACCCGGCTGTAATACTGGCTGCCAGCGGGCGTAAGGGCCATGCTGCGGGTGCTGCGCGACAGCAGGCGGACCTGCAGGTGCGCCTCCAGGCGTGCCAGGTTCTGGCTGACCGCTGCCGCACTCAGGCCCAGTGCGCGCGCCGCACCGGCAATGCTGCCGGCCTCGACGACCTTGATGAAACTGCGGATGGCGTTGAGCAGATCCATGGCGGGCTCTGGGGATTCGTAAGAATCTCTTTATAAAGAACTCAGCGCGACGGGTCTACAGCGCAAAGGAGGCCATTGTTAACCTGCGCTTCTCATGTTCAACCAAGAGGCGCCCTCATGACTCCTTTGTCCCAGCCCCGCCGTCGCAAGCTGCGCGCCAGTGCCACACCCTATGTCTTCGCCTTCTACATGTCGGCGATCATGGCGATGCTGATGTGCTTCGTGATCACTGCTGCAACGGCCGGCATCGACCAGGACTACTTGCGCAAAGTACTCCAGGCCTATCAGTTGGCGATGCCGGTGGCGTTCGTCTGCGTGCTGATGGTGCGGCCCGTGGTGATGCGCCTGGTGGCAATCACCGTGCACCCGCACTGATCGCCCATCAACAGAAAGCGCTGCATCAAGGCTGCGACGCAATGGCCTTCTCGATAGCCGCCCGGAACGCCGGATCATCCGGCTTGGTCAGGCTGGAGAAATTGCCGATCACCTTGCCTCGCCGGTCCACCACGTACTTGTAGAAATTCCACTTGGGTGCACTGCTCTGCCTTGCCAGCTCGACGAACAGCGGGATCGCATCCTTGCCACGCACCGGCTGGGTCTTGGTCATGGTGAAGGTGACGCCGTAGTTGGCGTAGCAGACCTTGGCGGTCTTCTCGCTGTCGGCATCTTCCTGCTTGAAATCGTTGGAGGGGACGCCGAGCATTTCCAGCCCCTGCTCGTGGTACTCCTTGTAGGTAGCCTCCAGGCCCTCGAACTGCGGCGCGAAGCCGCAGTAACTGGCGGTATTGATCACCACCAACGGCTTGCCGGCGTAGCGCTGGCACAGCTCGACCTGCCCTTTGCCACGCAGCTCCGGCAGGCTGCCCTGCAGCAGCGCCGGGCATTCGGCCGCCCAAGTGGAAGCAGTGACTGTCAGGGCCAGCAAAGGTAGCGCGAACCAACGAGTGAGCATGTTCTTGTTCTCCTGCAAGACAATTCCTTGCCTTGCAGGGTAGCGCTTAACAAACACCCATGCCCAGTTGCATCAACGCCAATCCGCCCTGATGCCAGCCCCACCAGGCGAGCGCCACCACCAGCAGCGCACCCGCCACCAGCAGCCCGCGCAGCAAGGCGCGGTTCATGCCGCCGTGGCCTGCAGGCGCGCAACCGGGCGTTCGCGCACCGGCCAGTTGAGGGCCGCCGCCAGCAGGCTGAGCAGGATGGAGATCTGCCAGACCAGGTCATAGCTGCCCGTGCGGTCATAGACCACCCCGCCCAGCCAGCCACCGAGGAAGGCGCCGAGCTGATGGAAGAGGAACACGATACCCCCCAGCATCGACAGGTTGCGCACACCGAACAGGGTCGCCACCGTGCCATTGGTCAGCGGCACCGTCGACAACCACAACAGGCCCATGGCAATGCCGAACAGGTAGGCGCTGAATTCGGTCACCGGTACCCACAGGAACAGCACGATCACCACCGCCCGCAACAGATAGAGGCTAGTCAGCAGACGCGGCTTGGACATGCGTCCGCCCAGCCAGCCGGCAGTGTAGGTGCCAACGATGTTGAACAACCCGACCAGTGCCAGCACCGTGGTGCCGATGGTCGCTGGCAAGTGCTGGTCGACCAGATAGGCCGGCAGGTGCACACCGATGAACACCACCTGGAAACCGCAGACGAAAAAGCCCAGTGCCAGCAGCCAGAAACCGGAATGCGAGCACGCCTCGCGCAGTGCCTGGGCCAGCGTCTGCTCGCCGCCCTGGCTGGGCAGTGGCCGATCGCGCAGCAGCCCGACGAAAGGCACGATCAGCGCCACCATCAGACCCAGTACCAGCAGCGCTGCCGACCAGCCCAGCCACTGGATCAGCCCAAGCGTACCCGGCAGCATGGCGAACTGGCCGAACGATCCCGCCGCGCTGGCAATCCCCATGGCCATGCTGCGTTTTTCCGGCGGCACCGCACGGCCAACCACGCCGAGGATCACCGAGAACGAGGTACCGGACAGCCCGATGCCGATCAGCAAGCCAGCACTCAGCGACAACGACCAGATCGAATCGGCCATGCCCATCAGTACCAGGCCGGCAGCGTAGAGAATGCCGCCAATGATCACCACCCGCGCCGCGCCCAGGCGATCGGCCAGCGCGCCGGCGAACGGCTGGGCCAATCCCCAGATCAGGTTCTGCAGGGCGATGGCGAAGGCGAAGACTTCACGCCCCCAGCCAAAATCGGCGCTCATGGGGGCCAGGAACAGGCCGAAGCCATGCCGCACACCCAGCGACAGCGCCAGGATCAGCGCCGCCCCGAGCAGCACCCAGCCACTGGTTCGCCAAACGGAAGTCATTGTTGTTGTCTCCTAGCCATCGCAAGGTTTGTGCGGGTATATACCCGCTTTATAGGGCACATTTCAGGCCAAACGCTCCAACAAGCGAACCAGTTCATCGCGCTGCTCCTCGCCCAGATGCTCGACCAACTGTAGCTGAGCCTGCTCCCAGGCAGGATGTGCGGCAGCCAGGCACGCCTTGCCAGCCTCGGTCAGGCACACCAGGCGATTGCGCTGGTCGCTGCCCTCGCCAAGCGCCACCAACCCATCGGCCTCCAGCACCCGCAGGTTGCGACCCAAGGTGCTGCGGTCCAGGCCCATGGCCTCGGCCAGGCTGGTGATACTCGGCTGGTCGAGCCGCTGCAGATGACGCAACAAGGAAAACTGCGCGACATTGATACCGAAGCCCGCCAGGGCCTCGTCGTAATGTCGGCTCACCCCGCGGGCGGCACGACGCAGGTGGGTGCAGATGCATTCACTGGTCAACATGAAAGCGTGTATATACCCGCAACCAGGGATGTTGCAAGAAGTTTCTCGATTCGCTCATGGCTGCAAACGCCGACGAATCGGTTCGAATGCCTCACCGGCCTTACGCTCGAGCGGATCGGGCGCGCCCTCGTCGATAGCCTTCCAGTAGCGCCACGGCACCTTGCCGCTGCCCAGTTCGTAGTCCATGCCATCCCAGCTGTCCTCGCGAAAACTGTAGAAGGCCCAGTGCAGCCGCTCATGCACGAGCACTTCCAGAACGTCCTCCAGGTAGCGATGACAGCCCGGCAGACGGCGCATACAGCCGAACTCGCCGACCACCAGTCGTGAACGCGGGACCCGCATGGCCTCGGCCCATTGCAGCGGAAGTTGCAGGTACTGTGCTACCCGCGCCGCATCCCAGTGCTCGTCACGCCCCGCGAAAGGCACCCTGCCCGGGTATTCGAACGGCCGCTTGCGCGCCATGTTCGGCGCACTGGTGGCAGCGTAGGGTTCGTACATGTGCACGCTGTAGAGCACACGCGCATCTGCCAGCGGCCTTGGCCAATAGCCGAAAGCATCGGCCGCGGCATACCAGCCGGCATCGACCATCACCGGGGTCTTGTCGTCCACTGCCCGGATCGCTGCCAGCAGCTTGGCAGACAGTGCCGGCAGATCACGCGGCCCGCCCTGCTGCCGCGCATACCAGGCTTTCATCTGCTCCTGCGAGGCATGCTCCGGCAGACCACCCTGCTTTTCCGGGGCGGGCTCATTGACCAGGTTATAGGCTGCGACAGCGGGATGGCCTTTCAATGCCTGCGCCAGGTCCCGCCAGAAGGCCGCGGACTGAACCCAGTAGCGCTTGTCCTGCCACAGCCGATCATCGAAATGCCCCTGATTGTTCTGCGACCAGCGCATGCCCGGCAGCGAAAGCGGTGCGATGACCACTTTCAGGCCTGCACGCTGAGCGCGATCCAGCACCTGTTTCAGTGTGTCCAGATCTGCCTGGACAAGCTCTGTGTAGTTGTCGGCGTCGCCCAACAGGAAATCCCTGCCGGCCGGCTTCCATTTGTCGTACGAAAGCCGCACCCAGGTCGCACCGTAGGCTTGCAGGGCGTCGAAGTAAGCTTGCTCGGGCGGCAGGCGGTTGAAACTGTTACCACCGTGGCGCGGTGTGCCCCAGAAATCGATCAGATCAGCTGCTGGAGCCGTTAGCGGCACCAGTAACAACAGGCCGACAAGCAGACGGTAGAGCATCGGAGATTACCCCAGGGCACGGAAGGAAGCCGAGCGTAACCCTGCAAACACTGGGAAATTTCCACAATGATTGAAGGCAGATTCCGAATTTGCCCGGGTATCAATACAAAAGTGCCAGCCCCAATACCACCGTCAACTCCAGCAGTTCCAGCAGTGCACCTGCAGTGTCACCGGTGGTCCCGCCCAACCGGCGGCACATCTGCCGCCGCAAGAACGCAAAGACCAGCGCTGCCACCAGAAGCAGCCACAGCCCCAGCCAGCCACCCAGCACCAGACAGCCCAGCGCACTGCCCAGCAGCACCCAGCCTGCCGCACGCCTGGGCAGGTGTTCGGCCAGTGCCGAGCCCAGCCCCCCCGCACGCACATAAGGTGTGCAGAGGAACAAACCGAGCATCGCAGCCCGCCCGACCACTGGCGCCAGAACCAACCAGGCACCCGCGCCACGCTCGACCAGCACCCACAAGGCGCAGAACTTCAACAGCAGCACCAGCACCAGGGTGACCACGGCAATCGGGCCACTGCGCGGGTCTTTCATGATCTGCAAGGTGCGCTCGCGGTCGCCGAAGCCACCCAGCCAGGCATCGGCACTGTCGGCCAGGCCATCCAGGTGCAGGGCGCCACTGAGCAGCACCCACAAGGTCAGCAGCAATGCCGCCTGCAACGGTGCCGCTGCCCCCAGCAGCAGCGCGCTGGCAGCCCACAGCAGCAGGCCGAACAGTAACCCGACGGCGGGGTAGAACAGCAGCGAGCGGCCCATCTGCCGCGGCTCCGGCATGCCCGGCAGGCTTACCGGCAGGCTGCTGAGAAACTGCAGGGCAATCCAGAACGGCAGCATCAGGCTACCTCACGCAACTGGCCGTCAGCCTGCAGCGCCAGACGTACCAACGCACCGTGCCCCACCTCGACCTGCAGCAACTGCTCACGCGGCAGGCCACGGGCACGCGCCAGCAACAAGCGCATGACACCGCCGTGGGTCACCAGCAGCACGCGCTTGCCCGAGTGTTGCCGGGCCAGGGTTTCGATCGCGGCCAGCACGCGCTCGGCGAAGTCGGCAACCGGCTCGCCTGCAGGCGGCGTGAAGGCGTAAGGGTCAGCCCAGAACAGCCCCAAGGCGTCAGCTTCGGTCTGCATGATCTGCGCCGCGCTGCGTCCTTCCCACTCGCCAAAGTGCAGCTCGCGTACACCCGCTTCGAGCTGCACCGGCAGTTGGAGACCTGCGCCCAGCTCGTCGGCGAAACGTGCACAACGCTGCAAGGGCGAACTGACCAGCACGTCCCAGGGCCCACCCTTCTCGACAGCCGTACGCATCTGCGCCCAGCCCTGCGCGGTCAGGGCGTCGTCCAGGCTGCCGCGCAGGCCGCCGCCCAGTTCGGTCTCACCATGGCGCAGCAGATCGAGGATCATGCCGGGCGATCCGCGACCGCCGCTTCGGCGAAGGTCGCCATCTGACCGTGCAGCGCGCAGGCCAGACGCATCAAAGGAACCGCCAGCGCAGCACCGCTGCCCTCGCCCAGGCGCATCCCGAGGGCCAGCAGCGGTTCTGCCTGCAGCGCCTCGAGCAAGGCCCGATGCCCAGGCTCGGCGCCTTGGTGGGCGAACAGCAGCCACTGGCGGCACTGCGGATTGAGGCGCACGGCAACCAAGGCCGCCACGCTGCAGATGAAGCCGTCGACCAGCACCGCTACCCCTTCCTGCGCGCAGGCCAGGTACGCCCCCGCCAGCGCGGCGATCTCGAAACCACCGACGCAGGCCAATGCCCGCAACGGGTCGCCGTCCTGCAGGCCGTGCAATGTCAGGGCACGCTCGATCACCTCGGCCTTGTGCCGTACCCCGGCACTGTCGAGCCCGGTACCCGGGCCGCTCAGGGCATTGGCCGGGCACCCGAGCAACGCACTGGCCAGGGCCGCCGCTGCCGTGGTGTTGCCAATGCCCATCTCGCCACCGATGAACAACTGCGCGCCCTGCTCTGCTGCACGCAAGGCACTGTCGCGCCCGGCCGCGAGCGCGGCGCGCAGTTGCGCGTCGGTCATCGCTGGCTGACGGGCGAAGTTGGCAGTACCGGTACCCAGGCGCAGGTGATGCACGCCCGGCAGTTGTAGTTCGGGGTCGATGGTCCCCAGGTCGACCACGTCCAGCGTCGCCTCCAGTTGACGCGCCAGCACGCTGATCGCCGCGCCACCGCCGACGAAATTGCGCAACATCTGGCCAGTCACTGCCTGGGGATAGGCGGAGATACCCTCCTCCACCACGCCATGGTCACCGGCAAACAGGCCGATTGCCACGCGCTCGAGGTTCGGACGCTCACGACCTTGCAGGCCGGCCAGGGTAATCGCCAGGGCTTCCAGCTGACCCAGCGATCCGGCGGGTTTGGTCAGTTGCTGCTGACGGCTGCGCGCCTGCTCCATGGCGTCGTTGTCGAGGGGTTGGCAGGCATCGAGCCACCAGGTGGTATTCATAGAGCAGGTCCTTTGAGCATGAGAGGAAGGCCGGCAACCGTGAGCACCACGCGCTCACAGCGTTCGGCCACGGCCTGGTGCAGCAAGCCGGCCAGGTCGACGTAACGACGGGTCAGCTCGCCCATGGGCACCACGCCCAGGCCGGTTTCGTTGCTGACCAGGATCAGCGTGCCCGGCAGGCTACCCAGGCAGTCGAGCAGCGCGTCACGCTCCTCGGCCAGGCGTTGCTCGTCGTCGAGCATCAGCAGATTGGTCAACCACAGGGTCAGGCAATCCACCAGCAGGCAGCGCCCTTGGTCGGCTTCGGCACGCAGCACGCGGGCCAAGGCCAGAGGCTCTTCGATCAGCCCCCAGTCAGAAGGCCGACGCTCGCGGTGCAGGCGCACGCGTTCATTCATCTCGCCGTCCAGCGGCTCGCTGGTGGCGATGTAGGTGACCGGCAAACCACTGGCCGCAGCCAGTTGCTCGGCCAGGCGGCTCTTGCCCGAGCGGGCACCACCGAGGATCAGGTTGCGCATCTCAGGCGACTCCACACAAGGCGCGCAACTGCGCAGTGTCCAGGTGCTGCTCGATGAGGTCGGCCAGACGCTCGATATCGCGCTCGCGCAATGCCTCGTAATCGACCACCTCGACGTCATCCAGCCCGGCCCAGCGAAGCAGCGCGGCGCACGACTGGCTACCCTCGAACAGGCCATGCAGATAAGTGGCGAGTATCTGCCCGTCGGCGCTGATCGCGCCATCGGCACGGCCGTCTGCGAGCATCATCGCGGGCTGCTCCAGCGCAGGCCCCTGGGTGACACCTGCGTGGATCTCGTAGCCCGACACCGATGCCTGCTCGAGGCTCAGCACGCCTGCGACATTGCGCAGCTGCTTTTCGGCTTCCAGCACCGTGGCGTAGTCGAACAGGCCCAGCCCAGCGCTCGAACCCGCCGGCCCTTCCAGCCCGAGCGGGTCGTGCACCTGGCGCCCGAGCATCTGCAGCCCGCCACAGATGCCGATGAGCTTGCCACCATAACGCAGGTGGCGGGCAATGGCGCTGTCCCAGCCGCGCTCGCGCAATTGCGCCAGGTCACCGCGCACGCTCTTGGAGCCGGGCAGGATGATCAGGTCGGCAGGCGGGATCGGCTGGCCGGGTCCGATGAACTGCAAGTCCACCTGCGGGTGCAGGCGCAGCGGGTCGAAGTCGGTGTGGTTGCTGATGCGCGGCAACACCGGAACGATCACCTTGAGCACACGATCGCCCTTGAGCGACTGGCGCCGGTCAATGCCGTCCTCGGCCTCCAGGTGCAGGTCGGTGACGTAGGGCAATACGCCCAGCACCGGTTTGCCGGTACGCTGCTCGAGCCAGTCAAGGCCCGGTTGCAGCAAGGCGATGTCACCGCGAAAACGGTTGATGACAAACCCCTTCACCCGCACCTGCTCGCTGGGCGACAGCAGTTCGAGGGTGCCGACCAGGTGGGCGAAAACGCCCCCACGGTTGATATCGGCCACCAGGATCACCGGGCAGTCCACTGCCTCGGCAAACCCCATGTTGGCGATATCGCCGGCGCGCAGGTTGATCTCGGCGGGCGAGCCTGCACCTTCGACCATCACCACCGGGTAGGCGGCGCTCAGGCGCTGGTGCGAGGCCAGCACCGCCTGCATGGCGATGGCCTTGTAGTCGTGGTAGGCGACGGCGTTCATGCTGGTTACCGCGCGGCCATGGACGATGACCTGGGCGCCAGTGTCGCTGTTGGGCTTGAGCAGCACCGGGTTCATGTCGGTGTGCGGCGCCAGCCGGCAGGCCTGGGCCTGCACCGCCTGGGCGCGGCCTATCTCGCCACCGTCGGCGGTCACCGCGCTGTTGAGCGCCATGTTCTGCGGCTTGAACGGCACCACGCCGACACCCTGGCGCAACAGCCAGCGGCACAGGGCGGTAACCAGCGTGCTCTTGCCGGCATCGGAGGTGGTGCCTTGCACCATAAGGGTGGTCATGCCGATTCCTTCTGGAAGTCCTGCAGCGCCTGGCGCAGGCGCTGTTCATCCGCCGCACAGGCGGGCAAGCCAAAGCGCAGGGCGGCAGGCGTTTCGAACAGGCGCACGAGAATGCCGCGACGGGCGAGAAAGTCATGCAACTGCGCGGCGCGCGGATCACGCAGGTACTGGAACAGGTTACAGGCGCCAGTGGCGGGCAAGCCGGACTCGGCCAACAGTGCTGCCAGGCGTGCGCTGGCTTCGGCGCAGCGCAGGATCTGCGCCTGCTGCGAGGCATGGTCGGCGAAGCACGACTGGCCGATGATTCGAGTCGGGCCGCTGACCGTCCATGGCCCCAGCATCTCGGCCAGGCGCTGCAACAGTGGCGCCTCGGCCATGACGAAGCCCAGACGCACACCGGCCAGACCAAAGAACTTGCCGAACGAACGCAGCACGATCAATCCAGCACGTCCGCTCTGGTCGATGAGGCTGTGTGCCGGGGTGTTGTCCATGAACGCCTCGTCCACCACCAGCCAGCCGCCGCGCCGGGCCAGGTGAGCGTGCCAGGCGAGCAGACGCTCGCGCGGTACACAGCGCCCGGTCGGATTGTTCGGGTTGACCAGCAACAGCACATCGAGACTGTCCAGGGCCTCTTCGACCTGGTCGTCATCGAGCGCGACAAGCTCATGCCCGGCGCGCTGCCAGGCGTGCGAATGCTCGGCATAGCACGGCGACAACACGCCAACACGCCCGCGCGCGCGCAAGTGCGGCAAGGCCTGGATCGCCGCCTGGGAACCGGCCACCGCGAGCAGCTCATCGACACCGTAATAGGCGCGCGCGGCCTGCTCCAGGCCATCCTCGACCTCGGGCAGGCGCGCCCAGGCATCCAGCGGAATCGGTGGGATGGCGAAGGACCAGGGAGCGATACCGCTGGACAGGTCGAGCCAGTCTTCGCGTGCGATACCGTACTGGCGCATCGCGCGCAGCAGGCGACCACCATGTTCAAGCATAGAGCCAGGCCCCCGTGCAGATCACCAGCAGCCACAGCCATACGCCGCGCTGCACCAGGCTCCAGCCGCGCTCGATGGCATCGGCATCGGCCACCGGCCCCTCACCCAGACGGGCGCGTTCGTGCAGCTCGCCGTGGTACACCGCCGGGCCTCCCAGCTCCACGCCCAGGGCGCCGGCCCCTGCGGCCATCACCGGGCCCGCGTTGGGGCTGTCCCACAGTGGCGCCTGGCTGCGCCAGCACCTCAAGGCCAGGCGGGTCTTGCCCAGCAACGCGTAGGTCAGTGCCACCAGCCTGGCCGGCAGGAAGTTGAGCACATCGTCGATGCGCGCCGCAGCCCAGCCAAAGCGCTCGAAGCGCTCATTGCGATAGCCCCACATGGCATCCAGGGTATTGCTCAGGCGATACAGCACCACGCCCGGCGCACCGGCCACGACGAACCAGAACAGCGCGGCGAACACCGCATCGCTGCCATTCTCCAGCACCGACTCGGTGGCGGCGCGGGCCACGGCAGCCTCGTCGAGCTCGCGGGTCTCGCGGCTGACCAGATAGCCTACCCGTCGCCGTGCTTCATCCAGATCCCCTTGGCGCAGGGCCTGGGCCACGGGCAATACATGCTCGCCCAGGCTGCGCATGCCCAGCGCGCAATACAGCGCCAGGGCGTCCACCAGCCAACCGATGTAGGGCAGCCACGACAGGATCAGCGCCAGCAGGGTCAAGGGCACCACGGCCAGGAACCAGGCACTGACGCCGTGGCTGCGCCAGCCACGGCCACCGGCATTCAAGCGCCGCTCCAGACGCCCGGCGAAGTTGCCGAAAGCCACCAGAGGATGACGCCGCTGCGGCTCCCCCAACAGCGCATCCAGCGCCACACCGGCGACGGTCAGCAAGGCGATGCTCATGGCCGCTCTCCCCATTGGTTCTCGTAGAGCATCTCGCTCAGCGGCCGCTCACGCGCCCAGTCTTCCAGCACCAACATGGGCGCTTCGTAAAATTTCGCCACCGGCCCCAGGCACAACACCGCCACCGGCTTGGCCCCAGTCGGCATGCCCAGCAGCTCGCCCAGCGCCTGCGGGTCGAACAACGACACCCAGCCCATCCCCAGCCCCTCGGCGCGTGCGGCCAGCCAGAGGTTCTGGATCGCGCAGGCCATCGACGCCAGGTCCATTTCCGGCAGGGTGCGGCGGCCGAAGATGTGCGGCTCGCGCTTGTCCATCAAGGCGGCAACCAGCACCTCGGCGCACTCGCCGATGCCTTCGACCTTGAGCTTCATGAATGCATCGGAGCGCTCGCCGAGGGCCTCGGCGGTGCGAATCCGCTCTTCCTCCACCAGCGCCTGGATGCGCAAGCGCAGATCGCGCTGGCTGATCCGAATGAAGCGCCAGGGCTGCATCAACCCGACGCTGGGCGCCTGGTGCGCGGCGGCCAGCAGCCGGGCAAGCAGCGCAGGCGCCACGTCGCCGCCAATGAAGTGGCGCATGTCGCGACGCTCGCCGATCGCGCGGTAGACCGCAGCGCGCTCGGCCTCGCTGAAAGCGTGTTCGTTCATGGTCGCAACAGCGCCACCGCCGCTTCGGGGTTGGAAGGGAAATAGAAGTGCACGTAGGACGCCGTCAAGCGCCCCAGACGATAGACCGCCTCGTTGCCACGTCCGCCATTGGGGCTCAGGCCACGGGCGATGGGCACAAGCTCGGTGGTGGTCAGGGAGTGGTGATAGGTATGGCCACGCAGGGTGCCTTCAGGCAACTCGACAGCCTGCAGCGCCAAGGCGGCGAGGCGCTTCTGCATCACGGCTTCGCCGGGCAACAGTCCCAGCAGCTCGGCGCGCTCGCCCGCAACGTCGGTCAAGGCATCGAGCAGATAGAGCATGCCGCCGCATTCGGCCAACAAGGGTTTGCCTTCGGCATGATGGCCGCGGATCGCCTCGCGCATCGGCGCGTTGGCCGCCAGGGCGTGGTGATGCAGTTCGGGGTAGCCGCCAGGCAAATACAGGCTGTCGACCACAGGCAGGTGGCGATCATGCAACGGCGAGAAGAACACCAGCTCCGCGCCGTGATCGCGCAGCAGGTCGAGATTGGCGCCATAGAGGAAGGCGAAGGCCTCGTCGCGGGCCACACCGATGCGCACACCGGCCAGGCTTGCGGCCGAGTGCACGGTTTGTGGCTCGACAAAGGCCACCGGTGGCGGCAAGGCAGCATCGCAGCTGGCGCCCAAGGCCTCGGCGGCGGCGTCCAGGCGTGCATCCAGATCGTTCAGCTCACTGGCCTGGACCAGCCCGAGGTGACGGCTGGGCAATTCGATGCCGCGCTCGCGAGACAACCCGCCATACCAGCGCAAGCCTTCGGTCAGGCTGCCTTCGAGCAGTTGCGCATGACGCAGGCTGCCGACCCGGTTGGCCAGCACGCCAGCGAATGGCAGGTCGGGCTGGTAGCGCGCCAGCCCCAGGGCCAGGGCCCCGAAGGTCTGGGCCATGGCAGTGCCATCGATCACCGCCAGCACCGGCACGCCGAAATGCCGCGCCAGGTCAGCGCTCGACGGCGTGCCGTCGAACAGCCCCATGACACCCTCGATGAGGATCAGGTCGGCTTCGGCGGCGGCGTCCCACAACAGGCGGCGGCTCTCCTGCTCGCCGATCATCCACATGTCCAACTGATACACCGGGGCGCCACTGGCGCGCTCCAGGATCATCGGGTCGAGAAAATCCGGCCCGCACTTGAACACCCGCACCTTGCGCCCGAGGTTGCGGTGCAGGCGCGCCAGGGCGGCAGTGACGGTGGTCTTGCCCTGGCCGGAGGCCGGTGCGGCGATCAACACCGCTGGGCAATGACGGGTGGCTCGACTCACAGTTCAACGCCCTTCTGTGCGCGGATACCGGCCTGGAAGGCGTGCTTGAGCATGCCCATCTCGGTCACGGTGTCGGCCAGCTCGATCATCTCCGGCTTGGCGGCGCGGCCCGTGACGATGACGTGCTGCATCGGTGGACGAGCCTGGATGTCCGAGAGCACCTGGTCGAGGTCGAGGTAGCCGTGCTTGAGGGCGATATTCAGCTCGTCGAGCACCACGAACTGCACCGACGGGTCCTGCAGCAACTGGCGGGAGACCGCCCAGGCCGCTTCTGCAGCCGCGATGTCGCGCTGGCGGTCCTGGGTTTCCCAGGTGAAGCCCTCGCCCATCACGTGGTAGCGCACTTCATTGGGGAAGCGGCGGAAGAACAGCTCTTCGCCAGTGCTGTTGCGACCCTTGATGAACTGCACCACCCCGCACTGCATGCCATGCCCCAGCGCGCGGGCGAGCATGCCGAAGGCCGAGCTGCTCTTGCCCTTGCCATTGCCCGTGAGCACCAGCAGCAGGCCACATTCGTTGGGGGAGTTGGCGATACGTTCGTCGATGATCGCTTTTTTGCGCTGCATGCGCGCCAAGTGGCGTTCGTCGCGTTCGGTGGATTCGCTCATCAGGGGTTCTCCGCAAGCTGTCGACGCACCGGTCGGGCACTCGCGGGCGGGCACCAGGCAACGACAGAAAACAAGGCAGGCAGGCGAAGGGAGCGCGCAAAAGCCGTGGCGACACCACGGGGCAGCGCGCATCACCCTCCGTGATGCCGTTGGCAGTGACAGGCCGGTCTCCGGGCTCGTGAGCCGGGCCTTGGCCCGAAACCGCGCGCCTTCCCGGGTGTGGACACCCAGTGGCCTTGCGCGGCCTTGACTCACCTACCGTTGCGGGGGCAGCGCCGGATTCGCGCCCTGCTGGCGCCCACCGGCTTCCCAGTTTCACCCTGCCGGAGCTGATCCGCAGAGCACCTGAAACACGCCGCGAAGGTTAGAGGGTTGCACCGGGAGCGTCAATTAAACGCGGACGATGAACGGTTGATCTGGATGCTTGTCTCACTATTGAAGCAGTGATATCACATAGCCATCACCGGCTGTACGCGACCATAATAAAAGGAGAGCGCGGCATGCAAGGCTTGATCATCAACAACCCGCACCTGGAGTTCCTGCGCCCGGCCCTGGAGCGCTGGATCGACTGCATCGACCGTTTCAACCAGATCCACGGCGACGGCGACGCGCCCTACTGGCATGGTGCCCAGGCCAATGCCGGTATTCTCGCCGCGGCGGCCTGGCAGGCCGAGCTGGTGGCGCTGCAGCACTATCAGAGCAAGAAGCAGCGTGACGAAGGTGAGCGAGAAGGGCGCTGCGATCTGTCGATTGCCGGTGCCGAACACTCCATTCATCTGCACACTGAACAGCGCTGGCCGAAGATCGCCCGCCTGGATCTGGCGGGGGCCCTGCAGGAGGCGGCGACGTTGGCGCGGCTGGCAGCCTATCCCAGCCAGCTCAAGGCCGGGGCGCTGTTCGTCAGCCCGTGGAAGGCGGGGCAGAATGCAAGCCCCGAGGAACTGCAGGATCTGGTCGATGACCTGCACAAGCACACGGCCTGTGCGATTGCCTGGTACTTCCCGTATGGGTACCGCAAGCTGCATAACGAGTCGGGGCAATACCATCCAGGGGTGGCGCTGCTGCTCAAGCAGGCTTGAATCTACGTCGGGGCTGCTGTGCAGCCCCGACGATCTCAGGGATTCTGCGCCAGATGCCCCGGCGTCAACACCCGCTTGGCCTGCAGGTAGGCCTTGGACCAGTAGCTGTTCGACAGGTAGTCCAGCCGCACCGTACCGCCGGTGGACGGCGCATGCACGAAGCGCCCCTCACCCACGTAGATCCCGGCATGGCTTACCTGCGAACCACCGCCGGTGGCGAAGAACACCAGGTCACCGGACTGCAGCGCGTTGATGCTCACGGTCGGCGCACGCATGACGATCATCTCGCGGGTCGAGCGTGGCAGGCTGATGTTCGCCGCATCGCGGTACACATAACCGATCAGGCCACTGCAATCGAAGCCCGAGTCCGGCGTGTTGCCGCCCCAGCGATACGGGGTGCCGACCAGACCGATGGCACGGATCAGCACGTCGTCAGCCACGGGCGACGAGGAAGGCTGGTCAATGAAGGTAACCTGCGGCTTGGCCACGGGTGCCGGGGCCGGAGCACGGCTGGAACAGGCGGCAAGCAGTGCCACCAGGGAGAGGAATGCGAAGCGCGTCATCATCGCCATGGGTCAGAACCTGTCTGAGACCAATCGGCCGCAGCCGAAAAAAGAGTTAAGGATTTAGATTAGACGCTATTCGTAAATGCGCACGGCGGCTAGCTTTTCAGCTACGCCGCCGTGCGAGGATACAGCATTTTGATATCAGTTGCGCGACAGGGTAGTGGTCGGCGCCATGGCCAGGGCACGCTTGGCTTCGATGAAGGTCTTGCTCCAGTAGCGGTCACCGAGGTTATCGATGCGCACACCACCGCTGCGGCGGCTGCTGGAGTGGATGAACTGGTTGTCGCCCAGGTAGATGCCGGCATGGCTGACACGGCCACGGCCATTGGTGCTGAAGAACAGCAGGTCACCTGGCTTGAGCTTGTTGCGTGCGACCTTGGGTGCGTCGACGTTGATCATCTCGCGGGTCGAGCGCGGCAGGTTCATGCCGGCCTCTTCGCGGAACAGGTAGCCGATGAAGCCGCTGCAATCGAAGCCGGACTGCTCGGAAGTACCGCCGAAACGATAACGGGTGCCGATCAGCGACATGCCGCGCTCCAGGATGCTGTCTGCAAGGACGGGCAGCTGGTAGGGCTTGCTGTTGCTGGAGAAGGCTTGGAGGTCTTCATCGGTGGCGAGGTCTTCTTCATCGAATACCGACGAATGCGACGCCTTGGCCTTGACCGCGGTTTGCGCGGTGACCGATGGGTGATCCTGGGGCTGGGAAATCGGGCCTTGGGCCGCGCAGCCAAAAAGCAGGGTCACGAGTGCGAGTGGCACGAGGGGTGCGAAGCGCTTGAGCATGGGCACGACCGTGTCTGTAATCCTTTAGAAGGGGGAAACTATGCCTTCTATCGGACCTATTTGCAAATTTTATCGAAAAAAATGTGACTTTTGCGTTTTGCCGCTCTGGCCCGGTGTTTTCAGGGTTACCAGCCGAGAGTTTCCTTGAGGAAGGGAATGGTCAATTTGCGCTGGGCCTGCAGCGAGGCCTGGTCGAGGCGCTCGAGCAGATCGAACAGTGCGCTCATGCTGCGCGTGCCACGGGTGAGAATGAAGTGCCCGACCTCATCGGTCAGGTGCAGGCCACGGCGCGAGGCCCGCAGTTGCAAGGCGCGCAGCTTGTCTTCGTCGGACAGGCCACGCATCTGGAAAATCAGTGCCAGCGTAAGCCGTGACTTGAGGTCGGCAAGCTTGATCGGCAGCTCCCGCGGCGAACTCGATGCCGCCAGCAGCAAGCGCCGGCCGCTGTCTCGCAGGCGATTGAACAGATGGAACATCGCCTCTTCCCAGTCGGCCTTGCCGGCAATCACGTGCAGGTCGTCGATGCACACCAGCTCGTACTGCTCCAGATGATCGAGCAGCTCCACGCCACGGTCGAGCAATTGCGCCAACGGCAGGTAGACAGCGGGTTCGCCCAGTTGCTGGAAACGGTGGGTGGCGGCCTGCAGCAGGTGAGTACGCCCCGCGCCCTGCTTACCCCATAGATAGATGAGGCTCTCGGTCCAGCCGGCGTCGGCTTCGCACAGCCGCTCGACATAGCCCAGCGCCGCGGCGTTGGCACCCGGATAGTAGTTGATGAAGGTGGCGTCATCGCGCAGGCGCACACCCAGGGGCAACTGGATCGGTTTCATGCTGGCGGGCGGTCGCGAGGACCAAAGGGGGCCTTTGGTGAAGAGTTTGCAAAGTCTATACCCGCAACGCGGGCGGCACAATCAGGGAGGGGAATAGCGCAAGCAAAATCAACGGGTTGCGTGATTTTTGAACAACCAGAACAGCGTCCCGGCCAAGCGCCTCATCCGGTAGCGTGCCAAACTCGAAGTCGCCTGGGTGCAAAAGCAGGTCGCCTGGGTGCGATTTTTCCGCTCGGCCGACTCATAACCTGAGCGGCAGCCACCGCCGCGCGGGGCGTCATGACATAACAACGATAATCACCGTCTCGTGAGGGGAAAAGTCATGCAGCGATCGATCAAGGCGGCCACCTGCGCCGCACTCCTGAGTATCAGCGCAGCCAGCTGGGGCGCAGAACCCGCCGCTTGCCAGAATGTGCGCATGGGCTCGGTGAACTGGACCGATGTCGTCGCCAGCAGCGCCGTCGCCGAAGCCCTGCTCGACAGTCTGGGCTACAAGGTCAAGCAGACCAGCGCCTCGCAGCAGATCATCCTGGCCGGCATGGCGGAAAAACGCCTCGATGTGTTCCTCGGTTACTGGCAGCCGACCATGCAATCGGTGGCCAAGCCCTTCCTGGACAAACAGCAGATCGACGTGATCAGCCCCGCCACCCTCGCCGATGCTCAGTCCACCTATGCCGTGCCTGCCTACGCCTACGACGCAGGCCTGAAGACCTTCGCCGACATCGCCAGGTTTCGCGACAAGCTCAAGAACCAGCTGTACCTGATCGAGCCAGGCAGCGGCATGAACCGCATCACCGCGCAGATGATCGCCGAAGACAAATTCGGCCTGAAGGGCTTCAAGGGCATAGAGTCCAGTGAGGCTGGCATGCTGACAGCGGTCAAGCGTGCCGTGCAGAAGGGCGAGTGGGTGGTGTTCGCCGGCTGGAAGCCGCACCCGATGAACCTGCAGATCGACATGCGCTACCTCTCCGGCAGCGATGACGCCTTCGGCCCCAACGAAGGCTCGGCCACCGTCTCGATCATGACCGCTGCCGGTTACCAGCAACAATGCGGCAACGTCGCCAAGCTGCTGCACAACCTGCGTTTCACCAGTGAAGGTGTGAGTCAGGTCATGGAGCCGATCCTCAACCGCAAAGCGCCGCTCGATGCCGCGCGAGACTGGCTCAAGGCACACCCCGAGCAGGTCTCGGCCTGGCTCGAAGGCGTCACCACGTTCGACGGCAAGCCCGCCGATGCGGCATTGGTCGCGCAACGGTAATGCAGCGCTACGCACTCTCGGCCGGCATGCAGGTCTTCATCGAGCGGACCCGCGCCTTCGGTGTGGCCGATCCCGCACTGACGGCCCAGCGCGCGGCCTATTCACGCATGGCAGCCGCCTTCACCCCGCCCTGCCCGAAAGGCGTGCAGGTGCGCGACCTGAGCTTGCCCGGACTGGCGCCGCTGCGCGTGTTCCAGCCTGCACAATCGGCACCGGCCGATGGGTGGCCAGCGCTGCTATTCATGCATGGCGGCGGCTGGATGCTGGGCGGGCTCGATTCACACGCATTCTTCTGCGCCGAACTGACAGCTCGCCTGGAGGTGCTGGTGGTGGCGGTGGATTACCGACTCGCGCCGGAAACCCCCTCCCCCGCCGCCCTGCACGACAGCCTCGCCGCCTGGCGCGCCCTGCGCGATGGCGTGCTGGATATACCGATCGACCTCACGCGCCTGGTCGCCATCGGCGACAGCGCCGGGGGTAACCTCGCCGCCGCCTTGTGCCTGGCACTGCGCGAGGCCGGTGAGCCGCAGCCGCGCATGCAGGCACTGATCTATCCAGCACTGGGCGACGAGGACAGCGTGTCGCGACGCGAATGTGCCGATGCGCCGCTGCTGTCTGTCGCGGACATGCAGGCCTGCCTGAATGCCTACCTGCCCTCCACTACCCGCAGCCCGCTGGCGCTACCGCTGCTCGCCGACAATTTCAAAGGGCTGGCGCCCGCTTTCATTGCCGTGGCCGAGTTCGATCCATTGCGCGATGACGGCCTGCTTTATGCGCAACGGCTGGAGGATCACGGCGTGACAGTGGATTACTTCCCCGGCCACGGGCTGGTTCATGGCTGCCTGCGGGCCAGGGAGCTGCCGGAGGTGGAGCAGTTGTACGAGGCACTGTTTGCGGCGCTCGAGAACAGCCTCGATTGATCGTCCGCTGACGGCACCACAGGCGCCAACCTAATGAAAGTTTCATGTTTTGACTCATGCTCTTTCTGCAAGAATCTTTAGTTACAACCTCTTACAAAGATTCGCTGAATAGCTGGAGCCTGTGATGAATCCCTCCCTCCCTGCCAAAGCTTCGTCCAAAGCCGGAAGAGTCTTCCGGGTGACCTCCGGCAACTTCCTCGAACAATTCGACTTCTTCCTGTTTGGCTTCTACGCCACCCAGATCGCTGCCGCGTTCTTCCCTGCCAGTAACGAATTCGCCTCCTTGATGATGACCTTCGCCGTGTTCGGCGCAGGCTTCCTGATGCGCCCGCTGGGCGCAATCATCCTTGGTGCTTACATCGATGACGTAGGCAGGCGCCAGGGCCTCATCGTGACCTTGGCGATCATGGCCAGCGGCACCTTGCTGATCGTGTTCGTGCCCGGCTATGCCAGTATCGGTCTATGGGCGCCCGCCCTGGTGTTGCTAGGCAGGCTGCTGCAAGGGTTCTCGGCCGGCGCCGAGCTCGGCGGCGTCTCTGTTTACCTGGCGGAGATGGCCACGCCCGGGCGCAAAGGCTTCTACGCCAGTTGGCAATCGGCCAGCCAGCAGGTGTCCATCATGGTTGCCGCAGCCCTGGGTTATGGCTTGAATCAGTGGTTGTCCGCCGAGGAGCTCTCCCAGTGGGGATGGCGGATTCCCTTCGCCGTGGGCTGCCTGATCGTCCCGTGCATCTTCCTGCTGCGCCGTAACCTGCAGGAGACCGAAGAATTCGCCAAACGCGAACATCGCCCGACCATGAGCCAAGTGTTCAAGACGCTGTGCGCCAACGCATCGGTGGTGATCCTGGGCATGCTGATGGTGGCCATGACCACCACCGCTTTCTACATGATTACCGTGTACGCCCCGACCTTTGGCAAAACCGTGCTGCAGCTCGATACCAGTGACGCATTGATGGTGACCTTGCTGGTCGCCGTGTCCAACTTCCTGTGGCTGCCGATCGGCGGCACGTTGAGCGATCGCCTGGGACGCAAACCGCTGCTGGCGGCGATGTCCCTGCTGACCGTGCTCACGGCATATCCTGCTCTGTCGTACCTGGCCCAGAGCCCCAGCTTCGCTCACATGCTGGAGGTGCTGCTGTGGTTCTCGTGCCTCTACGGCGTGTACAACGGCGCACTGATCCCGGCCCTGACCGAAATCATGCCCACCGAAGTGCGTGTTGCCGGATTCTCCCTGGCTTATAGCCTCGCCACTGCGGTATTCGGCGGATTCACCCCGGCGGTGTCCACCTGGGCGATCCATGCCACGTCAGACAAGGCCGCCCCGGCTTACTGGCTGATGTTTGCAGCGCTGTGTGCGTTCACTGCAACGCTTGTGCTGTATCGCCGCCGGCCTGCACGCAGCACGGCTGTTGCCTGAGGGTGTGACGGATATCTACGAAGTCCTGTGCTGAGCGCTGGAAAGTTTCTTCGCATAACTGAAAAAGCGCGCCCGAGCATCTCGGTCGCGCTTTCCACTCAGTCCTGGTTCATTCTAGCTGTGGGAGCAGGCTGGTCCCGCAATGGGGCGCCGCCATCGACAAAGCCCCATTGCAATCTACTTGCATCCTGGTCAAAGCCATCCTGACCAAACCTCTAGCCGCAGCCAGTTCCTCACCCAAAACACAAGGCAGTCGTCGGCCTGCAATGCTCAATGCGACGCCCAGATCCTGAGCAACCTGTTTTAAAGGAATTCGAGTTTCAGTGATCGAAGCGGCCTGTCAAAGCCGGTCGTTGAATTGGCAACGACCCTGCGAGACTAGAGGCCGAAGCGCTGATATCTGCCGCAAACTCTCGAGAGCCTCGAGCCTACCTATCGTCGAATTTTGCCCATAAAAAAGCCCCGCTGATTTTCATCAGCGGGGCTTTTTTATGTATGGCGGAGAGATAGGGATTTGAACCCGCCCGGATTGTGTACCAGGCCGTCTTAGGCCAGCAAACACTGCAGTCATCGAACCTGTCGCAGGCTGATTACGGCCTGAGACGGCCTAGGATTTGCCCTAAATTTGCCCTATAAAGGTCCTGCATTTTCACGCTAGGCTCTGTACGAAATCCCGAGAAACCTAATCGTCGCTCCTCCAGCGCTGAGATTTTGTAGAGTCACGCGCCATTAACGGAAAGGAATTCTGTGATGGCAAGGCGCTACGAACTCACGGACGAGGCCTGGGATGTGGTCTCCGATCTCTTCATCGAAACCCGTGGCCGAGGCCGGCCTCGACTAAGCGACCGCCTGATGCTCGATGGCGTGCTGTGGGTGCTCTGCTCGGGTGCTGCATGGCGAGATATGCCTGAGCGCTTCGGCCCATGGTCAACGGTGTATCAACGGTTTCGGGGCTGGCGAAACCAAGGGACTTTCGAGCAGATGCTCAAACGTCTTCACCTGAGATTGAATGAGCAAGGCTTGATCGATCTGCAAACCTGGATGATCGACTCAACCGCAGTACGCGCAACCCGAGCCTCATCTGGGGCCGGGAAAAAAGGGGGCCTGACGAGCCTGCCGATCATGCTCTAGGTCGCAGTCGCGGCGGCCTGACTACCAAAATCCACATGCTTTGCGACGCCAACGGAACACCGCTGCGCTTTCTCCTTTCTGGCGGTCAAGCCAGTGACATCAGCTACGCACAACCACTGTTGGACGAGGTCAGCATTCCATCGACCCAACGTGGCCGCCCGCGCAAGCGCTGCAAATGGCTGCTCGCCGACAAGGGTTACGACGCCGAAGCACTACGCCGCTACTGCGATCAATATCGAATGCAGCCCGTCATCCCGTTGCGCTCGATGAAGCGCAAGCCCAAGCCTGGCTTACCAAGACTGTTTGACCGGCCCAAATACCGACAGCGCAACATCATTGAGCGCATGTTTGGCTGGCTGAAAGAGAACCGCCGGATAGTGACCCGCTTCGACAAGCTCGCGAAAAGTTATGCCGCGATGGTCTCACTGGCTTGCTCCATGCGGTGTTTGCGACATCTCTTTTCGTACAGAGCCTAGGGCTTCATGCTTGGAGCAATATCCCACAGCTGATATGATTTCGAAAATCCAAGCAATTTCCCGAACTGCGCCTGCGGAAAGAGCGTATTGGAGGTTGCCGTTTCGCTGTCCCCTAGGTACGCTGGCGCCTCTACGAGGCGCCAGCGTACCTAGGGGACAGGTCTACAGACTCCTCAAATTGGCCAGCGAGCCGCTCTATTTCGACGCTTTTGCTGCGTTTCTCCGCTTGATAGCAATCACGCTGCATCATCCATATTCATCATAAATGTTGAATGCGGTGCCGTACGTGGTTTACTCTACGATCATTGGCTGGCACACGTGTCAACCTAAGCGGCAGGTTTTCGCCGCTTTTCAGCCCTAACCGGCGAGCGGGTGCGCCTACGAGGCCCACCGAGGAGTAGTGATCATGAGCGCATTGAAGAAACCAACCCATTTCGTTGCCCCGCCACGGGACAAGAAAGGAGTGCGCGCGCGCCCTACACGTGGCTTCCATGACGTGCAGGTGCAAAATGCCTTCGCTATTACCCTCATTGAGAACGAGAAGGCTTTCGCCGAACTCGCGAAGGTTTAATTTCATTCTTTGAAAGCTGATCAATGCCTACTGATTGCGATGGTATTCATTTCCTACTTGTTGAAGACCTCATCGCAATCAATAGGTGGCTGATCGAGACTCAGACCCCTGATGAGCCCATTGGTGTTATTAAACCCAATGAGCTTGACTCTGCTCAGCAAAAACCGGGAATGTATCGGTGGTACGAGCAAACAGAAGATCTCATCATTTTGGTTTCCGTATTGATTGCCGGGATTGCAGATAATCACTGCTTTGCCAACGCAAACAAGAGGACCGCTGCCGCTGCTGGCATGATGTTCTTTCTGCTGAATGGTTATCGCATCGAGGCGCCACCAGAGCATCTTGTCGATATTATCGTTAGCTATGTAGTAAAGACTGCCACTCTAGAAGATCTCCAGAACTGGCTAGCCTACTATCTTGTTGAGTTCGATACTCGAATCCTGGACAGCGGTGAGTACTTTTCAGCGTTACAGGCTCAATTTCCTGCCGCCAGCCTGCTTTACAAAACGACAGCACAACAGGACTGAGAGTCTAACCCTAACTTGGTACTCCCTCTGGCTAGCTGCGCGAGCATCAAGTGCGCTGTAGGTGGTACCGTAAAAGGCGACCAAGCCCGGAATATGGGGACTTGAGCGCCTTTTTTGCTTTCTGGCTTCAACGCATGGATCGGCACAGTAACTGGCCGAGCTGGCTGGCGACAGCCAGTTGTAATTGATCAGCTACTCGAGGCAGCCCAATAGCCTCAGAGCAAGCCGCCGAGAGACGCAGGCTCCCAGTTCGTAATCACTAGCTCGCCAGTCACTTCCGCCCTACTCTGCCGCTGGTTCGTGTCGCTGTAACGAATATCCAGGCATTCAAAATGGAAGCCGTCAAAGACGCGCCGAATATCAGGGTGGTCATTAATGCTGACCATCACCTTCCCCTTGCACCGGCGCATGAAGTCGGTCATGCGCTCGTACTCCTCGAACGGGAAGTCCACGCCATAGCCAGCGGCCTGCCAATAAGGCGGATCCATGTATAAGAAGGTGTGTGCTCGATCATAACGCTCGGCGTAGGCGAGCCAGGAGAGATTCTCAACGTAAGTGCCCGCAAGGCGCTGCCACGCGGCGGATAGATTCTCCCCGATACGCAACAGGTTGATGGCCGGCCATTATGGTCGTTGGATCTCCAAAGATACAAAAAGCATGTCAGAAATAGTGTCTCGCATGATGGGTTTTACTGCTTTACGTAACGAAGCAGAGACGAGAGATTAGCGCTTTTCCTTAAGAATAAACTCCACCAACGATTCCTTTGTGAAAAACGGAGGAGGTGCACGCTTAATCAAATCAATATCAGGAAATTCAATTTCCACATTAGGCAAACCCTTGTTTTTCATTTGTCGATCAAGGGCCTCACCAACTCCACGCAAGGCATCTCTAATTGATTCGACTGCATCATCAACGTTCTTTATAAGACCTTCCGTAAACTCGTACAAAGCGATGATC
This sequence comes from Pseudomonas sp. RW3S2, assembly GCF_014268955.1. NCBI lineage: Bacteria > Pseudomonadati > Pseudomonadota > Gammaproteobacteria > Pseudomonadales > Pseudomonadaceae > Pseudomonas > Pseudomonas sp. RW3S2. The sequence goes on along the minus strand of NZ_JABWRM010000001.1, from coordinate 353,431 downwards.
ACACCTGGATCTACGGCTCGACAAATCTGATCAAAACTCACGACAAGATTTTCATCAAGGGGAACTGTGTTCGCAACTTCTCGATAACTCGTAATCATTGCATTACGAGCCTTAAAATTAGCAAAACAAGCTATATATCTTTTTTCAGCGAGAAACACATCGCTTACAGCCTTGCCTGCTCCTTGGGCAACGAGCAGCTCAATAAGGTTATGATCAACCGGTTGCGCCGACATTTCTCGTTCAGGTAACTGCCCGATTATGCAGAAGCGAGCTTTATGATCGAAATGCGGTAAGAATGATTGCTGCTTGATCGACAAAAGCTCATTCATTTTCTCAATATAAATAAACTTTGCCATATATAGAGCACGAGCAGAGTCACTACCATCTTTTTGCAGCTGCGCTTTCCTTTGCAAATAATATGCAGCATAAGCACCAGCCACCGCACCCCCGAAGCCCGCAGAAACTGGACCTACCACATCTTTTAGAAAAGAAATTACAATGGGATCAAGCAGCTGTGCAATGAGCGGAGAGAATGAAAATAAAATCATTAATAGCAAAAAAGCTATTAATAGTCCTGCCACTACACCGATGACGATATATCCCCACATGTCCCTTCCTTTGCATCATGTCAGGTTAGGTCGGTCGCCTAAAATCTGTCATTCGCCCTCGCCCTACCACCCGACGCGTGAGATTTGAGAGCCGGCCTATCGAGGCCCTAGACGGCCTACAAAGTGATTATTCTGCCCTACGTCCATGCCTCTAAACGACGAAGCCCCCGAAAACTTCAACGTTTTCGAGGGCTTCGACTACTTCGCGTATGGCGGAGAGATAGGGATTTGAACCCTAGGTACTGTTGCCAGTACAACGGATTTCGAATCCGTCCCGTTCGACCACTCCGGCATCTCTCCAGTGGCGCGCATCATACCAGCGTTTTCGTTTCTGGCAAACCTTTTTCGAAAAAAATTCGCGTGGTATCAGGCGCTTGCGTGAGCGTGCGGGTTACAGCGGCACGCCCAGGCGCTTGGCGACTTCTTCGTAGGCTTCGATGACATCGCCCAGACCCTGGCGGAAGCGGTCCTTGTCCATCTTCTTGCGGGTTTCCTTGTCCCACAGGCGGCAGCCATCAGGGCTGAACTCGTCGCCCAGGACGATCTGGCCGTGGAACACGCCGAACTCGAGCTTGAAGTCAACCAGCAGCAGGCCAGCGTCATCGAACAGCTTGCTCAGCACTTCGTTGACCTTCAGCGACAGCTTCTTCATCTCGACCAACTGCTCGGCGGTGCCCCAGCCGAACGCGACAACGTGGGATTCGTTGATGAAGGGGTCGCCCTTTTCGTCGTTCTTCAGGAACAGCTCGAAGGTCGAAGGCGTCAGCTGGATGCCTTCCTCGACGCCCAGGCGCTTGACCAGGCTGCCGGCCGCGTAGTTACGCACGACGCACTCGACCGGGATCATGTCCAGCTTCTTGACCAGGCACTCGTTGTCGCCCAGCAGCTTGTCGAACTGGGTCGGCACGCCGGCTTCTTCGAGCTTCTGCATGATGAAGGCGTTGAACTTGTTGTTGACCATGCCCTTGCGGTCCAGCTGCTCGATGCGCTTGCCGTCGAACGCCGAAGTGTCGTTACGGAACAGCAGGATCAAGCGGTCGGCGTCGTCGGTCTTGTAAACCGATTTGGCCTTGCCGCGGTAGAGTTCGTCGCGTTTTTCCATGATGGGCTCCGCTTGCTTGAGTGGTTGGGCTAGGCGATTTCGCGCCAGTCGAGCCCGTGTTCCTGATTCGCCACCTGGAGCCAGTCCGGATCGCACCCCAGGGTGTCGACGAAGCACTGACGGGCCAGTTGTGGCAGGTTGTTCTTGCTGCTGAGGTGGGCCAGCACCAGGTGTTGCAGGTGCTTCCAGCCCAGCTCGGCCACCAGGTTGGCAGCCTGGTGGTTGTTCAGATGTCCTTGGCTGCCGCCAACCCGCTGCTTGAGAAAGTACGGGTAGTGCCCGCGCGCCAGCAGGTCACGGCAGTGATTGGCCTCGATCAGCAACGCGTCGAGGCCCTGGTAACGCTCCAGCAGGTACGTATCGTAGCTGCCCAGGTCGGTGAGCATGCCGAAACGCCGGCGCCCGTCACTGATCACGTATTGCAGGGGTTCGAGCGCATCGTGCTCGACCCGCGCGGCACTGACCTGCAGGCTGCCAATGTCCAGTACGTCGCCACAACCGAGAAAACCGGCGACCTCCACCGGCTTGCGCATGCCGCGCAAAGTCCCTTGGCTGAGGTAGACCGGTACATTGTAGCGCCGCGACAGCAACCCGACGCCATGCACGTGGTCGGCATGTTCGTGGGTCACCAGCACGGCGCTCAGTTGTGCTGCCGATACCCCGAGCAGCGCCAGGCGCCGCTCGGTCTCGCGCAGGGAGAAGCCGCAATCGACCAGGACGAAGGTATCGTCACTGGCGATCAGCGTGCCATTTCCCTGGCTACCGCTTCCCAGTACCGCGAAGCGCACTTAGCCCAGACGGTCCTGGATCGCGCTCAGCACGCGGCGGGCCACATCGGCCGGGGCCACGGTGTTGATGTTCTTCTCGACGGTGACCTGGACCGACTCGCCCACCTTGCTCAGGCGCACCTGGTAGCGCTCGGCGCGTGCTTCACGCTCTTCCTTGCTCGGCGCGCTGCCGAACAGGCGGCTGAAGAAGCCCGGCTCGTTCTGCTTGTCCTCGGGTTTCTCGGACAGGTTGATGTAGTACAGGCCCAGGCTGCGGTTGATGTCCTCGACACGCCATTCGCCCTGCTCCAGGGCGCGGCCTACGCCAGACCAGGCGCGGTCCAGGTCCGAGCCCAGGAACAGCACCGGGTTGCCGCTGCCGTCCTCGCTCAGGCTGACCTGGCTTGGGGCATCGAAATCGCGCGCCGCCAGCAGCGACACCGAACCGCCCTTCTCGGCGCTGCGGTTCATGCTGGCCAGCAGTTCGTCGACCAGCAGCGCATCGACGCCGGTGTTGCTCGACGTGCTCGGGAAGCCAGGCTCGGCGGTGCTGCCGGCCGGACGCTCGACGCTGACCACGTACACCTCGGAGGTATTGCGCTGCACGCCGGGCTCCATGCGCACACGGACGCGCACTTCGCTGTCCGGGCTGCTGGAGGTGCTGGCCAGGCGCTGGCCGAGCGAGGCAGACAGCTCATCGAAGCGCTGCCAGGTGGTGTTGAACTCACCCGTCTGCGGACGCTCTTCGGCAATGCGGAAACCATTGTCTTCAAAGTACTGGCGCGCGACCGGCCAGACTTCGGCCGGCGAGCGCTGGGCCAGCACCCAACGGTTGGCACCGCTGCGCTGCAGGGTGAAATCGCTGACGTCGGCGCTGGCCGACAGCGGCTGCGGACGCGGAACTTCGAACTCGCCAGTGGCGTTGTCGTCGGCCACGTTGCGCGGGATCGGCAGCAGCGGATCCAGGCGCTTGACGTTGGCGGCGTCCGGCGGCAGTTGCATCGGCGCAGTCGGGTGCGCCTGCAGGTAATCGCTGCCACGGTCGCGGAAATAGCCATCCTCGCCCCACAGCCAGCCGCACCCGCTGGTGCTGGAGATGATCAGGGCGAGCGCGGAAAGACCAGCCAGTCGCTTCATGCGGTGTACTTCCTCGATTAAACCAGTACGCCGGACTGGCGCAAGGCAGTACGGACTTTTTCGTGACAGCCTTCGCTCAGCCAGGTCAGCGGCAGGCGAATACCCTTGTGCATCAGGCCCATTTCCACCAGCGCCCACTTCACAGGGATCGGGTTGGCTTCGCAGAACAGGTCTTTGTGCAGCGGCATGAGTTTTTCGTTGATCGCGCGGGCCTTCTCGGCATTGCCCTCAAGGGCGGCCTCGCACAGATCGGCCATTTCGCGCGGGGCGACGTTGGCGGTGACGGAAATATTGCCCTTGCCGCCCATCAGGATCAGCTCGACGGCCGTCGGATCGTCGCCGGACATGACGATGAAGTCCTTGTCGACGCCGTCGAGGATGGCCTTGGCACGGACTAGGTCGCCGGTGGCTTCCTTGATGCCGATGATGTTCTTGACCTTCGACAGGCGGATCACGGTCTCGGCCTGCATGTCGCAGGAAGTGCGACCGGGCACGTTGTAGAGGATCTGCGGGATGTCGACGGCTTCGGCGATGTGCTTGAAATGCTGGTACAGGCCTTCTTGCGTCGGCTTGTTGTAGTACGGCACCACCAGCAGGCAGGCGTCGGCGCCGGCATTCTTGGCGTTCTGCGTCAGGTGCACGGCTTCGGCGGTGGAGTTGGCGCCGGTGCCGGCAATCACCGGGATGCGGCGGGCGCTGCGCTTGACGCGCTCGACCACGTGCTTGATGACCAGGATGTGCTCTTCGACGTCAAGCGTGGCGGATTCGCCAGTGGTGCCGACCGCTACGATCGCATGGGTGCCCTTTTCCAGGTGGAAGTCGACCAGTTTATCGAGGCTGTCCCAATCCAGACGCCCTTGTGCATCCATGGGTGTGACCAATGCCACCATACTGCCCGCGATCATGAAACTGCTCCTGCCGGAAAAAGAGAGCGGTAATGGTACTGGCGCCATCGACCTTGCACAAGCGAAGCTGGCGGGAGGAGCATTCCCCTCGGCGTCGCTTTTCGCTACCCTTGATTCTTTGATCGGCGCAGTGCGGCCCGCCGGGCCGTCGACAGTGCTCCACGCCAGTACTTCGTCATGCCCCACAGGGCTGCGAATAAGGGCGACAGTGAGGCTTGCTCTCGTCCTTCGCCGACCGCTCATCGCTTTAGGAATGCTGCATGTCCACCGCCCCCCGCGAACAATTCCTCGTCATCAGTGCCCTGGGCCCCAATCCCATGGAGCTTGCCAACGTCCTCAGCCGCGCCGCTTTCGAAAACCGCTGTGCGGTCGTCACCTCGCGCCTGTCGCGCCACGGCGAAACCAGCGCCCTGGTATTGCAGGTCGGTGGCAGTTGGGATGCCCTGGCCCGTCTTGAGACCACCCTGCCCGGCCTTGGCAAGAAGCACGGGCTTACCCTCGACGTGGTGCGCAGCGCCGAGCAGGAGGTTCGCCCACAGGCACTGCCCTACGTTGCCTACGTCAGCGCCGCCTATCGCCCGGACATCATCAACGAGCTGTGCCAGTTCTTCCTCGACCACCGCGTCGAGCTCGACGGGATGACCTGCGACACCTACCTCGCCCCGCAGACTGGCAGCAGCATGCTCAACGCACAGTTCACCGTGATCCTGCCGGCCGGCACCCAGATCAGCTGGCTGCGCGACCAGTTCCTGGATTTCGCCGATGCCCTGAACCTGGACGCGCTGATCGAACCCTGGCGTCCACAGAACCCTGTCTAAGGAGCTCCCATGGCCGTTGCCATCGACCAACCCGTTGCCGACTTCCAGGCCCAGGCCACCAGTGGCCAGACCATCAGCCTGTCCGCGCTCAAGGGCCAGCAGGTGGTGTTGTACTTCTACCCCAAGGACAGCACGCCGGGCTGCACCACCCAGGGCCAGGGTTTCCGTGACCAGCACGAAGCTTTCAAGGCTGCCAACACCGTGGTGCTGGGCGTCTCGCGTGATGGCCTCAAGTCCCACGAGAACTTCAAGGCCAAGCAAGGCTTCACCTTCGAGCTGATCAGCGACAAGGACGAGGCGCTGTGCCAGCTGTTCGACGTGATCAAGCTGAAGAAGCTGTATGGCAAGGAATACCTGGGCGTGGACCGCAGCACCTTCCTGATCGACAAGGACGGTGTGCTGCGCCAGGAATGGCGCGGGGTGAAGGTGCCCGGGCATGTGGATGCGGTGCTGGCGGCAGCGCAGGCCCTGAACAAGGCCTGATATCACCTTGAATTTTTTCGCGGGCAAGCCCGCTCCTACACCTGTAGGAGCGGGCTTGCCCGCGAAAAGAACACCACAGTCCTACAGTAGTGGCGCCACCGTCGGCTCCTGCCGCGGCCAAGCGTCGAGTACCGCCTTGAACAGCGTCGCCAGGGGAATGGCGAAGAAGATCCCCCAGAACCCCCACAGCCCACCGAACAGCAGCACCGCGCAGATGATTGCCACCGGGTGCAGGCTCACCGCTTCGGAGAACAGCAGCGGTACCAGCACGTTGCCATCCAACGCCTGGATGATCGCGTACACCGCCATCAGGTAGAAGAACTGATCACCCCAGCCCCACTGGAACAGCGCGATCAGGGTCACCGGCACGGTCACCACCACCGCCCCCACGTAGGGCACCACCACCGACAGCCCCACCAGCAGCGCCAGCAAGGCCGCGTAGTTGAGCCCCAGGCTGATGAAAGCGATATAGGTGGCGATGCCGCAGATCAGGATCTCGATGCCCTTGCCGCGGATGTAGTTGGCGATCTGCCGATTCATCTCGTCGCCCACGCGGGTCAGCAACCTGCGTTCACGCGGCAGGTAGCCGCTGACCCAACGGGCGATCATCTCGCGGTCCTTGAGGAAGAAGAACACCAGGATCGGCACCAGCACCAGGTAGATCATCGCATTGACCAGCAGCGGCAGGCTGGAGAGCGAGAACGTCAGCGCCCACTGGCCGAACTTGCCGATCTCGCCACGCACCGACTCGATGGCGCGCAGCACCTGCTCGTCGGAGACCAGGTGCGGATAGCGCTCCGGCAGCAGCAACAACAGCGATTGCCATTTGCCGAGCATGCCCGGCAACTCGTTGAACAGGGTGATCAACTGGTGCCACAGCAACGGCACCAGCACTACCAGGAACACGCCCAGCGCCCCCATGAACAGGGCGAACACCAACCACACCGCCATGCGCGTCGGCACCTTGAAGCGCTCCAGGGCGTTGACCAGCCCCTGCATGAGAAACGCCAGGACCATGCCCGCCAGCACCGGCGCGAGCATGCCGCCGAGCGTGAGCACCACGGTGAAGGCCAGGAACAGCAGGACCGCCAGCACCACCGCTTCCTCATCGGAAAAGTAGCGCTGCATCCAGTCGCGAAGCACTTTGAACATTGACGATCCTTGGGAAAGAAGACTCAGGCCTTGCGTAGCCAGTAGGTGTAGGTCCCTGACTCGGCCGTTTCACGAAGCAGCGTATGACCGGCAAGCTGGGCAAACGTGCGAAAGTCACGCTGCGAGCCGGCATCGGTGGCCACTACTTTGAGGACCGCGCCGCTGGCCAGGCGATTGAGCTCCATTTTCGCCTTGAGCAGCGGTAATGGGCAGTTCAGCCCGCTGGCGTCGAGCTCAGCGTCGCAGGTCGGGGTGTCGATCATCAGGAGTCTCCATGGCGGGCGCAATAAGGTGTTGCAGACGATGTCCGTAGGATACCGCCACTGGTCGGCAAGGTGCGAGCGGGCTACAGTAAGGGTTTTGATCGACGCGAGCTTCGTGCATGAATCTACTGCGCCCTACCCTGCTGACGCTGGCCTGCCTGATGGCCCTTCCTGGCCATGCCGACGACCTGCCGTCGCTGGGTGATGCCAGCTCTGCGATCGTTTCGCCGAAACAGGAGCACGACCTGGGCCGCGCCTGGCTGAGCCTGCTGCGCGGACAGGTCAACCAGCTCAACGACCCACAGCTCAAGGACTACGTCGAAACCAGCGTGTACCGGCTGGCCGAGACCAGCCAGCTGCAGGACCGGCGCCTGGAATTCATCCTGATCGACAGCCGCGAGCTCAACGCCTTCGCCGCGCCCGGCGGCATCGTCGGGGTCAACGGCGGCCTGTTCCTCAACGCCCAGACCGAAGGCGAGTACGCCTCGGTGCTGGCCCACGAACTGGCGCACTTGTCGCAACGCCACTTCGCCCGCGGCGTCGAGGCCCAGCAGCGTATGCAACTGCCCATGATGGCGGCGCTGCTGGCCGGTATCGTGCTGGCTGCCGGTGGCGGCGGCGACGCCGGGATCGGCGTGATCGCCGGCACCCAGGCCGCTGCCCTGCAGGAGCAGCGGCGCTTCTCGCGGCAGAACGAGCAGGAAGCCGACCGCATCGGCATCCTCAACCTGGAAAAGGCCGGCTACGACCCACGCAACATGCCGAGCATGTTCGAGCGCCTGGCCCGCCAGTACCGCTATGACGCCAAGCCGCCGGAATTCCTCCTGACCCACCCGGTCACCGAATCGCGTATCGCCGACACCCGCAACCGCGCAGAACAGGCGCCCAAAGGCGGCGTCGAAGACAGCCTGCGCTACCAACTGATCCGCGCCCGCGTCGCCCTCACCTACGAAGGCACGCCGGGCCTCGCGGCCAAGCGCTTCCGTGCCCAGCTTGACGAAAACCCCAACCTCGACGCTGCCCGCTACGGTCTGGCCCTGGCGCAGATCAAGGGTGGCCAGCTGAACGAGGCACGGGAAAACCTCAAGCCGCTGCTGGCCAAGGCGCCCAACGACATCACCTACAACCTGGCGCAGATCGACCTGGACATCACCAACAACCGCCTGGCCGATGCCCAGCAGCGCGTCACCCGCATGCAAGGGCTGTATCCGGGTAACTACCCGCTCAAGCAGGTGAGCGCCGACCTGCTGGTCAAGCAGAGCAAGCCAGCCGAAGCAGAAAAGGTGCTGGACGACCTGGTCAAGAACCGGCCGGACGACCCGGATGTCTGGTACGACGTAGCCGAGGTGCGCGGGCTGTCAGGCAACACGATTGGCCTGCACCGGGCACGGGCGGAGTACTTCACGCTGGTGGGCGATTTCGATCAGGCAATCCAGCAGTTGGACTACGCCAAGCGCCGGGCAGGAAGCAACTTCCCACTGGCTTCGCAGATCGACCAGCGCCAGCGGGAGATCATGGAGCAGCAGCGGATGGTCAAGGACATGATGCGCTGATATGGACAGGGGCCGCTGCGCGCCCCAATCGCGGGACGAGCCCGCTCCCACAGCGAGCGAGGGCATCACTCACTGAGGGAGGGGCGGTCTGGCGTCAGGCGTTACCGGAGAGCTTGAGACGCGCCGCCTGGGTAAAGTCCAGCATCCGGTTCAGCGGCTTGATCGCACGCGGAATCAGCGCAGGCTCGACGAAAATCTCATTGCTGCCCTTGCGCAGGCAATCCAGCGTGCGCTCCAGCGTGTTCATCGCCATCCACGGGCAGTGCGCGCAACTGCGGCAGGCGGCGCCATTGCCGGCGGTCGGCGCTTCGACGAATACCTTGTCCGGACACAGCTGCTGCATCTTGTAGAAGATGCCGCGGTCGGTGGCGACGATGAAGGTCTTGTTGGGCAGCGTCTGCGCTGCCTTGATCAGCTGGCTGGTAGACCCCACCGCATCGGCCAGTTCGATCACCGACTCCGGCGACTCCGGGTGCACCAGGATCGCTGCATCCGGATACAGCGCCTTCATGTCGGCCAACTGGCGCGATTTGAACTCTTCGTGAACGATGCAGGCACCGTCCCACAGCAACATGTCGGCGCCGGTTTTCTTCTGGATGTAACGGCCCAGATGCTGGTCCGGGCCCCAGATGATGGTCTCGCCGTTGTCCATCAGGATCTCGACGATCTCCAACGCGCAACTGGAGGTCACCACCCAGTCGGCACGCGCCTTTACCGCTGCCGAGGTGTTGGCATAAACCACCACGGTACGTTCCGGGTGCTGATCGCAGAACGCCGAGAACTCCTCCACCGGGCAGCCCAGGTCGAGGGAGCAGGTGGCTTCCAGGGTCGGCATCAAAATGCGCTTTTCCGGGGTGAGGATCTTCGCGGTCTCACCCATGAAACGCACACCGGCGACCACCACGGTCTCAGCCGGATGGTTCTTGCCGAAGCGGGCCATTTCGAGCGAGTCGGAAACGCAACCACCGGTTTCCTCGGCCAGGGCCTGGATCACCGGATCGCAGTAGAAGTGGGCAACCAGAACCGCATTCTGCGCCTTGAGCTCGGCAGCGATGGCCGCACGGTAATCGGCCTCCTGCGCGGGCGTCAGCGGATGGGGCTGCTTGGCGTCAAGGTGGGCTTGAACCAGGAGACGTTCGGAAATCTGGGTCATGATCGCTGGACCTGCGTGCGCGTCAGTCGAGTGTACCACCCGGCCCTGGCAGATCGGCTAACGGTGCCGGATGGCCGGCAGTGGCGGGCCATCGCGACCCCTCTGCGGGCGCGGATTATTATCGGACGGCGAAGGCTACAGGCAATCGGGGGAATGCAAAAGGTGTTTTTGCCAGGATAAGGCATTCGCGGATAAACCCGCCCCCAGAGGTACACCACCACTGCAGGAACGGGTTTACCCGCGCAGAACTCAAGGCAATCGTCAGCCCTGTGGCGACAAAGCCGCCAGGTGCATGCTCATCAGCACGGCAAACTCCTCGACAGTCATCTTCTTGCCGTTGAAGTCCACCATGCCATCGGCGTAATGCAGGCTCGACACCACGTCGTTACCCTCGACCGTGGCCATGCCGCTCTGCAGCGCCATCATGCCGAGCATTTCCCCGGCCTGGCCCGACTGCAGGGCGATGGCCTGGGCGTCGGTCTGACCGTCAAGCAGCGCCTGCAGCGTGGCGAGGTCGCCGACCATCGCCTTGGACAGCGACAGCTTGCCCTGCAGGCGGGTCACCATTTGCTTGGCGATCTGGTCTGGCGGCAGGTCGAAGGACGTCGGATTGGCGAAGTCCAGCGACAGGTTGAAGTGGCTCTGACCATTCGCCGTCTTGAACGACAGGTCTTCCAGCGCCAGCTGCGGCTTGTCGGCCAACAATTTCTGCAGGTCGCCCTGGACCTTGGCGGTCTCCTCGGGGCTCATGTTCAGCGACGGCACCGCCTCGCCACGGGCAGCAGCTTCCTGCAGCTCGGGCACCTTGGTCTGATACCACTCCAGCAGTGCCTGGGTGGCCGGCATGTTCACCGACTTCATGCTCAGCACCATTTGCCCGCTGCCTACCGCGCGACCGGCGTAGGTGATATCGGACACCTTGTACTCCAGGCGCCCGCCCAGCTTGTCCTGGCCCTCGGCGCTGTACAGGTTGTTCTGCTCCAGCCCCTTGAGCACCAGCACGTCCTGCTTCGGCCCGAGCGTGGCTTGCAGATCGGCCAGCAGCAGGTTCAGGTGGCCGACATAGATCATGTCGTGCCCGGTACTGGCCAGCTCGCCGCCGATCTTGAAACCATTGAACTGCAACTTGACCGGCGGGTGATCATCACCAACCAGGGTCATGTCCAGGCGCTCGGCATTGCCGTGGATTTCCACCGCCTTGCCTTCACGATCCCCCTTGAGCACCAGTTGCATGCCGGCGAAGTCGAGGACATTGCCATCACCTTCGTCCAGCTTGACCGGCGCCAGCCGGATGTCGCTCTCGACACCACCGCCATAACCCAGGCTGACCTGGCCGACCACTGGCGACTTGTCGCCTGCGGCGGCAAACCACGATGCGGTGTTGTCATCCTTCTGCAACTGGCTGTTGCTGACCGCCATCACCGGCAGCAGCTTGAACGCCTTGACCCGCGACCAGGGGAAAGGGCCATGCTCGATGTGGTCGGTCACACCGACCTCGAAGCTCACCGGCGCACCTTCGCCGATACGCAGGTCACTGGCCTTGAGCCGGTACTGCGCATCGCTGGTGAACAGGTGCTGGTCCAGCGAGACCAGCTCGATGGTCATGGTGCCACCCGTACCGACCAGCGCCTTCTGCAACTCCGCGTTACCGCGGGCGATGGACTGCTCCAGCTCCGTCGGCAGCTGTTTGCCGGTGTACCAGGCGCCAGCAGTGGTGACGACGGCGATGGCGACGGCCAGGCCGGAAAGGATGCCTACTGATTTCTTCATGAATAGAACCGATTGCTGTCCATAGGGCTGGTGGTGGCGCGAAGCACGCGACCGGGGTGCCAAGCGTAGCACTGTCGCTTGCCTGGCGCGGTGTCCACCCGGGAGATTTTCCTGCACTTGCGACGCGTCCTACAACTGCCGACAGATGACTCCGACGGTGCCGATCGTAAAATTTTACGAACACTCAAATCTGCTTTTTGCCCTAAATATCCAGGAAAACGCATTTTCAGCGAAACAAAAAGCCGATAAAAACCTGAAAACCAATCAATCTGTCATGTTTAACTTGACACCCAACCGTCCAATCGTCTTTTATTTTCCCCACCTTGCTCCGCGCCCTCCACATCAAGAAAAAAAGACCGCGCCGCCATCATGCCTGTCCGCCCCTGCCCCCAGGCGCCGCCGTTTCGCCGGCCCCGCCCGTACTGATCACGCGCCCACGCGCGAACCTTCGCTCCGCTATAAAAGGTGAACAACATGGAGCCCATCCGCTCGACCTTGCCGTGCCCGTCGCCCGCTTCGTCCCGCCTTCGCCGGGAGTGCCAGCATGCAGCCTGAGCACCCTGCCAATCGTCACGAGCAGTTTCGCAAGTCCCTGCGCCTCTGGCAGGTGGTGATCATCGGTCTGGCGTACATCGCACCGATGACCGTTTTCGACACCTTCGGCATCGTCTCCGGCATTACCGCCGGTCACGTGCCCAGCGCCTATATCCTGGCCCTGCTGGGTATCCTGTTCACCGCCGTGAGCTACGGCACGCTGGTGCGGCGCTTCCCGGAGTCGGGATCGGCCTACACCTACACGCAACGTGCGATCAACCCGCACGTCGGTTTCCTGGTCGGCTGGTCGTCGCTGCTCGACTACCTGTTGCTGCCGATGGTCAACGCCCTGCTGGCAAAGCTGTACCTGTCGGCAATGTTCCCCGAGGTGCCGGCATGGGTCTGGGTGGTGGCCTTCGTCACCCTGATCAGCCTGGTCAACATGCGCAGCATCAACCTGGTGGCCAACTTCAATACCCTGTTCGTGGCGGCGCAGATCGCGATCATGACCGTGTTCGTCTACCTCTGCATGCGCGGCCTGCACCAGGGCGAAGGGTTGGGCACGGCCTGGACGCTGACGCCGTTCGCCGATGAACAGACGCAGTTCAGCGCACTGGTCGCCGGCGCAACCATCCTGTGCTTCTCGTTCCTGGGCTTCGACGCCGTCACCTGCCTGTCAGAAGAAACCCGCGACCCGGCACGCACCATCCCACGCGCGATCTTCCTGATCGCCCTGATCGGCGGCGTGGTGTTCATTATCATGTCGTTCTTCATCCAGGCGTACTTCCCGACCATGGACCGCTTCCAGGATCATGAAGCGGCCCTGCCGGAAATCGCCCTGTACGTCGGTGGCAAGCTGTTCCAGTCGGTGTTCATCGCCTGCACGGTGATCAACACCATCGCCTCGGGCCTGGCGTCCCAGGCCAGCGTGTCCCGCCTGCTGTTCGTGATGGGCCGTGACGAGGTGATCCCGGCCCGCCTGTTCGCCCGTCTGCACCCGCGCTATCGCACCCCGGTGCTGAACATCGTGGTGGTGGGCGTGATCGCCCTGTCGGCGATCTTCTTCGACCTGGTGACCGCCACCTCGGTGATCAACTTCGGCGCACTGATGGCCTTCAGCTTCGTCAACCTGTCAGTCATCAACCATTGCTATGTTCGCGAACGGCGCAACAAGGGCCTGACCAACAACCTCAAGTATCTGGTGCTGCCGACGATAGGCTTTTGCATCATCGCCGTGCTGTGGATCGACCTGGACGAGCACTCACTGGCGTTCGGCGGCGCCTGGGCCTTGTGCGGCGTGCTGTACCTGGCCTGGCTGACCAAGGCGTTCCGCGTCGCCCCACCAAGCTACGTGGCCGAATGACCCACCCTGCCGACAACGCCCGCGCCTGACCGCGGACGTTGTCTTGATCGAGAAGGAAACGCTCCATGTCGCTGCGCCGTCTCTCCATCCAGTGGAAAATCACCCTGCTTGCCGGGCTGTGCCTGCTGGCGGTGGTCACCTTGCTGGTGGCCACTTCGCTGATCCAATCCCGACGCAGCGCCGAACAGGTGTTCACCGCCAACACCGAACTGCTCGATCAAAGCGCGCGGCAGCGCCTGCAGGCCCACGCCGAGACCCAGTCGCTGCGCATCCAGCGTTATTTCATGGACGCTTATCAGTACGGCAATGGCTTCGCCCGCGTGGTGCAGGTGCTCAGGGCGCGCGGGGGCGACGAGTTGCGCAGCGAACTGGTCAAGCAAGCCGGTACGGCACTGGCAGGCAACCCTGACCTGATCGGCCTCTACCTGGTGTTTCAACCGGACGCCCTGGAGCACCAGGACGCGCGTTTCAGCGGCCAGGCCGAGCTGGGCAGCAACGAGCAAGGGCGCTTCTCGCTGTACTGGTCGCGCGAAGGCTCAGGCGACGTCGCCTCCGAAGCGATGCCCGAATCGATGCTGGCCGACACCAGCATCGGCGCCAACGGCTCAGCCTACAACCGCTGGCTGACCTGCCCGCTGGAAACCGCCAAGGCCTGTGTGCTCGACCCCTACTTCGACGAAGTCAACGGCCGTCAGGTGCTGATGACCAGCATCGCCCTGCCACTGCTGGAAGACGGCAAGGTGATCGGCGTGGTCGGCCTGGACATCGGCCTGGACAACCTACAGCAACTGAGCCTGGCTGGGCGCCAGGAGCTGTTCGAAGGCCAGGGCCAGGTCAGCATCGTCAGCCCCGTCGGCCTGCTGGCCGGGCACAGCCAGGACGCCAGCCAGTTGAGCAAGCCCCTGGAGCAGGCGCTGGGTGAGGCGGTGCGCGAACTGGTGGCACCGATGCGCACCGGTCAGCCAGTCGAGCGCCAGGAAGGCGGGATGCTGCGCGTCTCCCATCCGTTCGCACCGATCCCTGGCGCCGCGCCCTGGCAGGTGCTGCTGGAAGTGCCTGAAGCGGTGCTGCGCGCCCCCGCCGTGGCGGTCAACCAGCGTCTGGACACCCACAACCAGCAGGCCAACCTCACCAGCCTGCTGATCGGCCTGGTCGCTGCCGTGCTCGGCCTGCTGCTGGTGTGGCTGACCGCCCGCGGCGTGACGCGGCCAATCCTGGCCGTGGCCGAGCGCCTGCGCGATATCGCCAGCGGCGAGGGCGATCTGACCCGACGCCTGGACTACGCCCGCGACGACGAACTGGGCCAGCTGACAGGCTGGTTCAACCGTTTCCTCGACAAGCTCCAGCCGGTGATCGCCCAGGTCAAGGCGTCGCTGCACGAAGCACGCGGCACGGCCGATCAGTCGGCCGCCATCGCCAGCCAGACCAGTGCCGGCATGCAACTGCAGCACCGCGAGATCGAGCAGGTGGCCACCGCCGCCAACGAGATGAGCGCCACGGCGCAGGATGTCGCCCACAACGCTTCGCAGGCTGCCGAGGCTGCGCAAGGTGCCGACCAGGCCAGCCAGGAGGGCCTGCAACTGGTCGCCAGTACCCGCCAGACCATCGCCAACCTGGCCGCGGGCATGGATGCGGCCATGGAGGAAGCCCGTTCGCTGGCCGGGCGCAGCGAGCAGATCGGCTCTGTACTGGAGGTGATCCGCGCCATCGCCGAACAAACCAACCTGCTGGCCCTCAACGCCGCCATTGAGGCCGCCCGTGCGGGCGAAGCCGGCCGAGGGTTTGCCGTGGTCGCCGACGAGGTGCGCAACCTGGCCCAGCGCACCCAGGTGTCGGTGGAGGAGATCCGCGTGGTGATCGAAGGCCTGCAGCAAGGCACGCGCGATGTGGTCGATGCCATGCAGGCCGGTCAACGCCAGGCCCAGGACAATGCCCAGCGCATGGACCAGGCGCTCCCGGCCCTGCAGCGAATCGGCGAGGCCGTGGCGGTGATCAGCGACATGAACCTGCAGATCGCGTCGGCGGCCGAGGAACAGAGCGCGGTGGCTGAGGAGGTGAACCGCAACGTGGCGGGTATTCGTGATGTGACCGAGTCGTTGTCAGGGCAGGCCGAAGAGTCGGCGCGGATCAGCCAGGCGCTGAACCGCCTGGCCAATCAGCAGCAGGCACTGATGGAGCAGTTCAGGACCTGATCGCCGGTACTGCGCTGTTCTTTTCGCGGGCAAGCCCCCACAGGGTAAGAGCGAGCTTGCCCGCGAAAGGGACACCGCGACATTCACTCCCCGAACACCCGCGAAGGATGGCGCAAGGTCGGATCGAACGGATTGATCCTCGGCCCGATCGCCGTCGTTTCGCGCTTGAGCAACTCGACCACCATCGGCAGGCGCTCCGGCCCCAGCCGGTCACTGATGGTCGCCACGCTCAACGCCGCCACGGCATGGCCATTGCCATCGAGGATCGGCACCGCCAGCCCGGCCATGCCGGGCAGCACGCCGGTATTGCGTGCGGCATAACCCTGGCGCCGCACGTTCTCCACCTCCGCACGCAGGAACACCTCGTCGTACAGGTGAAAATCCCGTAGCCGCGGCAGATTGTTGCGAATCACCGCCTCGCGCTCCTCCTCCGGCAGGAAGGCGAGGATCGCCAGGCTCCCCTGCCCCACGCCCAACGCCACACGCCCACCGATATCGCCGGTGAAGGTACGGATCGGATACGGCCCTTCGCTGCGATCCAGACACACCGCATCGAACCCACTGCGCGCCAGCAGAAACAGCGAGTCCCCCAGCGAGGCCGACAGACGCAGCAAGCTGGGCCGCACCAGATCGCGCAGGTTGCCGCTGTTGCCTGCCCGCGCCGCCAGGGCAAAGAACGCCAGGCTCAAACGATAACGCTTGCTGCGCGCCTCCTGCTCGACCATGCCTTCATCCACCAGGCTGCGCACCAGCCGGTGCACGGTCGGCTGCGACAGGCCGACCTGCTCGGCCAGCTCGATCACCCGCATGCCCTCCACCGGCGCCTCGCCCAATACCCGCAGCACCGCGAACAAGCGCGAGACCACACTGACCCCAGGCTCTTCATGATTTCGTTTATCGGAATTCAATTTGTGCTTTTCCTTATCTGAATTTCACTGAGCGAATAAAACTGAAAATAGTGCTCGACTCAGTGAAATTCGCCATTGAGGCCATCCTAGGCTTGCGCCTACTCTGCGTCCACCGGGACAAATCGAACAACACACCGGTGGCCTCGTGAGTATTCATCGGTCCTCGATTTGCCTCCTTGCATCTGCCCCCAACAACAAGTGTGCCCGACACGCGACAAAAGACAGGTGGAACGCAGTCATGGCCTTTCTGCAACTGGACAATCTTTGCAAACGCTACGGCGCGATCGACGCCGTGGTCGCCACCAACCTCGCCATCGAACAAGGCGAATTCGTCTCCTTGCTCGGACCTTCAGGCTGCGGCAAGACCACCACCCTGCAGATGATCGCCGGCTTCGTCGACGTCAGCAGCGGCCGCATCCTGCTCGACGGACGCGACATCACCCACGCCAAGCCCAGCAGCCGTGGCCTGGGTGTGGTGTTCCAGAGCTACGCCCTGTTCCCGCACATGACCGTGGCCGACAACGTCGCCTTCGGCCTGCGCATGCGCAAGCAGCCCGAAGCCGAGATTCGCCGCAAGGTGACCGAGGTACTGGCGCTGGTGCGCCTGGACCGGCATGCCGAACGCTATCCACGCGAACTGTCAGGTGGCCAGCGCCAGCGTGTGGCCCTGGCCCGGGCGCTGGTGATCGAACCACCGGTGCTGCTGCTCGACGAGCCACTGTCGAACCTCGACGCCAACCTGCGCGAAGAGATGCAGTTCGAGATCCGCAGGATCCAGAGCGAAGTCGGCATCACCACGCTGATGGTCACCCACGACCAGGCCGAAGCCCTGTCGATCAGCGACCGCGTGGTGGTGATGCAGGCCGGGCGCGTCACCCAGGTCGACGAGCCGTATCGCCTCTACGAACACCCGCGCACCCGCTTCATCTCCGACTTCGTCGGCAAGGCCAACCTGTTGCCCGGCGAGCTGGACGGCGCGGGCCTGCCACAGGTGCAACACAGCCGCGACGCCAGCCTGACCCTGAGCCTGCGCCCGGAAAAGATCGACCTGCTCGACAACGGCGCCGGTCGCCTGCAGGGCCGCATCCTGACCCGCTACTTCCTTGGCAGCCAATGGCTGTACCGCATCGGCACACCGCTGGGCGAACTGACCGTGGTGCGGCGCAACGATGGCAGCGCACCGCTCGGTGAAGGTGTCGATGTCGGCCTGGACTGGCAGCCCGAGCTGCTGCGGGTGCTCGCTGCCGACGAGGTGAGCGCATGAACAGCGCCATGCCTGCCCCCGCCACCTGCGCCAGGCAACACCGTGACCTGCGCGGCTACCTGCTGTCGGCGCCGGCACTGGCGCTGTTCGCCGCCCTGCTGGTCGTGCCTCTGCTGCTGACCCTGGTGCTGTCGTTCAATGTGTTCGACTACGAAGTCGGCATCCGCGCCGACCACTGGACCTTCGAGCACTACCTGGCCCTGCTCGGCGACAGCTACTTCCTCGAAATCTTCTGGCGCACCTTCTGGATCAGCGCCCTGGTCACCCTGCTGTGCGTGGTGATCGGCGTACCCGAGGCCTACATCCTCAGCCGCATGGGCAGCCCGTGGCGCTCGATCTTCCTGGTGGTGATCCTCACCCCACTGCTGATCTCGGTGGTGGTGCGCGCCTTCGGCTGGAGCTTGTTGCTGGGCGCCGACGGGCTGGTCAACCACGCGATCCAGGCCCTGGGTGGCGCGCCGATTAAGCTGTTGTACACCCCGTTCGCGGTGATCGTCGCGCTGGTCCACGTGATGCTGCCGTTCATGATCATCCCGGTCTGGACCAGCCTGCAGAAGCTCGACCCCGCCGCCGAACAGGCCGCGCTGTCACTTGGCGCCAGCCAGGCCAAGGTCATGCGCCTGGTGGTGCTGCCGCAAGTGATGCCGGGGGTGCTGTCCGGCACGCTGATCGTCTTCGGCCTGGCCGCCAGTTCCTTTGCCATCCCCGGCCTGCTCGGCGGGCGCCGGCTGAAGATGGTCGCCACGCTGGTCTACGACCAGTACCTGGCCGACCTGAACTGGCCCATGGGCGCGGCCATCGCCATCGCCCTGCTGCTGGTCAACCTGCTGATCATGCTGTCGTGGAACCGCATGATCGAACGCCGCTACAAGAAATCGCTGGGGTAACTCATGTCCAAGAACGGTCCTCTGGCCCTGACCTTCCACAGCCTGGTGGTGGTCTTCATGCTCGCACCACTGGTGGTGGTGTGCCTGGTGGCATTCACCCCGGAAAACACCTTGAGCCTTCCTACGGCGGGGTTCTCGCTGCGCTGGTTCGAAGCGGTATTCGAGCGCGCCGACTTCCTCGAAGCCTTCAAAAACAGCCTGCAGCTGGCGTTTCTCGCCGCCAGCCTGGCGACGCTGATCGCAGTGCCGGCAGGGCTTGCGATCACGCGCCTGCAGTTCCCCGGACGCGACTTTCTCAACGTGCTGTTCCTGTCGCCGATCATCATTCCGCACCTGGTGCTAGGGGTGGCGCTGCTGCGCCTGTTCGCCCTGCTCGGGGTCAACGGCAGCTTCACCTGGCTGGTCCTGGCGCACACGGTGGTGATCACCCCTTATGTGCTGCGCCTGGTGATCG
This sequence comes from Pseudomonas sp. RW3S2, assembly GCF_014268955.1. Classification (NCBI taxonomy): domain Bacteria; kingdom Pseudomonadati; phylum Pseudomonadota; class Gammaproteobacteria; order Pseudomonadales; family Pseudomonadaceae; genus Pseudomonas; species Pseudomonas sp. RW3S2. Next base: position 334,118 of record NZ_JABWRM010000001.1, on the reverse strand, counting down.
CCGCCGCCATCGGCGTCGATCGCAGCGCCGAGCAGGCCGCCGAGTCGCTGGGTGCGAGCCGCTTCACGCTGTTTCGCAAGATCACCCTGCCGATGATCCTGCCCGGTATCGCCGGCGGCTGGCTGCTGGCATTCATCAACAGCTTCGACGAGGTGACCCTCTCGATCTTCGTCACCTCGCCGGCCACCCAGACCCTGCCGGTGAAGATGTACGTCTACGCCACCGAGTCCATCGATCCGATGATGGCTGCGGTGTCGGCCCTGGTGATCGTCCTGACAGCGGTGACCATGATTCTGCTCGACCGGGTCTATGGCCTGGATCGGGTCCTGGTAGGGAAGCACTGACATGGCCTTGTTCAAACGCCTCGCCGAGCGCCAGCGCCCGGTGCTGGACTTCACCCTCGACGGCGAGCCGGCCTGTGGCCTGCTCGGCGACACCCTGCTGACCGCCATATTGACCAGCGGCGCGCACCTGCGCGGCAGCGACTTCAGCGCCGAGCCGCGCGCCGGTTTCTGCCTGATGGGCGCCTGCCAGGACTGCTGGGTACGGCTGGGCGATGGCCGCCGCGTACGCGCCTGCGCCACCGCGCTGGAAACCGGGCAGCAGGTGCTGCGCGAACCGGGGCGCCGGCCATGAGCGCCGTGGTGATCGTCGGAGCCGGCCCCGCCGGGATCCGCGCCGCGCAGACGCTGGTGGAGCACGGTGTGCATCCAGTCCTGATCGACGAAGCCAGCCAGGGCGGCGGGCAGATCTATCGCCGCCAGCCGGCCAACTTCACGCGACCGGCGCGCCAGCTCTATGGTTTCGAGGCCCGCAAGGCCAGCGCACTGCACCAGACCCTCGATGCGCTTGCCGGGCAGATCGACTATCGCCCCGGCACCTTGGTATGGAACGCCGAGCACGGCGCCCTGGACACTCTGCGCGACGGCCATGCCGCGCACCTACCCTACCAGCGCCTGATCATCGCCACTGGCGCCACCGACCGGGTGCTGCCGGTGCCGGGCTGGACGCTGCCCGGGGTCTACACCCTGGGCGCCGCGCAGATCGCGCTCAAGCATCAGGGCTGCGCCATTGGCGAGCGCGTGCTGTTTTGCGGCAGTGGGCCATTGCTTTATCTGGTCGCCTACCAGTACGCCAAGGCCGGTGCCAAGGTCCTCGGCGTGCTCGACAGCGCGCCCTTCAGCGCCCAGTGCCGCGCCCTGCCTGAGCTGCTCGAGCAACCGGCAACCCTGGGCAAGGGCCTGTACTACCGCGCCTGGCTCAGCGCCCATGGCGTGCCGGTGCATCAGGGCGCGACGCTGGAACGCATCGAAGGCGGGCAACAGGTGCAACGGGCGGTATGGCGCAAGGGCGATCAGCTACATGACACCGAATGCGATGCGCTGGCCTTTGCCCATGCGCTGCGCAGCGAAACGCAGTTGGCCGACCTGCTCGGCTGCGCATTCGAGTGGAGCACGCTCAACCGGGCCTGGCTGCCGCGCCGCGACCAGGCCGGGCGCAGCAGCGAGCACGATGTCTACCTCGCCGGCGACGGTGCCGGGATCATGGGCGCCGACGCCGCCGAAATGGCTGGCGAACGCGCCGCCCTGGCGGTGCTGCAGGACCTCGGCCAAACCGTCGCCCCCCAGCGTTGCCGCACCCTGGAAAAACGCCTGACGCGCATTGGCCGTTTCCGTGAAGGGCTGGAAGCCGCCTTCCCCTTCCCCGAGCACTGGGCCGAACAGGCACCGGACGATCTGGTGGTGTGCCGCTGCGAAGAGATCAGCGTCGGCGAGCTGCGCGCCGTGGTCGGCGAAGGCCATTGGGAGATCAACCGGGTCAAGGCTCACTGCCGGGTCGGCATGGGCCGCTGCCAGGGCCGCATGTGCGGCGCGGCAGCGGCGGAAATCATCGCCCATTGCAGTGGCAAGGCCCTGCACGAGGTCGGCCGTCTGCGCGCCCAGGCACCGATCAAACCCCTGCCCTTCGGCGTGGAGCATGACGCATGAGCCCGTGGATCGAATCGGAGGTGATCGTCATGGGCGCCGGTATCGTCGGCGCGTCGGCGGCGCTTGCCCTGGCCCGGCGTGGCCATTCGGTAACCTTGCTGGAGCGTGGGTTCTGCGGCGCCCAGTCCAGCGGTGTCAACTACGGCGGCGTGCGCCGCCAGGGGCGCAGCCTGGCGCAGTTGCCGTTGTCGCAGCGGGCGCACCAGATCTGGGGCGAACTGCCTGCGTTGATCGGCATCGATGGCGAATACCTGCGCTCCGGGCACCTGAAACTGGCGCGCAGCGAGGCCGACTTCGTCGCGCTGCAAGGCTATGAAGCGGCCAGCCGCGACCACGGCCTGGACCTGCAACTGCTCGACCGCACTGCCCTGCGCGCCCGCTACCCCTGGGTCGGCGAGATCGCCGTCGGCGCCTCGTACTGCGCCGACGATGGCCACGCCAACCCACGCCTGGTCTCCCCCGCTTTCGCCCGTGCCGCCCGCCAGCAGGGCGCACGGGTCATCGAGCAGGCCGGCGACAGCCGCGTCGAGCATGATGGCCAGCGCTTCATCCTGCACACCCAGAGCGGCCTGCGCCTGCGCGCGCCGTGGCTGCTCAATTGTGCCGGTGCCTGGGCCGCCGATCTGGCGGCGCAGTTTGGCGAGCCGGTGCCGATGGAGTCCGGCCACCCGGCGATGCTGGTCACCGAGCCCTTGCCTTGGGTGATGAATGCCAGCACCGGTGTCGAGGGTGGCGGCATCTATGCCCGCCAGGTCGCCCGCGGCAATTGCGTGCTCGGCGGCGGGCGTGGTTTTGCCCTCGACGCACAACGCGCTCGCCCAGGGCAGTCAGCGGTGCTGGCGATCCTGCGCAACGCCGTCGAACTCTACCCGTTTCTGGCTGGCACCCAGGCGATCCGCACCTGGAGCGGCACCGAAGGCTATCTGCCCGACCACGAGCCGGTGATAGGCGCCAGTACCACCCAACCCGGCCTGTTGCATGGCTTCGGCTTTGCCGGGGCGGGCTTCCAGATCGGCCCGGCGGTCGGCGAGGCACTGGCCGAGCTCGTCTGCGACGGCGCCAGCAGGCAGCCGATCGAGGCATTTTCCATCCGTCGTTTCCAGGTCCGTCACGACCTGGCCTCCAACCACTAAGAGGAAGGTCGCTTTCATGAAACACGTCAAACGTATGCTCGGCACCGGCTTGTCCTGCCTGTCACTGGCCCTGCTCGCCGCCAGCCCCACGCTGCAGGCCGCCACCCCGACCCTGTACCTGGGCATGAACGGCGGCACCATGGAGCGTACCTACGCCGACAAGGTGCTGCCGGCCTTCGAGCAGGCAAACAACGTCAAGGTGGTGATCGTGCCCGGCACCTCGGCCGACCATCTGGCCAAGGTCCAGGCCAACAGCAAGAAGCCGCAGATGCATGTGGTGATGCTTGACGACGGCATCATGTACCGGGCCATCTCGATGGGGCTGTGCAGCAAGCTGCAGCCCAGCGAGGCCTTGTCGCAGATTCCGCAGAAGGCACGCATCAAGGAAGAAGCCGTGGCCGTCAGCCTCGGCGTGACGGGGCTGGCCTACAACACCCGCCTGTTCGAGAAGAACGGCTGGGCCGCGCCAACCTCGTGGAGCGACCTGCAAGACCCGCGCTTCAAGGATAAGCTGGTGTTCCAGTCGCTGGCCTCCTCGACCTTCGGCCTGCACGGCTTCCTGATGTACAACCGCCTCCAGGGCGGTGACGAAAGCAACGTCGAACCGGGCTTCAAGGCCTGGCCCAAGCAGGTCGGGCCGAACGTGCTGGAGTACATCGCCAGCTCGGCGAAGATCTCCGAGATGGTGCAGACCGACGAGGCCGCGTTGTTCCCACTGACGCCCACCCAGGTCACCACCTTGCAGGCCAAGGGTATCCCGGTGGCCTACGCCCAGCCCAAGGAAGGGGCAGTGGTGCTGAACTTCGCCGAATGCGTGGTGGCCAACAACGACCAGCCGGAGCTGGCGCAGAAGCTCGCCGCCTACCTGCTCACGCCTGCGGCCCAAGCCCCGGCGCTGGAGGAAGGCGACCAGATTCCGTCCAACCCCACGACCCCGACCACCGAACGCACCCGCGGCCAGGTCGAGGCGATGCAGCAGTATCAGCAGAGCGCCGTGGTGGTGAACTGGGACGAGGTCAACCAGCAGCGACCGCAGTGGAACGCGCGCTGGAGTCGGTCAATCGAGCGATAGAGCCTCAGCGGCCCTGACGGGCTCTGGCGTATCCGAGGAAGGCGTCCAGGTCGGCGCTGCTGAGCATGCGCGCCACCTGCTTGACCTCTTCCATCGGCCAGTCCCACCAGGCCGCCTCCAGCAAGGCTTCACGCACCGGCTCGTCGAAGCGCCAGCGGATGAACTTGCACGGGTTGCCACCAACCACCGCAAATGGCGGTACATCGCGGGTGACCATCGCCCCGGCGGCAACGATGGCGCCGTGGCCGATGGTGACTCCGGAAAGGATCACCGCATTGGTGCAGATCCAGCAGTCGCTGCCGATCACCACGTCGCCCTTGCTGGGTGCGTAATCCTTGATGTCTTCCAGGCCGTCGATCATTGCCGGAAATGGATAGGTGGTCAGCCAGTCGGTTCTATGCTCGCCTCCCAACAGCACCTGAACACCTGCGGCGATGGAAGTGTAATTACCGATGCGCAGGACGGCATCATCACCAAAATCGGTGACCTCGGGGATACCGTAGCTGCCCACGCCGACCGTGCTACGCGGATAGCGCAGGCGGATCTTCTCCGCCGCACGCTCAAGTTTGTCCATCGCCCGCAGACGCTTGCGTTCGCGGCGCTCGGCCAGGTTCCTGAAGAATTTCACGGCAGGCGCTCCTCGATCGGCATCAACGGTGGAACATCAGGCGCTTGATGCGCTTGAGGGTGGTCTTGTTGTAGTGGCGCAGGGGAATGCTGCGCAGCAGATCCCAGGCGTAGGCCTTGTCGGCAACCACGGCATACTTGAGCGCCTTGTGCACCAGCACCGAGCGCCCACGGGCATAGCCCGGATACTGCTGGTAGGGCGCGATGGCCTTGAGATCGGCCTCCAGCAGCACCTTGAACTTGCGCGACAGGTTGTTGGGGTGGCGGCGGTAGCGGGTGACGCACACCGGCAGCTCGTGGATCTCGTAACCCTGGGCAGCAATGCGCAAGGTCATCTGGAAATCCTGGACCTTGATGGCCGGGTCGTAGAAATCAGCCGCGCGCATCGCTTCCATCCGGTACAGCGAGCCGGGCGCGCCGACGACCACTGCGTCACGCAGGATCTCGGCGAAATCGAAGGTCTTGATTTCGGTGCGTTGCTGCGCCTTGATGTCGCGGCCTTCGGTGTCCATGTAGACGATCAACGCACCGACACAACCGACCTTTGGGTGGGCGTCCAGGTAGGCGGCGCGAACACTCAGGGAGTTCGGCAGCATGATGTCGTCGAGATCGGGGGTCGAGACATAGACCCCACGGGCATGCTGCAGGCCTGTATTGAGCGCACCACTGACCCCTTGGTTGGCCTGGGTCAGCAAGGTGAAATCGTAGGTCGATTGCAACGCGCGGAGCATCTCGACGCTTCGGTCGCTGGAGCCGTCGTCGACGATGATGACTTCGAAGTTCGGGTAGTCCTGGGCAAAGATGCTCGCCAGTGCCGCCTCCAGGTACTTCTCGGCGTTGTAGCAGGGGGCGACGACCGAGATCAACGGTGCCTCAGTGGTGGAAGTCCATCCTTGCGTCATCGTACTGGCAAGCCTCTGTGCGCGATCCGTGAGCGGGTCGCAGGGTTCAGCCCTGGACCGTAAAGGCGCACAGTATACGCAAGCCCGCTGCGTTCTCGAAGCGGCCCGCTTCAGCCTTGGGCGCCAGGCTCGGCCAGGCGGTACGCGGCGAGCGCGGCCAGGTAGCTGCCATCGGGGGCGCGCCTGCGAAAGTGCTTGTCGAGCCCGGCGAAAATAGCTTCGGCGACCTTGCGCTGGTGACGAGGATCCTGCAGCCGCTGGCAATCCCGGGCATTGGACATGAAGCCAGTCTCCACCAGGATCGAAGGCACGCTGGGCGACTTGAGCACCGCGAAACCCGCCTGCTCCACCCGGGCCTGATGCAGACCGGCCACGCCTTCGAGCTGGCCAAGCACCGAATGCCCCAGGTCCAGGCTGGTGGAGATGGTCGCATTCATCGACATGTCCAGCAGCACACCTGCCACCACCGGGTCCTTGGGTGGCTTTTTCAACACGCTGGATACCCCGACGAAATCGGCATCGTTCTCGCGTTGTGCCATCCAGCGCGCCACTGTCGAAGTAGCACCATGCTCGGACAGGGCGAACACCGAGGCACCGGATGCGGTGCGCCTCGGCGCCGCGTCGGCATGCACGGAAATGAACAGGTCGGCGTTCAGCCGTTGGGCCATTTCGGCACGTTTGCGCAGCGGGATAAACACGTCCTGATTGCGCACCAGGCGCGCCTTGAAGCCCTTCTGCGCATCGATGCGTCGCGCCAGCAGGCGGGCGATGGCCAGTGCTACAAGCTTTTCCTGCTCACCGCCACTGCCGACGGCACCTGGGTCCTTGCCGCCGTGACCGGCGTCAATGACGATCAGCAGGTCACGCCCCTGCGGCGCTGCCATATTCCCGACAGCCTTGCCCGTCGGCACTGCGGCCGCAACTGGCAATCCGCCAAGACGCAGGGCCAACTGCCGACCGCGGGCGAGCGTCTGCAACTCGCCGGAAATTCCCGGTGAGCGTAGGTCCAGCACAATGCGCAAGCCGCCGTCTGCAGTCGCTGCGCTGCGAATTGCCTTGATCGGCGTGCCCTTGAGGGCCAGCCCATCAAGCGAAGTCGCCAGCCCCGCGCCTTGCAGATCAAGAACCAGTCGCGGTGGCGCTTCGAGGGTGAAGGTGCGAGCGGGTATCGGGCCACTGAGGTCCAGCAGCAGGGTCGTGCCCTCTGCCCCCTGGCGCAATACTGCACCGCGAACCTGCTCGGCGGTATTGGCCAGCACCAGGCGGCTGACAGGCAAGGTGCAGCCGGCAAACAGCAGCTGCAGGAAGGTGCGTCTGTCCATGGCGGAGGGCACTCGTGTCGACAAAAAGCTGATTACATTTAAGGTTATAACATAACATTTTAAGGTCATTTGCAAGGCTTTCCCGTTTGTCACGCTCACCGGATCTGCACGCGTTGGTTAAACCAGGTACGGACTACGGAGACACAGACGAAGAAGCGTCTCAAGACTTTCCATGAAGGCCCTAGGCTCTGTATGAAAACCCCTGATACTCGGTGATTCTGCGTTGAAAACAGCCTGGTGCGCCAGCCCGGTCGGAATGCTCATTTACAACCCGTAAAGTCGAGCGCGACCCCGGCCGCTCCTCGGCTGTTTTCGCCTTGCCTGACATTCCTCTCAAGGCTTTTCATACAGACCCTAGGGAAACGCCGTTGGGCCTGATCTGCTGAACCTAAACGTGGGCTAGGATCTTTGCAGACGTTTCAGCCATATAACCAGTGATTCCATCGACATGGGCTTGGCGCAGAAATAACCCTGGCCGTGATTGGCACCGAGCTCCAGCAGGAGCGAACGCTGCTCCTGAGTTTCGATGCCTTCGACGATCAGTTCCATTTGCAAGTCTTCTGCCAGCGTCAACGCATTGCGGACAATCGTACGCGCGCGAGGTGAACCTTCGAGCTGTCGAGTGAACTCCCCCGCCAACTTGAGTTCCTCGAACGGGATTTCGCTGAGCCGCCACAGCGAGGAGTACCCCGTGCCGAAGTCATCCATCGATAGGCGCACACCAATCGTCTTCAGGCACATGAGGCGCTGACGGATATCAGGCGCAAGAACAGCAGGTGCGTCCTCGGTGATCTCTAGGGTCACCGAGGATAGCGGCAACGGATGCTGCATCAGGCGCGTGATCAAGCGATCAAACAAAGCATGAGTGGCCAGTTGGTGCAGACTGAGGTTCAAGGAAAAACCCAGCTCCCAACCCTGCCGATGGAGTCTTATCTGGCAAGCCAGGCTCTGCTCCAGCAGCTCGCTGAACAAATCATCCAGCAACTGTTCGCGGGTCATCGTGGCTATAAATGCCGCTGGAGGCAGTAAGCCATACTGGGGATGCTGCCAGCGCGCAAGAACTTCCACGCTGTGCACCACCCGACTATGTAAATCGAACTTAGGCTGAGCATAGGCCCGGAATTCGCGACGGCATAGTCCCGCGCGGATGCCTACAGTATCAACGCACTGGGTCGCCGACATGAACAAAGAAGAACGCGTGGGTTCTCCGTCAGAGAGCAGAGTCGGAAGTGCGATGAACATTTCAAGTTCCTGCGTGGAGCCAGCCGAGAAGCTGATATTGATGATCAGCCTCGCCATCATACTTTTTCTTATATTCAACGACCACCCACTGCCAAAGCCAATACATGCCAGCAATGATAAAAAATTTGCCTGAAACGTCATCCACCAGAAAGTTCCAAGCCCCTCACTGTAAATACAAAAATAAACTTGCTTTTTACCTTGAGCTACTTTTGAATATTTTATGCGCTCCTTCGATCCCGTGTTTTTTGACAACTATTTAAACAGACTGTTGACAGACTTATCCAGGTAAGGGAACCCATGAAAAACTACGTACTTCTTCCATTAGTGGCCATACTGACGTTCGGCTGTGAAAGCTCAGATCGTGACCCGAAAGTGGATCAAGCAAAAATCTGCGTGGCCACGACTGATAAACAGGCTCTTGCGTGCACGGAGGGGCAGCTCTTCATGGCTAGAATTACTCAGCCAGACTTAACAACACGAGCATACAATGTCCTTAACTCTGTAGCACTGTATTGCAACACCAACTACCCGATATTTGAGAATCCTGCGGGTGTTGTTTGCATCATGACACACGCACGTATCAGTGCGTTGACAGGCATTCAGCGCGATAGCAAAGCACCTGAAAAATTCCCTTCATCGCACGAAAAATAAACCCCCAACACAAAAGACCATTTTTTAGTATCCACAAATATGAAATAACCTTATGAAATTTTTCGCCATCAGTACCTCCGCCTTAATTTATTTGATACTTCCCGACCACGCGCTAGCCGACTATAACAGAGGAGCGTCCGAATACCGTCTGAAAAACTTTGCTTCCGCGATTTATGAGTGGCGGCAATCTGCCGAAGAAGGCGAAGTTCGGTCCCAGCTTCGACTAGCACAAATGTACGAACGGGGACAAGGTGTACCACGCCAGTTTGATCTGGCGAAAAAGTGGTACTCCCTTGCGGCTCATGGTGGTGACGTTGAAGCGCAAAGATATGTGGCAAAAATCTATCTACAGGGCCTCGATGGGCAGGAGCCAGACCCTTGGCAGGCTGCGAGGTGGCTGCAGCGTGCGGTTGACTCGGGCGATGCCGAATCAGCTTTCTTGCTTGGCCATCTCTACTACGCTGGCGCTGGCGTCGCAAGGGATTTACCTAAAGCAATCTTTTATTATCGATTTGCGGCACAAAACAGGATCGCCGCAGCGCAAAATAACTTGGGCAGTCTCTATGAATCCGGAAATGGTCTAGATAAAAACGATACGCTAGCTGCACAGTGGTATTTGCGAGCGGCTCGTGCTCGGGATTCTTATGGTCAAAACAATATGGGAAGAATGTACGCTTTAGGAAAGGGCGTTCCGCAAGACTACGCCTGGGCGATTTTCTGGTTTGCCATGTCAGCTTCTCAAGGGAACACTGAAGCTCAAAAAAACATAGAGACTTACCTCGCACACCTTCCACGTCAGCAAGTGACCACCGAAACTGCAAATATCCGATTGGGCAACTCGACGGCCTATAAGGTAATTGCACAAGTGATGCGAGGTCAGACTCTTCCGGTTTTGGGCGAGGGACAGGGGTGGACGCAGGTCTATCTTGAATCGAGCCAGCAACTGGGGTGGGTCTCCTCGTCACTGCTGGATTAATGACTTATTGGATTGTTAAAGGGGTGTGCGATCTTCGCGCCCTATGACCCGTTATTTGAATATCGACTCGACGATTTGGCGCGAGGCAGGCACGCTGCCCCCCTATCGAAGCGGCCTCTGAACACTGCTGGACAGGCCGGCGCTCTCCTTCCCCCCATGATGAGATTCGATCCTCACGAATGCCACGCTTGATCAGTGCACGACGTACAGTTACGGCCCGACGCTCCGAGAGTAACTGGTTATAGGTTTCATCTCCTAGTCGATCCGCATGCCCGATAACGACGACCGATGATCCGTCCGCCATCCCTTGTAAGACCCACGATGCGACCTCATCGATTTCGCGCTCGCCTTGCGGGCTAAGCGCGTCACTATCGAAGTCAAATAAAGCATCGGCGCTGACCGAGACACGCGTATCCTCGGACGTTTCTTCCGCGAGTGATCGCGCGCACTCGCCCTCCTTCCAGTATCGCCCATCCACGAGCATATCATCATCAAAATGCAGCTGATATTGGCAGGTTCGATAACGCCCCAAGTGATCGGGCATATGGAATATGAAGTTCCACTCATGTTCTCCAAACATGCCTTCATCAAAATGAGGGCGACCCAGTAAATCATAGACCTGGTCTTTGCTCATGCCGTCACGCAGTGTTCGAAGGTTAGCCAAATTGGGATAACTACCTTGCGTTTGCCAAGCACTCTTCATATCGGGAAAGACGATGGCCTTTTTTTGAGGAGAGACCGACTCTTGCTCTTGCTGTTGAATCGTTGAGCAGCCGACGGTGGCCCACCCCAGCATCACCAGGGTGGTTGCGTAACGAATATGCCGTTGAATCGACATGGTTTAGGGCCCCTTGTCTCGATTACCAGTGGAAGCCGACGCCTACAGCCGCGCCTGCGTGGTTTTGCGTATCTCCCGTGAGGTTTAAACGCGTCGTCCACCGACCGTTATCCGATAGCCAGGAAAAGCCGACAGCGACTGCCGATTCTCCCTGATACGTTCCCCCGCCCACGGCGATCATGCTTTTACCCGCGATAGTTGCTTGAGGAATGGCAGCCGCAGCCAGGGCGCTTGCCGTACCGGCATTGGCCTGATCTTTGACATCGTCGATCTTTCTTCCAAGCCCATCGATCTGGCGACGATAATTTTGATCCATCGCCCTGAGCTGCCCTACATTGGCCGCGTCCGTATCGGCCTCGCCCGACGCGACGTTATGGACCCGCGTCGGCGAGCCCGCTTGACCCATCGTGACCGAGCTATAGTTGACACTGCCATCTACGTGACGGTCGTAATTCACCGCCCCGGCCTGCACCGAGCTCAATTGGCGAACATTGACTGCATCGGTTGCCTCGGTACCGCCGGCCACATTAGTAATCTGACGCTCTTTATTCTCGCTGCCGACTGAAACCGCGCCCTGAGTCGATGCAACGCTATGGCCGGAAAAGGCTTCCTCAGCACCGTTCATGCCTGCGCGGGTGGCGCGTGAGCCTGCTCCAAGCGCGATACTGCCTTCTGCCTCGGCGACCGCACCGTTACCCATAGCAACGCTGTTGTCACCATTGGCGACGCTACTGGGCCCTGAGGCAACACTATTCGCGCCGTTGGCCTGCGCGGCTGGGCCATCGGCGTTCGCTCTAAAATAACGGCTGCCACCTTGGTTGATATCAGTAATGGCGTTCTGCATTTCCCAAAGCTGACTGCCATTGACGGCCTCGCGGCTGTTTTCGGCAATGTCGCCAGCGGCTAAATTACCGATGGTTGTTCCGCCTTCTCCCTTGAGTTCGACAGAGCTGTAATCGACGCTACCATCTTCATTGGTGCTGTACTGCACGGCCTGGTCACCCAGGCGCTCGATGTCTCCACTCAAGTTGGTGATGTTACCCTCGACGCTGGTGACACGCCCATCGAGCGCTGTGATATCAGTTTGTGCCCTGAAAACATCATCCTGTACGGCTGCCACAGCCTGATTGGTTGCATATAGCTGGCTTCCATTCACGGCGTCTGTGCTTTCGGAAGTCACGCGCCCAGCGGCAATATTTGTCAGCGTCCGCTCTTTTCCCGCAGAGCCCAAACTCACGTTTCCGACCGGTGCCGAGCCAGCATAAGTGTACATTTGCCCTGCAATCATGCTGCCTTCCGTCGCGATCGCTTCCTCTGAGATCGAGTCCGCGCCCAAAGCAATGCCATTGCTGGTGCCTACTGTTGCTCCTCTACCGATGGCAATCGCGTTTTCGGCTCTGGCCTGGGCGTCGACACCGACGGCAATCGCGCCGCGGCCGGTAGCTCCGTTGTTATCGTAGTTACCGCCTTCTTCTCCACCATCATTGACGCTGTAATAGCGCGTACGATTGCGATCGAAGTAAGCCAGATTTACGGCGTCCCCCCGCGCAGTAGGATCGCCAAGATTGGAGATAGTTTGACCATTCATATCGATCCCATCGGCGTTGATACTAAGGCCTCCGGGTAGGGTCACACTATCGAGCTCTAAGTTCCGATTGAGCCTGATGGCAACCTGTCCGTCGTTATCATCACCAACTTGTTCAACACTCAGGTTGTTGTCACCTGTGAAGGCAACGCTTCCGTTCGGACCGATGTTAGCGGCGTTACCATAGTCATCTGTAACGTTCCAACCTGCATTCGCCGCATTACTAGTCTTGGCCAATGCGGCATCGATGGTGTCTTCACCCGTGCCCCCCAAGTTAGAAGTGATAATTTCACCCGTGTTCGGATCGATGGTCGTATTGCCACCAATGATGTCCCCGACATTGGCGGCGTGGCGGAATAGCTGGCTTCCATTGATGGCCTCGGTGCTGTTTGCATTGACTACCCCATCCCGCAATGCGGTAATGGTGCTTCCTCCCATATCAATGCCATCGGCAGCAACGGTTACCGCGCTGAGCGGATTGCCCTCCCCATCGACTTCCGCAGACGCTACGGTCAGGCCAGTTTGAGTCAATGCGCTCCCACCGCGACCCTCGCCACCGCTCACATTGACGCCAGCGCTGGTGACTACCGTTGTGCTAGTGACATCGCCACTGTCACTAATAGCGGTTACCTCCAAGCCGGCATCATCCAGTCGGCTATTGCCGGTCGTGACGCTGTTGAGGTCAAGATTGCGATTGAGTCGGATGGCGACCTGACCCCTATCGTCCTCGCCAGTTTGCGTCACCTCAAGATTATCGTCGCCGGAGAAAGTCACGCCGCCATTCGGACCGATGTTGGCGGTATTACCCTCAGCATCGCTCAAGTTCCAGCCGGCGTTGGCAGCGGTATTGATAGCGCCAATCGCACCATTGATAGTGTCTTCGCCAGTTCCACCCAGGTTCGACGTGGAGATCTCGCCCGAGTCCGGATTGATCGTCGTGTTGCCACCGATGATGTTGCCTAGGTTGCTGGCCTGTCCGAATAGCTGGCTTCCGTTGATGGCATCGGTGCTATCCGCATTGACGGCACCGTCACCCAACGCGGTTATGGTGTTGCCGCCCATATCGATACCGCTGGCGTCGATAGAAGGTCCACCACCATTGATCGACAGACTATCGATGGAGATGTCTGGGGCGGTCGCGATAGTGATATTGGCGCCGTCTTGGGTAAGTTCGATATTGGCGCCGTCGAGAAAACGTACAGCCTCACCTGGTGCAACATTACTTGTGCTGCTCCCGTTCACACCGAGATTAAAGCCTTGACTCGCGTAATCCGCTTTCTCGTTGACGGCGGAGAGCTGGGAAACGTTGACGGCATCAGTATCTGCCGACCCTGCCGCAACGTTGGTGATACGCCGCTCACTGTCGGCTGCACCGACTGAAACCTCCCCCACCGGTGCCGTTCCTGCGACCTCGATGGTATTACCAGCGGCATCCAGCGGCTGGAAGGGTGAATCCCCGAGGGTGTTGCCGTTGGCGATGGAGTTCGAACCTAGTACTACGCTGTTCGCCACCGTGACTGAAGCATTGTTCCCCAGTATGAAAGCGTCGGCGACATTGATGGGGGTATCTTCGGTGCCATTACTGTTGCCGATGATGCGGCTACCCGTAGCGTTATCGCCGAGAAAGTTTCCATTACCGAAAATACCGGCATCATCGGCGGCGATGGCCGCGCTGGGACTGCCGTTATCATTACCTAGCGTATAGGTCCCATTACCCGTTACATAGCTGGGGTCACCGATTGCACCTGAACGCTCCCCGATAACTTGGTTACCGGTGCCAATACTCAAAGAGCCCTGGCCCGCAACGATGGAAAAATAACCCAGTGAAATCGCGTCAGCAGCTGTCGCGATAGAGCCATAGCCTACAGCTATGGACCTGGCGCCTTGAGATGAGGATGAGCCACCTATGGCAAGGGAATTCTCACCATCGGCTACTGCGCCTGAACCGAACGCAGAGCTGCCCACAGCGCGCGCACGAGCACCACTACCCATAGCGGTCGTCGATAGCTGACTTGCCAGCGATTCAGAGCCGAATGCTGAAGATCCCTCTCCACTAGCCGTCGCGTTGTTTCCAACTGCCGACGCATCAGTTGCAGTGGCGCTCGCATTACTGCCTACGGCCAACGCGAAATCAGCTGCAGTGTCATTGCCATCGCCGTCTCGCATACCGACGGTTGCACCATGGCCAAAAGCCGAAGAGCCTTCCCCAATGACCAGAGCATTATTACCTACAGCAGTCGACAAATGGCTAGTTGCTTCCGAATTGCTGCCAGCCGCCAGGGAATAACTTCCACTGGCGTTCGAGCCTGTGCCGAAGGCAGACGAGGCTTCACCACTTGCCGCTGAGAGGTTTCCAACTGCCATGGCATAGTCTGCCGAAGCATTAGCAGAGTTTCCGTAAGCGATGGCATCCATCCCTACCGCGCTCGATGCTCGCCCTATAGAGATAGCTGAGTAGTTGTCGGAGCCCGACGCCATGGCGCCATCACCTAAGGCAATATCGCCATTGAACGTGGCTGCCGAGTTTGCTCCCAAAGCTATCGATTGGCTGCCTGAGGCTGCCGCATTGTTTCCCGCGGCGAATGAGTCGGGGCCACTCGCGTTTGAGCTATAGCCCAATCCAATTGAGCGATCTGCAGTCGCTTGAGAATAAGAACCGAGAGACAGAGCCATGACACCGGAGGCATTGGCTCTATCGCCAAGCGCACTCCCCCCCCTCACTGAAGCACTTGCCAGACGCCCTATCGCAACCGTATTAGCGGCGGATGCCATGGATCCAGACCCGAATGCAAAAGCGTTATCAGCTGTGGCTTGTGTACCAGAACCGATGGCCAATGAAAAAGATCCCGTTGATCGCGTGTTGACACCTAGACTGATGGCAGAACCACCCGAAGCGCCGGAGCCACTACCGATAGCAATGGCATTATCATTACAACCCGTAGCACTACTACCGATAGCGATCCTCGTAGGTGATCCATTACAGTCGTCCCCCCCGCCTGCTTCATACGCAGATGAGGAGTCCGGCATGCCACATAATAAAGGAAGATAGATACCCACTGCTGCCACCCTACATTTGCTTGTAGAGCGCCGCGACACGGCATGCTCGGACGTAACAACAAGTCGCCCCAATGCAGTACTCCACACGACTCGAAAAATATGATTCATGGTCCCTCCAGACTTGGACAA
Organism: Pseudomonas sp. RW3S2; assembly: GCF_014268955.1. Classification (NCBI taxonomy): domain Bacteria; kingdom Pseudomonadati; phylum Pseudomonadota; class Gammaproteobacteria; order Pseudomonadales; family Pseudomonadaceae; genus Pseudomonas; species Pseudomonas sp. RW3S2. Next base: position 318,596 of record NZ_JABWRM010000001.1, on the reverse strand, counting down.
CGGGGCGGAAATTCTTAAGACTTTAGATGCACCTGAATTAAACCCTTGCTCACCTTCCAGCCACAGCAATAATCCACCACTCAGCCGCCAGACTGAACTCGGAGACAAGTTTGCCACTTACGCAACAATAAGGTAGGGTTTGTACAGCAGCATTCTGCACCCTGTTCTAAATATTTTTTTTCCAGAGCTGATAAAAAATTTGCCTATTATGACCTTCATCAAGAGGTCGGTACCTTGGTACAGTTCCTCTGTAGCGGCCAACAGTGCTAAGCGCTTTGAGCTCATGGGCTAGTAGGCTTGGAGGAAATCGAAGGCAGTTAAGCGAGCAGTGTTTTGAAGGCCGTGGCGCCAAGATAGACTGGTGTGCTGCCCTATCGAGCTGATGCACTGGTATCAAATTTGAGAGTTGGCAGGCTTGGCTGACAGGTTTGGATTTCGGAGGGGCGTGTGATGGTAGGTCTTATAGATGAAAAAAAAATCGACCTTTTGCTTTCGAAAGTCAATAATTACATCGACAGCCAGGGCAGCGGCGAAGGTATTTTCCCAACACGCATTGATGGCTTTAACCTCCACCGCACTTTTGCAAAAGTTATGCCGGTAAGCCAAGTTTATCGACCCCAACTTTGTGTGGTGCTACAAGGCTCTAAACAGATTCTCTTTGGAGAAAACATGCTCGACTATCATGCGCTGGAGTGCCTGGTCGTCAGTATGGAGTTACCCGCTAGCGGACGAATTGCCGAAGCGACACCGAGCTTGCCATTCATCGGCATAACCCTGGATATTGATAAAGACGACGTTGCCGAAGTCGTGGCGAAATTCGATGCAGTATCTTCTTCTTGTGACCCCGTCGAATCGTGTGCATTCGTTGTCAAGCTTGATGATATGTTTTTAGATTGTTTGCTGCGCCTGATAAATTTATTGGATCGCCCCAGTTCACTTCCGATTCTTTATCCTTCACTGATGAAAGAGTTATATTGCTGGTTCCTAGACGGAGCCTACGCTAGTGAGTTCTGTAAGCTCGCTATACCAGACAGCCAAATGCAGCGCCTCACAAAAGCCATCGAGTTTTTGAGAGAAAACTTTAATAAAAAGCTTTCAATTAAACAGTTGGCCGAAGTGGCAAAGATGAGCCCCTCTTCTTTTCGCAAAAACTTCAAAGCTGCGACATCGACGACTTCTCTACAGTACCAGAAAAATTTACGCCTTTTGGAGGCGCGACGCCTAATGGTATCTGAGTCCAAAAGTGTGGCAGAGGCAGCTTATGAAGTAGGTTATGAAAGCCCTTCACAGTTCAGTCGAGAATACTTGCGAACATTTAATATAAACCCTAAACGTGACGCCATGAATCTAAAAGACCTACACAGTAAGTATGCCGGCCGAAAAGCGCGATAACCGTTTGGCGCCACGAAAAAACCGCCATGAAAATTATAGAAAACGAGCGATATAACTATTAATTTCAGAATACAAAGAGCCACTGACCGCCTGTACTATCGATACGTGAAAACACTATCGCGCCCAATGAATGCAACCTATCCGATGCACTGGCCGAATTCACTAATCGAGTGTTTTTATTGAGGACGTCGACCTAAACGCCCACGCATGCTGCTTCAATATCAGACGTTGCAACCTGTACAATTTTATGTGTCGCGCACAGCTTGGAAACTCGTTGCCATGAAAACGCTCTTCGACAACGTAAAGAAGCGCTGCATGCGATGAAGAAAGGAGAGCCCGAAGCCCCAACGGTCTATCGGCAGTCATTTGAGTTGTGACGGGTCAAGTATGCACTATGCCTTTGACTTTTTGACCCATAAACAAAAAAGCCCACCGAAAGCGGCAGGCTATTTCATATAAAGTCACGCTGAAGCATCACTTCATATGGATGACAGAAAGTGACTGCTAAGCACGCTTTCCTAGTACATCGTGTATTTCTCTGAATATGGTGGGTCGTGTAGGATTCGAACCTACGACCAATTGGTTAAAAGCCAACTGCTCTACCAACTGAGCTAACGACCCGTTGGATGGCGCGTATACTACTGATTTCTCAGAGAAAATCAACACCCCATCGCATTATTTTCAAAAATAACGTGTTGGATCAGCGATCCCGGCAGCCTTGAAGCCTTCAGCACGCAGGCGGCAGCTATCGCACTTGCCGCAGGCACGGCCATCGTCGTCGGCCTGGTAACAGGATACTGTGAGGCTGTAGTCCACCCCACGGGCAATACCGGCCTCGACGATTTGCGCCTTGCTCAGGTTCTGCAGTGGCGCCTGGATGCGGAACCCCTGACCTTCCACCCCCGCCTTGGTAGCCAGGTTGGCCATGCGCTCGAAGGCCTCGACGAACTCCGGGCGGCAATCGGGGTAACCCGAATAATCAACAGCGTTGACGCCAATGAAGATGTCACGAGCTTGCAGCACTTCTGCCCAGCCCAGCGCCAACGACAGGAATACGGTATTGCGCGCCGGTACGTAGGTGACCGGAATACCCTCGGTAGGTGCTTCAGGCACATCGATACTGCTGTCGGTCAGAGCCGAACCGCCAATACCATCGAGGTTCAAGCCAATGACCTTGTGCTCGACCACGCCCAGATCGCGAGCCACCCGCGCAGCTGCGTTGAGCTCAGCGCGATGGCGCTGGCCGTAATCGAAGCTCATAGTGTAGCAACTGTAGCCCTCGGCCTTGGCCATGGCGACCACAGTGGCCGAGTCCAGACCGCCAGACAGCAGGATTACCGCACGTTTTTCAGTCATGTCATTCACTCTCTTGATCAGCGGCCCGGTTCGTCGTTCCACAGCAACTTGTGCAGTTGCAGTTGGAAGCGCACGGGCAGGTTGTCGGCGACGATCCAGTCGGCCAGGTCGCTGGCGCTCACCTGATGGTGGCTGGGCGAGAACAGGACTTCACCTGCCCGTTCTTCGAGGTTGTACTGGATCAGCTTGGACACTGCCCAGTCGTAGTCCTCACGAGAGCAGATGACGAACTTGACCTGATCATTGCTCGTCAGGTGTTCGATGTTCTCGTAGCGGTTACGGTGAACCTCTTCCGAACCTGGGGTCTTGAGGTCGACCACGCGACTGACCCGCGTGTCCACCCGCGAGATGTCGAGCGCGCCGCTGGTCTCCAGCGAAACCTCATAGCCCGCATCGCACAGGCGCTCAAGCAAAGGCAATACGTTGGGCTGGGCCAACGGTTCGCCGCCAGTGACGCAGACATAGCGCGGGCGAAAACCTGCAACCTGCTCGAGAATGTCGTCGAGGGTACGCAGTGTGCCGCCACTGAACGCGTAGGCACTGTCGCAGTACTGGCAGCGCAGGGGGCAACCGGTCAGGCGCACGAACACGGTGGGCAAGCCAGCCGTTCGCGTTTCACCCTGTAACGAGTAAAAGACTTCGGTGATACGTAATGTGTCTTGCATGGTCGCCACGGGCGTGACAGCTATACAGGCTGACCGCCTCCGTCAGGCACTGCTGCAGACTCGACATAGCGTTATCCGCAGCAGCGTGTTTACGAAAAAAGGGCAGAGATTCTAACGAAAAAACCCGCGCCAGGCGCGGGTTTCTTTCAAGCGATGCAGTTTAGAGCTTCTGCAGGTCTCGCTGGGCCAGTTGCGCGGCAGAGGTGCCGGGGTACTGGGTGATGACCTGCTGCAGGATACCCTTGACCTTGTCGGTGTGGCCCATGCGACGTTCGACATCGGCCAACTTGTACAACGAGTCAGGCACCTTGCTGTGCTTGGGGTACAACTGGCTGACCTTGGCGAAGGCCTGACCGGCACCTTGCAGGTCGCCTTTGGCGAGGTTGACCTCACCCAGCCAGTACTGCGCGTTGCCGGCGTACTGGCTGTTGGGGTACTTACGCAGGAAGGCACTGAAGGCCTGGCTGGCCTTGTCGAAGTCTTTCTGTTTGATCAGATCGAAAGCAGCATCGTAGAACAGCTTTTCTTTCGCCGGATCGGCCGGTTCGCCACTGGCGGCCGGTTGCTGCGCAGCGCTTGCGCCTGCAGCGGCACCTGCGGCGTCGGATGCGCCACCGGTGGAGGAATTATCGGGTGTAGCGGCTGGCGCGGCACCACTGTTGATACGGCGGTCCAGATCCTGGTAACGCTCCAGGTTTTCCTGCTTCATGCGCGACACATCGTTCTGCAACTCTTCGATGATGCCTTGCTGACGGGAAATCTGGTCCTGCATCTGTTGCAGTTGCATGAACAACTGACCCTGCGCAGAAGCAGGGGCCGAAGCCCCTGCCCCGGCATAGGCGCCGCTCGTGCCATAACCCGAAGGCGGATAGCTGCCTCCGTTGTCATCAACTACAGGAACCGCAGCCCACGCAGAAAGCGGCAGGCTGAGGGCGAGGACGGTTACAACACGACGGCACATACGCATAAGAACTTACTTACGCAGTTCTACGCGGCGGTTCTGAGCCCAGGACTGCTCGTCGTTGCCGGTAGCAACTGGACGCTCTTCGCCGTAGGAAACCAGTTCCAGCTGAGCAGGGGAAACGCCCTGCAGAACCAGGTAGCGCTGAACGGCCTTGGCACGACGCTCGCCCAGAGCCATGTTGTACTCGCGGGTACCGCGCTCGTCGGTGTTACCTTCCAGAACAACACGGTTGCCGTTGGCTTTCAGGTCCTTGGCGTGAACGTCCAGGGCGCGCATGGCTTCTGGCTTCAGATCCGAGCTGTCGTATTCGAAGTAGAAGGTGGTGATTGCGCGCAGGGCGGCTTCTTCGCTCAGGGAACCGTCAACAGCGCCGGTGTTTGCACCGTAGCCAGCGTTCGGGTCAACAGCGCCTTCGCCAGCGTTGTCACCGCCCTTGGAGGAGCAACCTACAGCTACGGCCATGGCCAGAGCCAGCGCAGCGAATTTACCAAACTTCAGCATTTCCATCGTGAAACTCCTAATGAAACCCCAGTGTGTTAAGCAAAATTGTTACGCCGCAATCAGTTCAGGTAGGGGGACCAGGACGGTTCTCTGACTTCGCCTTGAGCGGTAGGAAGTGGGAGCCTCACACGGCCGTTAAGCGACACGAGCATCAAGACTCCCCGGCCCTGCTGGCGGGTGGCGTAGATTAGCATGGTGCCGTTAGGCGCAACAGTGGGAGACTCATCAAGACTCGTTTCAGAAAGAATCTTTACACTTCCCCGTTGCAAGTCCTGAGCAGCCACCTTGAAGTTGGTGAAACCTTCCTGGCGATGAATCATAACCAGGGTCTTTTCATCCGCCGACAGTTTCGGGTTGGCATTGTAGTTGCCAACGAAGGTCACACGCTCGGCGCCACCGCCACCTACCGAAGTCTTGTAGATCTGTGGCTTGCCACCACGGTCGGAAGTGAAGTACAGCGTGTTGCCATCCTTGCCCCAGAACGGCTCGGTATTGATACCAGGACCTGCAGTGACACGGCTGATCTGACGCGACCCCATGTTCATCACATAGATGTCCGGGTTGCCGTCCTTGGACAGCACGAACGCCAGGCGATTGCCATCGGGCGACCAGGCTGGTGCACCGTTGAGGCCTTCGAAGTTGGTGATCTGCTCGCGGCGACCGGTGTCGATGTGCTGGACGAAGATACGTGGACGCTTCTGCTCGAACGAGACATAGGCGATACGCTTGCCATCAGGTGCAAAACGCGGCGACAGGATGGGCTCGCGCGACTGCAGCAGCGTCACTGCACGGGCACCGTCATAGTCGGAACGCTGCAGGGTGTAGCGGGTGTTGTTGGTCGAGAATCGCTCGGCAGTCACGTACAGCATGCGAGTGGAGAACGCACCCTTGATACCGGTGAGCTTCTCGAACGACTGGTCGGCGATGTAGTGCGCCATGTCGCGCAACTGATCGACGCCACCACCGACACTGCCGGTCAGCACCTGTTGCTCGGTTGCAACGTTGAACAGCGCGTAGCTGATCTGCAGGCGACCACCGGACGGCACGATGCTACCGACCATCACGTACTGGGCACCCAGCGCCTTCCAGTCGCGGAAGATGACTTCGCTGGCCTGGGTCGGCTGGCTGATCATGTTCTGCCGCGGGATGGGCGCGTAGTAGCCGGAGTTGCGCAGATCGTTGCCGATGATGTCGGCCATGTCTTCCGGCAGCACGCTGCCACCCTGCAGACCGAACGGCACTACCGCGATGGGCGTGGCCCGGTCGCTGCCGCTGGTGACCAGGATGTTCTTTTCCTCTGCCACGGCCATGCCTGCCACGCAGCAGAGCATGACCAGCAGTCCTCTCAGACGTTTAATCACAACGCTAGATCCTCAGGTGTAAATGTCATCTTGAACGAACGATACGGATTGAACTCGTTCGGCTTCAAGCCCTGCATTTCAGTCAACCGGCCAATGTTCTTCACCGCGGCCACGGCCGAGCTGTCGAACGGACCGTCGCCACTGGACTTGGCCACGCTCACATTGGTGATCGTGCCGTCCGGCAGCATGTTGATCTGCAGGACTACCGTCATGCCCCTGCGCGCGGATGGCGGACGCGCCCAACCTTCGGCCGCACGCATGCGGATGAGGTCGTCGAAATCACCTGCCACCTGGTCGCCTTGCTCATCGGCCAGTGCCTGCTGACGCTCGGTGGTGTCGGACAGCAACTCGGCCAGGGCCTGAGCCTTCTTGTCTTCAGCCGCCTTGCGGGCCGCATCCTGTGCCTTTTTCTTCTGTGCATCCGCAGCGGCTTTCTTCTTCGCCTCTTCGGCTGCCTTCTTCTTCGCTTCCTCGGCCGCCGCTGCTTTCTTCTTGGCGTCCTCGGCTGCTTTTTTCTTGGCGTCTTCGGCGGCTTTCTTCTTCGCCTCCTCGGCGGCCGCTTTCTTGGCTTCTTCCTCAGCCTGCTTCTTGGCCTCTTCCTCGGCCTTTTTCTTGGCGATATCCGCTTGCTGCTTCTTCGCTTCCTCGGCCTTCTTCTGCTCGGCGGCTTTCTTCGCTTCCGCAGCCTTGGCGGCGTCTTCAGCTTTCTTAGCCTCGGCGGCTTCGCGGGCTTCCTCGGCCTTTTGAGCGGCGTCGGCTTTCTTTTGTTCCGCGGCCTTCACAGCTTCCTGCTCGACCTTCTTCTGCTCCATCTGCTCGACTTCAGTCTGGCGTGAAGCCGTTTTCTTGGCTTCCCCGGCAATCTTCTGATTGGTCTGGGTGGTCGCCTGACTCTTGGACTTGAGCTGATAGAGCGTAGCCTGGACGATAGGCTTGGAAGGCGGCAGTTCGGGGGTCATGGCGAAGCTGACGAACAGCAGGCCGAACACCAGCACATGCAGGCCAATGGCCCAGACGCTGGGCCAGAAGTAGCTTTCCGAGGCAGATGGCTCTCGCTGTTGCATCAGGGCGCCTCGGTAATCAGGCCAACGTTACCGACACCGGCTTTCTGCAACCCGCCCATGGCGCCCATGACCGCGCCGTAGTCGACGGCCTTGTCACCCCGGATAAACACCTGGGTCTGTTTGCCCTGGTCACGGCCGGCAGCAATGATCTTGGTCACCGCGCTGGTCATTTCCGGCAGGGTCATCGCCTTGTCCATCTGCTTGTCGGTATCGACTTCGCTACCGAGGTTCCAGTAGTAGGTTTTGTCGGCCTTGATCGAGATGGTGAGGATCTGGACGTTGTTGTCCTGCGGCAAGGCTTCGCTGGAAACCTTGGGCAGGTCGACCTTCACGCCCTGGTTGAGCATGGGTGCGGTCACCATGAAGATGACCAGCAGCACCAGCATCACGTCGATGTAGGGCACCACGTTCATCTCGGCGACCGGCTTGCGTTTGTGGCGAACTCGGGCCATGGATGTCTACCTGATCACTCTTCGCTGGTGTGTACTTTGCGGTGCAGGATCGCCTGGAACTCATCGGCGAACGTGTAGTAGCGACCGATCAGTGTTTCGCTGCGTGCAGCGAAACGGTTGTAGGCGATGACTGCCGGGATCGCGGCGAACAGGCCGATCGCGGTGGCAATCAGTGCCTCGGCAATGCCGGGCGCCACGGTGGCAAGGGTGGCCTGCTGGGCGCTGGCCAGGCCACGGAAGGAGTTCATGATGCCCCATACGGTACCGAACAGACCGATATACGGGCTGGTGGAACCGACGGTAGCCAGGAACGGCAGGCTCTGCTCGAGTTTCTCTTCCTCGCGGGAGATGGCCACACGCATGGCGCGCCCCACCCCTTCCATGACCGCATCAGGGTCGACGCCCGGCTGCTGGCGCAGGCGCGAAAACTCCTTGAAGCCGGCGCGGAAGACCTGCTCGACACCCGAATCCGGATCAGGGTTGCTGCCGGCCTGGCGATACAGTTTGGACAGGTCGATGCCCGACCAGAAACGCTCTTCGAACGCGTCCAGCGCACGACGACCGGCGCGCAGCATGGTGCTGCGCTGGAAGATCATGATCCAAGAGGTCACCGAGGCTGCCACGAGAGTCAGCATCACCAGCTGAACCACCACACTGGCATTGGCGACCAGGCTCCACATGGAGGTATGGTCGACGACGTTTGCTTCCACGCTTATTCTCCTGCGTTCGATTGAGTACCCATGCCGTCCGCCATGAAAGCGTCGCGCAGTTCAGGGGGAATGGCCCGGGGTTTGAAAGTGTCGGCGCGCACGGCGGCCACCAGGAACTGCCCTTCGCAAAGCAGTGTTTCATCCGTTTCCCGCCAGACCTGCTGCACGAAGCGCAGGCTGGCGCGATTCAATTCAAGTACTTGTGCGGTTACCCGCAACGCATCGTCCAACCGTGCCGGCGCGTGGTAGCGCGCCTCGCTGGAGTGGACGACGAACAATAGATTCTGTTCCGCCAGCTCGGACTGGGAAAACCCCAGGTGCCGCAACCTCTCGGTGCGTGCACGTTCCATGAATTTCAGGTAGTTGACGTAGTACACCACCCCGCCTGCGTCAGTATCCTCGTAATAGACGCGACAACGATGAGCGAACGGGTCCTGCCGATTTTGCGCGCGCATACTCTAGTGCTTACTCCTCAGCTTGCCAATCCGCCCCGGCAACTGTTTTTTCAGGGGAAATGTCGTATTGCCAGCGCTATCGCAAAGTGCCAGCGCTAGGACCACGAAAACCCCAATTCGATCTGTCACTGATCGTCAGGATCAGAAAATTCTCCGCCCTCTGCAAAGCGCCCCGGAATGTTCAGGCCGAAATGCAGGTAGGCGTGACGGGTGACCACGCGGCCACGCGGTGTACGCATGATGTAGCCCTGCTGGATCAGGTACGGCTCGAGGACATCCTCGATGGTGTGCCGCTCTTCGCTGATCGCAGCCGCCAGGTTGTCCACACCGACCGGTCCGCCATCGAATTTCTCGATCATGGTCAGCAGCAGGCGCCGGTCGGAATGGTCGAAACCGCGCTCGTCGACATCCAGCAGGTTCAACGCCTTGTCGGCGATTTCCTTGGTGATCTGGCCCTTTGCACGCACCTCGGCGTAGTCACGCACGCGGCGTAGCAGGCGGTTGGCGATCCGCGGCGTACCGCGGGCGCGACGGGCGATCTCGAAAGCGCCCTTGTCTTCGATGGCAAGCCCCAGGATGTTCGCCGACCGGCTGACGATGGTCGCCAGGTCCTGGTTGCTGTAGAACTCCAGGCGCTGGACGATGCCGAAACGGTCACGCAGCGGGTTGGTGAGCATCCCGGCCCGGGTGGTCGCACCAACCAGGGTGAACGGCGGCAGGTCGAGCTTGATCGAGCGTGCGGCAGGCCCCTCACCGATCATGATGTCGAGCTGGAAGTCCTCCATCGCCGGGTAGAGCACCTCCTCGACCACTGGCGAGAGGCGATGGATTTCATCGATGAACAGCACGTCGTGCGGCTCGAGATTGGTCAGCATCGCCGCCAGATCACCCGGACGCTCGAGGATGGGGCCGGACGTGCTCTTGACCGAAACCCCCATCTCGTGGGCGATGATATTGGCAAGGGTGGTCTTGCCCAGACCGGGCGGACCGAAGATCAAGGTGTGATCGAGGGACTCGTTGCGGCCACGGGCGGCCTGGATGAACAGGCCCATCTGCTCGCGCACCACCGGCTGGCCGATGTACTCGTCCAGGCTCAACGGGCGAATGGCGCGGTCCTGGACCTCTTCGCGGTCGCGCCCGCTGGCGGCGATCAGGCGGTCGGCTTCGATCACTTGACGATCATCCCTTTGAGGCTATGGCGAATCAGCTCCTCGCTGCTCATGTTTGCCTTGTCCTTGATCGCCGACACTGCCTTGCTCGCTTCCTGCGGTTTGTAGCCCAGCGAAATCAGGGCGCTGACCGCATCGGCTTCGGCACTGGAGGTGCTGGCCACCGGAAGTGGGCCATCAGACACCAGGGTGAACATCGCCGGCGAGGTTTCCCAGGCCTTGAAACGGTCCTTGAGCTCGACCAGCAGGCGCTCGGCGGTCTTCTTGCCAACGCCCGGTACGCGCACCAGAGCCGACGCATCCTGGGCCTGCACGCAGCGCACCAGCTCATCGACCTCGAGGCCCGACATCAACGCCAGAGCCAGCTTCGGGCCGACGCCATTGAGGCGGATCAGCTCGCGGAACAGTTCCCGCTCGCGCTTCTCGAAGAAGCCATAGAGCAGGTGGGCATCTTCGCGGACCACCAGATGGGTGTGCAGCGTCACCGCTTCGCCGACCTTGGGCAGGCGGTACAGCGTCGTCATCGGCACCTCCAGCTCATAACCCAGGCCATTGACATCGATAATCAGGTGCGGCGGTTGTTTTTCCGCCAGGGTGCCACGCAAACGTCCAATCACGTTCGGATCCTTTCTCTCGGGCGTCTGGTCGGTGACCGGACAACCCTATCAGCAAATGCGGCGGGTGAGCGTGTCACCCGGACAAAATGTGTATCAGGGCATGAAGCTGTTACAGACGCAAGCGCCCACCGCGCCGGCGTGCAGTGGCCAGGCCGTGGGGCACCAGGCTGGAGCGTGTATGGGCGTGGCACAGGGCGATGGCCAAGGCGTCGGAGGCGTCGATCTGCGGCTTCTGCGTCAGCTTGAGCAGGTGCATGACCATCAGCATGACCTGATCCTTGTTCGCCCCGCCCGTACCGGCCACTGACTGCTTGACCTGGCTGGCCGTGTATTCGGCGATCTCCAGGCCCGCCTCGGCGGCGGCGACGATGGCTGCACCACGGGCCTGGCCAAGCTTGAGCGCCGAATCGGCATTGCGCGCCATGAACACCCGCTCGATGCCCATGGTGACGGGACCATGCAGGCGAATCACCTCGCTGACGCCGCGAAACACGATCTGCAGCCGCTCATGCAACTCGCCGCCACCCGTGCGGATGCAACCGGAGGCCACGTACTCGCACCCCCGCGGCGTGTGGCGCACCACACCATAACCGGTGATTCGCGAGCCGGGGTCGATACCAAGAATCAGCGTCATAAAGCCTGCGGTTCTTTACACATTTCACTGGCCCGCGAAGAGACCCTGAAGACCAAGGAGAACCTTAGCCGAGTTTTTCCATGATCTCGTCGGATATCTGCGCATTGGAGTAGACGTTCTGCACGTCGTCCAGGTCCTCGAGCATATCGATCAGCTTGAGCACCTTCTCCGCGCCGTCCTGGTCCAGCTCGGCACTGGTGGTCGGCTGCATGACGATTTCTGCGTCGGCGGCCTTGAAGCCCGCCTCTTCCAGCGCATTGCGCACGGCGTAGAAGCTATTGAAGGACGTGAAGACGTCGAAGGAGCCATCGTCATTGCCAACCACATCATCGGCATCGGCTTCCATGGCCGCTTCGATCAGCGACTCTTCATCGACGCCCGGCGCAAAGCTGATCTGCCCCTTGCGCTCGAACAGATAGGCCACCGAGCCATCGGTACCGAGGTTGCCGCCGCACTTGGTGAACGCATGGCGCACAGCTGCTGCTGTGCGGTTGCGGTTGTCGGTCATGGCCTCGACCATGATCGCCACGCCACCGGGACCGTAACCCTCGTAGCTGAGCTCTTCGACGTTGTCGCTTTCGTTGGTGCCGGCCCCGCGCGCGACCGCACGATCGATGATATCGCGGCTCATGTTGGCACCCAGCGCCTTGTCCAGCGCCAACCGCAGCCGGGGATTGGAGGCCGGATCACCACCACCCTGCTTGGCAGCGACGGTCAGTTCGCGAATCCACTTGGTGAAGATCTTGCCTCTCTTGGCATCCTGGCGTTCTTTGCGGTGCTTGATGTTCGCCCACTTGGAATGACCGGCCATAACGACTCCAAATCCTTGAAACAGAAACAGGTTCCGCCCCGAAGGGCGGAACGCGGAAAATCCTGCGCACAAGCGCGAAGCGCCCCGAATCCGGGGCGCCTGCGGTTGGTTACTCGACCTTGGTCTGCTCACGCAGACGGATGTGCAGCTCGCGCAGAGCCTTGGCATCGACCAGGCCCGGGGCCTGGGTCATGACGCACGCAGCGCTCTGGGTTTTCGGGAACGCGATCACTTCGCGAATCGACTGGGCGCCAGTCATCAGCATGACCAGGCGATCCAGGCCGAAGGCCAGGCCACCGTGTGGCGGGGCGCCGAACTTCAGGGCGTCGAGCAGGAAGCCGAACTTCTCTTCCTGTTCCGCCGCCTCGATACCCAACAGGCGGAAGACGGCCTGCTGCATCTCTTTGCGATGGATACGGATCGAACCGCCACCCAGCTCGGTGCCGTTGAGCACCATGTCGTAGGCACGCGACAAGGCGGTGGCCGGGTTGGCCTCCAGCTCTTCAGGGGTGCACTTGGGCGCAGTGAACGGGTGGTGCAGCGCGGTGAAGCTGCCGTCTTCGTTCTCCTCGAACATCGGGAAGTCGACGACCCACATCGGTGCCCACTCGCAGGTGAGCAGGTTGAAGTCGTGACCCAGCTTGATACGCAGCGCGCCCAGGGCCTCGCTGACGACCTTGAACTTGTCGGCACCGAAGAACACGATGTCGCCATCGACCGCGCCGACGCGATCGAGGATCACGTTGAGGTTGGCCTCAGGGATGTTCTTGACGATCGGCGACTGCAGGCCCTCGACGCCCTTGGCGCGCTCGTTGACCTTGATGTACGCCAGGCCTTTGGCACCGTAGATGCCGACGAACTTGGTGTACTCGTCGATCTTGCTGCGCGGCATGGCAGCGCCACCCGGCAGGCGCAGGGCAGTGACGCGGCACTTCGGATCGTTGGCAGGGCCTGCGAAGACCTTGAAGTCGACGTCCTTGAGCTGGTCGGCAACATCGACCAGTTCCAGCGGGATGCGCAGGTCCGGCTTGTCGGAGCCATAACGACGCATGGCTTCCTCGAAGGTCATGTGCGGGAAGTCGCCGAACTCGAGGTCGAGCACTTCCTTGAACAGCTTGCGGATCATGCTCTCGGTGAGGCCCATGATCTCGGACTCGTCGAGGAAGCTGGTCTCGATGTCGATCTGGGTGAATTCCGGCTGGCGGTCAGCGCGCAGGTCTTCGTCACGGAAGCACTTGGCAATCTGGTAGTAGCGGTCGAAGCCGGCCACCATCAGCAGTTGCTTGAACAGCTGGGGCGACTGCGGCAGGGCGAAGAAGCTGCCTGCGTGGGTGCGGCTCGGCACCAGGTAGTCGCGCGCGCCTTCCGGAGTGGCACGGGTCAGGATCGGCGTTTCGACGTCGAGGAAGCCGTTCTCGTCGAGGAAGCGGCGGATGCTGCTGGTGATGCGCGAACGCAGACGCAGCTTGTCGGCCATTTCCGGGCGACGCAGGTCGATGAAACGATAGCGCAGGCGGGTTTCTTCGCCGACGTCAGAGTATTCGTTCAGCGGGAATGGCGGGGTTTCAGCTTCGTTGAGCACGTTCAGCTGGTAGCCGAGGATCTCGATGGCACCGGAGGCCATGTTCGCGTTCACCGCACCGTCCGGGCGCTTGCGCACCTTGCCGGTGATCTGCACCACGTATTCGCTGCGCACGCGGTCGGCAGCGGCGAAGGTTTCGGCGCGATCCGGATCGAACACGACCTGGGCCATGCCTTCGCGGTCACGGATGTCGAGGAAGATCACCCCGCCGTGGTCGCGACGACGATGGACCCAGCCGCAAAGGGTGACTTCCTGGCCGTCCAGGCTCTCGTTCAGTTGGCCGCAATAATGGCTGCGCATCATGATCGTGGTTTCGCTTCTCGTGATTCGTGTATTCGGTGGAGGTCTTGTCCGCCCTGAGGGCTAATAGTGCAAGACCCTGTCGCTGCAATTCAACTCAGTCGGCCTTGTCGCCGGCCAGGTTCTTCTTAGCCCCGGTCTTGAAGTCGGTCTCGTACCAGCCATTGCCACTCATGCGAAAGCCGGGTACCGACAACAGTTTTTTCAGGGCCGGCGCCTGGCATGCCGGACAATCGGTCAATGGCGCGGCGCTGATTTTCTGCAACACCTCCATGCGGTGGTCGCAGGAAGCACATTGATAGTCATAAAGGGGCATGGAAGTCTCTCGTCAACCACAACGCTGGCTGCCGGGGCAGCAAAAAGCGGGATTATATATGGTTAAGGAGTGCTGTGCAGCCCGCCCGGCGATCAGCGCGCACTTGGCGGATCAAGTAACCAGGCCACACAGATGACCCGAATCAGCCCACTGAAATTACGCACCCCTCCCTGGCGCAGGTGCACCTCCCGATCAACGTAGGACAGCACAGCGCTCACCGAACAGTGATTGGCCTCGGCGATACGCTCCAGAATACGCCAGTAGACCGCCTCGAGCCGAAGGCAAGTGGCAAAACCATTGAGCCTTACCGACCGCGAGACCGGTACGATCTGCAACATGTCGAAATCACCTCTGAACGGATCATGACAATCCCTGCCTGGCCAACCGCCGTGCCTGTTTGCTTGCGCCATGGTGCTGCTCCCTATTGCCGATCACTTCACGCCCTGCGCAAGAAGCCTCAGGGTGTTTCAATGAAGCGCCGTTCCGGCGTTGCAGAGCAGCAGCAAGGGTTTCCCCATAATGAAAAAGCCCGGCATCGCTAGGCGATACCGGGCTCTATGAACAAGTCTGGCCGCAGGCCAGCGCATCATTATTTGCCGTCGAGCAGCACTCGCAGCATCCAGGCGGTCTTTTCGTGCACCTGCATGCGCTGGGTGAGCAGGTCGGCGGTCGGCTCGTCACTGACCTTGTCCACCACCGGGAAGATGCTGCGCGCCGTGCGCACCACCGCTTCTTGCCCCTGGACCAGCTGGCGGATCATCTCATCGGCAGCAGGCACCCCTTCTTCCTCCTTGATCGAGGAGTGACGCGCATAGAATGCATAGGAACCCGGCGCCGGGAACCCCAGCGCGCGAATACGTTCGGCGATCGAATCGACCGCCAGGGCCAACTCGTTGTACTGCTCCTCGAACATCAGGTGCAGGGTTCGGAACGACGGACCGGTGACGTTCCAGTGGAAGTTGTGGGTTTTCAGATACAGCACATAGGTGTCCGACAGCAGGCGGGACAACCCTTCGACGATGGACTTGCGATCTTCTTCGCTGATACCGATATCGATTGCCATGAATCTCCCCTTTCTATAAGGCTTGACGATCAAGCGGGCGAAAACACTGTACCAAGACTTGCAGGCAGCTGCATGTGACACAAGGCAACACATCGCCCGACCAACCCTGCGGTTTGAGAAGCCCCCGGCTTTGCTGTTAAATAGGCAGGGTGCCACCCGTGCGGACTGACAATGCCGGGTGCATAGGCTGAACAGTCACGTGATCGCGCTCTACACCTCATGCGCACCGTGCTGCCAGCTCTTCCGTGATCGGCCTTATCCATATATGTGAGCCAACCCAATGTTCAAGATCGTCCATCTGGTGACGGGCGTTGCGGCTTTGCTGCTGTCGTTCATACCCAGCCTCAGAACCGACGCCACACCCTTCCTGCAACAACCCGAAGCGGCCTACCTGGTATTCCTGGGCCTGCTCAACCTGGTCCTCGCACCGGTGGTACCGCTTTACTACCGCGGCGCGCGCCAGCAATTGCAACATCTGGCCAGCGCACTCCTGGTGCTGGCGGTGATCCTGCAAACCATCACCGTCCTCGCCCGCCCAGAGCTCGGCAGCTTGTCGGCCTTGCTCTGCGCGGCACTGGCAACGGCCCTGCACCTGGCTGCCGGCTTCGCCCGCAGCGGTCGCAAATCACGAGCCAGTCAGGTGGGCCAGCAAGATGCCAGCAAGCGCGATACCGGCACCGTGAAGTGGTTCAATACCTCGAAAGGCTTCGGATTCATCTCCCGCGACTCCGGCGATGACATCTTCGTGCACTTTCGCGCCATCCGCGGCGAAGGCCATCGCGTCCTGGTGGAAGGCCAGCGCGTGGAGTTCTCGGTAATGCACCGCGACAAAGGCCTGCAGGCCGAAGACGTGGTCGCGGTTTCACGCCGCTGATCACTCGCCTCCATCACCTCAATAATGAGGTGGTGGAGGCTCCTCCCCTCCGGCCTCGTATTGGCCGACCATCTCTTCATGACGCTTGATCAGTTCGGCGATCTGCAACTGCAGGCGCTCGATCACCCGGTTCTGACCAGCCACTTCGTCGCTGAGCGCCTGAAGGGTGTCATCCTGAAACGCCTGACGCATCTCCAGCTCGACGATTCTCGCTTCCAGTGACATGGCTCAGGCCTCCTCGAAACCTTCAAGCGCCAACCCACGCAGGCGCTGGCGGATTGCATCGACCTGCCCGTGCGCGTAGCCGAGCGCAGGCACCTTGCCCCACACTGGCGCAGGCCACGCCGCATCGCTGCGATGACGCACCACCACGTGCATATGCAACTGACTGACGACATTGCCCAGCGTGGCGACATTCATCTTGTCCGCCGTGAACTCACCCTTGAGCGCCTCGGCGAGCAAAGTGGTCTCTTTCCACAATTGCTGCTGGTCGGCCAGATCCAGATCAAAGAGCTCACTGACATCAGCACGGCGCGGCACCAGAATGAACCAGGGATAGTTGGCATCCTTGCTCAGCAAAAGACGGGACAACGGGAAATCCCCCAGCACCAGGGAATCCTGCTGCAGACGCGAATCCAGGACAAACACGGCAAACCTCCATCGACTGACACGACCCGACTCGAACGCGGGCAGAGCGCAAGGATACCTTGCTTGCAGAGCCCAGGACACGACCCACCGCCTTGCCTGGCGCCCCGAACGAGACGTACGTGCCACAAGCGGTAACACTGCGCTACTTTTCGCACCAAAATGAAGCAACGAAAAATACGCCTGTCACACCACCTCGGTACAAACTACTCAGCATCAACAGTCAGCGGTAACACCTTGACTTTCATGCCAGCTTTATTTTGCAAACGATAATCAACATCGAGGAATACCATCAGACAACCTGAACCCGTGTTTCCGGAGGTTTCAGGACGTTTTGAGAGCATTTGTGAAAAATTCATCAACGCTGATCGTTTTTGTGCACGCTTGTTGCATTCTTTTTACGCCAAGTCGGCACGGCACCTGCATTAGCCGGTGAACGCGACAAATAACAACAGCGACAAGGGATTCACCAGGGAGCTTCGAGCAGGCACGTGTTCTTTACGGAATCGTGACGGCTTTGAAGCAGCGCTGGGGTGTACGGCCCGCCTGTAGCGGGACGTGATTTGCGACATGGAAATAGCCAAAAGCGACACGACCGTAAACTTACCGAAAGGTTCCGTTTTTCATGTCGCCAAGTACAGTCAGCGTGATATACATTTTCGCCGACATAAAAAGAAAGAGCTGCCCCATATAACTAAAACACTTGGGCGCAGCGGTACTCTTCCTAAAACCAAAGGAGCAAATCACGATGCGCGTGATGAAGTGGAGCATGATCGCCCTGGCTGTTGCGGCAGGGACCTCGCAGTTCGCAGTAGCCTCTTCGCAAGATGAAGCCAAGGGCTTTGTAGAAGACAGCAAACTGAACCTGAAGACCCGCGCCATGTATATGAACCGCGACTTCAAGAATGGCGCGGGCAACATTGCCGACCCATCCAAATCCAGCGGTTTCAAGAGCGGTCACCGTGAAGACAGCGGCGCTTCGCTGCTGGGCGTCTATGAGTCCGGCTTCACCCAAGGCACCATCGGTGTCGGCGTAGACCTGATGGCCATGGGCAGCGTCAAATTCGACGGCGGCCGCGGCACCACCGGTAACGGCCTGTTCCGCACCGACAGCGACGGTCGCGCGGAAGACTCGCAAGGCAAGGGCGGCGCCGCCGTCAAGTTCCGCCTCTCCGACACCACCCTGAAATATGGCCGTCAGTTCGTCGCCAGCCCGGTGTTCGCCACCGATGACAGCCGACTGCTGCCGGAAGTCGCCGAAGGCACCCTGATCACCAGCAAAGAGATCAAGGGCCTGGAACTGAGCGTCGGTCGCTTCACCGCACTGAGCTCGCAGACCGGCATGGGCAAGGACAGCATCAACGGCAAGCGTTCCCCTGGCCTGACCTCGGCCAACATTGCCGGCGCCACCTACTCCTTCACCGATAATTTCGTCGGCACCCTGGCGGCCTCCGATGTCGACGACTACTTCAAGAAGCAGTACGTCAACCTGAACTACACCCTGCCGATCGACGACAGCCAGTCACTGAACTTCGACTTCAACGGCTATCGTACCAAGGACCAGGGCCAGGCACTGTATGGCAAACTGGACAACAAACTGTGGAGCCTGGCAGCCGCCTATAGCCTGGGCGCCCATAAGTTCACCCTGGCCTACCAGCGCTCGACCGGTGACACCAACTACCTGTACGGCGTCGACGGCAACGGCACCGTCTTCGTCTCCAACTCCATCCAGATCTCCGACTTCATCGGTCGCGAAGAGAAGTCCTGGCAGGCTCGCTACGACCTGAACATGGCTTCCTACGGCGTACCTGGCCTTAGCTTCATGGCGCGCTACGTTCACGGTGACAACATCGAGACCGCGGCGAACACCGAAGGCAAGGAAAACGAGTTCAACTTCGAGACCAAGTACGTGATCCAGGAAGGCGCCGCCAAGGACCTGTCCTTCCGCGTGCGTCACGCGATCTACCGCGCCAACAATGCGTACAACGCCGAATACGCGTCGGACAACAACGACCTGCGTCTGATCGTGGAGTACCCGCTGAGCATCCTGTAAGCCCCGGCTTGCAATGCCCCGCACCTGAAGAAGCCCGGCATCTGCCGGGCTTTTTCTTGGCTGACAAGCCGAGCGCCCTGGGGCATCCTGTACGCTTTCGTCTCGCCCCCGTACAATGCGGGGTCATTTCAAACATTCAGGCAATCGACACGGCTTCCCATGCGCACCAGTCAATATTTGCTCGCCACCCAGAAAGAAACCCCGGCAGACGCCGTTGTCATCAGCCACCAGCTGATGCTGCGCGCCGGCATGATCCGCAAGCTGGCCTCCGGCCTGTACACCTGGCTGCCAATGGGCCTGCGAGTCATGCGCAAGGTCGAGAACGTGGTGCGCGAAGAAATGAACGCCGCCGGTGCCCTTGAAGTACTGATGCCAAGCATCCAGCCAGCAGAGTTGTGGCAGGAATCCGGGCGCTGGGAGCAATACGGCCCTGAGCTACTGCGCCTGAAGGATCGCCATGACCGCGATTTCTGCGTCGGCCCGACTCACGAAGAAGTGATCACCGACCTGGCACGCAACGAGCTGTCCAGCTATAAACAGCTGCCGCTTAACATGTACCAGATCCAGACCAAGTTCCGTGACGAGATCCGTCCGCGCTTCGGCCTGATGCGCGGCCGCGAGTTCATCATGAAGGACGCCTACTCCTTCCATGCCGACCAGGCTTCCCTGCAGGAAACCTACGACCGCATGCACCAGGCGTACTCCAACATCTTTACCCGCCTGGGCCTGGACTTCCGTCCGGTGCAGGCCGACACCGGCTCTATCGGTGGCAGCTACTCCCACGAATTCCACGTCCTGGCCTCTTCCGGCGAAGACGACGTGATCTTCAGCGACACCTCCGACTACGCCGCCAACATCGAGAAAGCCGAAGCGATTCCACGGGAAACCGTGCGTCCGGCGCCAACCGAAGAACTGCGCCTGGTCGACACGCCAAACGCCAAGACCATCGCCGAACTGGTCGAGAACCACGGCCTGGCGATCGAGAAGACCGTCAAGACCCTGATCGTGCACGGCGCCGAGGAAGGCAAGCTGGTCGCCCTGATCGTGCGTGGCGACCACGAGCTGAACGAAATCAAGGCCGCCAAGCTGGAGCAGGTTGCCGACCCGCTGGTCATGGCCAGCGACGCCGAGCTGCGGGCGGCCATCGGTGCCGGCGCTGGCTCGCTCGGCCCGCTGAACCTGCCGCTGGAATGCGTCATCGACCGCTCGGTCGCCCTGATGAGCGACTTCGGCATCGGCGCCAACATCGACGACAAGCACTACTTCGGCGTGAACTGGGAGCGTGACCTGCCAGTGCCACAGGTCGCCGACCTGCGCAACGTCGTCGCTGGCGATCCGAGCCCAGACGGCCAGGGCACCCTGGTCATCAAGCGCGGCATCGAGGTGGGCCACATCTTCCAGCTCGGCACCAAGTACAGCGAAGCGCTCAAGTGCCAGGTACTGGGCGAGAACGGCAAGCCGGTAGTGCTGTCCATGGGCTGCTACGGTATCGGCGTATCCCGTGTGGTTGCCGCCGCCATCGAGCAGAGCCATGACGACAAGGGCATCATCTGGAACGACGCCCTGGCGCCCTTCCAGATCGCCCTCGTACCATTGCGCTACGAGACCGACGCCGTGCGCGAGGCAACCGACAAGCTCTACGCCGAGCTGACCGCCGCAGGCTACGAAGTGCTGCTGGACGACCGTGACAAGAAGACCAGCCCCGGCATCAAGTTCGCCGACATGGAACTGATCGGCATCCCGCACCGTATCGTCGTCAGCGACCGCGGCCTGGCCGAAGGCAACCTGGAGTACAAGCACCGCACCGAACAGGATGCCCAGCCTCTGCCGCTCAACGAAGTGCTGACCTTCCTGCAGGCCCGCATCCGCCGCTGACCACCAATGCACGAGTGAACATGTCCAAGCGAAGTACCTTTACCCTGGGGGGCGCCGCGCTCTGCGGCGCCCTGTTCCTCAGCGGCTGCGCCAACCAGATGTCCCAGCGCAGCGAGCACGAGGAACGTGTCGAGCGCAAGTTGCTCGAGCACAGTCTGCAGATCGACGTCGGCGAGCCCAAGGTGATGGAGCTTCCGCAACGACGTGTTCGCATCAATGAACAGCGACGTTTCGAGGTCACCGAGTTCGAAGTCACACGGCGCTATGACCGCTACACGCCCTACCAGCCTTGGCGGGAGATCTACGAGATCCCACTGGGTGCGGTGGCGGTGGTCGCGGGCATCGGCGCCAACGTGGTCAACGTGATCACCTTCGACAGCCTGCCGCAGAGCATGACCCACGACTGGCTGAGCTACGGTCTGGCCGGGCTCAACCCGTTCATGAACGTGCAGTCCAACGGTCGCGCGCAGCAGAATCTCGCAGGCATCAGCGAGATCCAGAAGGACAAGCGCGAGGAGTTCACCAGCCTGCCGTGGAGCGAACGCCTGGTCGAGGTCAAGGCCGGCAAGATGACCCACGAGCTGACCACCGACAAGCATGGCGTGCTGCGCCTGAACCTGCTCGACAGCCCGTTCTCGGAGCAGAACCTCAACCACATCGGCACCCTGCACCTGGCAGCGGTCGATGAGGACAACGGCATCCGTGGCGATGCCAGCCTGCTGGTGAGCGGCAACCTGCGCAACAAGCTGCTGGAAGCCCACGAATTGATCTTCGACGACCTTGAGGACGATGACGTCGGCCAGTGGGTGCATCGGGTCAAGCGCCTCTCGGAGCTGGGCCTTGAGGAGGAAGCCAGCGAGCTGGAACAGAGCCTGATCGAGCTGACACGCAACGATCCGGAACTGCAGCAGGAGTTTCTCAAGACGCTGACCAAGGAAACCGGCCGATTGGTCGCTGACCCTGGCGAGCGGTAAAAAGAAAGGGGCGCAATGCGCGCCTTTCCTTTATTGAGCTGGAAACAGCTCCAACTGCTCATGCGCTCCGCGCAGATCCCGCAACCTTACCCCTACCCCCAGCAATCTCACCGGCTTGGCGCCACGAGCAAAGGCCTGACTGAGCAACTGCCGGTAGCTTTCCAAGTCCCTCCCCGCCCCTGCTTGTTCCAGCGTGGTCTGGCTGAAGTCATGGAACTTGACCTTGACGAAAGGCTTGTCCGGCTTATAACTGCTGTCCATCCGCGCAATTCGTTCATTGAGACTGTTGAGCAGCTCAGGAATCTTTTCCAGGCAACTGGCCAGATCAGGCAGATCGTTGTCGTAGGTGTTCTCGACACTGACCGACTGACGCCGGCTGTCGGTCTGTACGATTCGTTCGTCGATGCCATGGGCGAGCCCCCACAGCCGCTCACCGAAACTACCGAACTCACGGACCAGGCTCAGGCGCGACCACTCGCGCAACGACTGGCAGGTGTCGATACCAAGCCTTGAAAGCTTGTCGGCAGTCACCTTGCCTACCCCATGCAGGCGCGCCACCGGCAGTGCGGCAACGAACTCATCGACCTGATCGGGCCTGACCACGAACAATCCATTGGGCTTGCGCCAGTCGCTGGCGATCTTGGCCAGGAACTTGTTTGGCGCGACCCCGGCGGAAACGGTGATGTGCAAGGTCTGTGCGACGCGACGGCGAATATCCTCGGCAATACGCGTGGCGCTGCCGGAGAACCATTGACTGTCTGTCACATCCAGGTAGGCCTCATCCAGCGACAAGGGCTCGATCAGGCCGGTGTAGTCGCGAAAGATCGTGTGGATTTCCCGCGAGGCCTCGCGATAGGCCTCGAAGCGCGGCTTGACGATCAACAGGTCCGGGCACAGTTTCATGGCATGGCCCGACGACATCGCCGAGCGCACCCCATAGGCCCGCGCTTCATAGTTGCAGGTGGCGATCACCCCACGCTGGCCGGGCTGACCGCCCACAGCCATCGGTCGCCCCGCCAGCCGGGGGTCGTCACGCATCTCGATCGCGGCATAAAAACAGTCACAATCAATGTGGATGATCTTGCGCAGGGACATGGATGACCGTCAGCACTGTAAATTCATACAGATATTACAGCACGACACCCGATATTCGTCAGCCCTGCTGCACCGCTGCCAGGATGATCGGCATTATCACCGCCTGCCACTCAAAACACGCCACAACCCGCGTCGTGGCTGAGGCCAAGACTATTCCAGCGACGCTAAGGGATTGAACAAAAAAGGTTTTTTGAAAATAACGCTTGACTCGCTGAAGGATCTGCGTAGAATTCGTTTCCACAGGCGCGGGATGGAGCAGCCTGGTAGCTCGTCGGGCTCATAACCCGAAGGTCGTCGGTTCAAATCCGGCTCCCGCAACCAGATTCGAGAAGAGGCCACTGTTCATACAGTGGCCTTTTTCTTTGCCCTCGAAAAAACTCGAAAAAAATCAACGATTAACACTTGACACTCAATCGTTAATCCGTAGAATGCGCACCACTGACGCGGGATGGAGCAGCCTGGTAGCTCGTCGGGCTCATAACCCGAAGGTCGTCGGTTCAAATCCGGCTCCCGCAACCATATTCGTCAGAACAGGCCCCGCCTATCCCAGGATAGTGCGGGGCTTGTTGCGTTTGTCCCTGGAAAAAACCTGTCGTACGCGCTTTGCCATTTGTCTGGCACCTCAATGAACTAACTTTAACTAACCTGAAACGGATAAACCTACTCCACCCGGAGTACTATCTGGACACGTTTTCCAAAGGGACTTTCACTTGGCCGCACGTCTCCTCCCCCTCGCGCTCGCCGCACGAGGTATTTCATGACCTCCCGCTCTCCAGACTCCCAGGCCCCTATCACTGCTGCCCTGCCTGCGGCAGCACAGCGTCTGCCGTGGCTCGAACGCCTCAGCAAATACCGCCAGCCCATCGGCCTGGCGATAACCCTGTTGTTGTTCGCCATGGCGCTGATCGCCTGCCGACACCTGCTGAGCGAGTTGGACATCTATGCCTTGCATGACGCCATGCTCAGCGTGCCCAAGCAGGCGCTGCTAGGTGCGGTACTGGCCACTGTGGCAGGCTTCGTGACCCTGCTGGGGTACGAGTGGTCCGCGGCCCGCTATGCAGGCGTCAAGCTACCACCCCGCACCCTGATGCTGGGCGGTTTCAGTGCATTCGCCATCGGCAATGCCATCGGGCTGTCAATGCTCTCCGGTGGCTCGGTGCGCTATCGCCTGTACGCGCGCAAGGGGCTGGGGGCTGCGGAAGTCGCACGGATGACCGTGTTCGCCAGTCTCTCCCTAGGCTGCGCATTGCCTCCGCTGGCAGCAGTGGCCACCTTGAGCGACCTCACCTCGGCCTCCACCGCATTGCGTATGTCCCCGGTACTGCTGGGCAGCATCGCCACCGCGGTGTTGCTGGCCTGCGCCGTCCTGGCGGTGGGGCTCTATCGTCGCCGCGCTGCCGAGCAGCCCCTGGCCGACAATCTGCTGGTGCAGGTCGGACGCCGCACCCTGCGCCTGCCCAGTGCACGCCTGACCGCCCTGCAACTGGTCATCACCGCACTGGACGTTGCCGCCGCCGCCACGGTGCTTTACCTGCTGTTGCCCGAAGCCCCGCCATTCGGTGCTTTCGTTCTGGTCTACCTGCTGGCCCTCGCGGCGGGTGTACTCAGCCATGTGCCCGGCGGTGTCGGTGTGTTCGAAGCGATCCTCCTCGCGGCCTTCGCCAACGAACTGGGCGCCGCCCCACTGGCCGC
This sequence comes from Pseudomonas sp. RW3S2, assembly GCF_014268955.1. NCBI lineage: Bacteria > Pseudomonadati > Pseudomonadota > Gammaproteobacteria > Pseudomonadales > Pseudomonadaceae > Pseudomonas > Pseudomonas sp. RW3S2. The sequence goes on along the minus strand of NZ_JABWRM010000001.1, from coordinate 293,976 downwards.
GGCGCTGCTGCTGTATCGCCTGATCTACGTCGTGCTGCCGTTGCTGGTGGCCTGCGTTCTGCTGTTGGTCAACGAAGCCCGCCGCCTGCTGTTCGCCCAACAGGCGATCAAGGCAGCGTCCGGGCTCGCCGCTCCCGTGCTGGCGATCCTGGTGTTTCTGTCCGGCGTGGTGCTGTTGTTTTCCGGCGTGACCCCGGAGATCGACAGCCGCCTGGAGCACATGGGCTTTCTCATCCCGCATCGCCTGATCGACGCCTCGCACTTCGGCGCAAGCCTGATCGGCGTCCTCTGCCTGCTGCTGGCACAGGGCCTGCGTCGCCGCCTGTCGGCGGCCTGGCTGCTGACCACGGTGTTGCTGCTGACGGGCGCACTGCTGTCGCTGCTCAAGGGCTTCGACTGGGAAGAGGCGTCGATGATGATCTTCACCACCGCCCTGCTGGCCCTGTTCCGGCGCTCGTTCTATCGCCCCAGCCGCCTGCTGGAGCTGCCGTTCTCGCCGATCTACCTGGTAGCCAGCGCTTGCGTGGTCGGTGCCTCGGTATGGCTGCTGCTGTTCGCCTATCAGGACGTCCCCTACAGCCACAAACTGTGGTGGCAATTCACCCTCGACGCCGATGCTCCGCGCGGCCTGCGCGCTGCACTGGGCAGTGCAGTACTGCTGGTGATCGTCGCCCTGACCTGGCTGCTGCGCACCGCGCGCCCGGTGATTCACCTGCCGAGCGAAGACGAACTGCAGCGCGCCAACCGTATTCTGCTGGCGTCCGATCAGCCCGACGGTGGCCTGGCCCTGACGGGTGACAAGGCGCTGCTGTTCCACCCCAACGACAACGCCTTCCTCATGTATGCCCGTCGCGGCCGCAGCCTGGTCGCCTTGTACGACCCGATCGGCCCGGCACAGGAGCGTGCCGAGATGATCTGGCAGTTCCGCGACCTCTGCGACCTGCACCATGCCCGCCCGGTGTTCTACCAGGTGCGCGCGGAAAACCTGCCGTTCTACATGGACATCGGCCTGACCGCGATCAAGCTTGGCGAAGAGGCGCGGGTCGACCTGCGCCGCTTCGACCTCGAAGCCAAGGGCAAGGAGATGAAGGACCTGCGCTACACCTGGAACCGCGGCGGCCGTGACGGCCTGACCCTGGAAGTCCACGAACCCGGGCATGCGCCCTTGCAAGAGCTCCGGGAAATCTCCGACGCCTGGCTGGCCGGCAAGAACGTGCGCGAAAAAGGTTTCTCGTTGGGCCGCTTCAGCCCGGAGTACCTGCAACATTTCCGTATCGCACTGATCCGCTTCCAGGGCCGTCCGGTGGCCTTCGCCAACCTGCTGGAAACCCACAGCAACGAACTGGCCAGCCTGGACCTGATGCGCGCACACCCCGAGGCACCGAAGCTGACCATGGAATTCATGATGCTCGGCCTCATCCTGCATTACAAAAGCCACGACTATGCCCGCTTCAGCCTGGGCATGGTGCCGCTTTCCGGCCTGCAACCGCGTCGCGGCGCACCGCTGACCCAACGCTTGGGCTCGATGGTGTTCCAGCGCGGCGAGCAGCTCTACAACTTCCAGGGCCTGCGGCGCTTCAAGGACAAGTTCCAGCCGGACTGGGAACCCCGTTACATGGCTGTGCCAGCCGGGCTGGACCCCCTGGTTGCACTGGCTGATACTGCCGCCCTGATTGCTGGCGGCCTGACTGGATTGGTGAAACGCTGATGACTCGACGTTACTGGTTGTACCTGCTGATCCCCCTGCTGCTCGCCGTGCTGGCTGGCGGCGGGGCCTTCTGGCTGTGGACCCGCCCTGCCCCCGAAGCCCGTATCGAGCACTTCACGCTGGACGATGGCAGTAACCTGACCCGGGTCACACCCGGCGTACGCGCCAAGACCCTGGTGGCAGTTGGCGTGCCCCATGATCAGGCACTGACCGACAAGCAACTGCTGGACCTCAGCCAGGCCGGTGAGGCTCAACTGGTGCAGGTGATCCTGCCGACCGGCGACTGCAGCAAGCAGCAGGTGGCGCTGGACCAGGCCATGGGCAAGCTCTCCGGCAAGCCGACCCTGGTTGCCGGCATCGGGCCAGGCGCCTCGCAGGCCTGGCGCTGGCTGGCCGGGCAGAACGACGACAAGGCCCGGGCGATCTCGGTCGACTTCAACCTCGAACAGCCAGACTGCAAGATCGAGCTGCCCAAAACCGCTGCCCACGGTCACTGGAACGTGGCCTGGAACGACAACCCCGACGATGCCAGCGCTGCCTTCGTGCGCGACCAGGCCAACGCCGAAACCAGCATCAGCGACTATGACATTCACCTGCCGCAGGTGCTCAAGGCCCAACTGACCCAGGCCCTGGTCGGTCGCGACGGTAACGCCCTGGCGATTCCCGTGGTGGAAGTGCCAGCCGGCCAGACCACCGACACCGTCACCCTGTTCCTCTCCGGTGACGGCGGCTGGCGCGACCTGGACCGCGACGTGGCGGGCGAGATGGCCAAGCTCGGCTACCCGGTGGTCGGCATCGACACCCTGCGCTACTACTGGCAGCACAAGACGCCTGAACAGAGCGCTGCCGACCTGTCGGAGCTGATGCAGCACTATCGTCAGAAATGGGGCACCAAGCGCTTCGTGCTGACCGGCTATTCGTTCGGTGCCGATGTCCTGCCGGCCATCTACAATCGCCTGCCGGAAGCCGACCAGAAGCGCATCGACGCGGTGATCCTACTGGCCTTCGCCCGCAGTGGCAGCTTCGAGATCGAAGTGGAAGGCTGGCTGGGCAAGGAAGGCCAGGAGGCCCCGACCGGGCCGGAGATGGCCAAGCTGCCTGCCGCCAAGGTGGTGTGCATCTATGGTGTGGAAGAAACCGACGAGAGCGGCTGCACCGACAAGACGGCCGTCGGCGAGCGCATGAAGCTGCCAGGCGGCCATCACTTCGACGAGAACTACCCGGCGCTGGCCAAGCGCCTGATCGGCGAGATCGAAACCCGTCAGGGCAAGTCGAACGTCGCAGAGCAGTAAGAACAACAAGGGCCGCGATGCGGCCCTTGTTATTTGAGTCAGATCTCGACCTGGGTTCCCAGCTCGATCACTCGGTTCAGCGGCAGGTTGAAGAAGCGCAGGTTGCCGTTGGCATTCTTCAGCAGGAACGCGAACAGGTTCCCGCGCCAGCGCGACATGCCTTCCAGGCGCGAGGCGATCACCGTCTCGCGGCTGAGGAAGTAGGTGGTGCGCATGGGGCTGAAATCCAGCTCTTCCAGATGGCACAGCCGCAGTGCCGCGGGTACGTCCGGTTCATCCATGAAGCCAAAGTGCAGCAATACGCGGAAGAACCCGTCGCCATAGGCCTCGACCTCGAAACGCTCCGACTCCGGCACCCGCGGCCGATCCTCGCTGACCACCGTCAACAGTACGACCTGGCTGTGCAGCACCTGGTTGTGCAGCATGTTGTGCAACAACGCATGGGGCACCGCATCGGCACGCGCCGTGAGGAACACTGCTGTCCCCTCGACACGATGCGGTGGCTGCACACGAATGCTGCTGATGAACACCGGCAACGGCAGGCCCCCCTCATCGATACGCTCGACGAGAATCTGCTTGCCACGCTTCCAGGTGCTCATCAGCACAAACAAGACGATCCCCGCCAGTACCGGGAAAGCACCACCCTGCACGATCTTCGGCACGTTGGCGGCGAAGAACAGCCCGTCCACCAACAGGAACCCCACCAGCAGCGGGACTGCCAGCACCGGTGGCCACTTCCACAGCAGCAGCATCACTGCGGCGACCAGGATAGTGGTCATGAGCATGGTGCCGGTCACCGCCACCCCATAGGCCGCCGCCAGGGCACCGGAAGACTCGAAGCCAATCACCAGCAGCACGACGCCGACCATCAGGGTCCAGTTCACTGCACCGATGTAGATCTGCCCCTGCTCGTCACTGGAGGTGTGCTGGATCTGCATGCGCGGCACGTAGCCCAGCTGGATGGCCTGGCGGGTCAGGGAGAAGGCACCGGAAATCACCGCCTGGGAGGCAATCACCGTGGCCATGGTCGCCAGCCCCACCAGCGGCAGCAGTGCCCAGCTTGGTGCCAGCAGGTAGAAGGGGTTGCGCGCAGCCTCGGGGTTTTGCAACAGCATCGCGCCCTGGCCGAAGTAGTTGAGCACCAACGCTGGCAGCACCAGGGCAAACCAGGCACGGGCGATCGGCTTGCGCCCGAAGTGGCCCATATCGGCGTACAGCGCCTCGGCGCCGGTCAGCGCAAGCACCACCGCACCGAGAATCGCCACGCCCATTCCGGGATGGACGATGAAGAAGTTCAACGCCCACCCGGGATTGAACGCCTTGAGCACTTCCGGGCTCTGCTGGATGCCATGCACCCCGAGCGCAGCCAGCACGAGGAACCACGCAACCATGATCGGGCCAAAGGCCTTGCCGATCTTCTCGGTGCCATGCTTCTGCACCAGGAACAGTACCACCAGCACTACCAGCGAGATCGGCACCACCCAGTGGTCGATGCCATCGAACGCCAGCCCCATGCCCTCGACCGCCGACAGCACCGAGACTGCCGGGGTGATCATGCTGTCGCCATAGAACAGCGAGGCGCCGACCAGCCCACAGCCGACCATCAGCATGCGCAGCCGCGGATGCCCCGCCGTGGCACGCCGCGCCAGCGCGGTGAGCGCCATGGTGCCGCCCTCGCCCTGGTTGTCGGCGCGCAGGATGAACATCACGTACTTGAACGACACGACCCACAGCAGCGACCAGAGAATCAGCGACAGGATGCCCAGCACCCCGTCGTGGTCGACCTGTACGCCATAACCGCCGGTAAAGACTTCCTTAAGGGTATACAACGGGCTGGTGCCGATATCGCCATAGACCACCCCCACAGCTGCCACCAGCAGGCCCAAAGGGCGTGCCGCCCCATGCCCGCCCTCGGCGTGACTGCTTGCCTGAACCATCGACCACTCCCGCAGACGGCCCTTCGGGGCCGATAGTATTCGCACCGGACGGCATGCTCGCAGCGCCCGGACCGCTGTCGTCATCCGGCTATCATTGCTACCCGGACACAACGGCGCGAAGCATAGCGCAGCGCTCGTCGCTTTTCTGCTGGTCAAGCGACCTTGCGCTCGCTAGAATTGCGCACTTTTTGATCAGAGGCGCCAAAAACGCCCGCCCGGATCACGCCGCCACTGGCAGGCGCGACCTGTTTCAATACCGAGGTTAGTCATGTCCACCACTCCCGCCACGCCGAAGGTCGGCTTTGTCTCCCTGGGCTGCCCAAAAGCCCTGGTCGACTCCGAGCGCATCCTCACCCAACTGCGCATGGAAGGCTATGAAGTCGTTCCGACCTACGAAGACGCCGACGTGGTGGTGGTCAACACCTGCGGCTTCATCGACAGTGCCAAGGCCGAGTCGCTGGAAGTGATCGGCGAAGCGATCAAGGAAAACGGCAAGGTCATCGTCACCGGCTGCATGGGTGTCGAGGAAGGCACCATCCGTGACGTGCACCCCAGCGTGCTGTCGGTCACCGGCCCCCAGCAGTACGAGCAGGTGGTCAATGCCGTGCACGAGGTGGTGCCACCGCGCCAGGACCACAACCCACTGATCGACCTGGTGCCGCCGCAGGGCGTCAAGCTGACCCCGCGCCACTACGCTTACCTGAAGATTTCCGAAGGCTGCAACCACAGTTGCAGCTTCTGCATCATCCCGTCGATGCGCGGCAAGCTGGTCAGCCGTCCGGTCGGCGAAGTGCTGAGCGAGGCCGAGCGCCTGGTCAAGGCTGGGGTCAAGGAGATCCTGGTGATTTCCCAGGACACCAGCGCCTATGGCGTCGACGTCAAGTACAAGACCGACTTCTGGAACGGTCGCCCGGTCAAGACCCGCATGCTCGAGCTGTGCGAAGCCCTGAGCAGCCTGGGCGCCTGGGTGCGCCTGCACTATGTCTACCCCTACCCCAACGTCGATGACGTGATCCCGCTGATGGCCGCCGGCAAGATCCTGCCGTACCTGGACATCCCGTTCCAGCACGCCAGCCCCAAGGTGCTCAAGGCCATGAAACGCCCGGCCTTCGAGGACCGTACCCTCGCGCGCATCAAGAACTGGCGCGAGCAGTGCCCGGAACTGGTGATCCGCTCGACCTTCATCGTCGGCTTCCCCGGCGAGACCGAAGAGGACTTCCAGTATCTGCTCGACTGGCTGACCGAAGCCCAGCTCGACCGCGTCGGCTGCTTCCAGTACTCGCCGGTCGAAGGCGCCCCAGCCAACGACATGGGCCTGGAAGAAGTCCCGGATGACGTCAAGCAGGATCGCTGGGACCGTTTCATGGCCCACCAGCAGGCGATCAGCAGCGCACGCCTGCAACTGCGTATCGGCAAGGAGATCGAGGTACTGATCGACGAAGTCGAGGAGCAGGGTTCGGTAGGCCGCAGCTTCTTCGACGCGCCGGAAATCGACGGCAGCGTGTTCATCGACGGTGACCACGGCTTCAAGCCGGGCGACAAGGTACGTTGCCGTATTGTCGATGCCGACGAATACGACATGTGGGCCGAACCGGTCTGATCGAGACGCAAGCCCCGCCCCTTCGCGGCCACACGCCGCGAAGGGGCAAGCTTTGAAGAAAAACTCCGCAAAACTGTCATCAAGCATCTATGTTTTCCTCACTACCAGAGGAATACAGAATGTCCTTGCCCCTGACGCTGCATACCCCCCACTACAACGACTACCCCGAACTGGTCCGTATCTGGGAAGCGTCGGTGCGCGCCACCCATGATTTTCTCCCTGACGCCTACATCGTGCTGCTGCGCGATCACGTGCTGCGCCGCTACCTGGATGCCGTGATGCTGATCTGTTGCCGGGACGCCCAACGCAGGATCCTCGGCTTTGCCGGTGTCGCCAACGGTCGTGTCGACATGCTCTTCGTTGACCCCGAACATCGCGGCCTGGGGGTTGGCAAGCGTCTGCTGCGCCATGCCATCGAGGAGCTCAACGCCGAACGCCTGGACGTCAACGAACAGAACCTTCAGGCGCTGGGTTTCTACCTGCACGAGGGCTTCGAAGTGGCGGGACGCTCGGAAACCGATGGCCTCGGACAACCCTATCCACTGCTGCACATGCGACTGATCCGCGCACCGCGGTAGGCACGGCCCGTCAGCCGCGCCTGAAATGGCCCGAACAGCGCAGATTCACAGCCGCAACATGGCACGGGCAGGTACAATAAGCACCTTTCCCTGCCCTGCGAACCCTCAGCTCATGTCCGAACCCGTCCGCCTGTCCAAACGCCTCATCGAACAGCTCGGCTGCTCACGCCGCGAGGCCGAACTGTACATCGAAGGGGGCTGGGTCACGGTCGATGGCGTGGTGGTCGAGCAACCGCAGTTCAAGGTTGAAACCCAGCGTGTCGAACTGCTCCCGGGGGCACGTGCCGAAACACTGGAGCCGGTTACCTTGCTGCTCAACCAGCCCAAGGGCCAGGACAGTGAAACTGCCCGCGCCAGCATGAACATGGCCAGCCTCAGCGAAACCCACCGCGAAGGCGTGCGCCCCCTGCACGGGCACTTCGCCAGATTGACCTGCACCGCCCCGCTCGAACGCGGCGCCAGCGGCCTGCAGGTATTCAGCCAGGACTGGCGTGTCACCCGCAAGATCGACGCCGACCTGCGCCGTCTGGAACAGGAGTACATCCTCGAGGTGCGCGGCGAAACCACGCCCCAGGCCCTGGAGCGCCTGGCCCGTGGTGCGACCCGCAATGACCGGGAACTGCCCCGGGCCAAAGCCAGTTGGCAGAACGAAACCCACCTGCGCCTGGCCCTGAAGAACCCTCAGCCCGGGCAGATCTCCGAAATCTGCGCCTACCTGCGCCTGGAACTGCTCGGCATGCGCCGCATTCGCCTGGGTGGCGTGTCGATGGGCAAGCTGCCCCTGGGCCAATGGCGCTACCTGTCCGGCAGCGAACGCTTCTAAGCGATACCGCCGCGCCGCAAGGTGCGGCTCAGAAAAGGATTCGAGTCACATGAACCACAACGATGTCCTGCGCAGCCTGCGCTACATGCTCAAGGTGAACGACGCCAAGATGGCCGAAATCATCGCCCTGTCCGGCCTTGAAGTGAACCCGGTGGTGCTTGCCGGCTATATCAAGAAGGAAGACGAAGCCGGCTATGTGCGTTGCCCGGAGCGCGTCATGGCGCATTTCCTCGATGGCCTGGTGATCCACCGCCGTGGCAAGGACGACAACCGTGCGCCCCAGCCCGTCGAGCTGCCGGTGACCAACAACACCGTGCTGAAGAAACTGCGGGTGGCTTTCGAACTCAAGGAAGACGACCTGCACGCGATCCTCAAATCGGTCAATTTCCCGGTGTCCAAGCCCGAACTCAGCGCGCTGTTTCGCAAGGTCGGCCATGACAACTACCGCCCCTGCCAGGACCAGCTGCTGCGCAACTTCCTCAAGGGCCTGACCCTTCGCGTGCGTGGCTGAGCCGATCATGCAGCACAGCGTCACACCGGTCGGCATCGTCCGCTCCTGCTTCAAGGAGAAGTTCGCCATCCCCCGCCAGCCCCGCCTGGCGCCCGCGGCACGCGGCGTGCTGGAGTTGCTGCCGCCGTTCGACCAGGGCGACGCGGTACAGGGCCTGGAGCAGGTCAGCCACGTGTGGCTGCTGTTCCTGTTCCACCAAGCACTGGAGGAAAAGCCCCGGCTGAAGGTGCGCCCGCCGCGCCTGGGCGGCAACAAGAGCATGGGCGTGTTCGCCACGCGTGCCACCCATCGCCCCAACGGGATCGGCCAGTCGGTGGTGCGCCTTGAAGCTGTAGAGCCCGGACGCCTGCTGTTGTCAGGTATCGATCTGCTCGACGGAACGCCGGTGCTCGACATCAAACCCTACGTGCCCTACGCCGACAGCATCGACAATGCCATCAACCAGATGGCCAGCGATGCGCCACTGCCGATCAACGTGCAGTGGAGCGATAGCGCCCTGCACCAGGCCCACGAGCACGCTCTGCGCCTGGCAGAACCACTGGTGGAACTCATCGAACAGTGCCTGGCCCAGGATCCACGCCCGGCCTATCAGGTGCCAGCGCCGGAACGGCTCTACGGAGTGAAGTTCTGGGATGTGCAGGTGCGCTGGCATTATCCGCAGCCGGAGGTGATCCGGGTGCTGGAGGTTGCACGCGAAGCCTGAATTCACACTTTCCAGGCATAAAAAAACGCAGACCCAAGTCTGCGTTTTTTTATGCCGCAATTCGCCTTACTTCTCGACGAATGCGCGCTCGATCAGGTAATCACCCGGCTCACGCATACGCGCAGAGATCTTCAGGCCGAAGCTGTCGAGTACTTCGCTGGTCTCGTCGAGCATGCTCGGGCTGCCGCAGATCATCGCACGATCGTCCTGCGGGTTGATCGGTGGCAGGCCGATGTCGCTGAACAGCTTGCCGCTGCGCATCAGATCGGTCAGACGGCCCTGGTTCTCGAACGGCTCGCGGGTCACGGTCGGGTAGTAGATCAGCTTCTCACGCACCGCTTCGCCGAAGAATTCATTCTGTGGCAGGTGCTCGGTGATGAACTCGCGGTAGGCGACTTCGTTCACGTAGCGCACGCCATGGACCAGGATCACCTTTTCAAAACGCTCGTAGGTTTCCGGGTCCTGGATCACGCTCATGAACGGCGCAAGGCCAGTACCGGTGCTCAGCAGGTACAGGTGCTTGCCTGGGTTCAGGTCGTCCAGCACCAGGGTGCCGGTCGGTTTCTTGCTGATGATGATCTCGTCGCCTTCCTTCAGGTGCTGCAGCTGGGAGGTCAGCGGACCGTCCGGCACCTTGATGCTGAAGAACTCCAGATGCTCTTCCCAGTTCGGCGAAGCGATCGAATAGGCACGCATGAGCGGACGGCCGCTTTCCTGCTGCAGGCCGATCATCACGAACTGACCGTTCTCGAAGCGCAGGCCCGGATCGCGGGTGCACTTGAAGCTGAACAGGGTGTCGTTCCAGTGATGCACACTGAGGACACGTTCGTGGTTCATGTTGCTCATCTAATGGGGCTCCTGAAGAAAAACGCGGCGCGCGCAAGACGCGCAGTTGCGCGATAGTTTAGTGGCAGCGAGAATATCTGTTAACTGAATTATCAAGATATGACTTATCGGTTATATAGATATGCGATTCACTCTCCGCCAGCTTCAAGTCTTCGTCGCCGTCGCCCAGCATCAAAGCGTATCGCGAGCGGCCAATGTACTGGCCCTTTCGCAGTCGGCGGCCAGTACTTCCATCACCGAACTGGAGCGCCAGTCCAGCTGCCAGCTGTTCGATCGCGCCGGCAAGCGCCTGAGCCTCAACGCCCTGGGCCATCAGTTGCTGCCCCAAGCAGTAGCCCTGCTCGACCAGGCCAAGGAAATCGAAGACCTGCTCAACGGCAAGTCCGGCTTCGGCTCGCTCGCCGTCGGTGCCACCCTGACCATCGGGAACTACCTGGCAACGCTGCTGATCGGCAGCTTCATGCAGGTGCACCCGGAAAGCCAGGTCAAGCTGCACGTGCAGAATACGGCGCACATTGTGCAACAGGTAGCCCACTACGAAATTGACCTGGGTCTTATCGAGGGTGACTGCAACCACCCTGACCTGGAGGTGCAACCCTGGGTCGAGGACGAACTGGTGGTGTTCTGCGCCCCGCAGCATCCACTGGCCAAGGTCGGCCGCGCCAATATCGAGGCCTTGTCCCAGGAGGCGTGGATCTTGCGCGAACAAGGCTCAGGCACCCGCCTGACCTTTGACCAGGCCATGCGCCACCACCGCGCCAACCTGAACATCCGTCTGGAGCTCGAACATACGGAAGCGATCAAACGCGCCGTGGAGTCGGGTCTGGGGATCGGCTGCATTTCACGCCTCGCGTTGCGCGACGCTTTCAGGCGCGGCAGCCTGGTGGCGGTGGAAACACCGGAGCTGGATCTGCTGCGGCAGTTTTACTTCATCTGGCACAAGCAGAAGTACCAGACCTCGGCCATGCGTGAGTTTCTCGAGCTGTGCCGCAGCTTTACTGCGGGGGTGCAGCGCAGCGACGAGATCGTGCTGCCGGCCATCGCCTAAGCGCTAGCCGAGCAGGATCACGCCCCAGACCAGCGCCACCATGCTCATTGCCACCAACTGCGCGGCACTGCCCATGTCCTTGGCGTTTTTCGACAAGGGGTGACGCTCCAGCGAGATGCGGTCGATGGCAGCCTCGACCGCCGAGTTGAGCAGCTCGACGATCAGCCCCAGCAGGCACACGGCGATCAGGATCGCACGCTCGCCGCGGCTGACCGGCAACCAGAAGGCAGTCGGGATCAGCAGCACGTTGAGCAGCACCAGTTGGCGGAAGGCAGCCTCGCCCTTGAAGGCGGCGCGCAGGCCGTCCAGCGAATAGCCGGCGGCGTTGAAGATGCGTTTCAGGCCGGTCTGGCCCTTGAATGGCGACATGTGAGTCAATTCACCTGGAAAAGGCCTGCAGGCTAGTCCAGCCTGGGTCAAAAAAGCGTGAAGCCGCGAGGCTCAGTTAGCTGAAACCGATTCAAGTTGTTGCAGCAGCAATGCGGCCTGGGTCCGGGTGCGAACGCCCAGTTTGCGGAAGATCGCAGTGACGTGGGCCTTGATGGTCGCCTCCGAGACGCTCAGCTCGTAGGCGATCTGCTTGTTCAACAAACCTTCGCAGACCATGGTCAGTACCCGGAACTGCTGCGGCGTCAGGCTCGCAAGCCCCTCGCTGGCGGCCTTGGCCTCGGCCGACACATCAACCTTTTCGAACGCCTGCGGCGGCCACCACACTTCGCCGTCGAGCACCTTGCGCACGGCGTCCTGGATGGTTTCCAGCGGGCTGGACTTGGGAATGAAACCGCTGGCCCCGAACTCGCGGGACTTGACCACCACGGCCGCCTCTTCCTGCGCCGACACCATCACCACCGGAATCTGCGGATACTGCCCGCGCAGCAGGACCAGACCGGAGAAGCCATAGGCCCCCGGCATGTTCAAGTCGAGCAGGACCAGGTCCCAGTCGGATTTCTCGGTCAGGCGTGTTTCCAGTTCGGCGATGCTTGCCACCTCCACCAGCCGTACGTCCTGCCCGAGGCCGAGGGTCACGGCTTGGCGCAAGGCACTACGGAACAGCGGATGGTCATCGGCAATCAGGATTTCATATGTAGCCATCGATCCAGGGGTCCTGTTCTGTGCCAGGCGCTGCGGGGTACGGAGCCTGTGCCTGGCGGGCAACTCAAGGCGCGGGCGACGGCGCCGCCTGCGGCAAGGGCACGACCGCAGCCTGGGATGGCGGCTGCGTCGTGGCCGAATCGGCGCCAAGGATGCCGAGCACCGTCCGGGTGGTCAAGCCAATTGCCCGGCGGCCTCGCCCACCCTGGCGACCTGCTCGACAGTATGAACCAATCCGGCTCGCTTGCCCCTTGGACTATAGGAAGGTATGCAAGCGTTGATGCGGCTCATCCTGGTCGTCCAGTGCCAGGTGTCGCTTGCCGCTGAGGTAATGCAGGCTGAACACGTCGAGGTAGGCATCCAGCGCTTGGGAGGCACGGTTGTCGCCGGCCAGGTCCAGACACATGGCCGCCACTTCCGCGGTGCAGAAATGATCGTCACGCTTGGAGCGGCGCAGGCGGTAGCGCGACATCTGCTCGGCCTCCAGGCTCAGCACCGGGAAGCGATCCAGGTACGGACTCTTGCGAAACATCTTGCGCGCTTCGGTCCAGGTGGCGTCGAGCAGGATGAACAGCGGCCGCTTGCCAGGCTCGCACACCACCTCGTTGACCACCCGCTCCGGTGCGACGAACTCACCAGGGAAGACGATATAGGGCTGCCACTGGGGTTGTTCGAGCAGCGCCAGCAAACGCGCGTCGACATCGGTGCGCTGCCAGCCGAAGGCCCAGGTATCTTCGATCAGATCGGCGATCAGCCAGCCGGTGTTGGTCGGCTTCAATGGCTCGGTGTCGTGCATCACCAGACACATGCCGGCCCGGGCGTCGACCCGAGGCTTCCAGGCGCACAGGCAATGGCTGGCGATCACCCGGCAGTCCGGGCAGCGATCAGCGCGCGAACCGCGGGCGACGAAAGGTTTGTTGCTGCGCGCCAGACGCTCGGCGCGCAGGCGCGCTACCGCATGGCTCATGGCTGCAAGCCTGTGGACAGGAATGGGATGGACACTGCGACAACTCGGCGGGGAACAAAGACGTGAGTCTACCAGAGCAGCCACAGGATTGCCGTGCAGGCTACAAGCGCGCTCCCTTATAATCGCGCCTTTGGCAGCCGCTGCGCCCGTTGAGCGACGCGTTCATGGAACGCCGCCAGAAGGCGCAGGTCAAAGCGCCAGTTACCGAACCAGGAGAGATTCATGCTGCGTCTTATCGTCCCGACCCTGAGCCTGCTGCTCGCCCTGCCGCTCGCAGCCAATGCGGCGTCCAAGCAGGACTACGAGCTGAACCAGATGCTGCAGAAGGTTGCCAAGGAGAGCAGCGTCGGCACGCCACGCGCCGTCAACGAAGACATCCTCGATCAGGGATACACCGTCGAGAAGGGCAAGGCGCTGGTCAACCACCTGAGCGTGCGCGAAGAACATGCCCAGCGCATGCTGGAAAACCCGGCGCTGGTGCGCAGCCAGCTGGGCGACAGCGTCTGCCGCAACACAGGCTACCGCCAACTGATGACCAAGGGCGCGGTAATGGTCTACCGCTTCACCGTCTACAAGACCAACCAGCCGGTCATGGACCAGGCGTTCGATGCTGCCAGCTGCACGGCCGGCAACAAGAAGAAGTGATTCAGGCGACCTGATCGTCGCTGGCGCGCCGTTGCTCCTCATCGGCGCGCAGATCCGCCAGCAAGGCCTGAAGGTAACGTGATTGCCTGTCGGCGCCTTGCAACCTGCGCAGGCACTCGCCCTCCAGGCTCAATTGATGGTCCTGGGCCGCACGCCTGAGCAGTTCATACAACTGCAAGTCCACCTCAATGACCAACCGATGCATACCGCGACCTCCCTGCATCGCGCCGTTGTCTTTCAGTTAATCAAACCCCTGCACGGATTGGATCCTATCAGACGAACGGTTTGCAGCCGCAAACCGGCAGGATCGCTCGCCAGCGTCTAGATTGAAAGCGAACAGCACGCGTCAGCGGCAAGCACAGGAGATTGCCGCGCCACGACGTTGCCGGACCCGCAACGACAAAAGACAAGATGGACTCACGCCACTGCATCACGGCCTTGAAGGCCTACTGCAATGCTCGAGATGCACACTCGAGCGACAGCAGCCAGCGACACACGCGGTGTCGCGGCCGGGACACCCCATCGACCCGGTCAGAGGTTTTGCTGCAGAAGGAGACGCTGAATGCCTTACCTACCGAATGAACGTCTGTCCGATCATTTCAGGGAGCAGGGGATCGACCTGAACAAGATTGATGAACAACTGCAACTGGTGGCACCGGACAGCCCCAACCTGCCGCTCTACCGCGACATGATGCTGACCATCCTGCGCATGGCCTTCGACGACGCCAACCGATGGAATGCCAAGATCACCTTGCAGGCCCTGCGCGAACTGGACCACTCCTTCCGCACCCTCGAACGCTACAAGGGGCGACGCAAAGTCACTGTATTCGGCTCGGCGCGCACGCCTCAGGAACACCCGATGTATGCCCTGGCCCGAGAGCTGGGCGCCAGCCTCGCCCGCTCCGACCTGATGGTCATCACCGGGGCCGGGGGCGGCATCATGGCCGCTGCCCACGAAGGCGCCGGGGCAGCAAACAGCCTGGGTTTCAACATCACCTTGCCCTTCGAGCAGCATGCCAACGCAACGGTGGATGGCACCGATCAACTGCTGCCCTTCCACTTCTTCTTCATCCGCAAGCTGTTCTTCGTCAAGGAAGCTGACGCCTTGGTGCTCTGCCCGGGTGGTTTTGGCACCCTCGACGAGGCACTCGAAGTGCTGACCCTGATCCAGACGGGTAAAAGCCCTCTGGTACCGGTGGTGTTGCTCGACTCGCCTGGCGGGAGTTTCTGGCAGGACGCACTGAGCTTCATCAGCCGTCAATTGGAAGAGAACCGCTACATACTCCCCAGCGACCTGAAACTGGTACGTCTGGTACACAGCGCTGACGAGGCTGTGGAGGAAATCAACCAGTTCTACAGCAATTACCACTCCAGTCGCTGGTTGAAGAACCAGTTCGTGATCCGGATGCTGCACCCCCTCAGCGAGGCGGCGCTATACGACATTCAGGAGGGCTTCGCCGACCTGCGCCTGAGTGGCAAATACCATCAGCAAGCCGACAGCAGCGCAGAACATGAAGTCGGCGACTTCAACCACCTGACCCGCCTGACCTTCGCCTTCAACGGCCGTGACCAGGGACGCCTGCGTGAACTGGTGGACTTCATCAACCTGCCGGAAAACTGGGCCAAACCCCAACCGATGCACACGACGCAACATGCCCGGGAAGCGTTGAAAGTCAGTTGAACGAAAAACGGCCAGTGCGGCTGACCAGGCAGATGTCTGCCATGTCAGCCGCACTGGCCGTCAATCGTCGAGATCGCGCCCGCTGAGCAGTCGCCCGATCATGTCCATGGAAAAACCACGGTAGGCGAGAAAGCGTGTTTGCTGCGCTCGGCTGCGAGGATCCTGAGGGCGTTGCCCGGCGAACTTGCGCTGCCAGACGTCCCGTAAGCGGGCTGACCAATCTACACCGCTTTCGCGCAGTGCCTGATCGATATCGCCACGGTTCAACCCTCGCTGGCTCAGGTCTTCACGAATACGCGCTGGACCATAACCGGCGTTGGAACGGTAGGAGATGAAGCTCTCCAGATAGCGGGCCTCACTGAGCAGGCCTTCCTCGGCAAGCCGATCAAGCGCGGGCTCGATCAGCTCATCCGTGGCGCCGCGCTGACGCAGCTTACGAGTCAGCTCGACACGACCGTGCTCGCGGCGCGCAAGCAGGTCCATGGCTGTCCGCCGAACGGCGACGGGGGTGTCGAGTACGACGGACGACATGTGCGATCAACCAGCGATATCAATAACCGGCTTCAGCATCAGCCATATCGTCGGCATCAGCTTCGGCGGCGGCAGCCTTGGCAGCCGCGGCGACAGCGCCGGAGGTCAACAGCTTCTCACGAATCTGCTTCTCGATTTCCGAACCGATGGCCGGGTTCTCTTGCAAGTACTTGGCGGCGTTAGCCTTGCCTTGGCCGATCTTGTTGCCCTGGTAGCTGTACCAGGCGCCGGACTTCTCGACCAGGCCTTGAGAGACGCCCAAGTCGATGATCTCGCCGTTACGGTAGATACCTTTGCCGTAGAGAATCTGGAACTCGGCCTGACGGAAGGGTGGCGAAACCTTGTTCTTGACGATCTTGACGCGCGTTTCGCTACCGACCACTTCGTCGCCTTCCTTCACCGCGCCAGTACGACGGATATCCAGGCGGACCGAGGCGTAGAACTTCAGGGCGTTACCGCCGGTGGTGGTTTCCGGGCTACCGAACATCACGCCGATCTTCATACGGATCTGGTTGATGAAGATGACCAGGCAGTTGGCGTTCTTGATGTTACCGGTGATCTTTCGCAGCGCCTGGGACATCAGACGGGCCTGCAGGCCGACGTGCATGTCACCCATTTCGCCTTCGATCTCGGCCTTGGGTACCAGGGCCGCCACGGAGTCGACGATGATCACGTCGACGGCGTTGGAACGCACCAGCATGTCGGTGATTTCCAGGGCCTGTTCGCCGGTGTCTGGCTGCGAGACCAGCAGGTCATCGACGTTGACGCCCAGCTTGCCAGCGTACTCAGGGTCGAGGGCATGCTCGGCGTCGACGAAGGCGCAGGTGGCGCCGTTCTTCTGGGCTTCGGCGATGACCGACAGGGTCAGCGTGGTCTTGCCCGAGGATTCCGGGCCGTAGATCTCGACGATACGGCCCTTTGGCAGGCCGCCGATGCCGAGGGCGATGTCCAGGCCCAGCGAGCCGGTGGAGATGGCTGGAATAGCCTGGCGCTCGTGATCGCCCATGCGCATGACTGCGCCCTTGCCGAATTGGCGTTCGATCTGACCCAGGGCCGCAGCCAAGGCGCGCTTCTTGTTGTCGTCCATTGAAATCCTCACGTGTTCGACGTGGCCCTGATGGCCGGAATACCTGTATAAGTAGCCAGTATTATTCCACAGGGATTCGTTTCCGCAAACCCCCGTCGAGCGATTTACTCGGCACCAAGCTGTAACAAGCCGTCTAACGCAGCGATCACCGTCTGTCGGCGCACCGCCTCGCGGTCGCCATCGAAGTGACGGCGCTCGCTGATAACACGGCCTCCATCGCCCCAGGCCAGCCATACAGTGCCCACCGGCTTGGCCGGCGAGCCGCCATCCGGCCCGGCGACACCACTGACCGCCACGGCAAAACGCGCGCCGCTGGCGGCCTGGGCACCACGAACCATGGCCTCGACCACCTCCTGGCTGACTGCGCCAACCTGGGTGAACAGTGCCTCGGGGACGCCAAGCTGCCGGGTCTTCTGGGTGTTGGAGTAGGTGACGTAGCCGGCCTCGAACCAGGCCGAACTGCCGGGAATACGGGTGATCGCCTCGGCGATGCCCCCGCCGGTGCAGGACTCGGCGGTGGTCACCTGCGCATTGAAACGGCGCAGGTGTTCGCCCAGGCGGGTAGAAAGTACGGTGATCGGGTCCATGACAGGCTCCTTGCGTGACTGCGCACTACCCTACCACCCTCATCCCCCCAGGCAAGGATTCACGGCGCCAGCGCGCGGATATACGCCTGGCAGGCACGCAGGGCGATCAGCCCCCGGTCGCCGTCGTCGGTAATGGCGATAATTCGTCGAGCATGCGCCGGGTCAAGTCGGGCGCGTACGGTGCCATGATCCACGCCGCCGGCGCCGGTGGCGGCAGGCATTGTGGAACAGGCGGCGTCACGTTCGACCAGGACCGACAGGCGCAGATCGGCAGTAGCAAGGCGATCACGCAGACGAGCCTGATTCTGTTGCGCATCGGTAAGCTCCTGGAAATGGATGGACTCGCTGTCATGCAGGCGTCGCTCAAGCGCCTGGCGCTGCTCGCGCTCGTTGCGCAGTTGCTCGTTGAGCACCTCGGCCTGCTCCACTCGCTGGCGCGCCTGGAGCTCGTCCGACTCGGCGAACAAACGCTCGTAGCGCCAGGCCTGGGCCTGCCAGGCCAGTGCCGCCGACAGCAGCATCAGCGCCAGGCATGCGCAGAGCTGCCAACGGCTCAGCACAAGACCTCCCGGGCCCTGGCCCAGAGCTTGAGGCGCTCATCCAGGCCATTGAGCCCACCGTTGATATGCCGGGTGATGCGGTTGAATTCACCACGATCGGCCAAGGCATTGAGCCCGCGCGACTGCCAGAACCAAGCCGCCGACTCGCAGGCCCAACGCGGCTGCTCGAGAAGCTGGGGTTGCGCCAGCAACCGCTCATCACCGAACAGCGCACGGCTGCAGGCCTGGTAGTTGTTACGCCCAGTGACCTGGATCAGGCCGCGACCGCAATACAGCTGGCCATCGCCGTCAGCCTCAGGGGTGTTGCCCAGGCGCAGGGCCAGCGGGCCGGTGTCGTAGCGTGAAAGGTAGCGGTCGCTGCCCAGTTCCTTCACATAGCGTAACTGGCCGGACTCATGACCGACCTGGGCGAGAAAGGCGGCGATGCGCTTGGGATGGTCGATTTCCCAACGGGCCATGGCGTCGTTGAGAGGTGTGAGAAACGCGCCGGCACGCTGGCCGGCGAGCGGATAGATCTGAATGAGTTGCCGCTCGGTGAGCATGCAGAACCTCCCTGGCAAGCAAAAAAAACCCAGGCAATGCCTGGGTTGGGAGTGGGTTGTGGACTGCGTCCTGGATAATGGCGCAGAGGATCGGTGCAAGACGTCAGCCTTCGGCAGCACCGCCCCGGGAAAAAATGCGCCGCCGGTGGCGCCAACCGGTCAGCAGCGCGAAGGCCAGCGCTGCAGCCGACATGACGCCACTGACGATTACACCGCGGCGGATCGAAGTGTTGTTCCACTCGATGACCTGTTGGTTCAGCCGGTCGTCGAACAGAATACGACCCTCTTCACTGGCCAGGGCTCGCACCCGCCCGGAGCCTTCCACGGTCAGCCTGAGCACGGTGCCCATACCGATTCCCGCCTGCTCGAACGCACTGCGATAAGCATACAGACCTTGCTGCCGACGCTGACCGTCCAGGTCGTAGGCCACACCAAAGCTGACCAGCTCGGGCTGGGGCTTCCAGACTTGTGGGTGGGTCGTCAGTCGACCGTCGAGAGTGAACAGCCTGGTGTCATCCGACGTAGGATCGTCGCGATATCCCCGCCCGTAGATCGCGGCGAAAGCAAGGAAACAGATAGCCAGGAGCAGCAGGACGATGAAACGCTGGCGCGGCGTGAGTGCAGAAAGCTGAGAGGCGAGTGAAGCCATATGTCCGTTATCGATGACCGTTGGGCTGGAGCGCAACCCTACCACGAACCTCAGCGGTGGTATTGATCGCTGCCCAGGTACACATCACCCGGGTTCACGATCTCGATCGGACCGATATCGATCCAGGCGTCCGGCAGATCAGGGTAGACCACAGGTGCCGTACCGGAGCTGCCTCCTTCAACATAGCCCCCTCCCCCGCCGCCAGCCGCCGCCCCTTCTTCATAGACGGCACGGCTGTCGCTGGACAGCGCCACCGTCCCCGTTGCCGGATCCCAGTGAGTGGTAGCAATACGATCGGCGTAGTAGGCGCCCAGTTCGGCGAGCGTGGCCAGTTTCAGGTCCGGTGCCACCCAGTAGTCGGGGTAGCTGGCCTGGGGATTGGCGCTGAAATACTGCTCCCAAACCGGTTTCACCAGCGACTGGTAGAGGTTGTTCCTGACGTCGGAGGTGATGATGCCCGAGACGTTGGCGCCAATACCGACCGCTGTGAACAAGGCCGCGGCAGGGCCGAACCCGGCCAGCAGGGCAATACCGCCGACCACGCCGGCAACGTTGCCTACCAAACTGATGACATCGCCGGTGTTGAACGGTTGCTCGGTGCGGTACTCCGCAGTGATCTTGACGAACACGGTGGTCGCGGCCAGCGTGTTGGTGGTCACGCTCAGGAACGGCGTGAAGCCGGCTGTCAGCTTGACCATGGAAGTCACGCCAGCCACTGTCGCAACCGTCTGGGTGCTCTGGTTGACCAGGGCGAAGCCCTCCTTGTCGCTATTGTACTGATCGATCAGCGACGTGCCGGCTGCACCGGTGCCCGCCGCCTTGTCGACATAGCCGACGATCAGTTCGACTGTTCCAGCCATGGTTATCTACTCCTTGATGAGGGTCTTGAAAGCCAGGCTCACACGCAAGCGATTGCAGCTTGCGGTGGGCGATCTGGCGCTATGGGGAATGCGTCCGTCGAAAAGCACGATTCGCCCGGGCTTGGGCAGTACGGCCTTGATTACATCGGTCTTGGCGGCGTTGAAGAACAGCAGCTCGCCGCCCCAGGCCGTAGCCCAGTGTTCGTTGCAGAACATGACCAGGGTCTTGCCCGGCTCATCCGGGCGGTTGTCGCGGTGGATAGGGCCGTCCTGGCCGCTGGTCTGGCCATTGGCGTAGACCCCAAGCAACGTTGCCTGCGGTAGATGGCTGTCCTTGAAGCCGGCCCACCAATCGGCCAGGAACGTCCAGCCGGCGCGCTCACGCAGTTCCTGCTCGCAGTCCTGTCGTTGTTCGCGTGCGCTGCCGGCAATGAAGGCATGCCAGCACGGTCGATCCAATACGCCGTAGTGCTGCGCCCAGCCGAAACGCCACACAGGGCCGGCCAGCCGCTGGGCGAGCATGGACAGCTCCTGTGGGCTCAGCAGGTCGTCCAGCACCTGGATCGCATCCGGGTTGAAACTCGATTGCATGAAGATACTCCTTGTCGAAAAGGCCTAGGCCTTGAGGGTGGCGGCCTTGTCCGCTGCACGCCCCGCGTTCCCGGCCTTGCCCGTCTTGCCACCGTTGCACTGCACGGTGGTCCGCCAGCCAGAGCCGGTGAACACTTGCTCGACCGAGTTGATCAGGTACTGGCCGTCTAGCCCGTCGACAAAACCACTCACCTCGATGCTGCGTTCGACGAACAGGTCAGTGCGCCCGGGCATGTCCAGGCGCACGCTGGCCGTCTCGCGGTTGAAGCTGGCCAAGCGTGCGCGGGCAGCCTGTTCGGCGGCGGCGCGATTGGGGTACAGGTGGCGGTCGGTATGGACAGGACGCTGGCTCTCGGAGCCTGCGTCGTTGCCCAGCTCGACCACTTTTAGCTCACCGCTGGCACTGTCCTGGTGACGGGTGCGCACGGCCTTGCGGGTGGCCTTGTCGTCCAGGCGAAATTGCCATTGGCTGACGTCGCTGCGCCGCAGCGTCACCAGCCCCAGCGTCTTGCCGCTTGCGCTCTGCCCGCCCTGGCGCGGCAGTACCAGCAACTGGCCGTTGGCGAGCTTGCCAGTGCAGTCGTACTGACGAGCCAGACGGGTGATGAAGTTGAAGTCCGATTCGTTGTACTGGTCGATACGCGGCACGTTCAGGGTGACCGGGCAGATCGCCTGCCAGCCGTTGCGCGCGCCAATCTCGGCGATGATGCGTTGCAGCGGAACGTTCTCCCAGCTGCCGCTGCGGATGGTTCTGCCACTGCCGCACAGGTCGCTGGCCTTGCCGCGGATCACCAGCGTATCTGGCGGCCCGGATAGCTCGACCTCATCGACGGTGAAGCGCCCCAGCAGCGTCAGCGGCTGCCCGGCGTAGCCCAGGTGCACCTCCAGCACCGCGCCGCGAGGCGGCAGGGCCAGGGCGCCGTCGCGGGCATCGATGCGCAGCTCGAACGTATCGGACTCCATGCCGGGTTTGTCGGTGGTGCGCAGCAGCAGCAGGCGGTCGTTGATCAGCGCGGTGATGTCCTTGCCATCGGCATTGATGCTGAAGACGGGTTGCATGACTCATGCCTCCGTTGTCGGTGTGGATATGGGCCTACGCTCAGTCCCAGAGCTGCACGCTGCTGACCGTGGCAGTGGGTAGGTCGGGCAGCAGGATCATCACGCCGGCACGCAGCGGCTGGTCTTCGTCGGCCAGCCCTTGATTGGCCTCCAGTACGGCTTCGACCGTGCGGTTGAGGTGGCCGTAGTAGTGCTGGCAGAGGGTGTCGAGCAGGTCGCCGTCAGACGTTTTGCAGGTCTTCGCCATAGCGGGTGAACTCCAGTGAAAAACCCTGTTTGCGTGGAATACCGCCTGCCAGCAGATTGCTCTGGTCTTCATCGATACTGGTCAGGCACCAATTGCCGAGCACCTCGCCGTAACCGGTGGTCAGGCTCAGGGGCAGCAACTGACGACCGATGCTGCGCAGGGTCTGCAACTGGCCAAGTCCGCCCTTGAACGCAGGGAAGATCGCACCACGGATGCTGATCGTCTCCTCGCCCTGGCCGACTGCCTGCTGCGCGCTGTCGCGGCTCAGGCGCTCCTGGGCAGCCCAGCGGAAACGGGTCTGGCGGCGCAACTGGTCGAACGCTGCGGTATCGAGGTTGAAGTAGTAGGGTGCGGCATTGGCCTTCAGCGGTTGCAACACCAGCAGGTGCGCAAATGGCTTGATCGCTTCGGCGGCCGGCGTTGTCCGCGGCGCGAAGCCGAAGGTGACGAGCACCCCGCTTGCCACTGCGCGGGCATCGCCCACCACCTTGCGGATCGCCGCGCCGGCCTTGCCCAGGTGCTCGGAAAAGACCTCGACACGCTCCTGCACCTTGCGCACCTCGTCGACGGTCTTGTCGTAGCGGGCAATCACTTTGTTGACACGCCCTTGTGCCGAGTCGATGGCACGCAGGGTGCGTTGCAGGCGCTTGCCGATGGCCGGTCCGATCCAGGGCAATGCTTCGAGTTCGGCCGCGGCTTCCTTGACGTGGTCCACGGCCTGGTTCATCGGGTCGAGCATGGCGCCGGCACGCCGACGCCCCTCCTCGCCCGCCTTGACCAGTGCATGCAGTGCGGCCTGCAACTGCTCCAGGTAGGTCATGAATGTCCCTCCGGTTCAAAATTGTCGTAGAGGGTCTGCCAGACGCGCTTCATCAGCTCTTTGCCGTTCTTCCAGTACCCGGCGCACAGCCAGTTCCAGGTCGGTGGCGAGTTGGTCGTGTGCAACAGCGGCGCCTTGCAGCGTGATGGGGATGTTGGTGGTGAAGTTGAAGGGCTGGCCTGCCCCGCTGGTAATCACCGGTTGGGCCGGGGCTTGCGGCGGAGCATCTGGCAGGACGCTGGCTTGCGGCGGCACCGACAACTGCGCGGCTGGTATCTGCACCTCTACTGCGAGCTTGTCCATTACAGCTGAACGTCCAGACGCTGAGGCCTGCACCGCAACCTTCGGCAACCCCAGTACAGCAGCCGGCCTTGACGGCTTCTGAGGCGATCGAGGGAGCTCGACCTTTATGGCAGCGGGCGCAACGCTGGCGCCAGGACTTTCGAATCTGGGAGAAGGCACGATACCGGGGACCAACGAAAGACCAGGAATCGCCGGAGGCCATGCACGAGGCTCAGCGATGGCGCCTGCAACCCGGTGCTTGGCCGCCGCACTTGGCGCCCTCCCCTCATCCACAGGACGTCTCAACAGATCCCTCACGAGAGCCTTGTCCATGCCGGCAGTGTCAGCAGTCGAACCCGGCTTCGGCCTAGTCAACATCGAAGGCCGCCGTTGCGATGAAACGCTTGCGGCGGTTGCAAACTGCGCCATAAGCCCCGCCGGCCGAAGAGGAGACGGCGGTCCTGACGACCTGGCACGCTCCGGGCTCTGCTCCTTTGCCGTCCCGCTCGCCTTGGCCGGCAGCCCGCGCCGTACCGGCTGCTCTGTGGAGGCAGGCTCTTGGTACTGGGTGGCCAAATATTTGCCTACCGCCGACCCAACCTGATCGCCCACAAAGTTGCCGACCGACATCCCTATCGTGGTACCGATCGGACCCAGCAACGATCCGGCGGCACCCAGGGCGCCACCAAGAATCAGGCCCCCTGCCGCGCCGCCATAACCGCTCCACTTTTCTTCACGGGTTTGCGCCGTGCCATAGGTATAGGCCGCCTTTGCACCAGACTCGATGAACATCGAAGCAAGGGGTATTTTCAATGCCTTGAGGTTCTCTGCGACGCCCTTGGCGGTCCCAGCGACAGCCCCTGGGTTGGTGTAACGCCGCTTGAGTACCTCCCAGCTGGCATAACCCCCGCCCACCACCGCAGCAGTCGTAAGCGCGTCCCTGACTGAGCCAGACAGCGTCGAATAAGGATCCGCGTCAGGTTTCGACTGAGTCGATACCGGCGTTGATGGCGGTTTGTCCTTGGCTGTAGCCGATGCAGGGTTCGTGACCCGCTCGCCAGCCCAGGCGCCCAGCTTGTCGCCGGCCATACCGAAGGCAACGCCGCCCACCTCCGAGACCATCGTGCCCCAGCGCGGCACCGCCGCCCCCAAAGCCTTGCCGCCTATGGTGCCGACTGCCGACCCAACCGCACTGAGATAGCCCACTGCCTGCTCCTTCGCCGTGGTGGCGGTGGAAGCGGTGTGGAAGAGCTTCAACCCCAAATCCAACTTGGTTGCAGAGGCAGCCTCCTTGGCCGCAGCCCCTGCTCGGGTACGGGCAGTGGCTCGGCTCGGCGTGGGATCAGAAGAGGCTGACGAAACTGCTTCGCCCTCCCCCGACACCACCCCTTGTCGAGCTTCAGGTGCATCCGCGTTGATCCGGGGAGTTGAATCTGCGCGCGGCCGAGGCTGGGGGTACGCATGTACGATCTGAGCGGGCAACTCGAACGGGGGTGGGTTGGATGCGCGCCATCCCTGTTCAGCCAAGGGTAACGGCTGGTGCTCCAGTGCCGGAGTGAGTCCTTGCCAGTTCGACAGCTGTGGCACGACTGATGGATACGGGCCTGGTCGCCAGATATCCAGCGGTGATGAAAACGATTGCAGCGCCTTGCCGTAAGGCGCCCAATGATCGGTAAACCTGGCGCGATAGTCATCGAGCGCGCCAGGGAAAGCCGAGCCAGATGCGACGGCTTCCCCCAGGGCAATCCCTGATTTGTTCGCCATCCGTTAATCCTCTCAATCCGAAAGCCACCAGACCATGTCGCTGAACGACATGGTCATGATTTCGCTCGCGGAAAAGTTCAGCTCCTTGGCCAGCCGCCTTGCGGCGGCCTTCTGCCGGGTCGGGTCAAACCTCGTCGTCCTGCACCAGGCGAAAATACCCGGCCTGCAAGCGGCCGTAGTCCTTCAGGGTGAGGCCTTCGAGGTCCTTGATGCCGACTTCGGCCAGCGAGGCGAAGAGGTTCAGCTCGCGCTGCTCGTCGTCGCTGGCGCCGCCGGCCTGGGCGTTGCGCATGTCACGCACCGTCGGGGCCCGCAACGTCAGGCTGTCGACCTGAACGCCATTGGCCTCGCTCGGACGCGACAAACGCACCGTGACGCGGTCGGCTGCAAGGTTCAGCCATTGGGGCTGGCGGTTTTCCTGAGCCATATGCACCTCCCTTACAGGCCCAGCGCAGTACGCTGCGCCGCCAGTTGGTCGACACCATCGATCACCCGCTTCATGCCCAGGGCATCGATCTCGTAGACCAGGCGACCATCAACCTCCAGCTTGTAGTAGCTGAGCGCGACGCTGTGCTTGATCTCGGCCTTGTCGCCGGATTTCCAGTCGCCCATGTCGATTTCCTTGAGCGAGCCGCGCAGGGTGACGATGACTGGATTGATCTGGCCCTTGAGGCCCTTGAAAGCGCCACGGAACGTGCCGTTGAAGGCCGTGCCGTCGGCCAGGCCGAAGAACTTCAGCGACTCGCGGCGCACGCCGGTGGTGGTGAAGGCCGCTTCCTGTTTCTCCATGCCCAGGTCCATCTCGACCGGCATGTCCATGCCACCGGGACGATGCTCCTCCATCTTCAGGGTCAGCTTGGGCAGGGTCAGGCTGGGTACATCGCCCTGGAAGCTCACACCGTCGACGAACAGGTTCAGGTTGACCAGGGTTTCGGGAATCATTGCCATGTAGATGCGCTCCTTAAGCGGCGGAATCGAGGACTTCGGTCAGCCACTGGTTGGTGACTTCGACGCGGAAATTGGGGTTTTCGGCAGGCGGTACGTCGGTGAAGCGGATGTTCCAGTACACCTTGCCCTGCTCCAGTTGGCTGGCGGTGTTCAACTCCGGATCGGCGAAGACCTCGAAGTTGATGATCGCGCCCTGGTTCTTCAGGTCGCGCATGAAGGCCTGCAGGCCCTCGGTGACGTCCTTGACGTAGGTGGCGGTGATGGAGCGATCGACGGCCCACTTGTGGCCGTAGAGGATCGCGTCCATGACGATGTCCATGGTCCGCACGCGGGTGACGAAGGCCCACTTCGGATCGCTGGACAGGGTGCGGTTGCCCCACAGGCGGAAGCCGTCATCGCGAATGATGGTGGCGATGTTGGCGTTGTTCAGCAGGTTGGCGCGGCAGCTGTCGTCGCCATCGAGGAACTCCACCGGGCGGCTGGTGCCGGTGATACCGACAAACTCCTTGTTCGACGGCGAGGCCCAGAAGCCGTACTCGCGATCGGTGAAGGCGAACAGGCCGGCGACCCAGGCCGAACCTGGCGCATCCTCGGTGGCCTCGGCGACGGTGTCGAAGTAGCGCACGCCCGGATCGACCAGGAAGGCGCGCTTGGCACCGAAGTTCTTGGCGTAGGCGAGCGCGGCTTCGTCAGTGGTGCCAGGGCCGTCGATGATGGCGATGCCGCGCAGCTTGTCGGCCAGTGCCACCAGCGCGGTGCCGACCGCCTGGGTGGCGCTGTGCTTGGGCGCGACCAGCAGGCGCGGCTGGGCGTTGAAACGGCTCTTGCCGTCGAGCAGTGCCTGCAGGCCGGTGCGCTTGCCGTCAGCGAGCACGTTGCCGATGATCGCCGCGGTCTGCTCGGCCGCCTCTTCGAGCTTTGCCACGCCGCAGGCGACGATGACCGCCTTGGCGCGGCTGTAGATGGCACGACAGGCCTTGGTGATCGCCGCATCGGCGCCGAAGGCGGCCACGGCTTCACGCTCGCTGGTGATGAGGACGAGGTCGTTGGCCTTGGCCGTGACACCGGCACCTTCGGTGAAGGTGTCGACCAGGCCGATGATCGAGGACGACGGCAGTGCGATGTTGCGGGCGCCGGTGTCTACGTTGGTTACGGTGACGCCGTGGAAGAATCCACTCATGTAGGGTTACTCCAGGTTTGCGGATGAAATGAAAAGGCCCCGCGGGTGCGGGGCCTTGGGGTATCTGGTTCGAAGTGGACATTCCCCGTGCAAGGGGAAGCTACGAATCCCGATGATTTTTGCGAATCAGCTTGCTGCGGATTCGGACTCGACGAACGAAGGTGTCAGCGGACGCAGGGAGTCATCGGGGAAGCCTTCAGACTCAGGCCACTCTCTCAACGCCTGCCGGTAGCGCAGAAGCTCAGCGAACTGAGAAGGCGTCAGTGTTGGGGCGAGGTTCAACTCCTGCTGCTCGACATGCCTGGCCACAAGCCATTGACTCGTTTGCAGTTGCAGGTTTCGCCATACACGCTCGGCATTCGAAGACTGCTCAAGCGTGGGCGCGGGAGGGTCGACGAGAACGGGTAGGCCGTGCTGGTCATGGGCACGGAGCTTGTCTGGCGGAGGATTGCAAATTATCTCCCGAAACAAGTCTTCAGAAATCGTTACGGCATCCATTGGGATGTCAGCGTGGATACCTTCCAAATAGGTAGTGCCTGTGGTTTTGCTGTAATAGCGCTTCATGCAGTATTGCCTCAGTAACCAATAGCAAAATAGGGGCAGGCGGAAAGTGTGGGGTTGCCCCAGCCCACCGAACCCTTGGTGTAGGAGCCAATGTTCAGCACGTTCATTCCCGTGTTACTGAGCCCTCGGAACTGCCAGAAGGTACGCGTGGTACCACCAGGCTGGGTATTGTCATAGGCGCCTACCCAAAAACAACGATTTGGAAAAGCCAACGGAAAGCTGACATCCGCGTTTTCGGTGGTGTTAACGCTTGAACCGTACTGGAGGATCAAACCTCCGAGCCAAGTGGGCAGCATCAAGTAGCCGTTGGCGCCAAACTGCATGGAAAAGCCCCAGCGTATTTTCCGGGGGGACACTGCGGCGTTGTCTACAACGCCAGCATTGACCTCGGCCCGCGATGCGATACGCAAGGTGCCGGAGATGGTTTCACTTCCCTCTCTCGCTAGCGCAGCCAACGCGGCGACGTCGATCTGCCCTTGATTGATCGGCGCATTCCACGCTTTGATGCACCACATCACAGCAAGGTTACGAGGACGGGTTTCTGCTGCTGTCCTTGCCACTTTGGAGGCATCGAAGCGAGCCACATCACTGGCAGCGGCAGAGTTTGGGTCACGGGTGATGGTATTTGCTGGCGACGACTCGGCGTAGGAGCCGGTAAATACGCCTGAGGTACCTCCCAGCACTCCAAGCCCGGTGCCCGTACCACCACGCATGCCAAGCGATCCAACAAGGTTCTGCAAGGCATCGTCCTGATAAGAACCCATTCCCCTCCCAGCATCCACACCGCGCCCATGGTCCCAGCCACGCAGAAACTCACCGCGGTAGTCCGGAAGGCGGAAGTAACCGGCGGGATCACCGACCTTGTTGTAGGCTGCGCCCAGATAGGTCGCAAGATCCGGATAACCGGCACTGCTTTGTAAACTTCCGTCCAGCTCCAGATACCCCGCAGGTGGCGTGGCTATCGGGAATGGCACGATGGCACCGACCGGCATCGCGGATCGCAACTTGGCCAACTCTTCAACAAGCGCCGCTACGTCAATCTGCCCTTGGTTGACCGGCGCATTCCAGGCCTTGATGCACCAAATGACAGCCAGATTTCGAGGTCGTGTTTCAGCTCCGCCAGTGCTGCCAGAAATCAAACCGGCAATCGATCCATTCAGCGAACCTGGGGTTGTTTCCTTGTAGGCTTTCGCCGTGGAGGAGGCGCTGCTGCCGTACCCTTTGCCGAATATTGTGGTTACAGGGCCGGTGGCGCCCGAAACGCCGCTGGCACCAGACCCGGCCCCGACGTTATCAATAAAGCCAACGTCTTTGTGCTCGTGAGACTTGAACGACTCGTCCTGGAAGCTGCCAAGGCCACGCCCGACATCTACCCCCCGCCCATGGTCCCAACCCCGCAAGAACTCACCCCGAGAATCCGGCAACCGGAAGAATCCGCTCTGCTCGTTCCCTTTGTTGAACGCACCGCCCAAATAAGCAGCAAGATCCGGATAGACCGCGGCGCTCTGGGTACTGCCATCGACTTCAAGGAAGCCTGCAGGCACCGTACCGCGTGGAAATGGCAGCATGGTGCCGACCGGCAATGCCGAAGCTGTCTTCAACAGAGCCTGGATCTCGGCCTTGGTGTAGGTGTTGGCAGACTGGAACGCGCTGAATGCGAGAATTTCCACCGACTCACCGAGCGTGCAAGGTGCCATGAAGGTGATGCGTTGCCCATCGGACAGGTAATCAGTGACCTCACGCCCGTTGCGCAGGACGATGGTACTTCCAACGGTGTGTGCGACCTCGAATATCGTCTGCCCGACCGAGGCCTCGAACGAATAGCGCTCGAACGCCTTGCCCGCGCCGACACCGCCGCCAAGCTGGAAGTAGGTACCGTCATGGTTGAGGTCATACAAGGCGCCAGCGCGAATATCGCCCCCCACCAGGTCGACCAGACCAGCTGTGCCGGCCTTCTTGACGGGCACGGCGGCGAGTCCGTTGACGCGCACAGTAACCGCTCCCGTGTTGGTCGCTGTGGCCTTGAACTGGAAGCGCTGACCTGCGGCATAAGCTGTCAGTGCGGACTCGCTGCTCTTCAGTTCGAGCACCAGGGCGTCAGCGCTGCCCTTGGCGTCGCCCAGCCAGGCCAACGGGCCTGAATCCTTCGCAGCGTCGGCCCGACGCAGGTACTGGGGATGCGGGTCGGCGGCTTCCACATGGGCTTTGAGCTGATTACGTGCATACAGCTCGGCGGCTTCGCGCGCCTTGTCCACATAGTCCCTAGTAGCCAGCACGATGCTCGGGTCGATCTTGAGATTGACGTTGGCGACGTTACCGAAGACTACGTGCATGCGGATGGTCTGGGTTCGCCCGGACCCTTGCGCCAGCAAAGGCTTGTAGCTCGGTGCAGGTTTGGCAATGGCGATCAGGTTGCCATTGGCATCCTCCAGCGCCAGTTCGCGAATCCACCAGCCGCCGATCTCGGGAGGCAACACCAGCTCTGCCACCAGCACACCCGGATCGGCAGGTGATGGATAGAGCGCGTTGAGTTGCGCCCGATAGACTTGTCGTACCAGAGCGGTCTGGGTTGGCTTCGGTGTCGGGTCGGGGGTTTGCGAGGGCTCACCGCCGGCATCGCCGATGAGCATGTGGGTGATGTTCCAGGGCAGGCCCAGCGCAGCCGTGTTGGCCTGCTGGGCAATACCGATGTTGGTCAGGAACCCACCGAATTGAGTGGTCGAGTTAGCCATTTAGGTAGATGTCCAATAAGTCCAGGGTGTGGTCGTTAACCAGGTTGAAAGCGTCCAGACGCACTTCGATATCTGCAGCCTCCCAGGGATAAACTTCCAGTAGTTCGCCCTCGTTCAAGACGACTGCCTGATAGGCGCGGATGAAGGTCTCGAGGCTGATATCCAGTCCGATCAGGTGTCGACTGACCGGCTTTGCGTCCTCGATCAGGCGTGTCAGTTCCTGGTAGGTCTGTTCGTCAATGCCGCTGTCCTCTACGCCCACCTTCAGCGCAAAAGTCCCCGGCACCCCGGCGGGCTGCGCCTGCCACCACTCCTCCACCTCGATGAGGTAGCCGAACGGCTCGACCACCCGCCTGAGGGCGCCGAGGGTGCCTTTGTGGGCGTGGACGAAGAATGCTGAGCGGATCACCGAGCGCTTGACGGTGTCGCTCCAGCTGTCGTCCCAGCGATCCACCGACCAGGCCCAGGCCAGCTGGTAGAGCAGGTGCGCGGGGCAGGTGTCGGGGTTGTAGAGCTGGCGCAGGGTGACCTTGAGGTCTTCGTCGCCAGCCGTTTCGATGGCCCGCTCCAGCGGGGTGCGGTTGAGCGGCAGAAGGCTGTGCATGTCAGCCTCCCCGCTTGAGGTCGAAGCCTGTGCACCAGGCTGCCTGGGCCTTGCTCGGGCGGATGTCGGTCCAGTCGATCAGCTCGACCCGACTGACGCCGTCGATGTGCAACTGGGCGTCGATGCCGGAGCGGGCGACCTCGACACCCAGGCGGCGCCGCGGGTTGATCCAGGCCTGCAAACGACGCCGGCACTCGCTGAGGATGGCCTCGTACTCGGGGCCGTTGTCGGCCATGTGCAGCACGGCGTCGATCCGGTATGGCAGCACCTGGGCGCTGCGCACATTGACCCGGTCGGCGACCGGGCGGATGTCCTCGTCGTTGAGGTAGGCGTTGACCTCGTCGAGCAGCGCCTGGGGCGCGACACCGTCGTCATCGATGCTCAGCACCGTGACATCGACCACCGCCGGCGACGGGCTTTCGGCGGTCGCGTCGGCGACCCGTCCCGAGGCGTTGCGGGCGTGGAGGATGTAACTGTTGCGCGGGCCGGCGGTGGTCAGGCCTTCATAGACCAGTTGCACACGCTCGCGCAGGGCGTCGTCGGATTCGAGAATCGCCTCGGTGGGTGGAACGGTGGCGGGGTCGGCGGCCTGGATCACCAGACGCTGCAACGAAACGTTGGCCGCCAGTTGGTCAAGGTCGCGACCCTGGGCATAGGCGAGCAACAAGGCCTTCGCAGCATCATTGATGCGTGCCCGGTTGAGCAGCTTTCGGTAGGCGCCGACCTCGAGCAGCTTGGTGACCGGATCGCTTTCCAACTGTGCCGTCCAGCCATCGCCCATATGTGCACGAAAGGTCTCGAGGTCGGCTTCGTACAGCGCTTCGAAATCCAGATCCTCGAGCAGTTGCGGGGCGGGCAGTTTGGACAGGTCTACCTGACTCATACGCTCACCTCCACCAGGGCGTCATCGCCCAGATAACGGCCGCTCAGGGCCAGGCTGACCTGGCCGTCCAGCACGGCCACGACCTTCACCCGCTCCAGTTGCAAGCGCGGCTCCCAGCGCCCAAGGGCGCGAGCGACCTCTGCCTGTACCGCACTCTTCCAGCCTTCGTTGACGGGCAGGTCGACATAGCGGCGCAACTGGCTGCCGTATTCCGGGCGCATGCGACGGCTGCCCAGTGGGGTGGTAAGGATGTCCTCGATGGATTGGCGCAGGTGAGCGATCCCGGCCAATGGCAGGCCGGTGCGACGGTCCAGGCCGATCATGACGCGTCTCCCGGAAAATCCCGGGCGCGTTGATGGGTATCCATTGCGTTCTCCTGGCATTAAAAAGCCCGCGATGGCGGGCTGGGTTCAGTGTTTGTGGTTGGGCGTGTTGCCGGCGGTATCGATGATCCGCCCGCCGCCGTTGATGTCGCCGCTGACAGTCAGCGGGCCGTTGACCGTGACCTTGCCGGTCAGGGTGATGCTCGAGGCCTCGAGGGTGATCGCGCCATCACTGACCACCAGGGTGCTGGCACCGACCTTGATGCGCGCGTTGCCGCTGGGTAGTTCGATGTCATAGCGCCGGGCCTGCCAGTCGTAGATCAGCGAACCGCCGTCATCGAAGCGCCAGACCTCGGCATGCTCGCGGTTGTCTGGCGGGAGGCCGGCATTGCCATACAGCCCGGCAAAAAAAGTACCTTGCGCCGGTTCGCCACTGGGGCTGAGCAACACGCCCTGCTCACCCAGGCTGGGCGCCCGCCAGTGCCGGGCCTTGCCGGCCGCCTGGGCATGCCAGCGCACCCAGGCGCTGGTCCAGCCGCCACCGTCGGACACCCTGACCCGCGCAGCGGCCAAGTCCACCGCCACCACGCGGCAGGGAATCACCAGGGTGGCGAGCATGCGGTCATGCGTGGCACTGACATAGCTCATGCCAGGTCCTCCGGGGCGATGTACTGGCTTTCATTACCGGGCCCCGTGTCTGGACTGAAGCCCAGCCTGAGGCTGCCCGGCGGCTGGTCGGGCCAATGCCATTGCAGTTCGCCCAACAGCACTGGCTGGTCCCAGCGCACGCGCCAGCCAGCACCGGCGAAGAAAGCCCGTACGTTGCGGCTCGGCTCAACGAAGTCGAGCCCCCATAGCTGCTGGCGCAACAGGTCCATCAGTTGTGCAGCCAGCACGCTGCCCTGCAGGCGTGCCTCGGGGTTGGTGGCATCCGGGGTGATGTCCGCCTCGAAGGTGGTGACCAGCACCGAGCGTCCATCCCTGGGCGCAGCATCGGCAGTCATGCGCACGATGCCATGGCGCAATGCCGGCAATGCCGGGGTATTTCCTGCTTCCGTATAGGCATCAACCGATGCCAGTTCCGGAATCGCCTCTCGAATCGTTGCGGTCAATGCCGCATGCAAGGTGGCCAGTTCGCTCATGTGCCGCACTCCTATCGTTCGTCCTTCAAACCAAGGCGCCTGGCTGCCCAGCGTTCATAGAGGCCGATGGCTACATCGGCCCCCGCCATGGCGGTCAGGCACCCGAAGGCGCTAGCGCTCCAGATCGACATGCCGCTGGCATACAGCAGCATCACTGTCGACACCCCACACACCATGCAAGCCCCCGAGCGCAGCGCCAGCCGCCGTAGCAGCGACCAACCTCGGGCGCCGGCCTTGTCGGCCCGCCACATCTCACCGGAAAGCCCTCCCAGCAATGCCAGGACGATCACCAGCCAGAGCGGCATCTCCAGCAACGCCTGTTGCTCGTTCGTCACTGTCCTGTCTCCTGTGTCATGGCCACCGACGAGTGCCGGTGGATCCCTTGCCGTGTAACGCGGCATTCCAAAAGGCCCGTCCGTGCAGGCCCTTCAGTAATGCGTTGTCGAACCGTCGGTCACATCTGGTGACACCGGCCGGTTCCGCTTCAAATTGGTGACTCCGACCGCGGCCCCCTGCCCGCCGGATAACTGATCGTGGTGCTTTACGCTGCACACCCGGGCCAGTTGCCAACCCTCTGAACAGTCAAGGCCTGTTCATCGCTGCCTGTGTAACAACCGGTTGCTGTCCGGCTTGAGATACAGGCTATGCACTAATGCATATGCAGTCAATGCATTTTTGAAAATATTTATGCATGAGGAGTTGCTTAAATGCATGAAGGCCTTGTCGTGTATGGCCTGTAGGGCTTTTCAGAGAGCCTAAAAATTTGTAGGCCCGGCATGGTTTGTGGCGGCGGGGGATGCAAGGCGGGAGGTGGGGATACTTCGTATGCATGAAAAAACCCGCCGAGGCGGGTTTTTATCCAGCGGATTTGCGGGTCAGCGTGCGTACATGCCCCACCAGAAGACATGCCCGAGCAGGCTGATCTGCTCTTCCTGCATCTGCTGGAAACTGTAGTCTTCGTCGGGGTGTTCATCACGGTTGAAGCTGCGCAGGCGTATGCCGGTGGGCAGGCGATAGACCTGCTTCACCCGCAGCTGGCCATTGTGGTTGATGGCGTAGAGATCGCCATCGATGATATCGCCAATGGCACATTTGCCGGTGTTGACGCCGACCGTCGCGCCATCGCGCAGCACTGGCAGCATGCTGTTGCCGCGCACCGTGACGCACTTGGCCTGGTCGAACTGCACACCATTGTGGCGCAGGCTGCGCTTGCCGAAACGCAGGCGCGCGCGCTCGCTTTCCTCGATGACGAATCTTCCTGATCCTGCTGCCAATTCGACCTCTCGAAGAAATGGAACGGACACCTCGTCATCCTCGACGGGGGTTTCATCGTCCCACAGGCTGATGTCGCTCAGGTCCACATGACCATGCATGGGCTGCGCCTCGCGGGACTCCCCCAGCTCCATGCGGCCACGCAACTGATCGGTGCTCACGCCGAAGTAATCGGCGATTCTGGAGACATGCTTGTCTGACGGATCGACAATTTTCTCGCTAAGGATCCGAGACAGGGTGGATTGCGGTACACCCGTGCGCCGGTGCAGCTCCGTCGGGGACAGGCCGTGGCGATCGAGCAGTTCTCTGAGTACAGTGGCTACGTTGCGCTTTTGCATAAAATGCATATTGCTGCAGATCGATGGGAAATGCAAATGCATGCAACACACCCCGAACCTGCGATCATTCAGGGATACCCGTCACCGTATGCACTGCCCGCATCGCACAAGGCGGACGCGCGCCCTGGGGCTCGATCTGCTCGCACTTGCGCAGCAACGGCAACGCGTCGCTGAACTGGATTGCAGCGACCGTATCGGCATGCTGCTGCGACAGGAAACAGTGCTCGAAGCGGTAGGCCGCATACACATCGGCCTGCACCGGTTCATTGTCATAGACTTCGGCCACGATCTCGCGCAGCAACTGGCGGGTCGGCTCGTCCAGCCTGGCCGGTATCCCCTGCAGCAACTGCTCCCGCGGTGTCCCGCCAGCCCGTGCCTGGACCACATGCCGCGAAGCCTCTATCGAGGCCTGCATGCCCTGCGGAAACGGGCACTGTGCAGCCGCCATGAGCGGTAACGGCAGGCTCAAGCCTGCGACCATCAGATAAAACGCCACCCTTGGCATGGAATTCCTCGCGCGGTGTTCGGGGCTGCCCGGAAAATCGACCAATCATAGCGATGCCCTGCCCTTTGTGTCCTGCAGCAGGTAAAAAAAGCCTGTACCATTGCCGGTTTCGAAATTGCCACCAGACCACCTGTTTCAAGGCCCTGAATGTCTGATCTCTCCGCACACACCCCGATGATGCAGCAATACTGGAAGCTGAAAAACCAGCACCCAGACCAGCTGATGTTCTACCGCATGGGCGACTTCTACGAAATCTTCTACGAAGATGCGAAGAAAGCCGCGAAACTGCTGGACATCACCCTGACCGCGCGCGGTCAGTCGGCGGGCCAGTCGATCCCCATGTGCGGGATTCCGTTCCACTCGCTGGAAGGCTACCTGGCCAAACTGGTCAAGCTCGGTGAGTCGGTGGTGATCTGCGAGCAGATCGGCGACCCGGCCACCAGCAAGGGCCCGGTCGAGCGCCAGGTGGTGCGTATCATCACGCCAGGTACGGTCAGCGACGAGGCGCTGCTCGACGAGCGCCGCGACAACCTGATCGCCGCCCTGCTGGGTGACGAACGCCTGTTCGGCCTCGCGGTGCTGGACATCACCAGCGGCAGCTTCACCGTGCAGGAGATCAAGGGCTGGGAAAACCTGCTCGCCGAACTCGAGCGCATCAACCCGGTGGAACTGCTGATTCCCGACGACTGGCCACAGGGCCTGCCAGCAGAGAAACGCCCTGGAGCGCGACGTCGGGCGCCGTGGGACTTCGATCGTGACTCGGCGCGCAAGAGCCTGTGCCAACAGTTCGCAACCCAGGACCTCAAGGGCTTCGGCTGCGACAAACTGACCCTGGCCATCGGCGCCGCCGGCTGCCTGCTGACCTACGCCAAGGAAACCCAGCGCACCAGCCTGCCGCACCTGCGCAGCCTGCGCCATGAGCGCATGGACGACACGGTGATTCTCGACGGCGCGAGCCGTCGCAACCTCGAGCTGGACATCAACCTGGCCGGCGGCCGCGACAATACGCTGCAGTCAGTCATCGACCGCTGCCAGACTGCCATGGCCAGTCGCCTGCTGAGCCGCTGGCTGAACCGCCCGCTGCGCGACCTGAAAGTGCTGCAGGCACGTCAGGATTCGATTCGCTGCTTCCTCGACGGCTACCGTTTCGAGAAGCTGCAGCCGCAGCTCAAGGAAATCGGTGATATCGAGCGGATTCTCGCCCGTATCGGCCTGCGTAACGCTCGCCCACGTGATCTGGCGCGCCTGCGCGATGCCCTTGGCGCCCTGCCCGAACTGCAGAACGCCATGGCCGAGCTCGAAGCGCCCCACCTGGCCCGCCTGGCGGCCATCACCGGCACCTACCCGGAGCTGGCCAGCCTGCTGGAGCGAGCAATCATCGACAACCCACCTGCGGTGATCCGCGACGGTGGCGTGCTCAAGACCGGGTACGACAGCGAACTCGACGAACTGCTGGCCATGAGCGAGAACGCCGGTCAGTTCCTGATCGACCTCGAAGCCCGTGAAAAAGCCCGTACCGGGCTTGCCAACCTCAAGGTTGGCTACAACCGTGTGCACGGCTATTTCATCGAGTTGCCAACCAAACAGGCCGAGCAAGCGCCGGGCGACTACATCCGCCGCCAGACGCTCAAGGGCGCCGAGCGCTTCATCACGCCTGAACTCAAGGCGTTCGAAGACAAGGCGTTGTCGGCCAAGAGTCGCGCCCTGGCCCGGGAGAAAATGCTCTACGACGCGCTGCTCGAGACCTTGATCAGCCACCTTGCGCCGTTGCAGGACAGCGCTGCGGCCCTGGCCGAGCTGGACGTTCTGAGCAACCTCGCCGAGCGAGCCCTGACCCTGGACCTGAACTGCCCAAGCTTCGTCGACGAGCCGTGCCTGCGTATCGAGCAGGGCCGCCATCCGGTGGTCGAGCAGGTGCTGACCACGCCGTTCGTGGCCAACGACCTGGGCCTGGACAACAGCACCCGCATGCTGATCATTACCGGCCCGAACATGGGCGGTAAATCTACCTACATGCGCCAGACTGCGTTGATCGTACTGATGGCGCATATCGGCAGCTTCGTGCCTGCAGCGCGCTGTGAGCTGTCGCTGGTGGACCGCATCTTCACCCGCATCGGTTCCAGCGACGACCTGGCCGGCGGCCGCTCGACCTTCATGGTAGAGATGAGCGAAACCGCGAACATCCTGCACAATGCCACCGATCGCAGCCTGGTGCTGATGGACGAGGTCGGCCGCGGCACCAGTACCTTCGACGGCCTGTCGCTGGCCTGGGCCGCCGCCGAACGTCTCGCACAGTTGCGCGCCTACACCCTGTTCGCCACCCACTACTTCGAGTTGACCGTACTGCCGGAGAGCGAGCCACTGGTGGCCAACGTGCACCTGAACGCCACCGAGCACAACGAGCGCATCGTGTTCCTGCACCATGTGCTGCCAGGCCCTGCCAGCCAGAGTTATGGCCTGGCAGTGGCGCAACTGGCGGGTGTGCCGTCGCAAGTCATCCTGCGCGCCCGTGAGCACCTCGGCCGCCTGGAAAAGGCCAGCCTGCCCCACGAGGCGCCGGTGACCAAGGCCAAGGGCGAACCGCAGGTGCCACACCAGAGCGACCTGTTCGCCAGCCTGCCACACCCGGCCATCGAGAAGCTGGGCAAGCTGGCGTTGGACGACATGACACCGCGTCAAGCTATCGAAATGCTATATCAACTGAAGAACCTGTTATAACGGCCAGCCGCGCAAGCTGGTAGAATCCGCCGCGGTTTGCCGGAGCTGCAGGTTATTAGCCTGGCCTGCAGCCAACGTGAACCGCGCTGCCCTGGAAGGAAGGGCACGCTGCCGTCGCCTGAGGAGAAAATTAGAAATGACCTTCGTCGTCACCGACAACTGCATCAAATGCAAGTACACCGACTGCGTGGAAGTCTGTCCGGTGGACTGCTTCTACGAAGGCCCGAACTTCCTGGTCATTCACCCGGACGAGTGCATCGACTGTGCGCTGTGCGAGCCTGAGTGCCCGGCACAGGCCATTTTCTCGGAGGACGAAGTGCCTGCGGGGATGGAGAACTTCCTCGAGCTCAACGCCGAGCTGGCTGAGATCTGGCCGAACATCACCGAGCGTAAGGATGCCCTGCCGGACGCTGAAGAGTGGGATGGCAAGCCAGGCAAGATCGCTGATCTGGAGCGCTGACCGCTGCAGTGACAAAAAAGGCCCGCAAGGGCCTTTTTTGTGCCTGGCATTCGGGCTCATGCAAGCCCGGGCGAGGAGAAATCGTAGGCAAAAAAAAGGGGCGGTTTGACCCGCCCACATTTTTTCCGTAGTCCCTGCTTGTCCCATTCATCATCCTGATGAATCGCATCCTGCGATGTCCTTGGCGATCATCCTTGAAAGCCTGTGCCAGTCCGTCGGCACACTTCAGATACTAGCGATTTCCCCAGCGGGAGCAACCTACGCACCTAACAAGATGCTACAGCAGACACACTTACAAATATCTAAAAAAACCAATAATTTCAATGCTTTAAGAAAACATCATTACTGAAAAAGGCAATTGTTTACTCTTGTTGGTAGCGAAGGCTTACACCACGAGTAAGCGATCTCTTACACGCTAAGCAACAACGCTAGCAGGTTGAACTATTTCCCAGGCCATAAAAAATGCCCCGAGGTCGTCGGGGCATTCTGTATTGCGCATTCCGGCTTACTGGAACAGCGACTCGCTGGACAGGCCGTTCTTCTCCAGAATCTCACGCAGACGCTTGAGCCCTTCCACCTGAATTTGCCGTACCCGCTCACGGGTAAGGCCAATCTCCAAGCCAACATCCTCAAGCGTACTGCTCTCATGACCACGCAGGCCGAAGCGGCGAATCACCACCTCCCGCTGCTTGTCGGTCAGCTCGCCCAACCACTGGTCGATGCTCTGGGACAAGTCGTCGTCCTGAAGCAATTCACACGGATCGGTGGGGCGATCATCGGTAAGGGTGTCGAGCAGCGTCTTGTCCGAATCCGGGCCCAAGGATACGTCGACGGAGGAGACACGCTCGTTGAGCCCAAGCATGCGCTTGACCTCAGCTACCGGTTTTTCCAGCAGCCCGGCAATTTCTTCCGGGGACGGCTCATGGTCGAGCTTCTGGGTGAGCTCACGCGCGGCGCGCAGGTAGACGTTGAGCTCCTTGACCACGTGGATCGGCAGGCGAATGGTGCGGGTCTGGTTCATGATCGCCCGCTCGATGGTCTGGCGGATCCACCAGGTCGCATAGGTCGAGAAACGGAAGCCGCGCTCCGGGTCGAACTTCTCCACGGCACGAATCAGCCCCAGGTTGCCCTCCTCGATCAGATCGAGCAGCGACAGGCCACGATTGACGTAGCGGCGAGCGATCTTCACGACCAGGCGCAGGTTGCTCTCGATCATGCGTTTGCGGCCGGCCGGGTCGCCCTTCTGCGACAGGCGCGCGAAGTGCACTTCCTCTTCCGGGGAAAGCAGTGGCGAGAAACCGATTTCGTTGAGGTACAGCTGCGTGGCGTCGAGCGCACGGCTGTAGTCGATATACTTGTGCTGCTTGAGCGATGAGCCCGTTTTGGCCCTGGTCCGAACCGAAGGTACAGCAGGTTCGTCTGACACCACATCCGTTTCCAAAACGATACCTGTCTCCATCAGGAGGAGGTCATCGTCGATGTCAAACTCCGGCACTTCTTTGCTGAGAGCCATTGTTATAGTCCTTTGCTGAGTTCGAACCTCAGACTCTAGCGTCGCCTGATTCCCTGGCAGCGCTAAAGCCTGTCCCCTTTACGTCTTCAGGAACAGGCTGGTGCAACAATCAACGGCGTGGCAGGAACTGGAGTGGGTCGACGGGTTTGCCCTGGCGGCGAATCTCGAAGTGCAGCTTCACCCGATCAGTGCCCGTAGACCCCATTTCTGCGATCGTCTGCCCTGCCTTGACCTGCTGCCCCTCCCGAACCATAAGCCTGCGGTTGTGGCCGTAGGCACTGACGTAGGTATCATTGTGCTTGATGATGATGAGTTCGCCGTAGCCCCTCAAGCCACTCCCGGCGTAAACCACCGCACCATCAGATGCAGCAAAAACAGGCTGTCCCAAATCTCCGGCGATATCAATGCCTTTATTCAAACTACCGTTTGAAGCGAATTTTCCAATCAACACGCCGTTCGCCGGCCAAGTCCAACCCCCGACCGCGCGCTCTGCGGCCGGCACCTGGATGACGGTCGGAGCGGTCGTGGCAGGGGGAGGCGTTGCCGACTTGTCGCTATTTGTTGCTGGCGCGGTCTGCGTACCAACCGGGCGGCGAATGACCGTGGTTCTGCTCGATGACGAGGGACCGGACGACACTACAGTGGTGGTGCCCCCTGCGCCGCTGCTGAAACGAATCGGCTGGCCTGGGCGGATGGTGTAGGGCGGCGCGATACCATTGCGCGCGGCCAGCTCCTTGTAGTCCCAGCCGTAGCGGAAGGCGATGGAGAACAGGGTATCACCGGGTTTGACCACATACTGCCCCGAGGTCACGGTCGGACGCTTGGGAGCCGCGTTGTTGCGATCGACCACCCGAGCGCCACTGGAGCCGGTGCTGGAGCATCCCGCCAGCAAGGTTCCCATGGCCAGCGCAATCACCAGAAGCTTGAAACCCGACCGATCCTTGCGCTGCCGAATGATTGTGTGACCCACCCGCGCTCCCCTCATGGTGCCGAAATCTGGATATGACGATATGCAATATTGTTTCAATTATAACCGAGCCCGACCCGCTTGGGTGGCCCGTACGGGCTTGTCTATCTGGC
Organism: Pseudomonas sp. RW3S2; assembly: GCF_014268955.1. Lineage (NCBI taxonomy): Bacteria > Pseudomonadati > Pseudomonadota > Gammaproteobacteria > Pseudomonadales > Pseudomonadaceae > Pseudomonas > Pseudomonas sp. RW3S2. The sequence goes on along the minus strand of NZ_JABWRM010000001.1, from coordinate 252,704 downwards.
GGGGTTCGCCTCACCCCGCCAGATAGACAAGCCCGTGGCGCAAGAATTCGCTATCAGCGCACATATTCCGTCGGCCCTCAGGCCAGCGGCCCGTTGAGCAGCGGCACGAAGCGTACGGCGCCCAGCACCCGGCGCGAGAAACCCTGCTCCTCACGAACGATCAGCAACAGTTGCTGTGCTTCGCCCGCCGCCCCTACCGGAATCACCATGCGTCCGCCGGGTGCCAACTGATCGAGCAAGGCCTGGGGGACTTCCGGCGCCACCGCGGTGACGATGATGCCGTTGTATGGCGCCAGCGCCGGCCAGCCTTCGCAACCGTCGCCCCAACGAAACACCACGTTACGCAGGTTGAGCTCGATCAGACGCTCCTTGGCACGATCCTGCAGCACCTTGATCCGCTCGACCGAAAACACACGCTCGACCAACTGCGCCAGGATGGCCGTCTGGTAACCAGAACCGGTGCCGATTTCCAGCACCTTGTCCAGCGGGCCGGCCTCCAGCAGCAGTTCGCTCATGTGCGCAACCATGAATGGCTGGGAAATCGTCTGGTTATGGCCGATTGGCAGCGCAGTATCTTCATACGCCCGATGGGCCAGGGCTTCATCGACGAACAGGTGGCGAGGGGTGCGCCGAATGGTCTCGAGCACCTTGCTGTTCGACACGCCCTCTTCATACAAGCGTTGGATCAGGCGCTCCCGGGTACGCTGGGAGGTCATGCCGATGCCGCCACGGCGCTGCAGATCATCCTGTTCGCGCATCAAAGCAGCCCCTCCAGCCAGCCATCGAGGCGCTCGAAGGCATCGTTGAAGGTGCGATCCAGTTGCAGCGGCGTGATCGATACATAGCCTTGCATCACTGCATGGAAGTCAGTGCCCGGGCCGCCGTCCTCGGCGTCACCGGCCACAGCGATCCAGTACCCTTCCTTGCCACGCGGATTGACGACCTTGGTCGGTGCGGCCGCACGTGCCCGGTGCCCCAGGCGGGTGAGGCGTATTCCGCGGATATGCTCCAGCGGCAGGTTGGGGATGTTGACGTTGAGCACGGTACGCGCCGGCAGTTCCAGACGCGACTGCGCCTCGACGAGGCGCCGGGCGATATGGGCGGCGGTCGGCAGGTTGTCCGGCAGGCGCGACAGCAATGAGAACGCCAGCGAAGTACCGCCGAGAAAGCGGCCTTCCAATGCAGCGGCGACCGTGCCGGAGTACAGCACGTCGTCACCCAGGTTGGCGCCCAGGTTGATTCCGGAGACGACCATATCGGGCGTTTCCGGCAAAAGGCCGTTGAGCCCCAGGTGCACGCAATCGGTGGGCGTGCCGTTGAGGCTGATGAAACCGTTGGCCAGCACCTGCGGGTGCAGGGGCCGGTCGAGCGTCAGCGAACTGCTGGCGCCGCTCTTGTCTTGATCCGGGGCGATCACCACGCACTTGGCATAGTCCTGCAGCGCACCGTGAAGCGCAGCGAGGCCGGGGGCGGTAACACCGTCGTCGTTGGAAATCAGAATACGCATGGGCTTTCCGTCTGCCCTGCCGGCACCAGATCCACAAGTTCGCGCACCACCACGGTGGCGAAGCATCCGGCCGGAAGGACGAATTCCAGTTGCAGGATATCAGGCTCGGGATAATGCCACGTCAGCCGCCCAATAGGGAGCCGCAGGATGCGCCGTTCGTGATCCAGTCCTGCCCTGCCCAGCCATTGGCAGAGTGCAGGATGGCGTTCGCCGACCGCCGTTTCCAGCGCCGCGGTCCCGCCCGCGCTCGACGGAAGGCCCGCGCCCCACATGGGGCCGGTGGGATGGAGGTCGAGAATTGTCAGTCGAGGATCGGAGCATTCCTGCTCGCCAGCCGGAAAGAAGCTACGGCTATCCGTGAAGGCCAGAAGATCGCCAACCTGCGCCTGGTTCCAGCTTCCGTCAGCCACTCGCGCGGCCAGTACCTGGTTGAACAGGTAGCTGCGCCCCGCAGACAGCAGCCGCGAACGCACATTGCGCTGCTCCGGCAGTGCCTCTCGGGCCGCCCAGTCGAGCGCATCGTGCACGTTCCCGCCGGCATGGCCGAAGCGCTGGGCACCGAAATAGTTCGGTACGCCCTGCACCTTGAGCTGTTCCAGACGGGCGTCCAGCGCCTGGTGATCGGCGCTCAGGCCCGTCAGTCGCAGGGTGAAGCCATTGGCCGAATGTGCGCCACGCTGCAGCTTGCGCTGGTGACGCACCTGTTTGAGCACGCGCAGGCTGTCGTCTTCGGCACGGGACAGGTCAGGATCGGCCTTGCCTGGCAGGTGCAGGCTGAACCACTGCCGGGTCAGGGCCTGACGGTCCTTCAGGCCGGCATAACTGATAGCACGAACCGGCACACCGGCCGCGCGCGCCAGGCGTCGGGCAGCTTCCTCGGTGTTCAGGTCGCGCTTCTCGACCCACAGCCACAGGTGTTCGCCTTGACCGGACAGGGGGATGTCGAGCACTTCATCGACCTGAAAATCATCGGCGACGGCCTTGAGCACGGCGCGGCCAAGGGCCTCGCCGCTGGCGCGCGGGCCCAACAGTTCCAGTTCGGTCATGCTGGCAGCAGCAGGGCGACCGCATGCACGGCGATGCCCTCCTCCCGACCAGTGAAGCCGAGCTTCTCCTCGGTGGTCGCCTTGACGTTGACCTGGTCGAGCTCGACCTGCAGGTCCTCGGCGATGAAACGACGCATGGTGTCGATGTGCGGCGCCATCTTCGGGGCCTGGGCGACGATGGTGGCGTCGACGTTGCCCACCTTCCAGCCCTTGGCCTGCACGACGGCCACCACATGACGCAGTAGCACGCGGCTGTCGGCGCCCTTGAACTGTGGATCGGTGTCAGGGAAATGCTTGCCGATATCGCCCAGCGCTGCTGCGCCAAGCAAGGCATCGCTCAGGGCGTGCAGCAGCACATCACCATCGGAATGGGCCAGCAGGCCGTATTTGTGGGGAATACGCACCCCGCCCAAGGTAATGAAATCACCGTCGGCGAAACGGTGCACATCGTAGCCGTGGCCAATACGCATAGAAAAACGCCCTGATTGAGTCAGGGCGTGATTCTACCTGCTTTGGCCGCTATTGGGGCCGCTCCTGCAACACTACACCCGCCCCAGCGCCACCGCGTGATGGCGCAGGTGCTCATCGATGAAGCTGGCAATGAAGTAGTAGCTATGGTCATACCCTGGCTGCAACCTCAGGGTCAGTTCATGCCCACCTTTGCGCGCCGCCTGCTCCAACGCTGCAGGCTTGAGCTGCTTGTCGAGGAAGTCGTCGCGATCGCCCTGGTCGACCAGCAGCGGCGGACACTGGCCAGCCGGGGTTTCGGCCAGCAGCACGCTGGCATCCCACTCACGCCAGCGCGCGCGGTCCTCACCCAGGTAGCGGGAGAAGGCTTTTTCACCCCACGGGCAATCCATCGGGTTGCTGATCGGCGAGAACGCAGACACCGATCGGTAGCGCCCCGGGTTGCGCAGGGCACAGACCAGCGCCCCATGCCCGCCCATCGAATGACCACTGATACTACGCTGATCGGACGCAGGGAAATGCGCCTCGATCAGCGCCGGTAGCTCCTGCACCACGTAGTCGTGCATGCGGTAATGCTGGGCCCAGGGCTGCTGGGTGGCGTTGAGGTAGAAGCCAGCGCCGAGCCCGAAATCCCAGGCGCCGTCCGGGTCCCCGGGCACCTGCTCGCCACGCGGGCTGGTGTCGGGCGCGACGATGATCAGGCCAAGCTCGGCGGCCAGGCGCTGGGCGCCGGCCTTCTGCATGAAGTTCTCGTCGGTGCAGGTCAGGCCGCTGAGCCAGTACAGCACCGGCAGTTTCTCGCCCTGCTCGGCTTGCGGTGGCAGGTAGACAGCGAACACCATGTCGCAGCCGAGCACCTTGGAGTGATGCTTGTAGCGCTTGTGCCAGCCGCCGAAGCTCTTCTGGCAGGAGATGTTGTCCAGGCTCATGGCAGACCTCAGAAGTGGATCACGCTGCGGATGCTTTTGCCTTCATGCATCAGATCGAAGGCCTTGTTGATGTCCTCCAGCCCCATGGTGTGGGTGATGAAGGTGTCCAGCGGGATCTCGCCCTTCTCGGACATTTCCACGTAGCTTGGCAGCTCGCTGCGGCCACGCACGCCGCCGAAGGCCGAACCGCGCCAGACCCGGCCGGTGACCAACTGGAACGGACGGGTGGCGATTTCCTGGCCGGCGCCGGCCACACCGATGATCACCGACTCACCCCAGCCCTTGTGGCAGCACTCGAGCGCCGCACGCATCAGTTGGACATTGCCGATGCACTCGAAGGAGAAGTCCACGCCGCCATCGGTGAGGTCGACGATCACTTCCTGGATCGGGCGATCGTAGTCCTTCGGGTTGATGCAGTCGGTAGCCCCCAACTGGCGGGCGATCTCGAACTTTGCCGGGTTGATGTCGATGGCGATGATACGCGAGGCCTTGGCCTTCACCGCGCCGATCACCGCCGACAGACCAATGCCGCCCAGGCCGAAAATGGCCACGGTGTCACCCGGTTTGACCTTGGCGGTGTTGAGTACCGCACCGATACCGGTGGTCACGCCGCAACCAAGCAGGCAGACCTTCTCCAGCGGCGCTTCCTTCTGGATCTTGGCCACGGAGATTTCCGGCAGGACGGTGTACTCGGAGAAGGTCGAAGTGCCCATGTAGTGGAACAACTGCTGCCCTTTGTAGCTGAAGCGCGTGGTGCCGTCAGGCATCAGACCCTTGCCCTGGGTGGCGCGGATGGCCTGGCACAGGTTGGTCTTGCCCGACAGGCAGAACTTGCACTTGCCGCATTCCGGGGTGTACAGCGGGATCACATGATCACCAACGGCCAGCGAAGTGACCCCCTCACCCACCGCCTCGACGATTGCCCCTCCCTCGTGACCGAGGATCGACGGGAAGATACCTTCCGGGTCCGCACCGGAGAGGGTGTAGGCATCGGTGTGGCAGACACCGCTGGCGACCACGCGCAGCAGTACCTCGCCTGCCTTGGGCATGGCCACGTCCACTTCGACGATTTCCAGGGGTTTCTTGGCCTCGAAGGCAACAGCGGCGCGGGACTTGATCATGGTGGTCTCCAAGCTAGGTATCAGTTAAGGCCACCAGTGTAATTCATGCTTTTTTGATGAATAATCCGAGCAAATGCAAAACATTATTGCCATGAAGGGATAATCAATGAGCAGTCGCTGGGAAGGAATCGACGAGTTCGTCGCCGTCGCCGAGTCGGGCCAGTTCACTGCGGCCGCCGAACGGCTGGGGGTTTCCTCATCGCATGTCAGCCGCCAGATCGCTCGCCTGGAGGAACGCCTGCAAACCCGCCTGCTGTACCGCAGCACTCGGCGCGTGACCCTGAGTGAAGCCGGGCAGACCTTCCTGCAGCACTGCCAGCGCCTGCAGGATGGCCGCGAAGAAGCGCTGCGCGCGATGGGGGACCTGGCCAGCGAACCCAAGGGCCTGCTGCGCATGACGTGCGCGGTGGCCTACGGCGAGCGTTTCATCGTGCCACTGGTGACACGCTTCATGGCGTTGTATCCACAGTTGCGCGTCGAGGTGGAGCTGAGCAACCGCACCCTGGACCTGCTGCACGAGGGCATGGACCTGGCCATTCGCCTGGGACGCCTCCAGGATTCACGCCTGGTGGCCACGCGCCTCGCACCGCGGCGCATGTACCTGTGCGCATCGCCGGCTTATCTGGAGCGTTACGGCAGACCGCACAGCCTGTCGGAACTGGCGCGGCACAATTGCCTGGTGGGCAGCTCGGACCTGTGGGTGTTGCAGCAGGATGGCCGCGAAATCAGCCAACGGGTACAAGGCAACTGGCGCTGCAACAGCGGCCAGGCGGTACTCGACGCGGCGCTGCAAGGAATGGGGTTGTGCCAGTTGCCGGATTACTACGTGCTCGAGCATCTGCATGCCGGGGCACTGGTGCCGCTGCTGGAGGCGCACCAGCCGCCGAACACCGCGGTGTGGGCGCTGTATCCACAGCAGCGGCATCTTTCACCGAAGGTGCGGCGGTTGGTCGACTACCTGAAGGATGGGTTGGCAGGATTGCCGGAGTATCAGCAAGGCTGAAGCGCTGCGCTTCTGCCGATGGCCTCAGCGCCGCCCAGCCCAGCGCTGACGCAACCACTCCAGGTCTTCCGGCCGGGTCACCTTGATGTTGTCGCTACGCCCTTCGATCAGACGCGGCGCATGCCCGGCCCATTCGATGGCAGAGGACTCATCGGTCACCGCCACATCCGCCACAAGGCACTCGGCCAGTGCCCGGTGCAGCATGCCAAGCCGAAACATCTGCGGCGTGTAGGCCTGCCAAACAGTGCTGCGGTCCACCGTGGAGCTGACCCGGCCAGTCGCGTCGGCACGCTTGAGGGTATCGCGTGCAGGCACCGCCAGCAGCCCCCCCACCGGATCGTCGGCCAGCTCCGACAGCAGTTTGTCCAGATCGCTACGCGCCAGGTTCGGCCGCGCAGCATCGTGCACCAGCACCCAGTCGTCGTCGGCCGCCCCTTGGGCGTGCAGCAGCAACAGGGCATTCAGTACCGAATCGGCACGCTCGCGCCCACCCGCTGCACGCTGGATGCGCGGATCGCTCGCACAGCGCAAGCCAGGCCAGTAGGGATCATCTTCGGCAACGCTGACCACCACGCCCTTGAGCGTGGGATGGTCGAGAAAACAGTCGAGGCTATGCTCGAGGATGGTCTGCCGGCCCAGTTGCAGATACTGCTTGGGGCGGTCGGCAGCCATGCGGGCACCAATGCCCGCGGCAGGAATCACGGCCCAGAAGGCCGGCTGTTCTTGGATCATTTCTGTGGCAACTGGTAGAGGGTTTCGCCCTCCTTGACCATTCCCAGTTCATGACGAGCCCGTTCTTCCACGGTCTCCATACCTTTCTTCAACTCCAGGACTTCAGCGTCGAGCACGCGATTGCGTTCCAGCAGCCGTTCGTTTTCGGCATGCTGGTCGGCGATCTGCTGTTGCAGCTCGGCCACTTGCGCCAGGCTGCCATTACCGACCCAGAGGCGATATTGCAGGCCTCCGAGCAACAACAGCAGGACGAGGAACAACCAATAGGGACTGCGCATGAAGATATCCAGGGTAAAAGGCCGCCGCAGCGAGCTTCCGATAGCACGAAGCCTGGCCGAGGCCAGGCTTCGTCGACAGAAACCCGTTTGAAGGCGCTGAACACTCAGTAAGAACGTTCAGACAGCCCCGGCTGCTGCCTTTTTACCATCTCTTGCTCAGCCGCGAAACTCGGCACGGCCACGGTAGACGGCCTTGGCACCCAGCTGCTCTTCGATACGCAGCAGTTGGTTGTACTTCGAGACGCGGTCGGAACGGCACAGCGAACCGGTCTTGATCTGGCCTGCGGCGGTACCGACAGCCAGGTCGGCGATGGTCGAATCTTCGGTTTCACCGGAACGGTGCGAAATGACCGCAGTGTAACCAGCGGCCTTGGCCATCTGGATGGCTTCCAGGGTTTCGGTCAGCGAGCCGATCTGGTTGAACTTGATCAGGATCGAGTTGCCGATGCCTTTCTCGATGCCTTCCTTGAGGATCTTGGTGTTGGTCACGAACAGGTCGTCACCGACCAGCTGTACCTTGGCACCGATCTTGTCGGTCAGGATCTTCCAGCCAGCCCAGTCGGACTCGTCCAGGCCGTCTTCGATCGAGATGATCGGGAAGCGCTCGGTCAGGCCTTTCAGGTAGTCGGCAAAACCTTCGGCATCGAACGACTTGCCTTCGCCGGACAGGTTGTACTTGCCGTCTTCGTAGAACTCGGAAGCCGCGCAGTCCAGGGCCAGGGTGACGTCGGTGCCCAGCTTGTAGCCGGCTTTCTCGACCGCTTCGGCGATGGCCGCCAGGGCATCTTCGTTGGAGGCCAGGTTCGGGGCGAAGCCACCTTCGTCACCCACGGCAGTGTTCAGGCCGCGGGCCTTCAGAACAGCCTTGAGGTGGTGGAAGATCTCGGTGCCCATGCGCAGGCCGTCGGAGAAGGTCTTGGCGCCTACCGGCTGGACCATGAACTCCTGGATGTCGACGTTGTTATCGGCGTGCTCGCCGCCGTTGATGATGTTCATCATCGGGACCGGCATCGAGTACTGGCCAGGGGTGCCGTTGAGGTTGGCGATGTGCGCGTACAGCGGCAGGTCCTGGTCCTGGGCAGCGGCCTTGGCAGCAGCCAGGGACACAGCGAGGATGGCGTTGGCGCCCAGCTTGGCCTTGTTCTCGGTACCGTCCAGTTCGATCATGGCGCGGTCGAGTGCTTTCTGGTCGGAAGGATCCTTGCCCAGCAGCAGGTCACGGATCGGACCATTGATGTTGCCGACGGCCTTCAGCACGCCCTTGCCCAGGTAACGGCTCTTGTCGCCATCACGCAGCTCCAGCGCTTCGCGCGAGCCAGTGGAAGCACCAGACGGCGCGCAAGCGCTGCCAATGATGCCGTTGTCGAGCAGCACATTGGCTTCCACGGTGGGGTTGCCACGCGAATCGAGAACTTCACGACCTTTGATGTCGACGATCTTTGCCATTGTTGTAAGCACTCCAGAATTGACGAAAACAACGCAGCTTTGGGAATTCTTGCCGTTCACCAGGCGACATGGCACGGGCAGGCCTGGCGAAGGGAGCCCCTGACCGGCAGGCCAGGGGGTGGAACGGGCGGTACTTTACCCGAGAAATGAGCTTTACGCGGTCTCTACCGTCGGAAAACTTTTCACCAGATCGTCCAGTTGCTTGAGCTGCGCCAGGAACGGTTCCAGCTTGTCCAGGCGCAGGGCGCACGGGCCATCGCACTTGGCGTTGTCCGGGTCCGGGTGAGCCTCGAGGAACAGGCCAGCCAGGCCCTGGCTCATGCCCGCCTTGGCCAGGTCGGTGACCTGGGCACGGCGACCACCAGCGGAGTCGGCACGGCCGCCAGGCGTCTGCAGCGAGTGGGTGACGTCGAAGAACACCGGGTACTCGAACTGCTTCATGATGCCGAAGCCGAGCATGTCGACCACCAGGTTGTTGTAGCCGAAGCTCGAGCCACGCTCGCAGAGAATGAGCTGGTCGTTACCGGCCTCGACGCACTTGGCGAGGATGTGCTTCATCTCGTGCGGGGCGAGGAACTGGGCCTTCTTGATGTTGATCACCGCGCCGGTCCTGGCCATGGCCACCACCAGGTCGGTCTGGCGCGAGAGAAACGCCGGCAGCTGGATGATGTCGCAGACCTTGGCCACCGGCTCGCACTGGTAAGGCTCGTGCACATCGGTGATCACCGGTACGTTGAAGGTACGCTTGATCTCCTCGAAGATCTTCAGCCCCTCTTCCATGCCCGGACCGCGGTACGAAGCGACCGACGAACGGTTGGCCTTGTCGAAGCTGGCCTTGAACACGTACGGGATGCCGAGTTTCTCGGTCACCCGCACGTACTCCTCGCAGACCTTCAGGGCCAGGTCACGGGACTCCAGGACGTTCATGCCGCCGAACAGGACGAACGGCTTGTCGTTGGCGATCTCGATGTTACCGACGCGAATGATCTTCTGGGTCATGGATCAGGCCTTGTTCTTCTGTGCCAGGGCTGCCTTGACGAAACCGCTGAACAGCGGGTGGCCGTCACGAGGCGTGGAGGTGAACTCCGGGTGGAACTGGCAGGCGACGAACCATGGGTGATCCTTCGACTCGACCACTTCGACCAGCGCGCCATCTTCGGAACGACCCGAAACCACCAGGCCGGCGTCGATCAGTTGCGGCAGCAGGTTGTTGTTCACTTCGTAGCGGTGACGGTGACGCTCGGTGATCACGTCGCTGCCGTAGCAGTCGTGAACCTTGGAGCCGGCGATCAGCTGGCAGTCCTGCGCGCCCAGGCGCATGGTGCCGCCCAGGTCGGAAGCTTCGGTACGGGTTTCGACGGCACCGGTGGCATCGGACCATTCGGTGATCAGGCCGACCACCGGGTGGCCGCTGTTGCGGTCGAACTCGGTGGAGTTGGCGTCTTTCCAGCCCATGACGTTACGGGCGAATTCGATCACCGCGACCTGCATGCCCAGGCAGATGCCCAGGTATGGAACCTTGTTCTCACGGGCGAACTGCACAGCCTTGATCTTGCCTTCCACGCCGCGCAGACCGAAGCCGCCCGGCACCAGGATGGCGTCGGCGCCTTCGAGCAGGCCGGTGCCCTGGTTCTCGATGTCTTCGGAATCGATGTAGCGCAGGTTGACCTTGGTGCGGTTGGTGATGCCGGCGTGGCTCATCGCTTCGATCAGCGACTTGTACGCATCCAGCAGCTCCATGTACTTGCCGACCATGGCGATGGTGACTTCATGCTCGGGGTTGAGCTTGGCATCGACGACCTTGTCCCACTCGGACAGGTCGGCGCCATTGCACTGCAGGCCGAAGCGCTCGACGACGAAGTCGTCCAGGCCCTGTGCGTGCAGCACGCCCGGGATCTTGTAGATGGTGTCGACGTCTTCCAGCGAAATCACCGCACGCTCTTCGACGTTGGTGAACAGGGCGATCTTGCGGCGCGACGAGGCATCGACCGGGTGGTCGGAGCGGCAGATCAGCACATCTGGCTGCAGGCCGATGGAGCGCAGCTCCTTGACCGAGTGCTGAGTAGGCTTGGTCTTGGTTTCACCAGCGGTGGCGATGTACGGCACCAGCGTCAGGTGCATCAGCATGGCGCGCTTGGAGCCTACTTCGACACGCAACTGACGGATGGCTTCGAGGAATGGCTGCGACTCGATGTCGCCCACGGTGCCACCGATCTCGACCAGAGCCACGTCGGCATCGCCGGCGCCCTTGATGATGCGACGCTTGATCTCGTCGGTGATGTGCGGGATGACCTGGATGGTCGCACCCAGGTAGTCGCCACGGCGCTCCTTGCGCAGCACGTGCTCGTAGATGCGGCCGGTGGTGAAGTTGTTGTTCTGGGTCATCGTGGTGCGGATGAACCGCTCGTAGTGGCCCAGGTCAAGGTCGGTCTCGGCACCGTCGTGGGTGACGAACACTTCACCGTGCTGGAACGGGCTCATGGTACCCGGATCGACGTTGATGTACGGGTCCAGCTTGAGCATGGTGACCTTGAGCCCCCGCGCTTCCAGGATGGCCGCCAGGGAAGCCGAGGCAATGCCTTTCCCCAATGAAGAAACAACACCGCCCGTGACGAATATGTAGCGCGTCATGAAAAACCCTAGAAGTCTGCGTTAAGGCGGCCAGCGCCGCCGGAGAAAGCGAAGGAAGGCCGAAGCCCCCGATCACCTGCGTCAATCACAGTGCATCTCGAACAACTGCCGCGTCTGTACAGACCGGGGGTATCCCCAGTGTGGAGCTCGCTCGTCATTTTAAGAATCAGCCCAGCAAAAAACTGCTTGGTAATCGGCAACTCCTGTGTTTTCGAGGAACCCACAGAAGCTGTATCAAGAAGGGAGGGTAGTCTACCGGAATGTACCCTTCAGCTCAAACCTTGCACGTTCGTCGGCGGCTGCCACTGCAGTTGCCAGTCGGTCTGCCCCAGCTCCGGCAGGTTGGCCACCGCCAGCAGGCGCTCGCCCTGCCACAGCAGCGGCAGGCGATGACGGATGAAATGCGGCACGTGACACTCGTTGAGCAGGCGCTTGAGGTCGCGGTGGCCGCGCCCTGGAATATCGAGCACTTCGCCGCCCTGGCGATAGGCGACATGCAGGCCAGGTCCGGGAATGGCACCTACCACTTGCACGCTGCCATTGCCGGGTAGTGAGAGAGACTGGCTCGGGTCTGGCCAAGGCGCCCCACCCTGCGGCGCCTGCAGCCAATCGCCGCTCAACCACCACAACCGCCCATGACTGCGCTGCAGTTCACCATCGGTCAAGCGCCAGAGCGGCTGGGCATCGGCGGCGGCATCACGCAGGTTGTCCCAGCCGGCCCAATGGCGGCTATCGGGTAGACGTGTACGACTGCTCAGCCAGTACTGCAGGGCGTTCCGCTGGCGCGCCGGCGAGAGCGCCGCCAGCACTCCCATGTCCAGCGAGTCCAGGCACTGCCAAGGCGCTATTGCGCCAGGGCTTGCGGCAGCGATGTCGGTGGCGGCGAGTTCGTCCAGCAGCGCCAGGGCCTCGCCCAGGTGCGCGGCGCTGCGCGCCAGGCTCTGGCTCGCTTGCGGCCAGCGCTGGTGCAGCAGCGGGAACACGTCGGCGCGCAGGAAATTGCGGGCGAAGCGGGTATCGGTGTTGGACGGGTCTTCGATCCATCTCAGCCCCGATGCCTGGGCATACCGCTGCAACTGATCCCGCGTCAGATCGAGCAATGGCCTGACCAGCCGCCCCTGCCCAAGCGGACGAGATGCGGGCATCGCCGCCAGGCCGCGCAGGCCGGCACCGCGCAACAGGCGAAACAGCAGGGTCTCGGCCTGGTCATCGCGGTGCTGGCCGGTGAACAGCACTTCGCCCGGCTGCAGAACCTCGGCGAACGCGTCGTATCGCGCCGTGCGGGCGGCTTGCTCGAGGCTGGCGCCTGAAGGCACCTCGACATGAATGACATCGAGCGCAATGCCCAGGCTGTCGCAGACATGGCGACAGTGATCCGGCCAGGCGTCGGCAGCGGCTTGCAGGCCATGGTGAATGTGCAGGGCACGCACCGGTGGACTGTCGTGTTGCCGGGCGTGACTGGCGAGGAGGTGCAGCAGGACAGTGGAGTCGAGGCCGCCGGAGAAGGCAACGTACCAGGTGGGGGCCTGCTGCCAGGGGAGCAGCTTGGGGGTGAGGTCAAGCATCAGGCCCTCACAGGACTTGGAATTACCGGAGCCGCTCGCGCCCCATTCGCGGGCAAGCCCGCTCCCACAGGGAGATTGGGCTGGCCTTTAGATGTTGAACAAGACAGTTGCTCCCAAATAGCATCGTTGCTTTTGTGGGAGCGGGCTTGCCCGCGAACAGGGCGCAAAGCGCCCCTGCCAATCAGAGACCGTAGCTCATCAGGCGATCGTAGCGACGCTTGAGCAGAGTATCGTTGTCGAGCTTGCCCAGCATGTCGAGCTGCTCGAGCAGGTCGGCACGGATGCTGGCCGACATCTTGGCCGGATCGCGGTGAGCGCCGCCCAGTGGCTCGCTGATCACCTTGTCGACGATGTTCAGGCTCTTCAAGCGCTCAGCGGTGATGCCCATTGCTTCGGCAGCGTCCGGCGCCTTGTCGGAGGTCTTCCACAGGATCGAGGCGCAACCTTCCGGCGAGATCACCGAGTAGGTGGAGTATTGCAGCATGTTCAGTTGGTCGCACACACCGATGGCCAGTGCGCCGCCCGAACCACCTTCACCAATCACGGTGGCGATGATCGGGGTTTTCAGGCGCGCCATGACGCGCAGGTTCCAGGCGATGGCCTCACTCTGGTTGCGCTCTTCGGCGTCGATGCCCGGGTAGGCGCCTGGGGTATCGATGAAGGTCAGGATCGGCATCTTGAAGCGCTCGGCCATCTCCATCAGGCGGCAGGCCTTGCGGTAGCCTTCAGGACGCGGCATGCCGAAGTTGCGACGGACCTTCTCACGCACTTCGCGGCCCTTCTGGTGACCGATGACCATCACCGGCTTGCCGTCCAGGCGCGCGGTACCGCCAACGATCGCGGCGTCGTCGGAAAAATGACGGTCGCCGTGCAGTTCTTCGAACTCGGTGAAGATGTGATCGAGGTAGTCCAGCGTGTACGGACGACGCGGGTGGCGTGCCAGGCGGGCGATCTGCCAGCTGGTCAGGTTGCCGAAGATGCTTTCGGTCAGGGCACTGCTCTTGTCTTGCAGACGGGCAATTTCATCGCTGATGTTCAGCGAGTTGTCGTTACCAACCAGGCGCAGCTCTTCGATCTTGGCTTGCAGGTCGGCAATCGGCTGTTCGAAATCGAGAAAATTCGGGTTCATAGGCATCCGTCTTGGGTCTACGGCCAGGCGGCCGGCCGGTTGATCCGTTTGGCGCCATACCTTACGGGATCTGGCGCATTCAGGTCGAGATTAAAATTCGTCGTTTCAACGGTATTGCAGGAAGACGTTCTCACGTCCGAACTGGTCACGCAGCGCCTGAATCAGGCCATCGGCGGGATCGATCGACCACTCGTCGCCGAACTGCAGCATGGCCTTGGCATCGCTGCCGGTGTACTCCAGCGTGATCGGGCAACCGCCGCGATGACGGGTGATCAGCTCGCCCAGCCAGGCCAGGCGATCTCCCTTGAGTGCTTCGTGGGCGATCTTCAGGCGCAGGCTTTCGGCCAGCTTGGTGCGGGCGTCCTCCATGGTCATCACCTGCTTGACGCGCAGGCGCAGGCCGCCGGAGAAGTCGTCGTTGCTGACCTCGCCTTCGACCACCACCATCGCGTCGGTCTGCAGCAGCGCCTGGGCCGCCATGAAGGCATCGGCGAACAGCGAGGCCTCGATACGACCGGAGCGGTCGTCGAGGGTGACGAAGCCCATTTTGTCACCCTTCTTGTTCTTCATCACCCGCAGGGCAATGATCATCCCCGCGATGGTCTGGGTCTCGCGTGAAGGCTTGAGGTCAACGATGCGCTGGCGAGCGAAACGGCGGATCTCGGTTTCGTACTCATCGATTGGGTGACCGGTGAGATATAGCCCGAGGGTATCCTTTTCGCCTTTCAGGCGCTCCTTGAGCGTGAGCTCGCGGACCTTGTGGTGGTTGGCATAGACATCGGAATCCTCTTCGACGAACAGCCCACCGAACAGGTCGATATGGCCGCTGTCAGCGGTGCGAGCGGTCTGCTCGGCCGACTTGATCGCCTCTTCGAGCGCCGACAGCAACACCGCGCGGTTGCGGTCGATGTTGGCCTGGTAGGCCTTGATCTCGTCGTGGAAGTGCGGCCCCAACCGGTCCAATGCACCGCTGCGGATCAGGGCATCGAGGGTGCGCTTGTTGATGCGCTTGAGGTCGACGCGCTCGCAGAAGTCGAACAGGTCCTTGAACGGGCCGCCTTCGGCGCGCGCCTCGACGATCGCCTCCACCGGGCCTTCACCCACCCCCTTGATCGCACCCAGGCCATAGACGATACGACCGTCGTCGTTGACGGTGAACTTGAAGTCGGAGAAGTTCACGTCCGGCGCATCGAGGCGTAGCTTCATGCTGCGCACTTCCTCGACCAGCACCACCACCTTGTCGGTGTTGTGCATATCCGCCGACAATACCGCAGCCATGAACGGCGCCGGGTAGTGGGTCTTGAGCCAGGCGGTCTGGTACGAGACCAGGCCATAGGCTGCGGAGTGAGACTTGTTGAAGCCGTAACCGGCAAACTTCTCTACCAGGTCGAAGATGTTACCGGCAAGGTCTGCATCGATGTTATTGGCCACGCAACCTTCGATGAAACCGCCGCGTTGCTTGGCCATTTCCTCTGGCTTCTTCTTGCCCATGGCCCGACGCAGCATATCGGCGCCACCCAGGGTGTAGCCGGCCATCACCTGGGCGATCTGCATCACCTGTTCCTGATACAGGATGATGCCGTAGGTGGGGGCCAGTACCGGCTTGAGGCCCTCGTACTGGTAATCGGAGTGCGGATAGGCCAGCTCCGCGCGGCCGTGCTTGCGGTTGATGAAGTCGTCCACCATGCCCGACTGCAGCGGGCCGGGGCGGAACAACGCCACCAGTGCGATGAGGTCTTCCAGGCAGTCGGGCTTGAGCTTCTTGATCAGCTCTTTCATGCCGCGCGATTCAAGCTGGAACACCGCCGTGGTCTCGGCCTTCTGCAACAGCTCGTAGGTCTTGCGGTCGTCCAGCGGGATGAAGTCGATGTTGACGTCGGGCAGGTCTTTCTTTTTCTGCTCGCGGTTGATGATCTCCATCGCCCACTTGATGATCGTCAGCGTCCGCAAGCCGAGGAAGTCGAACTTCACCAGGCCCGCAGCCTCGACGTCGTCCTTGTCGAACTGAGTCACCAGGCCGCCGCCCTCTTCGTCACAGGCGATCGGCGAGAAATCGGTGAGTTTGGTCGGCGCGATCACCACACCACCGGCGTGCTTACCGGTACCGCGAGTGACCCCCTCGAGCTTGAGCGCCATGTCCCAGATCTCGCGAGCGTCTTCATCGCCCTTGAGGAAGTCGCGCAGGATCTCTTCCTGCTCGTAGGCCTTCTCCAGGGTCATGCCCACTTCGAACGGGATCATTTTCGACAAGCGGTCGGCCAGGCCGTAGGACTTGCCCTGCACACGCGCCACGTCACGCACCACCGCCTTCGCGGCCATGGTGCCGAAGGTGATGATCTGGCTGACCGCATTGCGCCCATAGGCCTCGGCCACGTAGTCGATCACCCGGTCGCGACCATCCATGCAGAAGTCGACGTCGAAGTCGGGCATGGAAATACGTTCGGGGTTGAGGAAGCGCTCGAACAGCAGGTCATAAGCCAGCGGGTCGAGGTCGGTGATCTTCAGCACGTAGGCCACCAACGAACCCGCCCCCGAACCCCGGCCCGGCCCCACCGGCACGTCGTTGTTCTTGGCCCACTTGATGAAGTCCATAACGATCAGGAAGTAACCGGGGAAGCCCATCTGGATGATGATATCCAGCTCGAACTTCAGGCGGTCCAGGTAGACCTGACGTTTCTCTTCGTAATTGGGCGTGGTCTCTTTCGGCCAGAGCACGGCCAGACGTTCTTCCAGGCCCTCGTGGGAGACGTGGCGCAGGTAATCGTCGATGCTCATGCCGTTGGGCGTCGGGAAATCGGGGAGGAAGTACTTGCCCAACTGCACCGTGATGTTGCAACGCTTGGCGATCTCGACAGTGTTGGCGATCGCGTCCGGCAGGTCGCTGAACAGCTCGGCCATCTCCTCGGCCGACTTCAGGTACTGCTGATCGCTGTAGCCGCGCGGGCGCCGCGGGTCGTCCAGGGTCCAGCCCTCGCCGATGCAGACGCGGGTCTCGTGGGCGTCGAAGTCGGTCTGTTTGATGAAGCGTACATCGTTGGTCGCCACCAGCGGCGCGCCGACCTTGTCGGCGAGGGCCACGGCAGCGTGCAGGTATTCTTCGTCGCCTGCGCGATTGGTGCGCTGCACTTCTACATAGAAGCGCTCCGGCAGCATCTGCATCCAGTCGCGTAGCAAGGCCTCGGCCTCGTCGCTGCGACCGGAGAGCAGCGCCATGCCGATATCGCCCTCGCGCGCCGCAGACAAGCCAATCAGGCCCTCGCTGGCGGGCGCGATCCATTCACGCTGGATGATCACCAGGCCGTTGCGCTGGCCTTCGGTCCAGCCCTTGGAGATCAACTCGGTGAGGTTGCGATAGCCCCGGGGGTTCATGGCCAGGAAGCAGATACGCGACAGCGGTGCCTCCGGATCGGCACCGGCCAGCCACAGGTCGGCGCCGCAGATCGGCTTGATCCCTGCGCCCATGGCGGTCTTGTAGAACTTCACCAGCGAGCACATGTTGCTCTGGTCGGTGATCGCCACCGCCGGCATGTTCATTCCGGCCAGGGCCTTGGCCAGCGGCTTGATCCGCACCAGACCATCGACCAGGGAGAACTCGGAGTGCACACGGAGGTGAACGAAGGAGACCGACATTGAAGATCCTGTGGCAATGCTGAACGACAAGGGCAGGATTGTAGCGTAATTAGCCGGAATGTTTTGGGGCCGCATAGCGGCCCCGACAGATCAGATCAGCGTACTGGCACGCCCTTCAAGGACTTCCCAGGCGGCCCTCACCGGTGCGAACGAGCGCCGATGAATGGGCGTAGGCCCCAGCCGCGCGAGAGCTTCGAGGTGCAACGGCGTCGGGTAGCCTTTGTGCCCGCCGATGCCATAACCCGGGTAGATCAGCTCGAACGCGCTCATCTCGCGATCACGCGTGACCTTAGCCAGGATCGAAGCAGCGGCGATGGCTGGCACCTGGGAATCCCCCTTGACCACCGGCGCAGCTGGCACCGACAGTTTCGGGCAGCGGTTGCCATCGATCAACGCCAGTTTCGGCGTGACGCTCAACCCTTCCACCGCACGCTGCATGGCCAGCATGGTGGCCTGCAGGATGTTCAGTTGGTCGATCTCACCGACCGTGGCACGAGCGATGCAAAAGGCCAGTGCCTTTTCGCAGATTTCGTCGAACAGCAACTCACGACGTGCCTCGGTGAGCTTCTTCGAGTCGTTCAGGCCAAGGATTGGCCGCTGCGGATCGAGGATCACCGCTGCCGTGACCACGTCTCCGCACAGCGGGCCACGCCCGACTTCGTCTACACCCGCGACCAGGTCTTCGACCAGGTTGAAATCAAGTCCCATCTGCATGTCATCGATCCTTCAGCAGGCCCAGCACTGCGTCGGCAGCCTGGTTGGACGCATCACGGCGCAAGGTGCGGTGAATCTGGTCGAAGCCTTCGGTCTGCTCATTGCCCTGCGTCACCAACGGTGCCAGCGTGGCCGCCAAAGCGTCAGGCGTTGCGGCGTCCTGCAGCAGCTCAGGGACTAGCAGGCGCTGGGCAAGCAGATTGGGCAGCGACACATAGGGACTCTTGACCATGCGCTTGAGAATCCAGAAGGTCAGCGGCGCAAGGCGATAGGCGACCACCATGGGGCGCTTGTACAGCAAAGCTTCGAGCGTGGCAGTACCCGAGGCAATCAGGACCGCATCGCAGGCCGCCAACGCCTGGTGCGATTGCCCATCGAGCAAGGTCAATGGGAGCTCGCGCCCCTGCAGCATCTGTTCGATCTGGGCACGTCGTGCAGGATTGGCGCAGGGCGACACGAAACGCACACCCGGCACCAGGGTTTGCAGACGTTTGGCGGTCTCGAGGAACAACTCGCCGAGCCGCCCCACTTCGCCACCACGACTACCCGGCATCAAGGCTACCAGCGGCCCTTCGCCCAGCCCCAGCGCTGCGCGCGCGGCAGTGCGATCGGCCTCGAGCGGGATGGTATCGGCCAGCGGATGGCCGACAAAACGTACCGGCACACCCTTTTCTTCGTAGAATTTCGCCTCGAAGGGGAACAGCGTCAGCATCAGGTCGCAACCTTCACGAATCTTCAGCACACGCTTCTGCCGCCACGCCCAGACCGATGGACTGACGTAATGCACGGTCTTGATCCCGGCCTGACGCAGCTTCAGTTCGATATTGAGGGTGAAATCCGGTGCGTCGATGCCGATGAACACGTCGGGCTTCTCGCCGATCAGTGTCTGGATCAGGTCCTTGCGCCGCTTGAGCAGCTCGCGCAGGCGCCCCAGGACTTCGACCAGCCCCATGACCGCCAGGCGTTCCATGGGGAAATACGACTGCAGCCCTTCGGCTTCCATCAACGGGCCGCCGACACCAATGAAACGCACATCGGGATGACGCGCCTTGAGCGCGCGCATCAGGCCGGAGCCGAGGATGTCGCCGCTGGCCTCACCGGCGACCAGCGCTACGCAAAGCGACGCCATGTCAGCGGGTGATGCCGCGGGCAGAATTGAGGATCGACTGGCGGAACAGTTCGACTTCCGGGTGCTGCCCGGCCAGTTCGTCCAGCTCCTTGATCGCCTCTTCCACGGTCAAGCCTTGGCGATAGACGATCTTGTAGGCACGGCGCAAGTCATGGATGACCTCGTCGCTGAAACCGCGACGGCGCATACCTTCAAAGTTCATGCTGCGCGCCTCGGCCGGGCTGCCGAACACCGTGACGAACGCCGGAACATCTTTGCCGATCGCCGTGCCCATGCCAGAGAAAGCGTGAGCGCCGATATGGCAATACTGGTGCACCAGGGTGTAGCCGGACAGGATGGCCCAGTCGCCCACGTGCACATGCCCGGCCAGCGCCGTATTGTTGACCAGGATGCAATGGTTGCCGATCACGCTGTCATGGCCGATGTGGGCATAGGCCATGATCAGGTTGTGATCGCCAAGCGTGGTTTCCGAACGGTCCTGCACAGTACCGCGGTGAATGGTGACACCTTCGCGGATCACGTTGTGATCGCCGATCACCAGGCGCGTCGGCTCCCCCTTGTACTTGAGGTCGGGCGTGTCTTCGCCGATGGAGCTGAACTGATAGATGCGATTGTGCTTGCCGATCCGGGTGGGCCCCTTGAGCACCACGTGCGGACCAATGACGGTGCCCTCCCCGATTTCGACATCGGGGCCTACGATCGACCAAGGGCCGACCTCGACGCCGTCGGCCAGCTTGGCCGAGGGATCGATGATCGCCCGCGGATCAATCGAACTCATAGGGAGCGTTCCGCGCAGGTGATCTCGGCCGAGCAGACCGGCTTGCCGTCGACCAGGGCACGGCACTCGAACTTCCAGATCATGCTCTTGCGGCTGAGGAACTTGGCTTCCAGCACGAGCTGGTCACCCGGCAACACCGGCTGACGGAAACGCAGCTTGTCGGAGCCGACGAAGTAATAAAGAGTGCCATCGGCAGGCTTCGCATCGAGCATCTTGAAGCCGAGAATTCCGGCCGCCTGGGCCATTGCCTCGATGATCAGCACGCCCGGCATGATCGGGTGCGCCGGGAAATGGCCGTTGAAGAACGGCTCGTTGATGCTGACATTCTTGTAGGCACGAATGCTCTGGGCCTCGAAGTCCAGCTCCGTGACCCGGTCCACCAGCAGGAACGGGTAACGGTGAGGCAGGTATTCGCGAATCTCGTTGATGTCCATCATTTCGGGGGGAAGCCTGTAATAAGAATAGGGAGCGCAGGTGCTGACCACACGCTCCTTTTGCAGTCCAAAGAGGAGCCAGCTAGCGACTGTTCACTCTTGCTCAGGAAATGGTATCAGCCTTCTGATGCCGGCTGGCCACCTGAGGTCACGGTCTCGACGCGTTTTTCCAGTTGCTGCAGACGCTTGGACATCTCGTCGAGCTGGCGTATACGCGCTGCGCTCTTGCGCCACTCGGCCAACGGCTGCATGGCAGTACCGGAAGAATAGCCGCCCGGCTCGGTGATCGAGCGGGTGACCATGGTCATACCGGAGACGAAGACGTTGTCGCAAACATCGATATGACCAACCATGCCGACGCCGCCCGCGATCATGCAGTGCTTGCCGATACGCGTGCTGCCGGAAATTCCGACGCAAGCCGCCATTGCGGTATGGTCTCCGATCTGCACGTTGTGGGCGATCTGAATCTGGTTGTCGAGCTTGACGCCATTGCCGATTCGCGTGTCAGACAGCGCGCCACGGTCCACAGCGGTGTTGACACCGATCTCCACATCGTCACCCAGCGTCACGCCGCCGATCTGGGCAATCTTCTGCCAGACACCTTTCTCGTTGGCGAAACCGAAGCCCTCACCACCGATCACCGCACCCGACTGAATGACCACACGCTTGCCGATGGTGACATCGTGGTACAGCGTCACACGCGGGGCAAGCCAGCCACCCTCGCCGATGATGCAGCGGGCACCGACAAAGCAATGTGCGCCAACGGTCACGTTCGCACCGATGCGCGCACCGCTTTCGATGACCGCGAACGGCCCGATGCTCGCGCTCGCATCCACCTGGGCATCGTCAGCTACCACGGCGCTGGGATGAACTCCCGCCACAGCCTTGGGCTTGGGATCGAACAAGTGAGAAATACGAGCGTAAGCCAGGTAAGGATCGGGGACGATCAGCGCGTTACCGGTGAAGCCTTCGGCATCCTCGGCCTTGATCAGTACCGCTGCCGCCCGATTGTCATCCAGGAATTTGCGGTACTGACGATTGGCGAGGAAGCTCAACTGCCCCGGACCAGCCTCCTGCAAGGTGGCCAGCCCGGTGATTTCAAGCGACTCGGGGCCACTGAGCGTGGCCCCGAGGGTCTCGGCCAACTGACCGAGCGTCATGGTCACGGTCATATCAACGCGCTTGGTTCATGCGCTCGATGACCTGGCGGGTGATGTCATACTGAGGTTTGACATCGATTACCGCACCACGCTCGAGCACCAGGTCGAAACCACCTTTCTTGATGACTTCCTCGACGGCACCGTCGAGCTTGGGCTTGAGCTGCTTGAGCATGTCGCGATCAGCAACGGCCTTCGCTTCGTTGAGTTCCTTGGACTGGAACTGGAAGTCACGGGCTTTTTGCTTGAACTCGAGCTCCAGGCGCTCACGCTCCTGCTGCTGCATCTTGTCGCCACCCTTGATCAGTCGATCCTGGATGCCCTTGGCGCTGCTTTCCAGAGTTTTCAGCTGGTTCAGTTGCGGGCCGAACTTCTTCTCGGCATCGACAGCGTACTTTTTGGCGGCGTCTGATTCGAGCAGCGCCATCTGGTAGTTCAGAACGGCAATCTTCATTTCGGCGAAAGCCGGGGTGGCGACCAGCGCCGCGGCCACTACGGCCAGTTGAGTCAACTTACGCACGATGCACTCCTGGATAAACCGTTGTCGTTAAGCAAGGGCCAAGCTTAGAAAGTCTGGCCCAGAGAGAATTGGAACACCTGGGTGTCGGCGTCGTCCGGCTTCTTGATCGGCATCGCCAGGCTGAAGCTCAACGGGCCCAGCGCGGTAATCCAGGTCACGCCCAGGCCGACGGAGCTGGCCATGTCGGAGAAACCGACCTTCGCGCAATCAGGCTTGGAGCCGCAGTTGGTGTCGAACACGTTACCCACATCCCAGAAGACCGAGGTACGCAGCGAACGCTGGTCCTTGACGAACGGCAGCGGGAACAGCAGCTCGACACCACCCTGTACGAGGACGTTACCACCGAACGGCAGCGGGTCCTGGTCCGGGTCACGAATGGTACCTGGTTTGCCCCCCGGATTACCTTCGCCACGACTCGGCGTACTGCGTGGGCCCAGGCTGCTGTCCTTGAAGCCGCGGACAGAGTTGAAGCCACCCGCATAATAGTTCTCGTAGAACGGCAGGCCCGAGGTACCGCCGAAACCATCACCATAGCCCAGCTCAGTATGCAGGCGTAGGGTGTAGTCGTTGCTCAGTGGCTTGAACAGCTGGCCGCGGTAGTCAAGCTTGTAGAACGACAGGTCGCTGCCCGGTACGGTAGTTTCCAGAGTCAGGCTTTGCGAATGACCACGGGTTGCCAGCACGCCTTTGTTCAGGGTCGATTCGGACCAGCCGATCGACGCCTTGAAGTTCAGGAAGTTGTCGCCTTCCTTGTCGAGAAAGTCGAAGATCTCGTCGACGGTGTAGCGGCCGGTCTTGATCTTGTCTTGCTGCACGGTCAGGCCGTAGGTCAGGCGCGAGGTCTCGCTGATTGGGTAACCCAGGCTGACGCCGGCACCGAGGCTGTCTACTGCATAGCTCGCCACGTCGACATCGAGGTCATCGTAGTTGGTGCTGCGGTAGAAGGCGTTGTAGCCCAGGCTCACGCCATCGGCAGTGAAGTAGGGGTCGACGAAGCCGAAGTTGTATCGGGTCTGGTATTCGCTTCGGGTCAGGCCGATGGACACCTTGTTACCGGTACCCAGGAAGTTGCTCTGGCTGATCGAACCACCCAGGATCAGGCCCGCGCTCTGGGCGAAACCGACGCTGGCGGTGATCGAACCGGAAGCCTGCTCCTCGACCGCATAGTTGACGTCGACCTGGTCGTCGGTGCCTGGCACCGGCGGCGTCTCGACGTTGACTTCCTTGAAGAAGCCCAGGCGCTCGAGGCGGGTCTTGGACTGGTCGATGAGATAAGTGGATGCCCATCCACCTTCCATCTGACGCATCTCGCGACGCAGCACCTCGTCTTCGGTCTTGGTGTTGCCGCGGTAGTTGATGCGGTTGACGTAGGCACGCTTGCCCGGATCGACGACGAACATGATGTCGACGGTGTGATCCTGGTCGTTAGGTTGCGGCACGCCGTTGACGTTGGCGAAGGTATAGCCTTCGTTACCCAGTCGACGGGTGATCAGGTCGGAGGTGGTGGTCATCACCTTGCGCGAGAAGACCTGGCCTGGCTGCACCAGCAACAGCGACTTGACCTGGTCTTCCGGCACTTTCAGGTCACCGGAGAGTTTCACGTCACGAACGGTGTACTTCTCGCCTTCGTTGACGTTGACAGTAATGTAGACGTGCTTCTTGTCCGGGGTAATCGATACCTGGGTGGACGCGATGTCCATGTTGATGTAGCCGCGGTCCAGGTAATAGGAACGCAGACGCTCCAGGTCACCGGAGAGTTTTTCACGTGCGTACTTGTCGTCGTTCTTGAAGAACGACAGCCAGTTGGTGGTTTTCAGTTCGAAGAGCTGGGAGAGGTCTTCGTCGCTGAACACGGTGTTGCCCACCACGTTGATGTGCTGGATCGCCGCGACGGTACCTTCGTTGATCTTGATCTTCAGGCCGACACGGTTGCGTGGCTGCGGCACGACCTCGGCATCGACCTCGGCCGAGTAGCGGCCCTGGGCCACGTACTGGCGCTGCAGCTCGTTACGCACGCCCTCGAGCGTGGCGCGCTGGAAGATCTCGCCCTCGGCCAGGCCGGACTGCTTCAGGCCCTTCATCAGGTCTTCGGTACTGATCGCCTTGTTGCCCTCGATCTCGATGCTCGACACCGATGGGCGCTCGACCACGTTGATGATCAGGACATTGCCGTCGCGATCCAGCTGGATGTCCTGGAAGAAACCGGTCTTGAACAGCGAGCGAGTCGACTCCACCAGGCGGCGGTCATCGACCTGGTCGCCTACGTTCAACGGCAACGCGCCGAACACGCTGCCGGCGGAAACCCGCTGCAGGCCGTTGACACGAATATCGGAGATGGTGAAGGACTCGGCGTGAACTTCAGCGATCATCAGTGCGGAGAGGACCGCAGTTAGCAGCAGACGTTTCATGAAGTCCTTTTATTCCAACTGGCAATAAACAACCCGCCACCGCAGCACGGCGGCAGGTTCGCAATAGAGCGAAGCGTTAAAGTCGACCCAGATCGTTGATCAGGGCGAGCAACATCACCCCAATGACCAAACTGATACCGATCTGGACCCCCCAACCTTGCACCCGATCCGAGAGCGGACGACCGCGCGCCCACTCGATCAGGTAGAACAGCAAATGCCCCCCATCCAGTACCGGGATGGGCAGCAGGTTCAGAACCCCCAGGCTTATGCTCAGGTAGGCTAGGAAATTCAGGAAATCCCCAACGCCCGACTGGGCTGAAGCGCCCGCCACTTTAGCAATGGTTATCGGTCCGCTCAAGTTTTTTACCGAGAGCTCCCCGAACAGCATTTTCTTCAGCGATTCAAGGGTCAGGACACTCATGTTCCAAGTGCGCGAGAGCCCCTCGCCGACCGCCTCCAGCGGCCCGTAGCTGACCTCTCGAAGCATGTTCGCAGGCCACTCGGCGCCTTTGACCCCAGCCCCCAGATAACCTCCGGACGCCTGCCCTTCCCCTTTGCGCGCCAGCGTCACCGGCAGTTCCAGCTGCGCGCCATCACGCTCGATACGCAGTAGCACCTTCGCCTCGGGGCGCGCCCGAACAGTGTCCACCACCTGCTGCCAGTCACCCAGTGCGACACCATCGAGTGCCAGGAGTCTATCGCCGGTCTTCAGCCCGGCAGCAGCGGCCGGGCCCTTGGGATCGATTTCGGCGAGCACCGGACTTACCGCCGGCCGCCAGGGGCGCAGCCCCAGGGACTGGATCGGGTCAGGCTCGTCGGCACCCTTGAGCCATTGATTCAGGCGGATTTCATGCTGACGCTCCAGCGTGGCGCCGTCGTCGCGCACGCCCACCCGCAAGCTGCCGCTCTCGCCCAGGCGACGCACCAGTTGCAGATTGACCGCCGACCAGCCACTGGTCGGCTTGCCATCGATCGAAACAATTTCCTGGCCTGCCACAAGGCCTGCAGATGCCGCCAGGCTGCCCGACTCGACCGCTCCGATGACCGGACGCACCTGCTGGCTGCCGAGCATGGCGACCACCCAGAAGAACAGGATGGCGAGCAGGAAGTTGGCAATCGGACCGGCGGCAACGATAGCAATACGCTGTCCAACCGATTTGCGATTGAAGGATTGATCAACAAGCGCGGGCGGCACATCGCCTTCGCGCTCATCGAGCATCTTGACGTAGCCGCCCAGCGGAATCGCTGCGACGACAAACTCGGTGCCATGGCGGTCGTGCCAGCGCACCAACGGCGTGCCGAACCCCACCGAGAAGCGCAGGACTTTCACTCCGCACTTGCGTGCCACCCAGAAGTGGCCGAATTCGTGAAAGGTGACCAGTACACCCAGGGCCACCAGGGTGCCGATAATCATGTAGAGCGCAGTCATATCCATCTCCGAATGACGTTCAGCCAGGCCTGGGGCCGACGGGAAATCAGCGGCCGTGGCGCCTCAACCACTCCCGGGACAGCTCCCGGGCTCGCTGGTCGGCGGCGAACACCGCATCCAGCGAAGGCAACGGCACTACCGGCTCCTGCTCGAGCACCTGTTCGATCATACCCGCGATTTCCGGGAAGCGGATACGCCGCTGGAGAAATGCCTCGACCGCCACTTCGTTGGCGGCGTTGAGCACGGCAGGCGCACTGTTGCCCGCTTCGGCAGCTTCTCGCGCCAGGCGCAGGCAGGGGAATCGCTGCTCGTCGGGCGCCTGGAAATCCAGACGGGCGACCGCGAACAGGTCCAGCGGCGCGACACCGGAATCGATCCGCTCAGGCCATGCCAGAGCGTTGGCGATCGGTGTCCGCATGTCCGGGTTGCCCAACTGCGCCAACACCGAACCATCCACATAGTCGACCAGCGAATGGATCACACTTTGCGGGTGTACCACCACCTCGACCTTGGCTGGCGCAGCATCAAACAGCCAGCAGGCCTCGATCAGCTCGAGCCCTTTGTTCATCATGCTTGCCGAGTCGACCGAAATCTTGCGCCCCATCGACCAGTTCGGATGAGCACAGGCCTGCTCCGGCGTGACGTCCATCAGCGCCTGCGCCGCGGTTTCACGGAAGGGCCCACCAGACGCCGTCAGCAGGATACGACGCACACCAACGTGCGCCAGGCCACGGGCATAGTCGCCGGGCAAGCACTGGAAGATGGCATTGTGCTCGCTGTCGATCGGCAGCAGCACTGCACCACTGGTGCGCACCGCTTCCATGAACAGCGCGCCGGACATCACCAGCGCCTCCTTGTTGGCCAGCAGCACCTTCTTGCCGGCCTGCACCGCCGCCAAGGTCGGACGCAGACCAGCAGCGCCGACGATAGCAGCCATCACGGTGTCCACTTCGCTGGCAGACGCAACCTGGCAGAGACCTGCCTCGCCTTCCAGCACTTCGGTGGTGCTGCCCGCCGCCGCCAGCCCTTCACGCAGGCGGGCGACCGAGTCGGCGTCCGGCACCACCGCATACGCCGGACGATGGCGCAGGCACAGGCCGAGCAATTCATCCAGGCGTGAATAGCCGCTCAAGGCAAACACCTGGTAGCGCTCGGGGTGACGGGCAATCACATCCAGCGTACTCAGGCCGATCGACCCGGTCGCACCGAGCACGGTAATCCGCTGCGGATGACTCACATCACACCCCATTCGGCCGCCCAGAGCAGCACGGCGAACATCGGGATCGCCGCGGTCAGGCTGTCGATACGATCCAGCACGCCGCCATGACCAGGCAGCAGGTTACTGCTGTCCTTGATGCCTTCGCGACGCTTGAACATGCTTTCGGTCAGGTCGCCAACCACCGACGACATGACCACGATCACCGCGCCGACCAGGCCGAGCAGCAACTGCCCCAACCCCCAGTCGCGCACGAGCCCGACCACCAGGGTGATCAACAGGCTCACGGCCATGCCGCCATACACACCCTCCCAGCTCTTGCCGGGGCTGACGTGCGGCGCCAGCTTGCGCTTGCCAAAGGCACGACCAGAGAAATATGCACCGATGTCGGCAGCCCAGACCAGCACCATCACCGCCAGGATCAAGCCATTGCCCAATGGCCAATGCTTGAGCAGCAACAGGCCTTGCCAGGCGGGTAACAGCACCAGCAGACCGATCAGCAGACGGCAGGCGGCACTGCTCCACAACTCAGCGCTGCGTGGATAGGTGAGCACCAGCCAAGTCGCCAGGCCCCACCAGATCACCGACGCCCCCAGCACCCAGGGCGCAAGGTCCGGCATGAGGTAGAGCACCATCAGCGCTCCAGCGACCACGGCGGCATAGGCGATGCGCAATGGCTGGGCCATCAACCCGGCCAGACGCGCCCATTCCCAGGCACCAAGGGTCACCACGAAACCGATGAACAGGGCGAAATCCGCGCCGTTGAGCAGGAAGAAACCGCCCAGCGCGATCGGCAACAGGATCAGCGCGGTAATGATGCGTTGTTTAAGCATTAAGCACGAGCTCCAGCCTCGACCTGCTCGCTGGTCTTACCGAAGCGGCGTTGGCGCGAAGCGAAATCGGCCAGTGCATTACGCATGGCCTCGTGTTTGAAGTCCGGCCAGTACAGGTCGGAGAAATACAGCTCGGCGTAGGCCAACTGCCACAACAGGAAGTTGCTGATGCGGTGTTCGCCGCCGGTGCGAATGCACAGGTCGGGCAACGGCAGGTCCCCCGTGGCAAGGCAGGTCTGCAGCAGACCGGGCGTGATATCGTCCGGGCGCAGATGGCCGGCCTGGACTTCGCGCGCCAGGCGCTGGGCAGCCTGGGCGATATCCCACTGACCGCCATAGTTGGCAGCGATCTGCAGGATGAAACGATCATTGCCGGCGGTCAGCGCTTCGGCTTCTCGCATCGCGGCCTGTAGCTCCGGATGGAAGCGCGAGCGGTCACCGATGATGCGCAGGCAGATGTTGTTGTCGTTCAGGCGCTTGGCCTCGCGGCGCAAGGCCGAGAAGAACAGCTCCATCAACGCACCCACCTCATCGGCCGGACGCTGCCAGTTCTCGCTGGAGAAGGCGAAGAGCGTGAGCACTTCGACCTTGGCCTCGGCACAGACTTCGATCACCGCACGCACCGCATCGACGCCGGCCTTGTGCCCGGCAACGCCAGGCAGCAGGCGCTTTTTCGCCCAGCGGTTGTTGCCGTCCATGATGATAGCGACGTGACGCGGCACCGACGAGGGTGCCGCCTGCTTGGTCTTTTCCATGAAAAAGTCCTGGCCTCAGACGGCCATCAGGTCCTTTTCCTTGGCTTTGAACGCAGCATCGACGTCTGCCACGAACTTGTCGGTCAGCTTCTGGATCTCGTCAGCTGCACGACGCTCTTCGTCTTCGCTGATTTCCTTGTCCTTGGTGAGCTTCTTCAGGTCGGCCAATGCGTCGCGACGCACGTTGCGCACGGCAACCTTGGCATCCTCGGCAACGCCGCTGGCCTGCTTGGTGTAGCCCTTGCGGGTTTCTTCGGTCAGGGCCGGCATCGGCACGCGAATGGTGGTACCGGCGCTCGACGGGTTCAGGCCCAGGTCGGAGGTCAGGATGGCCTTCTCGATCGCGGCGCTGAGGTTCTTGTCGTGGGCGACGATCTTGAGGGTGCGGGCGTCCTCGACGGTGATCGCGGCCACTTGGTTCAGCGGCATCTCGCTACCCCAGGCCGGAACCTTGACGCCATCCAGGATGCTTGGGTGGGCGCGACCGGTGCGGATCGCTGCCAGGTTGCGGGCCAACGCCTCGAGGGACTTGCCCATGCGCTCCTGCGCGTCTTTCTTGATGTCGTTGATCATGCTTCGCCTTCCTCGATCAAAGTACCTTCAGCGCCACCCACCACGATGTTCAGCAGGGCGCCAGGCTTGTTCATGTTGAATACCCGCAATGGCATCTTGTGGTCGCGGCACAGGCAGATTGCGGTCAGGTCCATGACACCGAGCTTGCGATCCAGCACCTCGTCGTAGGTGAGGTGATCGAACTTCTCGGCATGCGGATCCTTGAATGGGTCGGCAGTGTACACACCATCGACCTTGGTCGCCTTCAGCACCACGTCGGCATCGATTTCGATGGCACGCAGGCAGGCTGCGGAGTCGGTGGTGAAGAACGGATTGCCGGTACCGGCGGAGAAAATTACCACATCCCCGGAGTTGAGGTGGCGAATAGCTTTGCGACGATCGTAATGATCGGTGACGCCGACCATGGAGATGGCAGACATGACCAGTGCCGGGATGTTCGAGCGCTCCAGCGCATCGCGCATGGCCAGTGCGTTCATCACAGTGGCCAGCATGCCCATGTGGTCGCCCGTGACGCGGTCCATGCCGGCTGCACTGAGCGCGGCGCCGCGGAACAGGTTACCACCACCGATCACCAGGCCGACCTGGACACCGATACCGACCAGCTGGCCAACTTCCAGGGCCATGCGGTCCAGCACCTTCGGGTCGATCCCGAAGTCTTCCGAGCCCATCAGGGCCTCGCCGCTAAGTTTGAGCAAAATGCGTTTATAGCGAGGTTGGCGACCACTCACCTGCTGAGCCATTGCGAGTCTCTCCTGCGGCGTACTTTTAGAAAATTCCGTGCGGGCTGTGTGCAGCCTGCTAACTGTAGCGTGGCACTGCTTCAGTGCCAGCGCACAGGGCCAGATAAACCCTTGCGCGCTTTGACAAAGAGGCTGCGCGCGTGAGCGGGCAGCCTCTTCGGGGCGACAGACGAGTCCGTCTTACTGCTTGGCGGCAGCGACCTGGGCGGCAACTTCGGCAGCGAAGTCGTCAACCGGCTTCTCGATGCCTTCGCCAACTTTGAAGTAGGTGAAGGAAACGATTTCAGCACCGGCTTTCTTGGCCAGATCGCCGACCTTGACTTCCGGGTTCATGACGAAGGCCTGCTCTTTCAGCGAGGCTTCTGCCTTGAACTTGGTGATACGGCCGTTGATCATGTTCTCAACGATGTTTTCCGGCTTGCCAGCGATCTTGTCGGCGTTCAGCTGCAGGAAGACGCCCTTCTCGCGCTCGATGGCCTCGGCGGAGATTTCCGACGAATCCAGGAACTCAGGGTTCGAAGCTGCAACGTGCATGGCGATGTTCTTGGCCAGCTCTACGTCACCGCCTTTCAGAACGACGGCAGCGCCGATCTTGTTGCCGTGCAGGTAGGCACCGACCACGTCGCCTTCGACGCGAGCCAGACGACGGATGTTGACGTTCTCGCCGCACTTGGCGACCAGGGCTTCACGAGCGGCTTCACGCGAAGCGATCAGCGGAGCGGCGTCGGTCAGCTTCTGGGCGAAGGCTTCTTCCAGGCTTTCGGCAACGAAAGTCTTGAAGTCGTCTTGCAGAGCCAGGAAGTCGGTCTGCGAGTTCACTTCCAGCAGAACGGCGACCTTACCGTCGGTCTTGACGGCGATAGCACCTTCAGCGGCAACGTTGCCAGCCTTCTTGGCGGCCTTGATGGCGCCCGAGGCACGCATGTCGTCAATGGCTTTCTCGATGTCGCCGCCGGCCTTTTCCAGGGCCTTTTTGCAATCCATCATGCCTTCGCCGGTACGCTCGCGCAGTTCTTTGACCAGCGCTGCAGTAATTGCTGCCATTTCAAAATCCTCTTGGAAAGTTTTTCAACCATTCCACCCGTTCATCACGGGCGTTCAATTCTGGAAATCCGCTGTCTTCACACCAGCGCCACGCATGATGCGGCGTGCTTGCTGACAGGAGGATTTCAGGTGGCAAAAAGGGGGCCAAGCCCCCTTTTCGCGTGCCAAGTAGACGCCAGGCGTCAATTACTCAGCAGCTGGTGCCGCCGCTTCTTCAGCGTAGACTTCGGTACCGCCGGCAACGTTGTTGCGACCGCGGATGACGGCGTCAGCCATCGAAGTCATGTACAGCTCGATGGCGCGGATTGCGTCGTCGTTGCCTGGGATCACGAAGTCAACGCCTTCCGGGCTGCTGTTGGTATCGACAACGCCGATGACCGGGATGCCCAGCTTGTTGGCTTCGGTGATTGCAATGCGCTCGTGATCGACGTCGATGACGAACAGTGCATCAGGCAGACCGCCCATGTCCTTGATACCACCCAGGCTGCGATCCAGTTTTTCCAGGTCGCGCGAGCGCATCAGGGCTTCTTTCTTGGTCAGCTTGGCGAAGGTGCCATCTTCGGCCTGGGTTTCCAGGTCGCGCAGACGCTTGATCGAAGCACGGATGGTCTTGTAGTTGGTCAGCATGCCGCCCAACCAGCGATGATCAACGTATGGCGAACCGCAACGAGCAGCTTGCTCGGCGACCAGTTTGCCAGCGGAACGCTTGGTGCCGACGAACAGGATCTTGTTCTTGCCCTGGGCCAGGCGCTCTACGAACGACAGAGCGTCGTTGAACATCGGCAGGGTTTTTTCCAGGTTGATAATGTGGATCTTGTTGCGCGCGCCGAAAATGTACTTGCCCATTTTCGGGTTCCAGTAACGGGTCTGGTGGCCGAAGTGCACACCGGCCTTCAGCATATCGCGCATGTTGACTTGGGACATGATAGTTCCTTGATAAGTCGGGTTGGGCCTCCACGTATCCCAATGACCAACCCATGGATCCGAAGATCCCGGGCACCCAGGCCATCGTGTCGACACGTGTGTGGGTTTGAGCTGACGGGGACCTCCCCGAAAGCGGCGCATTTTATACCACAGACAGAAGACGAACGGAACCCGCAAGGTGCTTCATCCGTCAGTGGCTTTTGCAGCAGCCCGGCAATCGCGCCAGAATGCCCTCCATAGACCACCGGATCCGCGGTTTTCTCCCCACAGAACGCCGCCCTGCTCTGTTAGAATCCGGCCTTTCCCGTTTGTTGTGCGCCGCCCGGCGCCGTAGAGAGCCTGTAATGACCGTCACCATCAAGACCGCAGAAGACATCGAGAAGATGCGCATCGCCGGCCGCCTGGCCGCCGAAGTCCTCGAAATGATCGAAGAGCACGTCAAGCCTGGCGTGACCACCGAGGAACTCGACCGCCTGTGCCACGACTACATCGTCAACGTCCAGCAGGCGATCCCGGCGCCGCTCAACTACAAGGGCTTCCCCAAGTCGATCTGCACCTCGATCAACCATGTGGTCTGCCACGGCATCCCCAACGAAAAGCCGCTCAAGGATGGCGACACCATCAACATCGACGTGACGGTGATCAAGGATGGCTACCACGGCGACACCAGCCGCATGTTCCATGTCGGCACCGTCGCGCCCTGGGCCGAGCGCCTGTCCAAGGTCACCCAAGAGTGCCTGTACAAGGCCATCGAGCTCATCAAGCCGGGCTGCCGCCTGGGCGACATCGGCGAAGTGATCCAGAAGCACGCGGAAAAGAACGGTTTCTCGGTGGTTCGCGAGTTCTGCGGCCATGGCATCGGCAAGGTGTTCCATGAAGAACCGCAGATCCTGCACTACGGCAGGGCCGGCACCGGCATGGAACTGAAAGAAGGCATGACCTTCACCATCGAGCCGATGATCAACCAGGGCAAGGCCGACACCAAGGTGCTGGGCGATGGCTGGACCGCCATCACCAAGGATCGCAAGCTCTCGGCACAGTGGGAACATACGCTGGTGGTCACCGCCACGGGCTATGAAATCTTCACCCTGCGCAAAGACGACACCATTCCCCGTACCTCGGCGTAATTCAACTCAGGAAGGCGACTCGATGCCACAGGTGGATCCAGAGCTGTTCGACCGTGGCCAGTTCCAGGCGGAACTGGCGCTCAAGGCAAGCCCCATTCCCGCCTTCAAGAAGGCACTGCGCCAGGCCGCAGAAGTCTTCGACAGACGCTTTCGCGAAGGCGTCGAGATCCGCCGCCTGATCGAGGACCGCGCCTGGTTCGTCGACAATATCCTGCAACAGGCCTGGAACCAGTTCGACTGGGGCAATCCGGACGGCATCGCCCTGGTCGCGGTCGGCGGCTACGGCCGCGGCGAGCTGCACCCCTGGTCGGACATCGACCTGCTGATCCTGCTCGACCAGGCGGAACACGAGCAGTATCGCGACGCCATCGAGCGCTTCCTGACACTGCTGTGGGACATCGGCCTGGAAGTCGGTCAGAGCGTGCGCACCGTCGAGGAATGCGCCGAGCAGGCGCGCGCCGACCTGACAGTGATCACCAACCTGATGGAAAGCCGCACCGTCGCCGGCCCCGAGACGCTGCGCGAGCGCATGCTGGAAGTCACCAGCACCGCGCACATGTGGCCCAGCAAGGAGTTCTTCCTGGCCAAGCGTGCCGAGCTCAAGGCACGGCACCACAAGTACAACGACACCGAGTACAACCTGGAGCCCAACGTCAAGGGTTCGCCAGGTGGCCTGCGCGACATCCAGACGGTGCTCTGGGTTGCCCGCCGCCAGTACGGCACCCTCAACCTGCACGCGCTGGCTGGCGAAGGTTTTCTGCTGGAAAGCGAGAACGACCTG
The DNA here is from genome assembly GCF_014268955.1 of Pseudomonas sp. RW3S2. Lineage (NCBI taxonomy): Bacteria > Pseudomonadati > Pseudomonadota > Gammaproteobacteria > Pseudomonadales > Pseudomonadaceae > Pseudomonas > Pseudomonas sp. RW3S2. Next base: position 218,657 of record NZ_JABWRM010000001.1, on the reverse strand, counting down.
CTGGCCTCGTCGCAGGCCTTCCTCTGGCGCGTGCGCTACGCCCTGCACATGCTCGCCGGACGCGCCGAAGACCGCCTGCTGTTCGACCACCAGCGCAGTATCGCGGCGCTGCTCGGTTACAGCGACGAGAACCCCAAGCGCGCCATCGAGCAGTTCATGCAGCAGTACTACCGGGTGGTGATGAGCATCAGCCAGCTCTGCGACCTGATCATCCAGCACTTCGAGGAAGTGATCCTCGCCGACGACAATGGCAGCACCCAGCCGCTGAACTCGCGCTTTCGCCTGCATGACGGCTATATAGAGGCGGTCAACCCGAACGTCTTCAAGCGCACCCCGTTCGCCATGCTGGAGATCTTCGTGCTGATGGCCCAGCATCCGGAGATCAAGGGCGTACGCGCCGACACCGTGCGCCTTCTGCGTGAACATCGGCACCTGATCGACGACAAGTTCCGCAACGATATCCGCAACACCAGCCTGTTCATCGAGCTGTTCAAGTGCGAGATCGGCATCCACCGCAACCTGCGGCGCATGAACCGCTATGGCATCCTCGGTCGCTACCTGCCGGAATTCGGCCTGATCGTCGGACAGATGCAGCACGACCTGTTCCACATCTATACGGTCGATGCGCACACGCTCAACCTCATCAAGCACCTGCGCAAACTGCAGTACACCCCGGTGTCGGAGAAATTCCCGTTGGCCAGCAAGCTCATGGGACGCCTGCCCAAGCCTGAGCTGATCTACCTCGCCGGTCTTTATCACGACATCGGCAAGGGTCGCCAGGGCGATCACTCCGAGCTCGGTGCGGTGGATGCTCAGGCGTTCTGCGAGCGCCATCAGCTACCGGCCTGGGACTCGCGGCTGATTGCCTGGCTGGTGCAGAGCCACCTGGTGATGTCCACCACCGCCCAGCGCAAGGACCTCTCCGACCCGCAGGTGATCAACGATTTCGCCCTGTTCGTCGGCGACGAAACCCGCCTGGACTACCTCTACGTGCTGACCGTGGCCGACATCAACGCCACCAACCCCAGCCTGTGGAACTCCTGGCGCGCCAGCCTGCTGCGCCAGCTCTACACCGAGGCCAAGCGCGCGCTGCGCCGGGGCCTTGAGAACCCGCTGGACCGCGAGGAGCAGATCCGCCAGACACAAAGCGCCGCGCTGGACATCCTCGTGCGCGAAGGCACAGACCCGGACGATGTGGAGCAACTCTGGTCGCAGCTGGGCGACGACTATTTCCTCAAGCACACCGCCGCCGATGTGGCCTGGCACAGCGATGCGATTCTCCAGCAGCCGGCCGATGGCGGCCCGCTGGTGCTGATCAAGGAAACCACGCAGCGCGAGTTCGAAGGCGGCACGCAGATCTTCATCTACGCGCCCGACCAGCACGACTTCTTCGCCGTGACCGTGGCGGCGATGTCGCAGCTCAACCTGAACATCCACGACGCCCGCATCATCACCTCCAGCAGCCAGTTCACCCTCGACACCTACATCGTGCTCGACAACGACGGCGGCTCGATCGGCGACAACCCGCAGCGGGTCAAGCAGATCCGCGAAGGGCTGACCGAGGCACTGCGCAATCCCGAGGATTACCCGACCATCATCCAGCGGCGCGTGCCGCGCCAGCTCAAGCACTTCAACTTCGCGCCGCAGGTGACCATCCTCAACGATGCCCAGCGCCCGGTGACCATCCTCGAAATCACCGCACCCGACCGGCCTGGCCTGCTGGCGCGCCTGGGGCGGATCTTCCTTGAGTTCGACCTGTCGCTGCAGAACGCCAAGATCGCCACCCTCGGCGAGCGCGTGGAAGACGTGTTCTTCATCACCGACGCCGACAACCAGCCGCTCTCCGACCCGCAACTGTGCAGCCGCCTGCAGGAAGCCATCGTCGAACAGTTGCAGGCCGGCCAGTCCAGCGATACCAGCCCTACCCGCGTGACCTTCTGACGATTACGAGACCTTGCGCCGATGAACCATGCCTTGACCCAGCTTCAGCCCTATCCCTTCGAGAAGCTCCGCGCCCTGCTCGGCAGCGTGAAACCTGCCGCGGACAAACGCGCCATTGCCCTGTCGATCGGTGAGCCGAAGCATGAATCCCCGGCGTTCGTCGCCAAGGCCCTGGCCGACAACCTCGATAAACTGGCGGTCTACCCCAGCACCCTCGGCCTGCCGGCCCTGCGCCAGGCCATCGTCCAATGGTGCGAGCGCCGTTTTGGCGTGCCCGCTGGCTGGCTCGATGCCGACCAGCATGTCCTGCCGGTCAATGGCACCCGTGAAGCGCTGTTCGCTTTCACGCAAACGGTGGTCAACCGCGCCGACGACGGCCTGGTGGTCAGCCCCAACCCGTTCTACCAGATCTACGAAGGCGCGGCGCTGCTGGCCGGAGCTACTCCGCACTACCTGCCCTGCCTGGAAAACAACGGCTTCAACCCTGATTTCGACGCGGTGCCGGTCGAGATCTGGAAGCGCTGCCAGATCCTGTTCCTGTGCTCCCCTGGCAACCCCACCGGCGCACTGGTGCCGATGGACACCCTGAAAAAGCTGATCGCCCTGGCCGACGAGCACGATTTCGTGATTGCCGCCGACGAGTGCTACAGCGAGCTGTACTTCGACGAAGACGCTCCACCACCAGGCCTGCTGAGCGCCTGCGCCGAGCTCGGCCGCAACGACTTCAAACGCTGCGTGGTGTTCCACAGCCTGTCCAAGCGCTCCAACCTGCCGGGTCTGCGTTCGGGCTTCGTCGCTGGCGATGCCGAGATCATCAAGCCATTCCTGCTGTACCGCACCTACCACGGTTGCGCCATGCCGGTGCAGACGCAACTGGCCAGCGTCGCCGCCTGGCAGGACGAAGCCCATGTGCGCGCAAACCGCGACCAGTACCGCGCCAAGTACGATGCCGTGCTCGAGATCCTGCAACCGGTGATGGACGTGCAACGCCCGGATGGCAGCTTCTATCTGTGGGCCAAGGTGCCGGGCAGCGACGCTGATTTTACCCGTGACCTGTTCGAAGCCGAGCACGTGACCGTTGTGCCGGGCTCGTATCTGTCGCGTGAAGTGGATGGCGTCAATCCGGGCGCAGGACGCGTGCGCATGGCGCTGGTTGCGCCTCTGGCCGAGTGCATCGAGGCGGCCGAGCGGATTCGCGGGTTCCTCGCAGGGCGCTGAAATGCCTCTCCCCTTGGGGCTGGCGTCGATGTCAGCCCCTAGGTAACTATCTAACGGCACTCGGGCGCTGGGATGCCTGAACGCGTGTCACCGCACAGACTTATGTAATGCCACGTAGCTTGATCGGTCGCAGATCATCCTGAGTTCCAACCACACCAGGAACTCTCCGATGTATACACTCGCCTCACTCCGTACTCGCCACCGCATCGATCAGCAGCTCTCCCATGATCTGGCCGTTACCGAGAACCCCCGCAACAGGGGCCAGAGCAACGGCGGTCGAAAAAAGCGCGGACTGATCGAGACCGGCCGACTATGGGCACCCGGTCGTACTTTGTGGATCTCGTTTCTCGGTGCTCCGGACAGAAAGCTCAAGATGTCGATCTTCGAACTGGCTTGCCAGTGGGTGGATCTTTCCGGCGCCAACCTGGAGCTTGATCTGTCAGAAGATGATGACAAACATGCCCAGATCAGGATCCTCACAGGCGAACATGCAGAGCACAACGAATCAGACATCGGCACCGATGCACTGGCTAGTGAAGACTACACCATGTCGCTGAATGTCATACCGGGGGATGAATCATTCGAATCCACCGTGTTACACGAGTTCGGCCATGCACTAGGATTCGAACATGAACAGCTACACCCCGATGCCACCATCCCCTGGAACGAGCCGGCTCTATTCGAAGCTGCCAAGCAATCGGGTGACTGGTCAGAGCAAGACATCAGGGAGACTTACCTGAACAAACGGCCCGACAACGAACTGATCAAAACCCAGTACGATCCGCTCTCTATAATGCATTACCCGATTGCGGCCTGGATGACCTTGGATGGATCCGAGGTAGTCCAGAATACGGAGCTCAGTGCGAAAGACCTCGAGATGATGCGCCTGGCCTACCCACACGACTGACGCTAACGAACCTGCCCCAGGTTCGCCTCGCTCATGTCCAGTTCACCCAGCACCTGGCGCACTACTTCATCCCCCACCAGGTGCTGGCGATGCAGGCTGTACAGTTCCAGCCGCTGTGCGCGCAATGCACGCAAGCGCAAGCGGCGCTCCAGAAGATCCATCTGCTCGGCCAGCGCACGCGCTTCGGCGCTGTCGTTGTAACTGTCCAGCTCATCCCGGTACTCCGCCATCAGGCGCGCCTTCAACTCGGTCGCCAGCGTCGCCTGGGCGGCATCCTGCGGGGCATTGGCATCGATGACCTCCTCGGCCTCCAGTGCATGAATCGCGGCTTCCGCGGTGCGTCTCCAGGCTTCCTGTACTTCCTGATGCAGGCGTTCGTCCGGGCTCTTGGTCACCCCGCGCAACAGAATCGGCAGGGCGATGCAGGCACTGATCAGCGACAGCAGGATCACCCCGGCGGCAATGAAGATCAGCAGATCACGCTCCGGGAACGCCTGGCCGGCCCCGATCAGCAAGGGCACCGACATCACACCCGCCAAGGTCACGGCCCCGCGCACGCCGCCCAGGGTCAACAGCCAGCACGAACGTGCGCTGGGCATCAGCACCAGCGCCGACTTACCGCGCCAGCGGCGCACCACGCCGATAGCGCGCCACACGCTTTGTACCCAGACGAACCGCAGCAGCACCAACGCCACGAAGATCGCCACCACATCGAGGCAACGCAAGGCCAGGGTCGGCCACAACGACGTTTCGTGGCTGACAACTGCCTTGATGATGTCGGGTAATTGCAAGCCCAGCAGCAGGAAGATCAGACCATTGAAGGCGAACTCCAGCAGCGACCAGACGCTGCGGTTGAGCAGGCGCGTACTGGTCTGGCGCGGCAACAGGTCGAGCCAGCTCTGCATCATCCCTGCCGCCACCGCCGAGAGAATGCCCGAGACACCGAGCCGTTCGGCCAGCACGTAGGCGGCAAAGGGCAACAGCAGCATGAACACCACATGCGTCGCCGGATCGTCCCAGCCCCGAGCGATCATCCAGGCACGCAGGCGCCCCACCAACCAGCTCAGTCCCACCCCGACTGCAAGCCCGCCGATGGCTACCAGCACGAACGTCAGGCTGGCATCGGTCAACGAAAACACCCCGGTAATGGCTGCCGCCAATGCGAACTTGAACGTCACCAGGCCCGAAGCATCGTTCATCAGCGCTTCGCCCTGGAGCATGTGCATCAAGGGTGTTGGCAGGCGATCCTGGGTAATCGCCGAGACGGCCACCGCGTCGGTGGGCGAGAGCACCGCAGCCAGGGCGAACGCTACCGGCAGTGGAATGCTTGGCAGGATCCAGTGGATGAAGTACCCCGCCCCCACCACGGTGAACAGCACCAAACCCACGGCCAAGGCCACCACCGGGCCACGAATGCGCCATAGCTCGCGCTTGGGGATGCGCCAGCCATCGGCGAACAGCAACGGCGGCAGGAACAGGAACAGGAACAACTCGGGATCCAGGGCCACGTGCAGGCCGAGGGTTGGCCAGGCCAGCAGCGCTCCGGCGCCGATCTGCACCAGTGGCAAGGGCAGCGGAATCATCCGCCCCACCAGCTTGGAGACACTGACCAGCATCAGCAGGATAAGAACGGTATAAGCTGACTGCATGTGGCGTGTTTCCCTTTTCGATTCAAAAGCGGTCCTGGTCGCCTTGGACAACGCCGTCGGTAACTGGACACATATAGTAACGAGCCAAGCCGCCAACGAACTGCTGCACCTAAGTCGCAAGTCGCCGGAGAAGATGTAACGCCATGCTACACAAACAGCTGATTCAGGAACCGCTGTTATAACTCCAACATCGTCATAACAAGGAAGGTCTTTCGATGAGTACGTCACCGAGCAACCACACAATCAGCAACGATAGCCCCGATCGCGCCCTGCTCGTGATCGATATCCAGAATGACTTCACCCCCGGCGGCGCCCTGGAGGTGCCCCGCGGCGACGAGATCGTGCCGCTGGTCAACCAGATCGCCGTGAATTTCCGCACTGTGGTCCAGGCTCAGGACTGGCATCCCGCCGGGCATATCTCCTTCGCTTCCAGCCATCCCGGCAAGAACCCCTACGACATCATCGAACTGCCCTACGGCCCCCAGGTGCTTTGGCCGGATCACTGCGTGCAGGGCAGCCAGGGTGCCGAATTCCACCCCAAGGTAGACCTGCCCCACGCCCAGTTGATCGTGCGCAAGGGCGGCAACCCGCTGGTAGACAGCTACTCGGCCTTCTTTGAAGCCGACCAGAAGACCACCACCGGCCTCGCCGGCTACCTGCGTGAAAAAGCGGTCACCAGCGTCTACGTGGTGGGCCTTGCCCTCGATTTCTGCGTGGCCTGGACTGCCCTGCACGCACGGCGCGAACGCTTCACCACCTATGTAGTGCTGGACGCCTGCCGCGCCATCGACAAAGACGGCTCGCTGGAAAATGCAATGAGCAAGATGCAGCACGCCGGGGTGAATTTCATCAAGTCCGGGCAGTTGCTCGACAAAGGCTGAAAACTCGTCGGTCAGAAGCCGGCGCCACAGCCGTGGCGCCGTGCCGAGAGTTACCGCATAATCCTGCCCACCCCAATTTTCGAGGAGTTGCGGGGTCGGCCCGGAAAGCTCCGACGACCCTTGACGTTCAATGGCTTACATTCTCTACGGCATCAAAGCCTGCGACACGATGAAGAAAGCGCGTACCTGGCTCGAGGAAAAAGCCATCGGCTACGACTTCCACGACTACAAGACCCAGGGCATCGACCGTGACAGCCTGAACCGCTGGTGCGACGAACACGGTTGGGAAAAGATCCTCAACCGCGCCGGCACCACATTCCGCAAGCTCGACGACGCGCAAAAGGCCGGCCTTGACCAGGCCAAGGCCGTCGAGCTGATGCTCGCCCAGCCGTCGATGATCAAGCGCCCGGTCCTCGACCTCGGCGACAAGACCCTGGTGGGTTTCAAACCGGATCTGTACGCGGCCGCCCTGCAGTGAGCCGCCCGTTGTCAATCCATTTCAGTACGAGGTAACCGCATGTCCACCACTCTGTTCAGCCTGGCCTTCGGTGTCGGCACCCAGAACCGCCAGGGCACCTGGCTGGAAGTCTTCTACGCTCAGCCCCTGCTCAACCCGTCCAGCGAGCTGGTCGCGGCCATCACCCCGATCCTCGGCTACGAAGGCGGCAACCAGGCGATCGCCTTCAGCCCGGCCCAGGCCGCCCAGCTCGCCGACGCGGTCAAGGGCGTGGATGCCATCCAGCACGCACTGCTGACCCGCCTGGCCGAAAGCCACAAGCCACTGGTCGCCACCCTGCTCGCCGAAGACGGTGCGCTGACCTCCACCCCCGAGGCCTACCTCAAGCTGCACCTGCTGTCGCACCGCCTGGTCAAGCCGCACGGTGTTTCCCTGGCCGGCATCTTCCCACTGCTGCCGAACGTGGCCTGGACCAACCAGGGCGCCATCGACCTGGCCGAACTGGCCGAGCAGCAATTGGAAGCACGCCTGAAGGGCGAGCTGCTGGAAGTGTTCTCGGTGGACAAGTTCCCGAAGATGACCGACTACGTGGTCCCGAGCGGCGTGCGTATCGCCGACACCGCCCGTGTGCGCCTGGGCGCCTACATCGGCGAAGGCACCACCATCATGCACGAAGGCTTCGTCAACTTTAACGCTGGCACCGAAGGCCCGGGCATGATCGAAGGCCGCGTCTCGGCCGGCGTGTTCGTCGGCAAGGGCTCGGACCTGGGCGGCGGCTGCTCGACCATGGGCACCCTGTCCGGTGGCGGCAACATCGTCATCAAGGTTGGTGAAGGGTGCCTGATCGGCGCCAACGCCGGTATCGGTATCCCCCTGGGCGACCGCAACACCGTCGAAGCCGGCCTGTACATCACCGCTGGCACCAAGGTGAACCTGCTCGACGAGCACAATGAGCTGGTCAAGGTGGTCAAGGCCCGTGACCTGGCCGGCCAGACCGACCTGCTGTTCCGCCGCAACTCGCTCAACGGTGCGGTGGAGTGCAAGACCCACAAGTCGGCCATCGAGCTGAACGAGGCGCTGCACGCGCACAACTGAGGACTTTGCAGGCCGCTGCAAGAGCGGGCTTGCCCGCGATCAGCGGACGCTCGGTGCTTGAGATGTTAAGATCGGGTCTGGCACTACGCCAGACCCGATTTTCATTCCAGGCCCCGCGATCATGTTCCAGCCCTCCCCCTGGCGTGCCGACTTTCCCGCCATCACCGCCCTGCAACGGCAGCGTCAGACCTACCTGGACAGCGCCGCCACAACGCAGAAACCCCAGGCCCTGCTTGACGCCCTGAGCCACTACTACAGCCATGGTGCAGCCAATGTGCACCGCGCCCAGCACCTGCCCGGTGCGCTGGCGACCCAGGCATTCGAGACCAGCCGCGACAAGGTTGCCACCTGGCTCAACGCCGTTGACTCCCGGCAGATCATCTTCACCCACGGCGCCACCTCGGCGCTCAACCTGCTGGCCTACGGTCTGGAGCATGGCTTCGAAGCCGGCGACGAAATCGCCGTCAGCGCACTGGAGCACCACGCCAACCTGCTGCCCTGGCAACAATTGGCGCAGCGCCGCAATCTGCGTCTGGTGGTGCTGCCGCTGGACGAGCATGGCCGGATCGACCTCGAGCACGCCTTGCAACTGATCGGGCCGCGCACACGCCTGGTCGCGCTGAGCCAGTTGTCCAACGTGCTCGGCACCTGGCAGCCATTGCCTGCGCTGCTTGCTCATGCCCGCGCCCAAGGCGCTTTGAGCGTGGTCGATGGCGCCCAGGGCGTGGTTCATGGCCGCCACGACGTGCAGCAATTGGGCTGCGATTTCTACGTGTTTTCCAGCCACAAGTTGTATGGCCCGGACGGGGTTGGCGCGCTCTATGGCCGCACAGAGGCCTTGGCACGGCTGCGACACTGGCAGTTCGGCGGTGAGATGGTGCAACTGGCCGACTACCATGAGTCAAGCTTTCGTCCCGCGCCACTGGGCTTCGAGGCGGGTACGCCGCCGATCGCCAGCGTGATCGGCCTGGGCGCGACCCTCGACTACCTCGCCAGCCTCGATCCCGCGGCCGTGGCGGCCCACGAAACCAGCCTGCACCAGCACCTGGTGCGCGGCCTGGCCGACCGCGAAGGCGTGCGCATACTCGGCACCCCACAGAGCGCACTGGCCAGCTTCGTCATCGACGGCGTGCACAACGCCGATATCGCCCACCTGCTGACCGAACAAGGGATCGCAGTGCGCGCCGGGCACCATTGCGCCATGCCATTGCTCAAGGGGCTTGGGCTGGAAGGCGCGATCCGCGTTTCGCTGGGGCTGTACAACGACAGCGACGACCTGCAGCGCTTCTTCGATGCGCTCGACCAGGGTCTGGAGCTGCTGCGGTGAGCCTGCCCGAAGCAGCCCAGCAGGCGCTGGACACCTTCACCCAGGCAAAAGGCTGGGAGCAGCGTGCGCGCCTGTTGATGCAGATGGGTGATCGCCTGGAGCCACTGGACGAGTCTGACAAGACCGACGCCAACCGCGTGCATGGCTGTGAAAGCCTGGTCTGGCTGGTGGCTGTGCAGGTCGACGGACAGTGGCGCTTCAAGGCAACCAGCGATGCCCGGCTGCTGCGCGGCCTGCTGGCGTTGCTGCTGGTGCGGGTGCAGGGGCTGGGCAGCGACGATCTGGCCGGGCTGGACCTGCGCGAGTGGTTTACGCAACTTGGACTGGAGCGACAGCTTTCGCCCTCACGCAGCAATGGGCTGCATGCGGTGTTGCTACAGATGGCGGAGTTGGTAACCAGCCCTTGAGTCGAAAGCGCCTGCTTGGCGCTTATTGCGCCTTGACCCGCTCCGACGGCCGCCGCGCGCCAGCCACCAGCTTCTCCACGGCCTTGCTCACGGCCACCATGCCGAAGGTCGCGGTCACCATCATCACCGCGCCGAAGCCCCCCGAACAATCCAGGCGCACGCCTTCCCCCACGAAGCTCTTCTGCAGGCACACACTGCCATCCCCCTTGGGGTAGCGCAGTTGTTCGCTGGAGAACACGCAAGGCACACCATAATTGCGGCTGACATTGCGCGAGAAGTTGTAGTCCCGGCGCAAGGTGGAACGTACCCGCGACGCCAGTGGGTCGTTGAAGGTCTTGTTGAGGTCGCCAATCTGGATCTGGGTCGGATCGATCTGTCCGCCCGCCCCCCCGGTGGTGACAATCGCAATCTTGCGCCGCCGGCACCAGGCGATCAGCGCGGCCTTGGCCTGCACGCTGTCGATGCAATCGATCACACAATCCAGCGACTCGGTGATGTATTCGAGCATGGTGTCACGGGTGACGAAGTCAGCTACCGCATGCACGGTGCAGGCCGGATTGATCGCGCGCAGGCGCTCGGCCATGACCTCGACCTTCGAGCGCCCCACCTGCCCCTCCAGCGCATGGGCCTGGCGATTGGTGTTGCTGACGCAGACATCGTCCAGATCGAACAGGCTGATTTCGCCCACGCCACTGCGCGCCAGGGCTTCTGCCGCCCAGGAACCCACACCGCCAATGCCGACGACCGCCACGTGGGCCTGGCGCAGACGTTGCAGGCCGTCATCGCCGTACAGCCGGGCGACACCGGCAAAGCGTGGATCTTCTGTGCTCATGTTCATACCCCGAAAAAACCGGCGCGCATTATATGCCATGCGGACACGCCGGTGAGGGCTTGTCGACATGATGCTCCTCTTCGCGCAGCGCGCGTTCATTAGGAAACAGCCTACCAATCCTGCTTTAATGTCTTATCAAACAAGCAGATCTGGACGACAACAGAGCGGGATCCACGGCGCTCGCTTCCCGCTCCCTTCCTCGGAAACTGAATCACCTATGTCATCACGCAAATTCGGTCTCAACCTGGTGGTGGTGCTGGCCATTGCCGCGCTGTTCACCGGCTTCTGGGCGCTGATCAACCGCCCGGTATCGGCCCCAGCCTGGCCAGAGCAGATCTCCGGTTTCTCCTATTCGCCCTTCCGCCTCGGTGAAAGCCCGCAAAAAGGCCAGTACCCCAGCGAAGACGAGATGCGCCAGGACCTGGAGCAACTCAGCAAGCTCACCGACAACATCCGCATCTACACCGTTGAAGGCACCCAGGCGGAGATTCCGCACCTGGCCGAGGAGCTGGGCCTGCGCGTGACCCTGGGCATCTGGATCAGTACGGATCTGGAGCGCAACGAGCGCGAGATCGAAAAAGCCATCGGTTTGGCCAACAGCTCGCGCAGCGTGGTGCGTGTGGTGGTAGGCAACGAAGCCCTGTTCCGGGAAGAAATCACGCCAGAGGCACTGATCAAATACCTGGATCGGGTGCGGGCCGCAGTCAAAGTACCTGTGACCACCAGTGAGCAATGGCACATCTGGAAAGAGCACCCGGAACTCGCCAAGCACGTCGACCTGATCGCCGCGCACATCCTGCCTTACTGGGAGTTCGTGCCGGTGGGCGATTCGATCCAGTTCGTGCTCGACCGGGCCCGCGACCTCAAGCGCCAGTTCCCGCGCAAACCCTTGCTGCTGTCGGAAGTGGGCTGGCCGAGCAATGGCCGCATGCGCGGCGGCGCCGATGCGACCCAGGCCGACCAGGCGATCTACCTGCGCACCCTGGTCAACACCTTGAACCGCCGCGGCTTCAACTACTTCGTGATCGAAGCCTACGACCAGCCCTGGAAAGCCAGCGACGAAGGCTCAGTGGGCGCGTACTGGGGCGTATTCAACGCCGAACGCCAGCAGAAATTCAACTTCGAAGGGCCAGTGGTGGCCATTCCACAATGGCGAGCCCTGGCCGTGGCTTCGGTGGTGCTGGCGATGATCGCACTGACCGTGCTGCTGATCGACGGCTCGGCGCTGCGCCAACGCGGACGCACCTTCCTGACCTTCATCACTTTCCTCTGCGGATCGGTGCTGGTGTGGATCGCCTACGACTACAGCCAGCAGTACAGCACCTGGTTCAGCCTGACCGTAGGCTTGCTTCTGGCCCTCGGCGCCATCGGTGTGTTCATCGTCTTGCTCACCGAGGCCCACGAGCTGGCCGAGGCTGTATGGATTCACAAGCGAAGACGCGAATTCCTCCCGGTGCAAGGCGACAGCGCCTACCGACCCAAGGTCTCGGTGCACGTGCCGTGCTACAACGAGCCACCGGAGATGGTGAAACAGACCCTCGATGCCCTCGCCGCCCTGGACTATCCCGACTACGAAGTGCTGGTGATCGACAACAACACCAAGGACCCGGCCGTGTGGGAGCCGCTCAAGGCCCACTGCGAGAAGCTCGGCGAGCGCTTCAGGTTCTTCCATGTGGCCCCGCTGGCAGGCTTCAAGGGGGGTGCACTGAACTACCTGATCCCGCACACCGCCAAGGATGCCGAAGTGATCGCGGTGATCGACTCGGACTACTGCGTCGACCCTAATTGGCTCAAGCACATGGTGCCGCACTTCGCCGATCCGAAGATCGCCGTGGTGCAGTCGCCGCAGGACTACCGCGACCAGCACGAAAGCGCCTTCAAGAAGCTGTGCTACAGCGAATACAAGGGCTTCTTCCACATTGGCATGGTCACCCGTAACGACCGTGACGCAATCATTCAGCACGGCACCATGACCATGACTCGACGCAGCGTGCTCGAAGAGCTGGGTTGGGCCGAATGGTGCATCTGCGAGGATGCCGAGCTGGGCCTGCGGGTATTCGAGAAGGGCCTGTCGGCCGCCTATGCCCACAACAGCTACGGCAAGGGCCTGATGCCAGACACCTTCATCGACTTCAAGAAACAGCGCTTCCGCTGGGCCTATGGTGCGATCCAGATCATCAAGCACCACGCCGGCGCCCTGCTGCGCGGCAAGAACAGCGAGCTGACTCGTGGCCAGCGCTACCACTTCCTGGCCGGCTGGCTGCCATGGATCGCCGATGGCATGAACATTTTCTTCACCGTCGGTGCACTGTTGTGGTCGGCGGCGATGATCATCGTGCCGCATCGCGTCGATCCACCGCTGATGATCTTTGCCATCCCGCCGCTGGCGCTGTTCTTCTTCAAGGTCGGCAAGATCGTGTTCCTCTATCGCCGTGCGGTGGGAGTCAACATGAAGGACGCCTTCGCCGCCGCCCTGGCGGGACTGGCGTTGTCGCACACCATCGCCAAGGCGGTGCTGTACGGCTTTTTCACCAGCAGCATGCCGTTCTTCCGCACCCCGAAGAACGCCGACAGCCATGGCGTGCTGGTGGCGATCTCCGAGGCGCGCGAAGAGCTGTTCATCATGTTGCTGCTGTGGAGCGCGGCAGCCGGGATCTACCTGGTGCAGGGGCTGCCCAGCTCCGACATGCGCTTCTGGGTAGCGATGCTGCTGGTGCAGTCGCTGCCGTACCTGGCGGCGTTGGTGATGGCGTTGCTGTCGTCGCTGCCCAAGCCTGGAGAAAAGGCCGCCGAACCGCAGCAGGCCTGATGTAGCCGGGCTGCTTCGCAGCCCATTCGCCGCTGCGACTTGCCGGCGAATGGGCCGTGAAGCCTGAAATCATTTGATATAAGATAACGCCCCTCAGATTTCCCGCCTTGCCTTGCCCCGGAGTCCCCCATGACGGCCCCAGCCGAGCTCTCGCCTACCCTTCAACTGGCCTGCGACCTGATCCGTCGCCCCTCGGTGACGCCGGTCGATGCCGACTGCCAGACCCTGATGATGAACCGCCTGGGTGCCATCGGCTTCCAGCTCGAGCCGATGCGCTTCGAGGACGTCGACAACTTCTGGGCCACCCATGGCAACCAGGACGGTCCGGTGCTGTGCTTCGCCGGTCACACCGACGTGGTGCCCACCGGCCCCGTGCAGCAATGGCAGCATGAGCCTTTCGACGCGCTGATCGACGCCGACGGCATGCTCTGCGGCCGCGGCGCTGCCGACATGAAGGGCAGCCTGGCCTCGATGGTCATCGCCAGCGAGCGCTTCGTGAACGATCACCCCGACCACCGCGGCAAGATTGCCTTCCTCATCACCAGCGACGAGGAAGGTCCGGCGCATCACGGCACCAAGGCCGTGGTGGAGTTGCTCAAGGCCCGCAACGAGCGCCTGGACTGGTGCATCGTCGGCGAGCCGTCGAGCACCACGCTGCTCGGGGACGTGGTCAAGAACGGCCGTCGCGGCTCGCTCGGCGCCAAGCTGACCGTGCGCGGCAAGCAGGGCCACGTGGCCTACCCGCACCTGGCCCGCAACCCGATCCACCTGGCCGCGCCGGCCCTGGCGGAACTGGCTGCCGAGCACTGGGACGAGGGCAATGCCTTCTTCCCGCCGACCAGCTTCCAGATCTCCAACCTCAACTCCGGCACCGGCGCCACCAACGTGGTCCCGGGCGACCTGGTCGCGCTGTTCAACTTCCGCTTCTCCACCGAGTCGACTGTCGAAGGCCTGCAACAGCGGGTGGCGGCAATCCTCGACAAGCACCAGCTGGACTGGTCGATCGACTGGGCGCTGTCGGGCCTGCCGTTCCTCACCGAACCGGGTGAACTGCTCGATGCGGTGTCATCGAGCATCAAGGCCGTCACCGGTCGCGACACCCAGCCGTCCACCAGCGGCGGCACCTCCGATGGCCGTTTCATTGCCACCCTGGGCACCCAGGTGGTCGAACTGGGCCCGGTCAACGCCACCATCCACCAGGTGGACGAGCGTATCCTGGCCAGCGACCTGGACCTGCTGACCGAAATCTATTACCAGACCCTGGTGCGGTTGCTCGCCTGATGCTTGCCTGCCCCCTCTGCCAGGCGCCCCTGACGCAGCTCGACAACGGTGTGGCCTGCCCTGCCGGCCACCGCTTCGACCGCGCCCGCCAGGGCTACCTGAACCTGCTGCCGGTGCAGCACAAGAACAGCCGCGACCCGGGCGACAACCAGGCCATGGTCGAGGCTCGTCGCGACTTCCTCGACGCCGGTCACTACGCCCCGGTGGCCGCGCGCCTGGCGCAACTGGCCGCAGCACGCCAGCCCAGCGCCTGGCTCGATATCGGCTGCGGCGAGGGTTACTACACCGCGCAGATCGCCCAGGCGCTGCCTACGGCAAACGGCTATGCCCTGGACATCTCCCGCGAGGCGGTCAAGCGGGCCTGCCGCCGCGCACCGCAGTTGACCTGGATGGTCGCCAGCATGGCTCGCGTGCCGATGGCGGACGCCAGCTGCAACTTCATCGCCAGTGTCTTCAGCCCGCTGGATTGGGCCGAAGCCAAGCGCCTGCTCGCCCCGGGTGGCGGCCTGATGCGGGTCGGACCGACCAGCGGCCACCTGATGGAGCTGCGCCAGATGCTCTACGATGAAGTGCGCTACTACGCCGACGATAAGCACCTGGCCTTGGTCCCCGACGGCATGCAGCACGCCCACGGCGAGGTGCTCGAGTTCACCCTGACACTGAGCGAGGCCAAAGCCCGCGCGGACCTGCTGGCCATGACCCCGCACGGCTGGCGCGCCAGCGCCGAGAAACGTGCCCGCGTGATCGAGCAGCCTGAGCCGTTCGACGTCACGGTTTCCATGCGTTATGACTATTTCGTGCGCCAAGACTGAGCACACCCGGAGCCCTGAAATGCGCCAACCCGATATCGAGATCTACCTCAAGGACGCCGACGTCGATCACAAGCAGATCGCCGACTGGCTGACCCAGGCCCTGGGCCCATGCAGCGAATGGAAACAGAAAGGCCAGACCTTCAAGTGCACAGCCGGTAACATTCCGGTCACTTGGTTACCCAAGGCTGTAGGGAAATGGAACAGCCTGTACCTGGAAAGCGATCAGACACCGTGGGCCGATGACGTTGCTTGCGCCCGTGCCGCCTTCGCTGCGCTCGAGGTCGAAGTGCGCTGCGCGCCGGGCAGTTGGGTCGAGGAAGATGGTGAAGAGGATGCCGATCGCTGGATCCGCATCAGCGCCGACGGTGAAGAGGAAATCACCTGGCGCACCAGCTGAAAAAGCTCGCATCAGGCTGCAAGTTCCACGGACAACCTGCAGCTTGAAGCGTGCCGACTACGTGTCAGAGACCGACCACGTCCTCTGCCTGCAGGCCTTTCTGGCCCTGCACCAGGGAGTACTCCACCTGCTGTCCCTCGACCAGGGTACGATGCCCCTCACCGCGGATCGCACGATAGTGGACGAACACATCCGCTCCCCCGTCGCGCTGAATGAAGCCAAAACCCTTGGCATCGTTGAACCACTTCACATTCCCAGTCTCACGAGACGACATCTGAAACACTCCGGATTTTTATTTTGAAGATCGCCTTGCAGGCACAGGGTCTCCTCCCTGTGCCGACACTGCTTGAGGAAATTTCCTGCAAGGTGCGGACCGAGTATATGACAGAGAACAAAAAAAATTGATGACGGGTCTGTGGATGGACGATTTTTGCTGAACTTATGCAGATACAGCAGCCTAACTTGCTGGTATATCACCTGATACATTTTCCAGGGCAAACACCCCATGACCCGTTCCCCCCTGCGCCGCCTAATCTTCGGCGCCCTGCGTCGCGTGCTCTACCTGTGGGTGCGCTCCGAAACCATCAACCAGTCCTCGCTGACGCTCAAGCTCGACCGCAGCCGCCCGGTGTTCTATGCCCTGCCCTCGCCGTCGCTCACTGATCTGGCGGTGGTCGACCGCGAGTGCACCAAGGCGGGGCTGCCACGCCCCATACTGCCCGTTGCCGTCGGACCGCTGCACGAACCTGCGGCGTTCTTCTACCTCACGCCAGACCCGGACTGGCTAGGCCGCCAGGACAAACGCGGCGCGCCCCCCACCCTGGAGCGCCTGATCGAGGCGATCGGCGAGCATGCCGAAGAGGATGCGCAGATCATTCCGGTCAGCGTGTTCTGGGGGCAGACCCCGGCCAGCGAATCCAGCCCGTGGAAACTGTTGTTCGCCGACAGCTGGGCGGTCACCGGTCGTCTGCGCCGCCTGCTCAGTGTCTTGATCCTTGGTCGCAAGACCCGCGTGCAGTTCTCCGCGCCGATCCACTTGCGTGAACTGGTGCAGCAAAACAAGGGCCAGGAACGCACCGTGCGCATGGCCCAACGCCTGCTTCGCGTGCATTTTCGCAACCTGAAGACCGCGGTGATCGGGCCGGACATCTCGCACCGGCGCAACCTGGTCAAAGGCCTGGTCCATGACCCGCTGGTGCGCCAGGCGATCAGCGATGAGGCCGAGCGCGAGAAGATCCCCTACGCCAAGGCCGAGGCCAAGGCGCTGCACTACGGCAACGAGATCGCCTCGGACTACACCTACACCGCGATCCGCTTCCTGGAAGTGGTGCTGAGTTGGTTCTGGAACAAGATCTACGACGGCATCAAGGTCAACCACATCGAGCAGGTGCAAGGCATCGCACCGGGCCACGAGGTGATCTACGTGCCGTGCCATCGCAGCCACATCGACTACTTGCTGCTGTCGTACCTGTTGTTCCGCAATGGCCTGACGCCGCCGCACATCGCTGCCGGCATCAACCTCAACATGCCGGTGATCGGCGGTCTGTTGCGCCGCGGCGGTGCGTTCTTCATGCGCCGGACGTTCAAGGGCAACCCGCTGTACACCGCGGTGTTCAATGAGTACCTGCACACCTTGTTCACCAAGGGTTTCCCGGTGGAGTACTTCGTCGAGGGCGGACGCTCGCGCACCGGGCGCATGCTGCAGCCACGCCCGGGCATGCTGGCGATCACCCTGCGCAGCTTCCTGCGTTCCTCGCGCACGCCGATCGTCTTCGTGCCGGTCTACATCGGCTATGAACGCGTGCTCGAAGGCCGTACCTACCTGGGTGAGCTTCGCGGTGCGAGCAAGAAGAAAGAGTCGATCTTCGACATCTTCAAGGTCATCGGCGCCCTCAAGCAGCGCTTCGGCCAGGTCTACGTCAACTTCGGCGAACCGATCCGCCTGGGCGCGTTTTTGGACCAGCAGCAACCAGGCTGGCGCGAGCAAGACCTTGCCCCGCAGTTCCGCCCGGCCTGGCTCAACGACACCACCACACGCCTGGGCCAGACGGTCGCCCAGCACCTGAACGGGGCGGCAGCCATCAACCCGGTCAACCTGGTGGCCCTGGCGCTGCTCTCGACCAGCCGCCTGGCCCTCGACGAACGCGCCCTGGTTCGCGTGCTCGACCTCTACCTGGCCCTGTTGCGCCAAGTGCCCTATTCGAGCCACGTGACCTTGCCCGAAGGTGACGGCAAGGCGCTGATCGAACATGTCAGGGGCATGGAGTTGCTGGCCGAACAGAAGGACGCCCTCGGGCGCATCCTCTATCTGGACGAAGCCAATGCGGTGCTGATGACCTATTACCGCAACAACGTCCTGCACATCTTCGCCCTGCCGGCGCTGCTGGCAAGCTTCTTCCTCAGCAGCTCGCGGATGAGTCGCGAACTTGTGGGGCAATATGTCCAGGCGCTGTACCCCTACCTGCAGGCCGAACTGTTCTTGCGCTGGACACCGGAGCAACTCGACGAGGCCATCGACCAATGGCTGGGCGCGCTGGTCGGGCAAGGCCTGCTGCGCTTCGAGAACGGCGTGTACCTGCGTCCGGCGCCGAGCTCGCGCCAGTTCGTGCTTCTCACTCTGCTGGCCCGCGCCATCACCCAGACGCTACAGCGTTTCTACATGGCCACCTCGCTGCTGCTCAACAGTGGCCAGCACAGCCTGAACGCCGAGGAACTGGAAGACCTGTGCGTGATGATGGCCCAGCGCCTGTCGATCCTGCATGGGCTCAATGCCCCGGAGTTCTTCGACAAGACCCTGTTCCGCCACTTCATCCAGACCCTGGTGCACGAAGGCGTGCTGCTGCCGGATGGCAATGGCAAGCTTGGCTACCACGACAAACTCGCCGAGCTGGCCGAAGGCGTCGCCAAGCGGGTGCTGTCGGCGGAGCTGCGCTTGTCGATCCGACAGGTGGCGCTGCATAGGGACGACACCGCAGAACAGGCTATCGTCTGATCCAGAGTTGGCCTTTTCGCAGGCAAGCCCCCCTGCAAAACTTTGTGGGAGCGGGCTTGCCCGCGAAAAGGCCGGCGCGGCAAATGTTCCGAGCAGCGTGCCGAGCACCGGACAGATTTCCTTCCCCACCCGCCATTGCGCTAAAGTCCCAGTGGTCGGCCACAAGCCCACGCCAAGGACTGCGGAGATTCCATGAAAAAACTTCTTACGCTGTGCTGCGCCACCCTGCTCACAGCCTGCTCCAGCCATACCACGCCGCACCAGGCCAGTCTGGAAGGCGAAGTCTTCTACCTGCAGCGCATTGCCCTGCCGCCTGCAGCCACGCTCAGCGTGAGCCTGCAGGACGTCTCGCTGATGGACGCCCCGGCGGTCACCCTCGCCAGCCAGTCCGGGCCGGTCAAGGGCAACGTGCCACTGCCGTTCCAGCTCAGCTACGATCCGGCCAAGGTCCAGCCGGGCCATCGCTACGCCGTCAGCGCCCGCATCGAACTCGATGGCAAGCTGCTGTTCATCAACACCGAACACCACGGCGTCCGACTCGACGGCAGCGACCCGCAACCTGTGCGGATCAAGGTCGATCAAGTACGTTGATCCCGCTTCATTTCTGCCCATAAGGAAGTCTTCATGATTCGCTCCTCCTTGCGCTTCACCACCCTGTGCGCCGGCCTGCTGCTGTCGGCCAGCGCCCTGGCCCTGTCGCTTGGCGACCTGTCCCAGAGCGACGCCTCCGCCGGCCTCAAGGACGCTCTGACTCAGGGCGCGCAGATCGCCGTCAAACAGCTGAGCACCCCCGGCGGCTTCAACAACAACCCGGACGTGCGCATCGAACTGCCCGGCAACCTGGGCAAGGCCGCCAAGGCGATGAAGATGTTTGGCAAGGGCGATCAGGTCGACGCCCTGGAAACCAGCATGAACAAGGCCGCCGAAGCTGCCGTGCCACAAGCCCAGGCGATTCTCGTGGATGCGGTGAAAAAGATGACCGTGACCGACGCCAAGGGCATCCTCAGCGGTGGCCAGGATTCGGCCACCCAGTACCTGAACAAGAGCAGCCGCGAGCAGATTCGCGCCAAGTTCCTGCCCATCGTCAAGCAGGCCACCGACAAGGTCGGCCTGGCCCAGCAGTACAACAGCTTCGCCGGCCAGGCCAAGGGGCTGGGCCTGATCAAGGATGACGCCAATATCGAGAACTACGTGACCGAAAAGGCCCTGGACGGGCTGTTCGAGATGATTGCCAAGCAAGAACAGAGTATCCGCCAGAACCCGGCACAGGCCGCGACGAGCCTGGCCAAGAAAGTGTTCGGCGCACTCTGATTCGCCCACCGCAACTGCCTGAAAGTGCATCGCGGGCAAACACCCGCGATGCAACCCCGGCCCAGGCCCATGGGCTCCGCCAGAACGACCGCCCAGCGGTTTTGCGCAAAAGATCCCCCGAGCGGCACTTGCACGATCTGCACGCTGCTGCTTGAATCCAATTCGTCAGTCTTCATGTGACTCATCGGTCACTCATGGAGTCCAAGACGCCTTTTGCCGGCCACCCAAGGTCTCGATGCCCTGGGGCACGGCAGATCGCCCGCCAACAACAATACCCGTCGACCCGCGCAACCGGGATCGGCACTGGGCCCCCCGGTTTCACTTCAAGGCGAATGCCTACCTGTCATATAGGACGTGCACCCTAGGGTTCTGCGCAGCCATTTCGAGCGATCGATACGACTGGGCAGGCCACTAGATGACGCGAGTGCCCTTTTTGCGCCAGGAGTCGATGACATGAGGCCAGAAATCGCTGTACTTGATATCCAAGGTCAGTACCGGGTTTACACGGAGTTCTATCGCGGGGAAACGGCAGAGAAGACGATCGTCCTGATCAACGGCTCGCTGGCCACCACGGCGTCTTTTGCCCAGACGGTGCGCAATCTGTATCCGCAATTCAACGTGGTGCTCTACGACCAGCCCTATGCCGGCAAGTCCAAGCCACACAACCGCCAGGAACGTCTGCTGACGAAAGAGACCGAGGCGCATATTCTGCTGGAGCTGGTCGAGCACTTCCGTGCCGATCACGTGATGTCGTTCTCCTGGGGCGGCGCGTGCACGCTGCTGGCACTGGCGCACCAGCCACGCCTGGTGAAGAAGGCGATCGTCAGTTCGTTCTCGCCGGTGATCAACGATCCGATGCGCGACTACCTCGAGCGCGGCTGCCAGTACTTGTCCGCCTGCGACCGCTATCAGGTCGGCAACCTGGTCAACGACACCATCGGCAAGTACCTGCCGTCGCTGTTCAAGCGCTTCAACTACCGTCACGTGAGCAGCCTGGACAGCCACGAGTACGCACAGATGCACTTCCACATCAACCAGGTGCTGGATCATGATCTTGAGCGGGCATTGAAGGCAGCGCGCAATATCGACATCCCGGTGCTGTTCATCAACGGCGAGCGTGACGAGTACACCACCGTCGAGGATGCCCGGCAGTTCAGTCGCCATGTGGGCAAGAGCCAGTTCAGCGTGATTCGCGATGCCGGCCACTTCCTGGACATGGAACACAAGACCGCCTGCGAGGACACCCGCAGCGCGATACTTGGTTTCCTCAAGCCGGCACGCGAGCCTCGCCAACGCTACACCTACGTGCAGGGGCAGCATGCGCTGGCCATCTGAGCGGCCCGGCGACCTGTGACCGTCAGCCGCCGGCTCAGGTCGTCGACAGGCTTTTTTACAACCCTGGGCTTCTCATGAGGCTTGGGTTCTGGTAAAAAGTCGCGCTGCGAAGCGGGTATAGTTTAGTGGCAAAACGAAAGCTTCCCAAGCTTTAGTTGAGGGTTCGATTCCCTCTACCCGCTCCAGATTCCTCGCCTGAAACCCCTGGTTTCAGCGCCCGTAAAAAGAGCCGTCGGCTCTTTTTTCGTTTCTGCATCTTCCATTGATCTGGCCCATGGCCACTCCCTTGCCGATTGGCTTGAATGCGCAGCCGGATTTCGCTTGCAAGCGAGACGGCTTCGGGTGCATATCGCCTACTCTACCCAGAGACATTTCCAAGGGACTGCCCATGTTTCTTTCCCGCTGGTTGCCCGGCCTGGCCAACCTTCTGCACTACCGTCGCGAGTGGTTCCACGCCGACCTGCAGGCGGGTCTGTCGGTGGCAGCGATCCAGATCCCGATCGCCATTGCCTACGCGCAGATCGTCGGCCTGCCACCGCAGTACGGTCTGTATGCCTGCGTGCTACCGATGATGGTCTACGCCCTGATCGGCAGTTCGCGGCAATTGATGGTCGGCCCCGATGCCGCTACCTGCGCGATGATCGCCGGGGCCGTGGCGCCCTTGGCGATGGGCGACCCACAGCGCATCGCCGAGCTGTCGGTCATTGTCACGGTGCTGGTCGGAGTAATGCTGATCGCGGCGGGTCTGGCCCGCGCCGGGTTCATCGCCAGCTTCTTCTCGCGGCCGATCCTGATCGGCTACCTCAACGGCATCGGCCTGAGCCTGATCGCCGGGCAACTCTCCAAAGTGGTTGGCTTCAGCATCGAAGGTGACGGTTTCATCCTCAGCCTGATCAATTTCCTCGAGCGCCTGGGTGAGATCCACTGGCTGACCCTGGCCATCGGGCTCGGCGGCCTGGCCCTGCTGATCTGGCTGCCAAGGCGCTACCCGAGGCTGCCCGCCGCCCTGGTCACGGTGGCGGTGTTCACCGTGCTCGCAGGGCTGTTCGGTCTCGATCGCTTCGGTGTGGCGATCCTCGGTCCGGTGCCTGCGGGCATCCCGGAGCTGGCCTGGCCACAGAGCAACCTGGCCGAAACCAAGAGCCTGCTGCGCGATGCCCTGGGTATCGCCACGGTCAGCTTCTGCAGCGCGATGCTCACCGCGCGCAGTTTCGCCGCGCGGCATGGCTACGCGATCAATGCCAACCACGAGTTCGTCGCCCTGGGCGTAAGCAATCTCGCCGCCGGCATCTCCCAAGGCTTCGCCATCAGCGGAGCGGACTCGCGCACCGCGGTCAACGACATGGTCGGCGGCAAGAGCCAGTTGGTGGGCATCATCGCCGCGCTGGTGATCGCGCTGATCCTGCTGTTCTTCACCGCACCCATGGCCTGGATCCCCCAGGCCGCTCTCGGTGCCGTTTTATTGATGGCCGGCTGGGGCCTGATCGACGTGAAGTCGCTGGGCAAGATCCGTCGTCTGAGCCGCTTCGAGTTCTGGCTGTGCCTGCTGACTACCATCGGCGTGCTCGGCCTGGGCGTGCTGCCGGGCATCGTCTTCGCCGTGACCCTGGCCATCCTGCGCCTGCTCTACACCATCTACCAACCCACCGACGCCGTGCTCGGCTGGGTACCGGGCATCGAAGGCCAGGTCGACGTACGCCAGCACCAGGACGCACGCACCGTACCGGGCCTGGTGGTGTACCGCTTCGATGACGCGATCCTGTTCTTCAACGCCGATTACTTCAAGATGCGCTTGCTCGAAGCCCTGCAGCGCGAGCCTGAACCCAAGGCTGTGCTGTTCGATGCCGAGGCCGTGACCAGCATCGATGTCAGCGGCATCGCCGCCCTGCGCGAAGTGCGCGACACCTTGCAAGCACAAGGCGTGCACTTCGCCATCGCCCGCGCCCGTGGCACCTTCCTGCGCATGCTGGTGCGCTCGGGGATGGCGCGGGAGATGGAAGACACGCTGCTGTTCGGCTCGGTCCGCGCAGGAATCCGCGCCTATCGGGTGTGGCGTAACCGGGAGCGCAGCGCAGAGCCAAAAGCGTGATCAGTATCCCAGCTTCTTCAGCAACTGAGCTTCGACCGGCACCTGCGTACGCCCGTAGAAACGCAGCAGTTCCCCGGCCCGGTTGGTGAAGATGCCATCCACTCCCGCCTTCATCGCCTTGTCGAAATCCACCCGGTCATCGAGGGTATACACATGCACCAGCAGCCCGCGCTCGTGGCTGGCCTGGTTCATCCACGGCTGGATCAGGTCGGCATAGCTCTGCTCGCCCAGGTTGCTGCGCACCGCAGACGGGCCTGTGCCGATGGCACCACCGGCCTTCGCCGCATCGAGCCAGCGCAGGAATTCTTCACGATCCTTGGGTTCCTGGCGGGCGTAGAACGCCGCCTTGTCGTGCTCGCCGGAGTCGGCAAAATCCTTGCCCGACTTGGGCTCGATGCTGCCCTTGCCAATCCACAGCAGCAGGATCTTCGGCACTTGCGGCATCTGTTGGTGCAGCAGCGCCAGGCTGTTGCGATCAAAGGTCTGCAGGATCACCCGCCCCGGCTTGTCGAGCCAGCCACGGGCCTGGAGTTTTTCCTTGAGCTGCTGCTCGATGCCAGGAAACTGCTTGGGCACCTTGGTCTCGATGTACAGCCCCGGATGACGCTCGGGATTGCCTTCGGCGATATCGATCACTTCGTCGAGGGTCAGGATCTGCAGCTTGCCGAACGAATCGCGGGCTCGGTCCGGATAGGCCCTGTTGAACCAGCTACCAGCGTCGAGCGACTTCAGCTCAGCCAGGGTGAAGTCGCTGACCGGGCTTTTCGCCCGCTCGGGGAAGCGCTCGGCGACATCGCTGGTGCGCGCCAGCACGTCGTCATGCACCACCACCAGATGGTTGTCTCTCGTACGCTGCAGGTCGAGCTCCAGATAGTCGGCGCCCAATTCACGGGCCAGCAGGTAGGCCGCAGTGGTCGATTCGGGAGCATCGAAGGAGGCGCCGCGGTGGGCGATCACCGCCGGGTGGGGAACACCCTGGGCCTTGGCCAGGGAGGGGCCATCACTGGCGCCAGCGGTCACGGCAGACAGAAACAGAGCCAGGCCCACGGCAGGAAGTACAGGTATACGCATTCATCGATCCTCTTGAGCCGCGCCTGCTGAGGATGCTGCGCGGCTGGTTCCTTGGAGATGCAAGCCTCTCACAGCTTCGATGACATGCTAAAGTCCCCCGCGTTCACCCCTGCCCCCGGATACGCGATGCCCTCTCTCGATTCCCAGCTGGCCCAGTGGCCCGACCTCAACGACCGCTCCCCCTGTACCGCCCTGCTGGTCGGGAATGGCGCCAGCCGGGTCCTGTGGAAGCCGTTCGGCTACTTCTCGCTGTTCGAACAGGCGCAGCGCGCCGGTCGCAAGACCGGCCTGGCAATCAGCGACCAGGCGCTGTTCAAGTCGCTGGGCACCGAACTGTTCGAGCCGGTGCTGAGCACCCTGAATACCACGGTGCGCGCCAACGCGGCCCTGGCGATCAACGCCACCGCACCGCTGAACCGCTACTATTCGATCAAGGAAGCGCTGATCCACGCGACCCGGACCGTGCACCCACCGCACGCACTGCTGTCGAGCGCGACCTTGGCCTCGATCAACGCCGCACTGCGCCAATACCGCAACGTCTACACCAGCAACTACGACCTGATCCTGCCATGGGCCATCGAACATGCCCCGCAAGGTTTCGCACCGCTGTTCGATGATGAAGGTTTCTTCGACGTGCGCCGCCCCCGCGGCGAAGGCACGCGGGTGCTGCATCTGCACGGGGGTATGCACCTGCTCAAGCTGCCAGACGGCAGCACGCGCCAACGCAGCGCCAAGGGCAGCGAGTTGCTCGACGGCTTCGCCGTGAACATTCCTGGCGAGGTGCCGTTGTTCATCAACGAAGGCCGCAGCGAACAGAAGCTGCAGGCGATTCGTCACTCCGACTACCTGTCCTGGAGCCTCGGCCAACTGGCCCGGGAAAACGAGGGCCTGTGCCTGTTCGGGCAACATCTGGACAGCAGCGACCACCACCTGCTGCACGCCATTCACCAGGCTCGTCCCAAACATTTGAGCATCGCCATCCGCCCTCTCAACGAAGCCTCGATTCTCAACCAGAAACAGCACTTCACCGACCGCTTCGCCGACATTCCAGACACCTCACTGCATTTTTTCGATGCTTCCAGCCACCCCCTGGGTGCCGCGGAGCTGGCGCTGCCCGTGCCACTGGCCCAGGCCCGGCGTCACTGAGAATTCATGCGAGACAATCTGGCAAATGTAAATAATTCTCGATAAGATCCGCACCCTTTCCTTCCCAGGCCAGCCCGGAAAGCGTGCATGCAGCGCCTCAAGCCCGACCCAGCCACCCAGGACACCTGCCGCGGTTTCTATGCCGAGATCCTGCATTTCCTGCGCAAGCGCATGGACAATGCCAGCGATGCCGCCGACATGACCCAGGATGTATTTACCCAGTGGCTGGGCTACCGCGACCGCGCCAAGGTCGAGCAACCCCGCGCCTTCCTGTTCCAGATGGCGCGCAATCTGCTCAGTGACCACTGGCGGCGGCAGAAGGTGCGCCACGCCGCGCTCGAAACAGAGGCCAGCGACGAGGCTGCAGCCGACAACGACCCGCTCGACCACGCCCAACAGGCGCAACGCCTCGAACAATTGCGCGAAGTGCTCGCCCAACTCTCGCCGCGGCGGCGAGAAGCCCTTATGCTGCACCGCTTCGAAGGCCTGACCCAGGCGCAGATCGCCGAACGCATGGACATTTCCGTAAGCATGGTCGAGAAGCACATCGCCGCCGCCCTGCTGCAATGCAAGCAACGGCTGGACAGTGACAATGGCAGGGAGCAGCCGTAATGAACCATATCGACGACATCGACCAGCGGCCGATCGACGCTCAGGCGGCCAGTTGGTTCACGCGCAACCGCAATACGCCGTCGCGTGAGGAACGCAAGGCCTTCGCCCTGTGGATCCAGCACCCGGAGCATGCGCGCGCCTATCGCCAGTTCGAACAGCTGTGGGACGACCTGGCGGCGCTCAAGCAGGCCAGCCAGCCCATCGCCCTGCCGGTTCGTCGGGCGCCGCGCTGGCGTCCGGCCCTGGCGGTGGCTGCGGCGCTGCTGTGCGCGGTGCTGGCCAGCAACCTGGGCAGCACCGCCGCACCGATGCACCAGAGCCTGGCGGCCAGCAACAGCATGCGCACCTTGCGCCTGCCTGATGGCAGCCAGTTGTTCGTCAACGCCCAGACCCGCCTGCGCCTGGATTTCACCGCCGAACAACGCTTGATCCGCCTCGAACACGGCCAGCTGTATATCGAAGTGGCACCCGACAAGGAGCGCCCGCTGTTCGTCGATGCCGGCAGTGCCCGCGTGCGCGTGGTCGGCACCGGCTTCGACCTGCGCCGTGGCGACCGCGAGCTGGCTCTGAGCGTGGCCCACGGCCAGGTTGCCTTCGAGACTTCGGGCGAACATCAGCCTGCGCTGTTGCTCGGCGCCGGACAGCGCGTCACCTACGATCCGGCGCGCGGCACACTGGTGCGCCAGGAGCTCGGTGAACAACCGGTGGCCGACTGGCGCGATGGCCACGTGAGCTTTCGCAACCGTGAACTGGCGAGCCTGATCGACGAACTGAGCCTGTACCGCCAGCAACCGGTTTTGCTCGCCGACCCGAGCCTGGGCCGCTACAAGGTTTCAGGCAACCTCGATGTGCACGATCCTGATGCTCTGCTCACCGCCCTGCCCGCGTTGCTCCCGGTAAAAACCACCTTGCTCGGCGATGGTCGCCTGCGCATCGAGCATCGCTCGAAATAAATTTGAGAATTTTTATCATTCGCAGGTGAGGGTTTTTCCCAACGCCGCGTCTTCCTCCCCGCCTGCCGCGTGAACGGCGGGCTTTTTTCCGGCCATTTGCCGTTTGGGGGAATCCATGTTGCCTGCGTTGCGTCCTTTGAAAGCCTTGCCCACTCGTCCCACCCTGCTCGCCCTGTGCCTGGCCATCAGCCTGGGCGCCGAAGCCGCGCCGCAGCAGTTCGACCTGCCCGCCCAACCGCTGGCGCGCTCGCTGAGCCAACTGGCGCAACAGGCCAAGGTCCAGCTGCTGTTCGACGAAGCCCTCCTGCACGACGCCCAGGCCCCGGCCCTGCAGGGCGCCTTCGAGGCGCAGGATGCGATCGCCCGCCTGCTTGCCGGCAGCCGCTTCAGCATGGTGCGCATGGGCAACACCTATGTGGTGCGGCTCAACGAGGAGCAGCCACAGGCCGACAACAGCATCCAGCTCGGCGCCATGAGCATCGTCGGCGACGGCCAGCAGATCGGACCGCAGAACGTCGGACGCTCGACCCTCAACCAGGAACAGATCGACCGCTACCAGCCCAGCAACATTCCCAGCGTGCTCGCCACCCTGCCAGGCGTGAACATGGGCGGCTCAGCCAAGCCGGGCGGGCAGACCATCAACATCTGGGGCCTGGGCGACGCCGAAGACGTGCCGATGACCGTCGACGGCGCCACCAAGAGCGGCTTCGAACGCTACCAGCAAGGCACGGTGTTCATCGAGCCGGAACTGATCAAGCACATCGAGGTGGAAAAAGGCCCGCACTCGGTCAAGACCGGCAATGGCGGTTTCGGCGGCAGCGTCAACATGACCACCAAGGACGCCGGCGACCTGCTCCAGGAAGGCCGCAACAGCGGCGCCATGATCAAGTACGGCTACGCCAGCAACGACCACCAGCAGGTGTACAGCTCGGCGCTGTTCGGCCGCACCGAGGATGGCCGCTTCGACGGCCTGGCCTACCTGACCAAGCGCGATGGCGGCGACATGAAGCTGGCCAGCAACATCCCCGACCCGGAAGGCCGCTACCCGATCAACCCGACGCGCCTGCCTAACAGCGCCCTGGACCTGGACGGCGGGCTGTTCAAGGGCAATGTGCACTTCAACGAAGAACACAGCCTGGGCTTCTCCTGGTCGCGCTCGCAAAGCGAACGCTGGGCACCGTTCTCGTCCACCGCCTACCCCACGCCACCTACCGCGGCCGACATCAAGAAGTACGGCTACGAAGCTGCGCTCAAGCGCTTCCTGGCCAACCGCACCACCACCGACACCACCTGGTCGACCACCTACACCTATCAGCCGATCGACAACCGTTGGGTCGACCTGGAGGTGAAGTACTCCGACTCCGACACCAAGCAGACCGACGAACGCCTGGCCACGGCGTTCTTCCAGCCGGCTACCGGCGGGCGCAAGATGGACACCGAGTACCGCGATCGCATGCTCGCCATGACCAACACCAGCCTGTTCGAGACCGGCGCGCTGGAGCACGCACTGACTGCCGGTGTGCAAGTGCGCCGCCACGACCGCGACACGCAGATGTGGATGCCCGGCGGCATCTACGACACGCCGCGCTACAACTACGGTCACTACCAGCCTTACTTCATGCCCAGCGGCAAGGTGCAGAGCCAGGGTTACTACTTGCAGGACGCCATCACCCTGGGTGAAGTGACCATCACCCCGTCGCTGCGCTACGACCAGGTGACCAACGAGGGCAAGCCCAACGATGCCCCGCTGTACAACAACCCGGCCGCTGGCCACGACTACAGCGACAAGACCTACAGCGGCTGGTCGCCGCGTCTGTCGGTGTTCTGGAAGGTCACACCCAACACTGCCCTGTTCGCTGACTACAGCAAGACCTGGCGGGCGCCTGTGCTGGACGAGCAGTACGAAGTCCAGGGCAGCGGCAGCCGCACCGCCACCAGCCGCAACCTGGACCCGGAACGCATCACCGCCCTGCGCGTGGGCAGCGTGTTCGACTTCGACAACCTCGTGCTGGCCAACGACAGCGCCCAGGTGCGCACCACATTGTTTCGCAATCACATCGAAGACGAGATCTTCAAGGCGACCGGCATCGGTTGCCCGCAACAGCTGGTCACCGGCGGCACCATCGCCAACACCTGTGGCGGCGGGCTGATGTCCAACTACCGCAACATTGGTGATGTGGTGATCAAGGGCTTCGAGGTCGAGAGCTTCTACGATTCGACCTACCTGTTCGGCTCGGCGTCGTTCTCCTGGATCACCGGCCGTCACCAGGGCGCCTACACCAACCCCTGGGGCCCGGACGTGTGGGCCAAGGATATTCCTGCGCCGAAATGGATCACCACACTGGGCGTGAAGATCCCCGCCTGGGATGCGCGGATCGGCTGGACCGCGCAGTTCGTGCGCCAGACCGATCGCCTGCCCAGCGACAAGTACTACAACGGCCCGGCTAGCGTGCTGGGTGACCGCTACTACGATCAGTTTGCCAACAGCCGTTACCAGATCCACGGCCTGTTCGCCAACTGGAAGCCGCAGCAGGCCTATCTGAAAGGCACTGAGGTCAACTTCACCGTGGACAACCTGTTCAACAAGGCCATCCGGCCTGAACTGTCGGGGGAGAATGCCTTGGTGCAGGGGCGCAACGCCAAGATCAGCGTGACGCGGTTCTTCTGATTGTTGCCAGTCGCGGTGGAGGCGAGCTTGTCGGGACGCCGAACCACCGCGAACATTGGCGGTGTGCTTTTCGCGGGCAAGCCCGCTCCCACAGGGCCTGCCAGTACTCAGCCGGTAATGAGCCCATCCGCCCGCAACAGGCTCTCCAGGCAATGCTCCTGCACTCCATAGAAAGCCTTGAGCTGGGCGATCTTCTCCAGCAGCGCGCTGTTATCCGCCGCCTGCCTGCGCTTGACCGCCAGGATCATCTTGTTCTTGTTGGTGTGCTCCAACGAAATGAACTCGAACACCTTGGTCTCGTAGCCACAGGCTTCCAGGTACAACGCGCGCAGGCTGTCGGTGAGCATCTCGGCCTGCTGACCCAGGTGCAGGCCGTATTGCAGCATCGGCTGCAACAGCCCTGGGCTGTGCAGTTGCGGGCGGATCTGCTTGTGGCAGCACGGTGAGCACATGATGATCGATGCGCCGCAGCGGATACCGGTATGGATGGCGTAGTCGGTGGCGATGTCGCAGGCGTGCAGCGCGATCATCACCTCGATGGCATCGGGCACCACGCTGCGCACATCGCCGCACTGGAACTCCAGGCCAGGATGCTCCAGCCGCGCCGCGGCAGCGTTGCACAGTTCGACCATGTCGGGGCGTAATTCCACGCCGGTCACTTGCGCCTCGCGCCCGAGGGAATTGCGCAGGTAGTCGTGCATGGCGAAGGTCAGGTAGCCCTTGCCCGAACCGAAGTCGGCGACGCGCAGCAACTGGTCCGCCGCCAGCGGCGCGCTGCCCAGGGCATGCTCGAAGACCTCGATGAACTTGTTGATCTGCTTCCACTTGCGCGACATCGAAGGAATCAGCGCACCTTGGGCGTCGGTCACGCCCAGATCGCGCAGAAATGGCCGCGACAGTTCCAGGTAGCGTTTCTTCTCGCGATCATGCCCGCTCGCCGCAGCCTCACGCGGCACCTGGGTGCTGTGACGCTGCAACAGCGGCTTGCCCTTCTTGCTGAACCCCAGTTGCACCTCGCCTTCGGCGGTGAACAGGTGGGCATTGCGAAAGCTCTCCGGCAGCAATTCGGCGACCAGGGCCTGGGCCTGATCCCGCGGCAGGTTGCGGGTGATGTCGCGGGTCTGGTGACGGTAGACCAGCGACAGGCAGGGCTGGCCCTTGATCTGTACAGGCTTGGCGATGATCCGCTGCAGGCTCTGGTCGGCACCGACATGGCGCGCCAGGACCAGCTTGGTCAGGGTTTCGCTCTGCAGGGCATCGCCCAGCAAGGTCAGGAACTGGGCGCGGGCGTCCGCCGCGGGGGTGGAGGAAGACATGGGAAGGGGTGCCTCAAGATGCGCAATGGCGGGCATTCTACAGGTTTGCAGGCTTGAGTGGCTGTGCGGGCCCCATCGTCGGCCTGCACCGCCACACACTGTTCAATCCAGGATCAGCAACTGGTTGGGCAACTGGTTGCGCCGCCGCGTCGGCGGCAGGTGCTGGCTGAGCAACTCGCCACACGCATCGATGCATTCGACGAACCCCTGCAAGGTGCGTCCCGCGCAGACGTGAGCGGTAAACCGCGCCACCAGTTCTGCACGGACCCGCTCGTCCAGGTGCCGGGCGATGCCCTCGTCGGCCAGGATGGTCACATAGCGCTCCGCCTCGCTGACGAAGATCAACACCCCGGTAGCGCCCTCGGTGCGTTGCAGGTTCTGCTCACGAAATTGCCGCCGGGCCAGATTGGCGGCACGGCGGTGGCGCAGCATCCGAGGGACCAGCCAGCCGGCCAGGCGCGGGTTGCGCAGCAACAGGCTGAAGGCGATGAAGGTCAGCACCTGGGCCACCAGCAGCCCACGCAGCCCAGGCCACCCCAGCAGCACCTGCACCAACCCGGGCAGCGCCAGCGCCAGCAGCACAGCCCACAACAACGGCAGGTAGGCATAGTCATCGGCGTGGCGCGCTAGCACCGTCACCAGCTCCGCGTCGGTGCGCTGTTCGGCACGGGCAATGGCTTCGGCAACCTGGCGTTGTTCGTATTCATTGAGAAGGGTCATGCCTTCGGTCTCTCGATCGTTCTTATAGTTGTTAGCCCGGCACGCGGTCGGCGAGAGTGTATCTCATCGAGCCCCACTTATAAGGCATAATCCGCGGCGACCGCGGGAGGATGGGGGAGCGACCTGTTACACCGCCAGCGGGCCAGACAACAACAGCCGTCCGAAAAATCGGCCGCGAGCGAACCACTCGACAACGGAATTGATGATGAAACTGTCCTTGCTGGGCCTGGCCATGGGCCTTGCCAGTCAGGCGGCCGTGGCCGCCACCTCCGCACCGCCCCTGGAAGACAAGCGGGCCTTCATCGACCATCTGATCAGCCAGATGACCGTCGACGAGAAAATCGGTCAGTTGCGCCTGATCAGTATCAGCCCGGAAATGCCGCGCGAAAAGATCCGCGAGGAGATCGCCGCCGGTCGCATCGGCGGGACCTTCAACTCGCGCACCGCGCCGGAGAACCGGCCGATGCAGGACGCCGCCATGCGCAGCCGTCTGAAGATTCCGATGTTCTTTGCGTACGACACCATCCACGGTGAACGTACGATCTTCCCGATAAGCCTAGGCCTGGCAGCGACCTGGGACATGGACGCCATCGCCAAGGTCGGCCGCACCTCGGCCATCGAAGCCTCGGCCGATGCCTTGGACATGACCTTCGCGCCGATGGTCGACATCGCCCGCGACCCACGCTGGGGCCGCACCAGCGAGGGCTTTGGCGAGGACACCTACCTCACCTCGAAGATCGGTCAGGTGATGGTCCGCTCGTTCCAGGGCAAGAGCCCGGCCGAGCCCGACAGCATCATGGCCATCGTCAAGCACTTTGCCCTGTACGGCGCAGTGGAAGGCGGGCGCGACTACAACACGGTCGATATGAGCCTGCCGAAAATGTACAACGACTACCTGCCGCCCTACCGCGCCAGCCTCGACGCCGGTGCGGGCGGAGTGATGGTGGCGCTGAACTCGATCAACGGCGTGCCGGCCACCTCCAACACCTGGCTGATGAACGACCTGCTGCGCAAGGAGTGGGGCTTCAAGGGTGTGACCATCAGCGACCACGGCGCCATCCAGGAGCTGATCCGCCACGGCGTGGCCCGCGACGGCCGCGAAGCGGCGAAGCTGGCGATCAAGGCCGGCATCGACATGAGCATGAACGACACCCTCTACGGCCAGGAGCTGCCGGACCTGCTCAAGTCCGGTGAAGTGACCCAGGCCGAGCTCGACCAGGCGGTACGCGAAGTGCTGGGTGCCAAGTACGACATGGGCCTGTTCAAGAACCCCTACGTGCGCATCGGCAAGCCCGAGACCGACCTCAAGGACTACTACGGCGACGACCGCCTGCACCGTGAGGCCGCCCGCGACGTGGCCCGCCGCAGCCTGGTGCTGCTGGAGAACAAGAAGCAGGCCCTGCCGCTGAAGAAGGCCGGCACCATCGCCCTGGTCGGCCCGTTGGCCGATGCCCCGATCGACATGATGGGAAGCTGGGCCGCCGACGGCCGCCCCGAACACTCGGTAACGGTTCGCGAAGGCCTGCGTCGCGCCACCGAAGGCAAGGCCAAGGTCATCTATGCCAAGGGTTCGAACGTCACCGGCGACAAGGCGATCTTCGACTACCTGAACTTCCTCAACTTCGCGGCGCCGGAAATCATCGACGATCCGCGTCCGGCCGCCGTGCTGATCGATGAAGCGGTCAAGGCCGCCCAGCAATCGGACGTGGTGGTGGCGGTTGTAGGTGAATCGCGCGGCATGTCCCACGAGTCGTCCAGCCGCACCACCCTGGAGATTCCGGCAGTACAGCGCGAGTTGATCAAGGCGCTGAAGGCCACCGGCAAACCCCTGGTGCTGGTGCTGATGAACGGCCGGCCACTCTCGATTGCCTGGGAGCGCGAGCAGGCCGATGCCATCCTCGAAACCTGGTTCAGCGGCACCGAAGGCGGCAACGCCATCGCCGATGTACTGTTCGGCGACTACAACCCGTCCGGCAAGCTGGCCATCACCTTCCCGCGTTCGGTCGGGCAGATCCCGATGTACTACAACCACCTGAGCATCGGCCGCCCGTTCACCCCGGGCAAGCCGGGCAACTACACCTCGCAGTACTTCGAGGAGCCCAATGGCCCGCTGTATCCGTTCGGTTACGGCCTGAGCTACAGCAGCTTCGAGCTCTCGGACCTTGCGCTGTCGAAGACCGCGCTCAAGCGGGGTGACAACCTGCAGGCCGAAGTGACGGTGAAGAACACCGGCAAGGTCGATGGCGAAACCGTTGTGCAGCTGTACATCCAGGATGTCAGCGCTTCGATGAGCCGTCCGGTGAAAGAGCTGAAGAACTTCCAGAAGGTGCTGCTCAAGGCGGGCGAGTCCCGCACCTTGACCTTCCGCATCAGCGAGGATGACCTGAAGTTCTACAATGGCCAGCTGCAGCATGTGGCCGAGCCTGGGCAGTTCAACGTTCAGGTCGGGCTGGACTCGCAGGCCGTGCAGCAGCAGAGCTTCGAGTTGCTGTAGACCGCTGCGGCCCCTTCCCGGGCAAGCCCGCTCCCACAGGGCCACATGTGCTCTTGTGGGAGCGGGTTTACCCGCGAAGGGGCCGGCACCTTAAACAGAACGCCCGGACCCGCACCATGCCCTCACCCTTCCGCGCCCTGCGCCTGGCCCTGATCATTCTGCTGATCCTGGTCGGCACTGCCCTCAGCGCCAGTTGGGCGATGCACCACGCCAAGCGCCAGGCGATGCAGACCGACGCACGCCGGGCCAGCGAGCAACTGACCCTCTACGCCAACGGCCTGCATACGCTGATCGAACGCTACCGCGCCCTGCCCGCCGTCCTGGCGCTGGACCCGGAGCTGATCGACGCCCTGCGCGGCCCGGTCGGCGAATCGCTGCAGGATGCACTGAACCGCAAGCTCGAACGCATCAACGGCGCCGCCAACTCCTCCACCCTCGAACTGCTCGACCGCACCGGCCTGGCCGTGGCAGCCAGCAACTGGCGCCTGCCGACCACATACGTCGGCTCCAACTATGGCTTTCGCCCCTATTTCAAGCAGACCCGCAGCCAGGGCTCGGGCAGCTTCTATGCCGTCGGCGTGACCAGCGGCGTGCCGGGCTATTTCCTGTCCAGCGCAGTGAACGACGAGCACGGGCGCTTCCTCGGTGCCATGGTGGTCAAGCTCGAATTCCCCGAGCTTGAACGCGAATGGCGCCAGGGCAGCGACATCCTGCTGGTCAGCGATGCGCGCGGGATCATCTTCATCGCCAACCAGAACGGCTGGCGCTACCGCGAGCTGCAGCCCCTGACCGCCGCAGACCGCGCCGAGCTGGCCGAAACCCGCCAGTACGACAAGCAGCCGCTGGTCCCTCTGCAGCACCAGTTGCTGACCCGCTTCGACGAACGCAGCACCTTCAGCCGCGTGCAGGGGCCGGACGGTAGCGCCGACTATCTGTGGGAGAGCCTGCCGCTGAGCACCGAGGGCTGGACCCTGCACCTGCTGCGCAAGCCGCAGGTCAGCGAGGATGCCCGCAACGCGGCGTTGTCTGGCGCAGCCGTATGGCTGAGCCTGGTGTTCGCCGTGCTGTTCGTCAGCCAGCGCCTGCGCATCGCCCGCCTGCGCCAGCGCAGCCGCGAAGAGCTGACACGCCTGGTCGAGGAGCGCACCCGCGAGCTGCGCACCGCCCAGGAAGGCCTGGTGCAGTCGGCCAAGTTGGCGGCGCTGGGGCAGATGTCGGCGGCGCTGGCCCATGAGATCAACCAGCCGCTGACCACCCAGCGCATGCAACTGGAAACCCTGCGCCTGCTGCTCGACCATGGCCGCCACGAACAGGCGCGCCAGGCGCTGGAGCCGCTGGAGCAGATGCTCACGCGCATGGCCGCCCTCACCGGCCACCTCAAGACCTTCGCACGCAATAGCCCAGGTGGGCTGCGCGAGCGTCTTGACCTGGCCACCGTGGTCGACCAGGCCCTGCACCTGCTCGACACCCGCATTCGCGGCGAGCAGGTCGAGGTGGCGCTGTACCTGGCACGTCCTGCGTGGGTGCGCGGCGATGCGATCCGCCTCGAACAGGTGCTGATCAACCTGCTGCACAACGCCCTCGACGCCATGGCCGACAAGCGCTACAAACGTCTGGAGATCCGCATCGAAGCCGAGGACGAACGCTGGCACCTGAGCGTGCTCGACTCCGGTGGCGGCATCAAGGATGCCGACCTGGCCCGCGTGTTCGATCCCTTCTTCACCACCAAGCCGGTGGGCGAAGGCCTGGGCCTGGGCCTAGCAATTTCCTATGGCATCGTCCATGAAGCCGGCGGCCAGCTGCAGGTCGACAACCTGCCTGGCGGTGCCCGCTTCAGCCTTACCCTGCCCCGCGACCTGGAGCCTGCATGTTGAATTCAGTGATCGTCGTCGACGACGAAGCCAGCATCCGCACCGCGGTGGAGCAGTGGCTGAGCCTGTCCGGCTTCAGCGTGCAGTTGTTCGCCCGCGCAGAAGACTGCCTCGCACAACTGCCGCAACACTTCCCCGGCGTGGTCATCAGCGATGTGCGCATGCCGGGCATGGATGGCCTGCAACTGCTCGAACGCCTGCAGGCACAGGATCCCGACCTGCCGGTGATCCTGCTCACCGGCCACGGCGATGTGCCGATGGCAGTGGAGGCCATGCGCAACGGCGCCTACGACTTCCTGGAAAAACCCTTCACCCCGCAGCACTTGTTGGGCAGTCTGCGCCGCGCCCTGGACAAGCGCCAACTGGTGCTGGAAAACCGCGCGCTGCACCAGCAGGCCGACCTCAAGGAGCGGCTGCAGGCGACCCTGCTGGGGATGTCCCAGGGCCTGCAGCAGTTGCGCCGACAGGTATTGGAGCTGGCGGGATTGCCAGTCAATGTGCTGATTCGCGGTGAGACCGGCAGCGGCAAGGAGCGCGTGGCGCGCTGCCTGCACGACTTCGGCCCGCGCGCCGACAAACCCTTCGTCGCCCTCAATTGCGCGGCTATCCCCGAAGCCCTGTTCGAGGCCGAGCTGTTCGGCCATGAGAGCGGCGCCTTCACAGGTGCCCAGGGCAAGCGCATCGGCAAGCTGGAATATGCCAACGGCGGCACAGTGTTTCTCGACGAGATCGAGAGCATGCCGCTGGCCCAGCAGGCCAAGTTGCTGCGGGTGATTCAGGAGCACAAGCTCGAACGCCTGGGTGCCAACCAGAGCATCAGTGTCGACTTGCGCATCATCGCCGCGACCAAACCCGATCTGCTCGACGAGGCCCGCGCCGGGCGGTTTCGCGAAGACCTGGCGTACCGTCTGAACGTCGCCGAACTGCGTCTGGCGCCGCTGCGCGAGCGGCGCGAGGACATTCCGCTGCTGTTCGAACATTTCGCCCGTACCGCCGCCGAGCGCCTGGGGCGCAGCAGCACCCCGCCGCTTTCAGGTGCGCAGCTGGCGCAACTGCTGGCCCATGACTGGCCGGGCAATGTGCGCGAGCTGGCCAATGCCGCCGAGCGTCATGCGCTGGGGCTGGATTCATCGAGCATCGAGGTGGCGCCGGGCGGTCAGTCGCTGAGCGAGCAGATGGAGGCGTTCGAGCTGCAGTGCCTGCGTGCGGCGCTGCGCCAGCACAAGGGCGAGATCAAAGGGGTCATGGAAACGCTGCAACTGCCGCGGCGGACACTGAACGAGAAAATGCAGCGCCATGGCCTGATGCGCGAGGACTTTATCGAGCGCGAATGAGCGGAATCTTGCCGATCAAAAGTTGCCAATAGGCGGGTTACCGCTCATATGGCC
This sequence comes from Pseudomonas sp. RW3S2, assembly GCF_014268955.1. Lineage (NCBI taxonomy): Bacteria > Pseudomonadati > Pseudomonadota > Gammaproteobacteria > Pseudomonadales > Pseudomonadaceae > Pseudomonas > Pseudomonas sp. RW3S2. Next base: position 180,678 of record NZ_JABWRM010000001.1, on the reverse strand, counting down.
TGCACTCGGCCGGGATGAGCAGCGCGGCTGTTCGCGGGCAAGCCCGCTCCTACGGATACAGTGCAGGCCTTGATCCATCGCGCTTCTGTGGCGCTGGCGTGCCCGTGAATGGGGCAGCCGACACCTCATTCGGATCGTTGCGCCCTCATTTGGCACACCTTCTGCAAAACCCTTCTCAAGCCGCGGTCCCGCGCGCCTCACAAAAACAACGAGAAGGTATCCCTGATGGATAACGCCACCACCCTGCCCGCCGGGGCGGCCACTGCGCCCGCCGCGGAAAAAACCACCGCCAGTCGTCTCAAGTCGATCTTCAGCGGTTCGATCGGCAACATGGTCGAATGGTACGACTGGTACGTCTACGCCGCATTCTCGCTGTACTTCGCCAAAGCCTTCTTCCCCGCTGGCGACACCACCGCACAACTGCTCAACACCGCCGCGATCTTCGCCGTGGGCTTCCTGATGCGCCCGATCGGCGGCTGGCTGATGGGGCTGTACGCCGACCGCAAGGGCCGCAAGGCTGCGCTGATGGCTTCGGTACTGCTGATGTGTGCAGGCTCGCTGGTCATCGCCCTGACCCCTGGCTATGAAACCATCGGTGTCGCCGCGCCAGTGTTGCTGGTGATCGCACGCCTGATGCAGGGCCTGTCGGTTGGCGGTGAATATGGCACCTCGGCCACCTACCTCAGCGAGATGGCCAGCAAGGAACGCCGTGGCTTCTTCTCCAGCTTCCAGTACGTCACCCTGATCTCCGGCCAGCTCATCGCCCTGGCGGTGCTGATCATCCTGCAGAATGTGCTGACCACCGAAGAACTGTATGCCTGGGGCTGGCGTGTTCCCTTCGTGATCGGCGCGCTGTGCGCGGTGGTTGCGCTGTACCTGCGCCGCGGCATGGAAGAGACTGCCTCCTTCACCAAGAAAGAGAAGTCCAAGGAAAGCCTGATGCGCACCCTGATGCGCCACCCCAAGGAGCTGATGACCGTGGTCGGCCTGACCATGGGCGGCACCCTGGCCTTCTACACCTACACCACCTACATGCAGAAGTACCTGGTCAACACCGTGGGCATGAGCATCAGTGACTCGACCACCATCTCGGCGGCCACCCTGTTCCTGTTCATGTGCCTGCAACCGGTGATCGGCGGGCTGTCCGACAAGATCGGCCGGCGCCCGATCCTGATCGCCTTCGGCGTGCTGGGCACCCTGTTCACCGTACCGATCCTCAGCACCCTGCACACCATCCAGACCTGGTGGGGTGCGTTCTTCCTGATCATGGCGGCGCTGATCATCGTCAGCGGCTATACCTCGATCAATGCCGTGGTGAAGGCCGAGCTGTTCCCCACCGAAATCCGCGCCCTGGGCGTCGGCCTGCCCTACGCCCTGACCGTATCGATCTTCGGTGGTACTGCCGAGTACGTGGCCCTGTGGTTCAAGAGCATCGGCATGGAAACCGGTTTCTACTGGTACGTCACCGGCTGCATCGCCTGTTCGCTGCTGGTCTACGCGACCATGAAGGACACCAAGCAGCACTCGCGCATCACCACTGATTGATTCTGCGTTCGCGGCACAGCAAAAAGGGGCGCTCCGGATAACGGGGCGCCCCTTTTTTTGTAAGCGCCTGACCGATCGTTCAATCGATGAAAACCTTCCGGCTATCGGTACGAGCGACGACCGGTGCCGACAGCACTGCCATCACGACAGCAATGCAACCTCAAGTCAGCTAGAGGTCAAGCACTCGATCGGGGAATAAATCCGCAGTTGGGGCGTTTACCACCACATCCTCCAGGTAGGGACGACGAACGGTCAATCCTTTAACCCACCATTAATTGGCCAGATGCATCCTGGCAACACTGAAAGAAACCTTTGCCACCCGTGCGAACCCGCAGGGCTGAAGCCTGATGAGCTCAAGGTTTCATCACCACAAAAACATCGATAAATTCGATTCATAGATGCAGTTTTTTGCGCTTTTTAATCAAATTAATCGGCGTAGCATGAGATCCATAGCAAGAACAAACCCCCTTGAATCTACTGGAGCAACAATCATGAAAAACCAACTGATCCTGACCCTGGCCCTTTCCGTCTTCGCCGCAGGCGCCTTCGCAGAAGACGGCTTTGACCGCACTAACGCCCACACCTTCGCCGCTGTACAAAGCCAATCGGCCAGCTACGCCGAAGATGGTTTCGACCGCACTGGCGGCCAACGCTTCGCTGAAGACGGTTTCGACCGCACTGGTGGTCAACGCTTTGCCGAAGACGGTTTCGACCGCACTGGCGGCCAACGCTTCGCCGAAGACGGTTTCGACCGCACCGGTGGCCAACGCTTCGCCGAAGATGGCTTCGACCGCACTGGCGGCCAACGCTTCGCCGAAGACGGCTTCGACCGCACCGGCGGCCAGCGCTTCGCCGAAGACGGCTTCGACCGCACCAACGCCCACCGCATCAGCTGATCACTGATGCGTGTCACCCAGCCCGGCTTTGGCCGGGCTTGATCATTCCCAGCCAGCCCAAGGCTTGGCACACTAGGCGCCTCGTCCGTCCCAGAGGAAGGGCCAAGGCCCTGCGCAGATGTACTACTACGAACCCGCCCAAGGCCACGGCCTGCCCCACGACCCGTTCAACGCCATCGTCGGCCCCCGGCCCATCGGCTGGATCTCTTCCCATGATCGCGAAGGCCGCCTGAACCTGGCGCCCTATAGCTTCTTCAACGCCTTCAACTACATTCCGCCGATCATCGGTTTCTGCAGCGTCGGGCGCAAAGACAGCCTGAACAACATCGAACAGACCGGCGAGTTCGTCTGGAACCTGGCCACGCGCCCGCTGGCCGAGCAGATGAACCAGAGCTGCGCGGCAGTGGCTGCGGATATCGACGAATTCGAGCTGAGCGGACTGACGCCGAGCCCCTCGAAAGTGGTCAGCGTGCCGCGGGTGGGCGAAAGCCCGGTGAACTTCGAGTGCAAGGTGAGCCAGATCATTCAGCTCAAGCGCGCCGATCAGGAGCTGGTGCCCAGCTGGCTGATCCTGGGTGAGGTGGTGGCCGTGCATATCGCCGACCACCTGCTCAAGGAGGGTATCTACGACACGGCTGCCGCCGAGCCGATCCTGCGTGGCGGTGGCCCGGCGGATTACTTCGAGCTGGGCAACCTGTTCAAGATGCGCCGCCCGCTGGCCTGATCACCAGGCCAGCTCGCCCTCTTCACCGACGCCCTGCAGGCGTTCGAGCTCGGCACAGGCCGCCTCGTCAGCGGCCAGTGCCGACTTGAACACCTGGCCCTCCAGAACTTTGTGAAAGCGCGGTGCCCCACCCATGTGCAGGGCCTTGACCGCGATTGCCGCGTGGTAGCCGCCGCCTTCGACCGGGACCATCGCCGAAACGGCTTCGAAGCCCGGGAATTCTCTGCGTGCCATTGCTGTGCTCCAGCTGTTGATCGAGGGGCGGGATTCTACTGCAGCAGGCGTTACGGTAGTGGCCTTTTCGTGGGCAAGCGTGCCCGCGAAAAAGCCCCCCAACCAACCCTCAATCAAAGGTCTGCAGGTCCATGCTCGCCACCACCCGCTCCTGCACCAGATCGCCGAACACCTCGAGCGTCGGTGAGGCGAAGTAACCGCGCAGGGCCTGCTGGTCCTGCCAGCTACCACTGAGCAGCCACAGGTCGGCGTCAACCTGGGAGCGCTGGACGGTGAATGCCAGGCAGCCGGGGCTGCGCAGTGAAGGCTCGAGCAGGTCGCGCAGGCGCATGCCGAGTTCCACCGAACGACCGCTGCTGGCACGGATGAAAGCCAAGTGTGTGACCGGTTGATGCAAGGTCATGAACGATCTCCTTGAAGCAGGCGGGACGGAAAAGCCAGGCTGCCAAGATTAGGTCCTCGCCCGCACCCTGCGTTAGGCCATTTCTGTCTGCCGATTGCCTGATCCTGTCGCAATGCAGGATCAGGCAATCGGTCGGCAGCATTTGGCTAGCGCCGGATGTTGCCCAAATCTATGCTGGCCCGGTCCCTGAAGGAATTCGATCATGACCACTGCCCTTGCCGCTCTCGACCCGACCCTGGAAAACCAGCGCCTGGAACTCGCTGACCTGATCCTGAGGCACGCAGGCGACCCCCACGGACCACCGACGGCCATCGAGCAGCTATACCTGTCGCGTTACGAAGACAACATCCGTTCGAAGCCGGGCCTGGCCCTGCCGGCTCTCTGCGTCATGGCCCAGGGCAGCAAGAGCTTGTTCCTGGGCGATCAGCAGTATGCCTACGACCCGCTGCACTACATGGTGGTGTCGGTGGCCATGCCGATCAGTCGGGTGAGGCTCGACGCCAGCCCGGAAAACCCTGTGCTTGGGCTGCGGATCGACCTGGACGCGGCGGAGATCAGCCAGTTGATTGCCGAAAGCGGCCCGATGCTGGTGCCCAACGTGCAGTCCGGGCTTGGGCTGTATGTGGAAAAGACCGATGCGCACCTGCTCGATGCCTTGCTGCGCCTGGTCCGCTTGCTCGATACCCCGCGCGACATCCCGATGCTGGCCCCGCTGTTTCGCCGCGAAATCCTCTACCGCCTGCTGCGCGGGCCGCAGGGGCATCGCCTGTACGAGATTGCCCTGGCCAACAGCCAGACGCACCGGGTGAGCCAGGCGATCACCTGGCTCAACAAGCATTTTCACCTGCCGCTGCGCATCGAAGAGCTGGCCCGGGAAGTGAACCTGAGCACCTCGACCTTGCACCACAGGTTCAAGGCCGTGACGTCCATGAGCCCGTTGCAGTACCAGAAGCAACTGCGCCTGCAGGAAGCCCGGCGGCTGATGCTCAACGATGGTTTGGAGGCTGCGGTGGCGGGGTATCGGGTGGGCTATGAAAGCCCGTCGCAGTTCAGCCGGGAGTACAGTCGGCTGTACGGCGCGCCGCCGATTCGTGACATGGCGCGCCTGCGCTCAAGCGCGGGTTGACCCCGCGCGAGTACCTCAGCCAGCCACCGCTGCCTGCCACTGAGCCTGGTCCACCTGGATCAGGGTCGGCCCCTTGCGCTCCACCGCCAGCGCCAGCGCGGCCTGCAACTGCGCCACATCGCCGACATGTTCGGCCGCCGCACCCAGCCCCTGCGCAACGGTGATGAAGTCCGGGGTGTGGATGTCCACGCCCACGGGCTCGATGGCGCGATTGACCATGTACTTCTTGATCTCTTCGTAGCCTTGGTTGTTCCACAGCAGGACGATCAGCGGCACCTGTGCCTCGACTGCACTGGCCAGCTCCGGCAGGGTGAACTGCAGGCCACCGTCACCGATCAGGCATACCGACGGGGCCCGTTCAGCCATCACTTCGGCGCTGCCAAGCCAGGCGCCCATCGCCGCCGGCAAGGCATAACCGAGCGTGCCGTAGCCGGTCGAAGCGTTGAACCAGCGACGCGGACGGTCCAGGTCGAGGGTGAGGTTGCCGGTGTAGACCGGCTGGGTCGAGTCGCCCACCAGCACGGCATCGGGCAAGGTTTCCAGCACCGCGGCAAGCAGGCGGGTCTGGCTCAGGGTCGGTTGGTCCCAGCCAGCGGCCAGGTCGTTGCGCAGACGCTCGGCACGGGCAGCGCCCCAGCGCTGGTCACGCACCGCAGGCTGCTCGGCCAGCGCCGCAACCAGGGCTTCGGCAGCCAGCTTGGCATCGGCGACCAGCGCCAGCTCAGGCAGGTAGTTGCGTACGGTCTGGTCCGGATCGATGTCGATGCGCAGCAGGCCGCCAGGGATCTCGAAACCGCCCTTGAAGGTCACGTCGTAGTCGGTTTCGGCAAGCTCGGTGCCAATGGCCAGAACCACGTCGGCCTCGGCAACCAGGGCGCGGGTTGCCGGCAGCGATTGGGTCGAACCGATCTGCAACGGATGGGCAGCCGGCAGCAGGCCCTTGGCATTGATGGTCAGGGCCACCGGTGCCTGGAGCTGCTCGGCCAACTGCGCCAGGGCATCGCCTGCCGCCAGCGCCCCACCACCGGCGAGAATCAGCGGGCGCTGGGCCTTGGCCAGGCGCTCAGCCATCTGCGCCACGACCTGGGGCGCGGCGCCCGCACGGCTGGTGCGTACCGGTCGAGCCTGCAGCAGGTGGTCGGCTGGCTCGACCAGCACATCCAGCGGGATCTCGATATGCACAGGGCGTGGCCGGGCACCGTCGAACACGGCGAAGGCACGGGCCAGTACCTGGGGCAGGTCATCGGCGCTCATCAAGGTCTGGGAGAACGCGGCAACGCCGGCCACCAACGCAGACTGGTTCGGCAACTCGTGCAGTTTGCCGCGCCCACCGCCCAGTGCATTGCGCGACTGCACGCTGGAGATCACCAGCATCGGGATCGAGTCGGCATAAGCCTGGCCCATGGCCGTGGTGATGTTGGTCATGCCGGGGCCGGTGATGATGAAGCACACCCCCGGCTTGCCACGCGTGCGCGCGTATCCATCGGCCATGAAGCCGGCGCCCTGCTCGTGGCGCGGCGTGACATGACGGATCGACGAGCGCGCAAGCCCGCGGTAGAGCTCTACGGTATGCACGCCGGGAATCCCGAACACATGATCTACGCCATAGCCTTCGAGGAGTTTGACCAGTACTTCGCCACAGGTTGCCATCATCGTTACCCTGATTCTTGTTGAAATCAGTGCCCATGGAACCAAGCCGCGGCTACCGCGACAATGCAAAAAAACACATACTAGCCATGTCTCCAGATCATGGCTCGCCGCGATGAAACGACTCCCTCCCCTGCCCGCGCTGCACACCTTCCTGGTCACCGCCCAGCACTGCAACTTCACCCGTGCCGCCCAGCAGTTGCACATCACCCAGGGCGCTGTCAGCCGGCAGATCGCCGGGCTCGAGGAGCAGCTCGGCTATCCCCTGTTTCAGCGCCAGGCCCGTGGCCTGAGCCTGACCCGTGAAGGCCAGGACTGGCTGCCGCGGGTGCAGCAGGTGTTCGCCCTGATCGAACAGGGCGTGCGCGAGGTCGGCGCGCGCACCGCGACCTTGCAGCTCAAGGCACCCACCTGCGTGATGCGTTGGCTGCTGCCGAGGCTGATGGAGTGGCAGGCGCTGCGCCCGGATGTGCCGGTGGAGCTGACCACCACCGTGCAGCACGGCGTGGATTTTCGTCATGAAGGTTTCGATGCTGCAGTGGTGTATGGCAGCCCGCCCGCCCAGGGCTCGCTGGTGCTCAAGCTGTTCGACGAGCAACTGACGCCGGTGTGCGCACCGTCGTTGCTGCAAGGCGGGGTGCCTTTGGAGCGAGTGGAGGACCTGGCGCGGCACATGCTGCTGCACCCCTCGCGCGACGAACATGACTGGCGCCTGTGGCTGCAGGCGGCTGGCGCTGCGTTCGAGCCGCAGGGCCGACGCCAGCATTTCGAGACACTGGACATGGCGATGGCCATGGCCTCGCAGGGAACCGGCGTGGCCATCGGCGACTGGGCGCTGATCGGCGATGACCTGCGCAGTGGGCGGTTATGCATGCCCTTCGCGCTGAAGGTGATGACGGGCAAAGGTTACTACCTGGTCTGCCCGTCGAAGAGCCTGCCACCGGGGCTCGGCGAGTTGCTGGACTGGCTGCAGGCACGTGCCGGCCTGTAGGAACGGAGCGGACTGGACTGGCCTTTGGCTTTTGAACAAGCCCGTTGCTGCTGCACCCGATGCGCGACATCAGTACCCGACAGTGAAGCGCTGGCGCGTATGGGCAGGCTTTTCAAGCTCGTCGATCAAGGCAATGGCATAGTCGGCGAAGGTGATCCAGCTCTTGCCGTCGGCCCCGATCAGCAGGTGATCCTTGCCCAGCGTATAGCGCCCGCTGCGCGCACCCTCGACGAACTCGGCCGAAGGCGAGAGGAAGGTCCAGTCCAAGGTCGGCTCCTGGCGCAAGGTGTCGAGAAAACGCACGCCGGCGCTGGCCTCGGCCTTGTAGGCCTCAGGGAAGTCCGGGCTGTCGATCACCCGCTGCCCCGACGGCAGCAGCAAGCTGCCGGCACCACCAACCACCAGCAGGCGCTTGACCCCGGCGCCCTTGACCGGCTCGATGATTGCCTGCGGCTCGAGGGTGGAGAAGTGTGCAGCGCTCAGCACAGCATCCACGCCCGTGACAGCCGCCTGCAGCGCAGCGCTGTCCCGGGCATCCAGCGCCTTGACCGTGACACCTTCACGGCCCTGCAGCGAAGACGGATCGCGGGCGATGGCGACCACGCTGTGGCCACGGCGCAGGGCCTCTTCCAGCAACTGGCTGCCAGCGCGGCCGGTGGCACCGATGATTGCGATCTTGCTCATGGGAAACACTCCATCAGGGTTGTAGGGGGTTACCACTTCATTTCGCCTTTTGCGACCTTGGCACCGAGCTCCAGCGAGCTTTCATCGGCCAGGTTCGGATAACGCTTGCTCATTGCAGCAATCAGCGCCGCCGCATCGCGGGCCTTGGCCGTCTCGCTGTCAAAGGCACGGATGTAGCCTGCGGTAAAGCGCACGGCGTCCAGCGAACGGCTGCTCTGGCCCAGGTAGTGACCCGGGATCACTGTGCGCGGGGCCAGTTTTTCGATGTGGGCGAGGGTTGCCAGCCAGTCGGTGTGGGACTGGGCCGACTGGGTGTCAGCCATCCATACGTGAATGTTCTCGGAAACCACAACACCACCGACCACCGCCTTGATCGAGGGAATCCAGACGAAGCTGCGGTCGGGCTGCGGGCCGTCCAGGCCAACGACTTCCAGCGTCTGCCCTTCCAGCTCCAGGCGGTTACCGGCCAACACCTGGGGCACGACCAGTTTCGTGGGCTTGTCGGCGCCCATCTGCGGGCCCCAGTAGGCCAGCTTGGCGTCCATGGTCTGGCGGATGTGCGCCACGGTGGCAGCGGAGGCAACCACCTTGGCGTCTGGAAACGCCTGGGTCAGGGTGTCGAGGCCGAAGTAGTAGTCCGGATCGCCATGGCTGATGTAGATGGTGGTCAGCCGCTTGCCGCTGGCGCGCAGACGCTCGGCCACCTGCTCGGCCTGGGTCTTGCCGAACTGCGCATCCACCAGCACGGCCTCCCGCTCGCCACTGACGATGACCGAACTGACCGGGAACAGTGCGTCATGGCCTGGGTTGTAGACATCCAGGTGCAGCGGATCGGCCGCCATTGCCTGGCCCGTCAGGGCAACACAGGCCAGCATCAGACTGCGCAGTGGAGTGAAAATCGACATGGAGAGATTCCTGAAAGCGGGACGATGGAACACAGCTTAGTTGCCCGATCCGTCACAAAAAATGCGATGCTTGAACATAGTTTGTTTCTGAAATCGGGCAAATCATGGATCGTCTTAACGCCATGCGCGTGTTCGTCACCGTCGTCGACCTGGGCAGCCAGTCGGCCGCGGCAGATCACCTGGAGCTTTCCAGGCCTGTGGTATCGCGCTACCTCGCCGAGCTTGAAGAGTGGGTCGGCGCACGCTTGATGCAGCGCACCACGCGCAAGCTGAGCCTGACGGCCGCGGGCCTGGACACCCTGCCACGCTGCCGACAGATGCTGGAACTGGCCTGCGACCTGCAGACAGCGGTGCGTGCGCCTGAAGACGCACCGCGCGGCGAGCTGCGCATCAGCGTGAGCACCTCGTTCGGTCAGGCGCAGTTGGTGGATGCGGTGGCGGAGTACGTGAAGCGCTATCCGGGAGTGAAGGTGGAGTTGCAGATGCTCGATCGCACGGTCAACCTGGTTGACGAGCGCATCGACCTGGCGATCCGCACCAGCAACGACCTGGACCCGAACCTGATTGCCCGGCGCCTGAGCGTCTGCCGGTCGGTGGTCTGCGCCAGCCCCGCCTACTTGCACGAGTACGGCACGCCGCAGCGAGTCGAGGACTTGACCCAGCACAACTGCCTGACCCACGCCTACTTCGGCCACAGCCTGTGGCATTTCGAGGTGGCCGGTGAACAGGTCGCGGTGCCCGTGCAGGGCAACATCAGCGCCAACGAGGCCCTGACCTTGCAGAAGGCTGCCCTGGCCGGTGCCGGAATCGCCATGCTGCCAACCTACCAGGCCGCTTGCGCAGTGCGTCGCGGCGAGCTGGTGAAGTTACTGCCCATGGCCCGACCACGGGAGCTGAACCTCAATGCGGTCTACACCTCACGCAAACACATGCCGGCAACCTTGCGCAGCATGCTGGACTTTCTTGCCCAGCGGTTCAGTGAAGAACCGCTGTGGGATCGAGAGATGGATTAGCGCGCCGCTGCTACGGAAATCACACCGATCTCGATGCTCGCTCCAGGCAATTGCTGCGCCCTGACCTATGCTTACAGGCATCACCTGTGGTCACAGCAGGAGGTAGGCAACATGGGCATCAAATCCAGACGCTGCGCGATCGTCCTGGCCCTGGTCGCCGTGGCCGGGCTCTACGGTTCGGCCTGCTGGCGCGTCGAGCTGCTGCGTAGCCAGCCCAGTACCGCGGCCAGTTGCGCACACGAGCACTGCGTCCCGCACACTGCAACGCTGAGCGCTCTCAGGTAGCCCGACAACGCCTGTCGGTCACTCCTCGACGCTCATGTACTCCTTAGCCCAGCGGATGTAATCCTCAGGCTGGGTGTAGGTGTGCGAAAGCTCGGTGGCGCTGAGGTTCTCGGACTTGTTCTGCTGCCCGCGCTGCAGACGCAGGCAGTCGTAGGTGGCCTTGATCGCGGCGAAGTACGCTGCATGGCCATCGACCACGATGCGCACGCCCAGGCGCGCCAGGCGTTCGTCGTCACGCAGGTTCGGATTGCCGTAGCTGACCAGCATCAGCGGCACGTTCAGGTGCTCGGTGATCTGCTCCAGTTGCTCGAAATCCTTCACCCCCACCATGCAGATACCGTCGGCACCGGCCTTCTGGTAGCTCTGGGTGCGGACGATGATTTCCTCGGTGGTCAGTACGCCGGCGTTGGTGCGGGCAATGATCGACAGCGACGAATCGACACGTGCCTCCAGCGCTGCACGGATCTTGCCGACGCCCTCTTCCACCGAGATCAGATCGGTGGACTTGCGACCGAACTGGGCCGGCAGCAGGGTGTCTTCGATGGTCAGCGCCGCCACGCCGGCGCGCTCCAGCTCGATCACCGTACGCATGACGTTCAGCGCATTGCCATAGCCATGGTCGGCATCGGCAATGAACGGCAACTGGGCGACGCGGCCAATGCGTGTGGCCTGCTCGACGAATTCGCTCAGGGTGATCAGGGCGAAGTCCGGGGCGGCGAGCACCTGCAGGGACGCGACCGAGCCGCCGAGGATACCGACTTCAAAGCCCAGGTCTGCGGCGATGCGCGCCGACATCGGGTCGAAGACTGAAGCTGTGTGATAGCACGAACCCGACGCGAGCAGTTCGCGGAAGGCAAAACGCAGATCTTGGTGGGAAGCCTTGGGCATGATCACTCCGCATAAACGTGAAAAATCGAACTGGCTGACTACCGCCCCTGAACCGGGACCCTCCGCCTGTCATAGACATGACATGCAGAGAGTGGAAGAGAAGTGGGGGATTACAGCGATGCGGAAACCTGGGTCACAATGCACCAAATGGGTGCAAACCAGTGTATTTCGGCTGCTATGAACTTGCACGATATCACGCAGCCATGCGCGTTCGTGTGAAAGCGCTTATGCCGATCGCGCATAGGCGATGCAGACAGTACATAGGAAGCTACCTAACTCAGGTTACAATCCTCATCGCGTTTGCAGCCATTTCACTCGCCACGGGCCGCCGACGAACAGCACAATTTCACGACCTCCGACCACAAGGTGTGACCCCGTGACCGCCGCCCTGCCTCCCGCCGTCTTGCGCAGCGTGCTCAGCGCGCTGATGCTGGCGATTCTTCTTGGTGCCCTCGACCAGACCATCGTCGCCGTCTCCATGCCAGCGATTTCCGCCCAGTTCAACGATGTCGGCCTGCTGGCCTGGGTCATCTCCGGCTATATGGTGGCCATGACCGTGGCCGTGCCGATCTACGGCAAGCTGGGCGACCTTTATGGCCGTCGGCGCATGATCCTCACCGGCACCGCACTGTTCACCCTGGCCTCGATCTTCTGCGCCCTGGCCCAGAACATGGAACAACTGGTGCTGGCGCGGGTGCTGCAAGGTATCGGCGCGGGTGGCATGGTCTCGGTCAGCCAGGCAATCATCGGCGACTTCGTCCCGCCTCGCGAGCGTGGACGCTACCAGGGATATTTCAGCAGCATGTACGCGCTGGCCAGCGTGGCTGGCCCGGTGCTCGGCGGGTGGCTGACCGAGTACCTGTCGTGGCGCTGGGTGTTCTGGATCAACCTGCCGCTGGGGCTTTGCGCCTGGTGGGTGATCCGCCGCGCGCTGATGGGCATGCCGGTCCAACGCCGGGAAGCGCAGGTCGACTATATCGGTGCATTGCTGCTGATCCTGGGCCTGGGCAGTTTGTTGCTGGGCATCACCCTGGTCGGCCAGGGCCATGCCTGGACCGCGCCGCCGGTGCTGGCCCTGATTGCCTGCGCGGTGCTGGGCCTGGCGCTGTTCGTCGCCCACGAACGCCGCTGCCAGGAACCGCTGTTGCCACTGAAGCTGTTCGGCAACCGGGTCGCCGTACTGTGCTGGTGCGTGATCTTCTTCGCCAGCTTCCAGTCGATCTCGCTGACCATGCTCATGCCGCTGCGCTTCCAGAGCATCACCGGTGCCGGCGCCGACAGCGCCGCGCTGCACCTGCTGCCGTTGGCGATGGGGTTGCCGCTGGGCGCCTTCAGCGCAGGCCGCCTGACCACCTTCACCGGGCGCTACAAACCACAGATCCTGGCGGGCGCGCTGCTGATGCCGCTGGCGATCCTCGGCATGGCCCTAACTCCGCCGCAATCAGCCTGGCTGGGCGGGCTGTTCATGCTGCTGACCGGCATCGCCTGCGGGCTGCAGTTCCCGACTTCGCTGGTGGGGACACAGAGCGCAGTGGACATGAAGGATATCGGCGTGGCCACCAGCACCACCAACCTGTTTCGCTCCCTGGGCGGGGCGATGGGTGTGGCCTGCATGTCCAGCCTGCTGCTGGCGCTGCTGCATGTCGGAGGGCTGGAGGTGCTGGGCAACCCGCTGCTGGGCAGCCTGAAGGGCGGCGAGACGGACCCGGCGACCCAGGCACACCTGCTGGTGACGTTCCGATACCTGCTGCTGGCCAGTGCCGGCGCAGCACTGCTGGGGCTGCTGGCAGCACTGGCGTTGCCGGACCGGCAATTACGCGGGCATTGAAAAGACCAGGGCCGCAACGCGGCCCCTTTTAACCCCGACTTAATCCGGCCGGGAAAGACTTCCTCACAATCCTTAACAAAGTGTCATTTGCGCAGGGCCGGGCTCAAGCGCAGCATATCCAACCCTGTGTCGACCCATTTTTCCGCATCGCGCAGCAGGTCGAAGCTGTCCGGCAGCAGTAGCCAGCGCCCGATCAGGCCGTCGACATAGGCGAACATGGCGATGGCCGCACGCTCGACATCCAGGTCGGCGGGCAACTGGCCACGGCGTACTGCATTGGCCAGGGCACGGGAAATGCCCTCGTGGCATTCGACGATGGCGCCTTGTCGCTGCTGGCGGATCTCACACATCTCATCGGTGAACTCGCACTTATGATGCAGGATTTCATTGATACGCCGGGTCCTGGCGTCCAGTACCAGGTCATTGAGCACTTGCAACAGCAGCTTGCGCATGCAGCCGAGCGGGTCGAGTTCATCCTCGCTTTCGCTGGCACGCGCGAGGTGGTCATGGGTCTCATGCAAACTGTCGAGCAGCGCCTGGACCAACTCGGCCTTGTTACTAAAATGCCAGTAGATCGCACCACGGGTGACCCCCGCGATCTCGGCGATATCGGCCAAGGTGGTTCGCGCAACTCCGCGCTTGTAGAAAGCCTTTTCCGCCGCCTCGATGATCTGGGCGCGGGTTTCCTGGGCTTCCTCTTTGGTTCGACGGACCATGGCAGCTCAACCTCATCTGAGCCCGGCACAAGATCGCACGGGCTTTAATCCGGGTTCACCTCTGCAGGGCGGCTCCCGGGTGCATTAATCACGTTTTGCGGTAGTAGCCTGGTACCACCACGCGGTATTTACAAACAACCATGAATGTAAGTATATTCGTTAGTAAGCTACTAATCCACCGGATAGCGATTTTTCTTAAAAGACTCTTCCACTATTCTTGAGCTCCCCCTGCTCCTGCGACCCGAGGATCCTCATGCAATTCAAGCCAGCCGTTACCGCCCTGGTTTCCGCCGTCGCCCTGGCAACCCTGCTCAGTGGCTGCAAGAAAGAAGAAGCCGCGCCCGCAGCGCAGGCTCCTCTGGTCGGCGTCGTCACCCTGCAGCCGCAGGCCTTCACCCTGACCTCGGAACTGCCGGGGCGCACCAGCGCCTACCGCATCGCCGAAGTCCGGCCACAGGTCAACGGCATCATTCTCAAGCGCCTGTTCAAGGAAGGCAGCGACGTCAAGGAAGGGCAGCAGCTCTACCAGATCGACCCTGCCGTCTACGAGGCCAACCTGGCCAACGCCCAGGCCAACCTGCAGGCCACCCGATCGCTGGCCGAGCGCTACAAGCAACTGATCGACGAGCAAGCCGTCTCCAAGCAGGAATACGACGACGCCAATGCCAAACGATTGCAGGCCGAGGCATCGCTCAAGAGCGCGCAGATCGACCTGCGCTACACCAAGGTGCTGGCACCGATCAGCGGTCGTATCGGTCGCTCCTCGGTCACCGAAGGCGCGCTGGTGAGCAACGGCCAGACCAATGCCATGGCAACCATCCAGCAGCTCGACCCGATCTACGTCGACGTGACCCAGTCCACCGCCGAGCTGCTCAAGCTGCGCCGTGACCTGGAAAGCGGCAAGTTGCAGAAGGCCGGCGACAACGCCGCCAAGGTCCAGTTGGTCCTCGAAGACGGTAGCAAGTTCGCCGGCGAAGGTCGCCTGGAGTTTTCCGAAGTCTCGGTCGACGAGACCACCGGTTCCGTGACCCTGCGCGCCGTCTTCCCCAACCCCGACCACACCCTGCTGCCCGGCATGTTCGTGCATGCCCGCCTGCAGGCAGGGGTCAATGCCAACGCCATCCTCGCCCCGCAACAAGGTGTGACCCGCGACCTCAAGGGCGCGCCCACGGCACTGGTGGTGAACAAGGATAACAAGGTGGAACTGCGTCAGCTCAAGGCCAGCCGCACGCTGGGCAACGAGTGGCTGGTCGAGGAAGGCCTCAACGCGGGCGACCGCCTGATCACCGAAGGGCTGCAATATGTGCGCCCGGGTGCCGAGGTAAAGGTCAGCGAAGCCACCAACGTCAAGAAGCCGGCCAGCCCTGAACAGGCCAGCGCAGCGAAAGACGCCAAAGCGGAGTAAACCATGTCGAAGTTCTTTATCGATCGCCCGATCTTCGCCTGGGTGATCGCCTTGGTGATCATGCTGGTCGGGGCCTTGTCGATCCTGAAGCTGCCGATCAACCAGTACCCAAGCATTGCGCCGCCGGCCATCGCCATTGCCGTCACCTACCCGGGTGCCTCTGCGCAGACCGTGCAGGACACCGTGGTGCAGGTCATCGAGCAGCAGCTCAATGGTATCGACAACCTGCGTTATGTATCGTCGGAAAGCAACTCCGACGGCAGCATGACCATCACTGCGACCTTCGAGCAGGGCACCAATGCCGACACGGCGCAGGTCCAGGTGCAGAACAAGCTCAACCTGGCCACCCCGCTGCTTCCACAGGAAGTACAGCAGCAAGGTATTCGCGTCACCAAAGCCGTGAAGAACTTCCTGCTGGTGATCGGCCTGGTCTCCGAAGATGGCAGCATGACCAAGGACGACCTGGCCAACTACATCGTCTCCAACATGCAGGACCCGATCTCGCGTACTGCAGGTGTCGGTGACTTCCAGGTGTTCGGTGCCCAGTACGCCATGCGTATCTGGCTCGACCCGGCCAAGCTCAACAAGTACCAGTTGACCCCGGTCGATGTGCGTACCGCAGTCACCGCGCAGAACGTGCAGGTCTCCTCCGGCCAGCTCGGTGGCCTGCCCGCCATGCCGGGTACCCAACTCAACGCCACCATCATCGGCAAGACCCGCCTGCAGACCGCCGAGCAATTCGAGAAGATCCTGCTCAAGGTCAACAACGATGGCTCGCAGGTACGCCTGCGCGACGTCGCCAAGGTCGGCCTGGGCGGCGAGAACTACGCGGTCAGCGCGCAGTTCAACGGCAAGCCGGCATCGGGCCTGGCGGTCAAGCTGGCGACCGGTGCCAACGCCCTGGATACCGCCAAGGCGCTGCGCAAGACCATCAGCGACCTGGAACCGTTCTTCCCGCCGGGCGTGAAAGCGGTGTTCCCGTATGACACCACGCCGGTCGTCACCGAATCGATCAGCGGGGTGATCCACACCCTGATCGAGGCCGTGGTCCTGGTGTTCCTGGTGATGTACCTGTTCCTGCAGAACTTCCGCGCCACCATCATCACCACCATGACCGTTCCGGTGGTGTTGCTGGGCACCTTCGGCATCCTTGCGGCCGCAGGCTTCAGCATCAACACCCTGACCATGTTCGCCATGGTCCTGGCCATCGGCCTGTTGGTGGACGACGCCATCGTCGTGGTGGAGAACGTCGAGCGGGTCATGTCCGAGGAAGGACTACCGCCCAAGGAAGCCACCAAGCGCTCGATGGAGCAGATTCAGGGCGCGCTGGTCGGTATCGCCCTGGTGCTGTCGGCGGTACTGCTGCCAATGGCCTTCTTCGGCGGCTCCACCGGCGTGATCTACCGCCAGTTCTCCATCACCATCGTCTCGGCCATGGGCCTGTCGGTACTGGTAGCGCTGATCTTCACCCCGGCCCTTTGCGCGACCATGCTCAAGCCCTTGAAGAAGGGCGAGCACCACACGGCCAAGGGCGGCTTCTTCGGCTGGTTCAACCGTAACTTCGACCGCAGCGTAAAGGGCTACGAGCGCAGTGTCGGCACCATCCTGCGCAACAAGATCCCGTTCCTGCTGGCCTATGCGCTGATCGTGGTGGGCATGATCTGGCTGTTCAGTCGCATCCCCACCGCGTTCCTGCCTGAAGAAGACCAGGGCGTACTCTTCGCCCAGGTGCAGACCCCGGCCGGTTCCAGTGCCGAACGCACCCAGGTGGTCGTCGACAAGATGCGCGAATACCTTCTCAAGGACGAAGCCGACACCGTGTCGTCGGTGTTCACCGTGACCGGTTTCAACTTCGCCGGTCGTGGCCAGAGCTCGGGCATGGCGTTCATCATGCTCAAACCTTGGGGCGAGCGTTCGGCCGAGAACAGCGTGTTCAATCTCTCGGCCCGCGCCCAGCAGCACTTCTTCAGCTTCCGCGATGCGATGGTGTTCGCCTTCGCACCGCCGGCAGTGCTCGAGCTGGGTAACGCCACCGGCTTCGACGTGTTCCTCCAGGACCGTGCCGGCGTCGGCCACGAGAAGCTCATGGAAGCGCGCAACCAGTTCCTGGCCAAGGCCTCGCAGAGCAAGATCCTCTCTGCGGTGCGCCCCAACGGCCTGAACGACGAGCCGCAGTACCAGCTGATCGTCGACGATGAGCGCGCCAGTGCCCTGGGCGTCACCATTGCCGACATCAACAACACCCTGTCGATCGCGCTGGGTGGCAGCTACGTCAACGACTTCATCGATCGTGGCCGGGTCAAGAAGGTGTACATCCAGGGCGAATCCAGTGCCCGCATGAGCCCCGAAGACTTGCAGAAGTGGTACGTGCGCAACGGCCAAGGCGAGATGGTGCCGTTCTCCTCCTTCGCCTCCGGTGAATGGACCTACGGCTCGCCGAAGCTGTCGCGTTACAACGGCGTGGAAGCAGTCGAGATCCTCGGTGCCCCGGCGCCGGGCTACAGTACCGGTGAGGCCATGGCCGAGGTCGAACGCATCGTCGGCGAACTGCCGTCGGGCATCGGCTACTCCTGGACCGGCATGTCCTACGAGGAGAAGCTCTCCGGTTCGCAGATGCCGGCGCTGTTCGCCCTTTCGCTGCTGTTCGTGTTCCTCTGCCTGGCAGCGCTGTACGAAAGCTGGTCGATCCCGATCGCCGTCGTGCTGGTGGTGCCGCTGGGTATCATCGGAGCACTGATCGCCACCAGCATGCGCGGGCTGTCGAATGACGTGTACTTCCTCGTCGGCCTGCTGACGACCATCGGCCTGGCGGCGAAAAACGCCATTCTGATCGTCGAGTTCGCCAAAGAACTGCACGAACAGGGCAAGAGCCTGTTCGATGCGACGATCGAGGCGTGCCGTATGCGTCTGCGCCCGATCATCATGACCTCGCTGGCCTTCATCCTCGGCGTGGTACCGTTGACCATCGCCAGCGGCGCGGGCGCCGGAAGCCAGCACGCGATCGGCACCGGGGTGATCGGCGGCATGATCAGTGCGACTGTGCTGGCGATCTTCTGGGTACCGCTGTTCTTCGTAGCAGTGTCGTCGCTGTTCGGCAGCAAAGAGCCGAAAGCAGACGCCACCCCTGAAACTCCACGTAATGAGGCTGGGCAATGACCAAGTCTTTGTTGTCCCTGGCGGTAACCGCTTTCATTCTCGGCGGCTGCTCGCTGATTCCCGACTACCAGACCCCGGAAGCACCGGTGGCCGCGCAGTGGCCGCAAGGCCCTGCGTACTCGCCGACCCAGTCGGCCGACGTGGCCGCCGCCGAACAGGGCTGGCGCCAGTTCTTCCACGACCCGGCACTGCAGAAACTGATCCAGACCTCGCTGGTCAACAACCGCGACCTGCGGGTCGCCGCGTTGAACATCGACGCCTACCGCGCGCAGTACCGCATCCAGCGCGCCGACCTGTTCCCGGCGGTCTCGGCCACCGGCAGCGGCAGCCGCCAGCGGGTTCCGGCCAACCTGTCGCAGACCGGTGAGGCGAACATCACCAGCCAGTACTCGGCAACGCTGGGTGTCAGCGCGTACGAGCTGGACCTGTTCGGCCGCGTGCGCAGCCTGAGCGAGCAGGCCCTGGAGACCTACCTCTCCAGCGAGCAGGCGCGTCGCTCCACGCAGATCAGCCTGGTGGCCAGCGTGGCCAACGCCTACTACACCTGGCAGGCCGACCAGGCGCTGCTGAAGCTGACCGAAGAAACGCTCAAGACCTACGAGGAAAGCTACAACCTGACCCGCCGCAGCAACGAGGTCGGTGTGGCTTCCGCGCTCGACCTGAGCCAGGCGCGCACCGCCGTCGAAGGCGCGCGGGTCAAGCTGTCGCAGTACCAGCGCCTGGTGGCGCAGGACCTGAACAGCCTCACCGTGCTGCTGGGAACCGGTGTACCGGCCGACCTGCCGGCGCCGCTGAAGCTCGACGCCGACCAGCTGGCCGACGTGCCGGCGGGCCTGCCGTCCGACCTGCTGCAGCGGCGTCCGGACATCCAGGAAGCCGAGCACCTGCTCAAGGCTGCCAACGCCAACATCGGCGCGGCCCGCGCCGCGTTCTTCCCGAGCATCAGCCTGACCGCCAACGCCGGTACCCTGAGCCCGGACATGGGCGGGCTGTTCAAGGGTGGTTCGGGGACCTGGCTGTTCCAGCCGCAGATCAACCTGCCGATCTTCAACGCCGGCAGCCTGCGGGCGAGCCTGGACTACTCGAAGATCCAGAAGGACATCAACGTCGCCAAGTACGAAAAGACCATCCAGACCGCCTTCCAGGAAGTCTCCGATGGCCTGGCCGCGCGCAAGACCTTCGAGGAGCAGTTGCAGGCCCAGCGTGACCTGGTTGCCGCCAACCAGGATTACTACCGTCTGGCCGAGCGTCGCTACCGCATCGGTATCGACAGCAACCTGACCTTCCTCGACGCCCAGCGCAACCTGTTCAGTGCCCAGCAGGCGCTGATCAGTGATCGCCTGTCGCAGCTGACCAGCGAGGTCAACCTGTACAAGGCGCTTGGCGGTGGCTGGTACGAGCAGACCAACCAGCAGGCGTCGGTGGCCACACCGAAAGGCTGATTGGCCTGGCAGCAGCATCGAGCCCACCCTTCGCGGTGGGCTTTTTGTTTGGCGGTGCCGATGATTGCCCGACGATAGGGCCAACACCGCCACCCAATTAACCACCCGGAACATTGCGTTCGATTATCGCCCGCAACCGTTTGCAACGAATTGCCACTCCACCGCCCTTCCGCGCACCATCGCTTGCGCAACGTTGCACAGTTCATCCCAAAAAAAAGCGTCGACCTGCAGGCTCGTACCCTGCAGCGCTCCGACTCGCCCATAAAAACAAGAGATCCACGACAGATGAGCATTCTGCAACCCACCCGCCCGCTGCTGCCGGGCCTGCTGGCCATGTCCTGCGCCCTGCCCGTCCTCGCTGCCGACGGCGGCTTCATGGAAGACGCCAAGGCCACCCTCAACCTGCGCAACTTCTACATCAACCGCAACTTCGTCGACCCGGCCAAGGCCCAGGGCAAGGCCGAGGAATGGACGCAAAGCTTCATCCTCGACGCCCGCTCCGGGTTCACCCAGGGCACCGTCGGCTTTGGCGTCGATGTGCTGGGGCTGTATTCGGTCAAGCTCGATGGCGGCAAGGGGACAGCCGGCACGCAACTGTTGCCGGTGCACGACGATGGTCGCCCCGCCGACGACTTCGGTCGCCTGGGTGTTGCACTCAAGACCAGGATTTCGCAGACCGAAGTCAAGGTCGGCGAATGGATGCCGGTGCTGCCGATCCTGCGCTCTGACGATGGTCGCTCGCTGCCGCAGACCTTCCGCGGCGGCCAGATCACCTCCAGGGAGATCACCGGGCTGACCCTGTACGCCGGCCAGTTCCGTGGCAACAGCCCACGCAACGACGCGAGCATGGAGGATATGGCGCTGTCCAGCCGCCCGGGCTTCACCTCCGACCGCTTCAACTTTGCCGGCGGCGAGTACAGCTTCAACGACAAGCGCACCTTGGTCGGGGTGTGGGATGCCCAGCTCAAGGATATCTACCGCCAGCAGTACTTCAACCTGGTGCACAGCCAGCCCTTGGGCGACTGGACCCTGGGGGCGAACCTGGGTTACTTCATCGGCAAGGAAGACGGTGCCGAGCGTGCCGGCAAGCTGGACAACCGCACCGCCTCGGCCATGCTTTCGGCGCGCTATCAGGGGCATACGTTCTATGTCGGCCTGCAGAAGGTCAGCGGCGATGACGAGTGGATGCGAGTCAACGGCACCAGCGGCGGCACCCTGGCCAACGACAGCTACAACGCCAGCTTCGAGAATGCCAAGGAACGCTCCTGGCAACTGCGCCACGATTTCAACTTCGCCACCGTCGGCATACCCGGGCTGACCCTGATGAACCGCTACATCAAAGGCGACAACGTGCATGTCGGCAGCATCACCGACGGCAAGGAATGGGCGCGCGAGAGCGAACTGGCGTACGTGATCCAGTCCGGTACGTTCAAGGACCTGTCGGTGAAATGGCGCAACTCCACCATGCGCAGGGACTTCAGCACCAACGCCTTCGACGAGAACAGGCTGATCGTGAGTTATCCGTTCAGCCTGTTGTGAAAGTCGCGGCGCGCTTGGGGGGCGGGCTTGTCCGCCCCTTTTCAAATAACAAAAACAGCTAAGTAACTAACCAAACCATCGTTGACGGAATAAGTAACAAGGTCTAAAACGAGCCCTCTTTACTCCGCAGAATCTCGATATGGACCTTCGCCAACTGCGCTATTTCATCGCCCTCACCGAGTACCGCAGCTTCGTCCACGCTGCCGAAGCCATGGGCATTACCCAGCCCGCGTTCAGCCGCGCCATCCAGGGCCTGGAGCAGGAGTTCGGCTGCGCCCTGGTCGATCGCGGCAACAAGACGCTGCAACCGACACCCGAGGGCCAGGTGGTGCTGCAACATGCACGACGCCTGGTTCAGGGGGCCGCACAACTGAGCAACGACGTGCTGCAGATGACCAAGCTCGACGCCGGCGAGCTGCATTTCGGCAGCGGCCCGGCCCTGGCCGCAAGGCTGGTGCCCGACGCCCTGCAGCAGTTCATCACCCGGCATCCGGGGATCCGCACCGAGCTGCAGGTGGACAACGCCGAACGCCTGGGCCAGGCCCTGCGCCGCGAACAGATCGAGTTCTTCGTCGACGATATACGCCCCTTCGAGGCCGACCCCAACTTCCATACTGAGCCTCTCAACCCGCGCCCCGGCCTGTTCTTCTGCCGCCCCGGCCATCCGCTGTTGGCCAAGGACAGCCTGTCGACCAACGACCTGTTCGCCTACCCCCTGGCCAGCGCCCTGCTCACCCCCGGTGTACGCAAGCGCCTGGCCAACCTCAGCGGACGCAGCGACTTCATCCCGCACCTGCAGACCGAACACCTGGCCGTGCTGCGCAGCGTGGTGCTGGCCAGCGATACCCTCGGCAGCGCCAGCGAGGAAGCCGTGGCCGAGGACCTGGCCGCCGGGCGCCTGGTACGCCTGCACTGGCGCAACCTGCCGCCGGGGCTGGAAGTGCTGAGCGTGCGTTGCGGGGTGATCAGCCGCAGCGGCTATCGCCTGTCACCGGCAGCACGGGCGATGATCGATACCCTGGTCAGCCTGGATGCGCAGCCATCTCACGCAGCCTCGGCGCATCGAGGATCAGCACTTCGCCATAGCCCAGTTGCACCACCCCCGCCTGCTCCAGCGCCTTGAGGATCTGGTTGATGGTCTGGCGCGACAGCGACAGCATCAGCGCCAGTTGCTCCTGCGACAACTGCAGGCGCCATTGGGCAACATCGCGCTCGCCATAGCCTTCGGCGATCTGCAACAGCCGATGGGCCACACGCGGCCCCGCGGCCAGCAGGTGCTGCTGCTCAAGCGCAACGAACACCCAGCGCAGCTTGTGGCTCATCAGCAAGGCCAGGTCGCGCCAGTGCTGCGGATGCTGTGCCAACCAGTCGAGCAGCGCTGCCTGAGGTATCCACAACAGCTGCGTGACACCTTCGGCAAAGGCATCGTGGGTACGCGGCTGGCCGTCGAACAGGCTGATCTCGCCGAACCAGTAAGGCGGCTCGACCAGCGTCAGCAGCGCTTCCTTGCCCTCACGGCTGACCGCGCCGACGCGCATGGCGCCCTCCAGCACCGCATACAGACCGCAGGGCGGGTCACCACGCTGGAACAGGCACTGTCCGGCCGCCAGCTCACGCGAACGCGCCAGTGCCAGCAGGCTATCCTGAACCTGAGCGGGCAACTGCCGAAACCACTGGCCGTGGCTCAACTGCGCACGCCAGGCTTGAGGGTTGTCCATGACACCTCTTCTGAACGGACTCTGTCGGCCAGGCGACAGACGACGGCGGATGAACGGGGCAAGCTGTCGCTACCCCTGATGGAGGAACAACAATGAAAAACCTCGTCGAACACCTGAGTCAATACGCGGCCTATCATCGCGACCCGCGCAACATCGCCACGCACTTCGTCGGCATTCCACTGATCGTGCTGGCGGTAAGCATCCTGCTGTCACGACCCGGCTGGCCTGTTGCCGGGGTCTGGCTGTCGCCAGCGCTGCTGGTGGCGGCGGCGTCGGTATGGTTCTACCTGCGCCTGGACCTACGCTTCGGGCTGGTCATGGGCATATTGCTGGGGCTGTGCCTGTGGGCAGGCGAATGGCTGGCGCTGCAAAGCACAGGGCTGTGGCTGAGTGCCGGGCTCGGGGCCTTCGTGCTGGGCTGGATCATCCAGTTCGTCGGGCATGCCTACGAGGGCCGCAAGCCCGCCTTCGTCGACGATGTCAGCGGCTTGATCATCGGGCCACTGTTCGTGGTTGCAGAACTGGCGTTCATGCTTGGGCTGTGTGCCGGGCTGAGGCAGGCCGTGGAGGCCAATGCCGGACCTGTGGCGGTGCGCGGGAAGAAGGCGGCTGTGTAGACGCTGGAACAGTGCTGAATGTTTCGCGGGCAAGTCGCAGCGGCGAACCGCCGCTCCCACAGGTACAGCTGTGGGAGCGGGCTTGCCCGCGAAACATTCAGCGCCGATCTATGACCTAGGCACGCGACTCGACCCCTAGCTCATCCCACACCGACTCGGCCAGGTGGAAGGTCGCATTGGCCGCCGGGATCCCGCAGTAGATCGCACTCTGCATGATCACTTCCTTGATCTCGTCGCGGGTCACGCCATTGTTGGCCGCCGCGCGCAGGTGCAACTTGAGTTCCTCGTTGCGGTTCATGCCGATCAGCATGGCAATGGTGATCAGGCTGCGGGTGGGGCGTGGCAACCCCGGGCGGGTCCAGATATCGCCCCAGGCGTGGCGGGTGATCATCTCCTGGAACTCGCCATTGAAATCGTTGAGTTTCTCCAGGCTGCGGTCCACATGGGCATCGCCCAGCACCGCGCGACGCACCTGCATGCCAGCGTCGTAACGTTGTTTCTCATCCATGGCGTAGTCCTCAGCGAGCCATCAGGAAATCGAGCACGCGACGGCTGAACGGCTCGCCGACCTCGACGTTGGACAAGTGCGCAGCCTGGAAGCCTTGGTACTCGGCGCCTGCCACATGCTCCTGAATGTACAGGCCACCCGAGGGCGGCGTCACCGCGTCGGCCTCCCCGGAAATCACCAGCAGCGACGCAGTGATCGCCCCCAGCTGATCGCGGAAATCGGCATCGCGCACCGCGCCGCAATTGGCGGCGTAGCCCTGTGGCGAGGTGGTCGCGAGCATGTCGGTGATACGCTGGACCTGATCCGCGTGCACGCTCGACCACGCTGGGGTGAACCAGCGCTCGATGGACGCATCGCGCAACCCACGCATGGCCTCGGCACCGTCGCGCAAGACCATTTCGATACGCGGATTCCAGGTTTCAGGCGAGCCGATCTTCGCCGCCGTGTTGCATACCACCAGACGCTGCAAGCGCTCGCCAGCATTGATGCCCAGCCACTGGCCGATCAGGCCGCCCATCGACAGCCCGCAGAAATGCGCGCGCTCGATCTGCAGGGCATCCAGCAGCGCCAGCACATCACGCCCCAACTGTTCGATGCTGTACGGCCCTTCGGTCACCAGCGAATCGCCATGGCCACGCGTGTCGTAGCGCAGTACTCGAAAGTGTTCGGTCCACAGCGGCATCTGGGTATCCCACATGTGCAGGTTGGTGCCCAGCGAGTTGGACAGCACCAGCACCGGGGCGTGCTCGGGACCTTCGAGTTGGTAGTTCAGTACGCCATCGGCCAGTTGCAAGTGCGCCACAGTGGTCTCCTTCAGGCAGTGAAGCGTTGATGTTCGGCCACAGCACGCGCCACCCAGACGCGGGCCTGGCCGAGATAATGGGCAGGGTCGAGCAACTGGTCGAGCGCTTCGCCAGACAGCTGTTCGGTGACCTGCGGCTCGTCACCGAGCACGGCACGCAGGTGGCGCTGTTCGGCCACCGCGCGCTGACAGCATTGCTCAAGCAGGTGATGGGCCTTGTCGCGCCCCAGGCGCTGGGCCAATACGATGCTCACCGCTTCGGCCAGCACCAGGCCTTGGGTGAGCTCGAGGTTGCGGCGCATGCGCTCGGCGTCCACCTCCATGCCCTCGGCGATCAGTTGTGCCTGGCGCAGGGCGCCGGAAACCAGGCAGCAGATGTCTGGCAAGGTCTCCCATTCGGCATGCCACAGGCCCAGGCTACGCTCGTGCTCCTGGGGCATGGCGGCGAACAGCGTCGAGAGCAGCCCCGGCACGCGGGTCGCGGCGCCGATCAGCACCGCCGCCCCCACCGGATTGCGCTTGTGCGGCATGGTCGAAGAGCCGCCCTTCCCCGGCGCAGCAGGCTCGAACACCTCGCCAGCCTCGGTCTGCATCAGCAGGCTGATATCGCGACCGAATTTGCCCAGGCTGCCGGCAATCAGGCCCAGCACCGAGGCGAACTCCACCAGGCGGTCACGCTGGGTGTGCCAGGGCTGCTCAGGCAATGCGAGGCCAAGTTGCGCCGCCAGCGCCTCGGCCACCGGCAATGCCTTGCTGCCCAGCGCTGCCAGGCTGCCCGACGCACCACCGAACTGCAGGCACAGCAAACGCGGGCGCAGCTCCTGCAAGCGCTGGCGGTGACGGGTCAACGCCCCGAGCACACCGGCCAACTTCATGCCGAGGGTCACAGGCGTGGCGTGCTGCAGCCAGGTGCGCCCCACCAGCGGCGTGTCGGCATGCAGCAGAGCCTGGCGCGCCAGGCTGTCGGCGAGCTTTCCAAGGTCGGCCTCGATCAACGCCAGTGCATCACGCAGTTGCAGAACCAGGCCAGTGTCCATCGCATCCTGGCTGGTAGCGCCCAGGTGCACATAACGCTCGGCCTCAGGCACGCCACTGGCGACCACCTTGCCCAATGCCTTGACCAGCGGGATCGCCGAGTTGCCAGCCACTGCAATGGCCTGCGCCAGCGCTTGCACGTCATAGCGCTCGGCCTTGCACGCCGCCTCGATGGCCACCACCGCACTGTGCGGCACCAGCCCCGCGTCGGCCTCGGCGTGCGCCAGGGCCGCCTCGAAGTCGAGCATGCCCTGCAGGCGGCCGCGGTCGCTGAACACCTCGCGCATGGCCGGGGCGGTGAAGTAGGCGTCGAACAGTTGGTTGCTCATGCAACGTCCTTAGTGGTCATGGTGCAGGTACGCCGCCTGCTTGGGCAGGCGCAGGCTGAACAGGAAGGCCACCGCCATCATGGCGGTCACGTACCAGTAGAAAGTGTTCTCCATCCCCAGCGTCTTCAAGCCCAGGGCGACGTATTCGGCCGAACCGCCGAAGACCGCGTTGGCCACGGCATAGGCCAGGCCCACGCCCAAGGCACGGACCTGAGGTGGGAACATCTCGGCCTTCACCAGGCCGCTGATGGAGGTATAGAAACTGACGATGCACAGCGCCAGGGTCACCAGCACGAAGGCCATGAACGGGCTGGTCACGGTCTTCAGCGCCATCAGCAGCGGCACGGTGAACAGAGTGCCCAGCGCGCCGAACAACAGCATCGAGTTACGTCGGCCGATACGGTCGGACAACATGCCGAACAGCGGCTGCAGGATCATGAACAGAAACAGCGCGCCAGTCATCACGAAGCTGGCACTCTTGGCGTTCATGCCGGCCGTGTTGACCAGGTACTTCTGCATGTAGGTGGTGAAGGTGTAGAAGATCAACGAACCGCCAGCGGTGTAGCCCAGCACCGTGATGAAGGCTGCGGCGTGGTTGCGGAACAGGCCACTGATGCTGCCGGCATCTTTATCCTGGCGAGTTTCGGCATTGCTGGTCTCTTTCAGCGACCGACGCAGCATCAACGAGATCAGCGCGGCGACGGCGCCGACCACGAACGGAATGCGCCAACCCCAGGCGCGCAGTTCTTCTTCGGTGAGCAGTTGCTGCAGGATCACCACCACCAGCACCGCCAGCAACTGGCCGCCGATCAGGGTGACGTACTGGAACGAGGCGAAGAATCCACGCTGGCCACGCAGGGCCACCTCGCTCATGTAGGTCGCAGTGGTGCCGTACTCACCGCCGACCGACAAGCCCTGGACGAGCCGCGCAAACAGCAGCAGTGCCGGCGCCCAGGTGCCGATGCTCGAATAGGTCGGCAGGCAGGCAATCAGCAACGAGCCTGCGCACATCATCAATACCGAGATCATCAACGAATTCTTGCGACCGTGACGGTCGGCCAGGCGGCCGAAAATCCAGCCGCCGATGGGGCGCATCAGAAAGCCTGCAGCGAACACACCAGCCGTGTTGAGCAGTTGCACGGTAGGGTCGTCGGAGGGAAAGAACGCCGGGGCGAAATAGATGGCGCAGAAGGCATAGACATAAAAGTCGAACCACTCCACCAGGTTGCCGGAAGAAGCCCCGACGATGGCAAAGATACGGCTTTTGCGCTCTTCGCCCGTGTAATGGATTGCGGTCATGGCGTGCTTACTCCTCGAAGGTTACCGTGAATTCTAGACATACCCGGTAACACTCTCGTTCCGCTTGGGGTCTGGCCATTAGCCTTTTGTCTTGCAGGTCCGGCCTCTTCGCGGGCAAGCCCGCTCCCACAGGATGGCGTGAGCGGGCTTGCCCGCGAAGAGGCCGGCACAGGTCAAACCCGTTTGATGGCCAGCGCCAACCCCTGCCCCACGCCGACACACATGGTCGCCAGGCCCTTGCGCCCGCCGCTCTTCTCCAGCTGGTGAAGCGCGGTCAGCACCAGCCGCGCGCCGCTCATGCCCAGGGGATGCCCCAGGGCAATTGCTCCGCCGTTCGGGTTCACCTGCGGTGCATCGTCCGCCACGCCCAGCTCGCGCAGAACCGCCAGACCCTGGCTGGCAAAGGCTTCGTTGAGTTCGATCACATCGAAATCAGCCACGGCGATACCCAGGCGCTCGGTCAGCTTGCGCACCGCGGGCACCGGGCCAATGCCCATCACCCGCGGCGCCACGCCGGCACTGGCCATCCCCAGGACACGGGCACGTGGGGTCAGGCCGTGTTTCTTCACGGCATCGGCCGAGGCCAGGATCAGCGCCGCCGCGCCATCGTTCACCCCCGACGCATTGCCAGCGGTGACGGTCTTGTCCGCGCCATTGACCGGCTTGAGCCTGGCCAGCGCTTCCAGGGTGGTGTCCGGGCGCAGGTGTTCATCCTGCTCGACCAGGGTTTCGCCCTTCTTGTGGACAATGCGCACCGGCACGATCTCTTCGGCGAAGAAACCTGCTGCCTGGGCAGCGGCGGCCTTCTGCTGGCTGCGCAGGGCGAAGGCGTCCTGGTCGGCACGCGAGACCTGGTGATCGTCGGCAACGTTGTCGGCGGTCTCAGGCATGGCATCGACACCGTACTGGGCCTTCATCAACGGGTTGATGAAGCGCCAGCCGATGGTGGTGTCTTCAAGCTTCATGTTGCGCGAATAGCCACTCTCGGCCTTGCCCATCACGAACGGCGCCCGCGACATCGACTCGACGCCACCGGCGATGGCCAGCTCCATCTCGCCACTGGCGATGGCGCGAAACGCCGTGCCGACCGCATCCATGCCCGAGGCGCAGAGGCGGTTGAGGGTCACGCCGGGAATGCTCTCGGGCAGGCCCGCCAGCAGCAGCGCCATGCGCGCGACGTTGCGGTTATCCTCACCGGCCTGGTTGGCACAGCCGAGAATCACTTCGTCGAGCTGATCCCAGCGAACCTGCGGGTTGCGCTCGACCAGCGCCTTGAGCGGCACCGCCGCCAGGTCGTCGGCGCGTACACCAGCCAAGGCGCCGCCGAAACGGCCAATCGGGGTGCGGATCGCGTCGCAGATGAATACGTCACGCATCAGGCTTCTCCTGCGCTCTGGCCATGGGCTGCCGCAGTACGGGCTTCAAGATCACGCAGGGCGGCCAATTCCGTCTCGCTCGGCTCGGCAGTGACCTGCACGTCATCGGCAAAACGAATCGCCCAGCCGGTGGCGGCGACGATCTGTTCGCGGGTCACGCCCGGGTGGATGGAGGTCACCACGAATTCGTGGGTGCCGGCTTCCGGCTCCATGATGCACAGGTCGGTGATGATGCCCACCGGCCCCTCGCCGGGCAGGCCCAGGCGCTTGCGCGAATCGCCGCCCTCGCCGTGCCCGACCGAGGTGATGAAGTCGAGCTTGTCGACGAAAGCGCGCGGCGACTGCTTGAGGATGATCAGCACCTGCTTGGCGGAGCCTGCGATCTCTGGCGCACCGCCGGCACCTGGCAGGCGGGTCTTGGGCGCGTGGTAGTCACCGACCACGGTGGTGTTGATGTTGCCGAAGCGGTCGACCTGGGCGGCACCGAGGAAGCCTACGTCGATACGGCCGCCCTGCAGCCAGTAGCGGAAGATCTCGCCGGTCGGCACCACGGTGTCAGCGGTCTCGGCCAGCTCGCCATCGCCGATCGACAGCGGCAGCACACTCGGTTTGGCACCGATCGGACCAGACTCATAGATCAGCACCACATCGGGCGACGAGGTCAGGCGCGCCAGGTTGGCGGCCTTGGACGGCAGGCCGATCCCCACGAAGCAGACGGCGCCGTTACGCAGGCGACGGGCCGCGGCCACGGTCATCATTTCGGAGGTGGAGTAGCTCATTGTGCAGCCTCCAGCTTGCGCTTGAATTCGGTGAAATCGGTGGTGCCGCGAATGTAGGTGTCGATCCAGGCCGTGAAGGATTCACGGTTGCGCGCGATCGGGTCCCAGGCCTGGTAGAAGCGGTTGTCACGCTCGTAGTAGCCATGGGCGTAGGACGGATGCGCGCCGCCCGGCACCAGGCACACCGCGCTGAGCGCCCAGGTCGGCAGTACGCAGGCGTTCATCGGCGCCTGCAGGTCGTCGACGATTTCCTCCACGGTGACGATGCAGCGCTTGGCGGCCAGGGCCGCTTCCTTCTGCACCCCGAGGATGCCCCACAGCAGCACGTTGCCCTTGCGGTCGGCTTTCTGTGCGTGGATCACGGTGACGTCCGGGCGAACCGAAGGCACGGCAGCCAGCACTTCGCCCGTGAACGGGCAAGTGACCGACTTGATCAGCGGGTTGACCTTGGGCAGGTCGGAGCCGGCGTAGGCACGCAGTACCGCGAACGGCAGGCCGGAGGCGCCGGCAACGTAGGCGTTGGCCAGGTCAGCGTGGCTGTGTTCTTCGATCTCGATCGCGTGCGGCCACTGTTTCTCTACCGCGTCGCGCAGGCGATGCAGCGAGCCGACCCCCGGATTGCCGCCCCACGAGAAGATCAGCTTGCGCGCACAACCGGCACCGATCAGTTGGTCGTAGATCAGGTCCGGGGTCATGCGCACCAGCGTGAGGTCGCGTTTGCCCTGGCGGATGATTTCGTGACCGGCGGCGGTCGGAATCAGGTGGGTGAAACCTTCGAGGGCAACGCTGTCGCCGTCGTGGACGAACTGCTTCACGGCATCATGAAGCGAGAGGATTGCTGCCATTGGAGACTCCTGGTCAGGCTGAGTCGGGTTTGAGTGCAGCGTCGCTGCGATGGGCTCAGATTAAGGAGACCGGGGGTGGGGAAACAATCCGATAATCGACCTTTTGTGCGGTTATCGAACGGTTTGAATGAGGGATCGCTGATAACTGGCGGTGACCTTTTCGCGGGCAAGCCCGCTCCCACCAGGGAGCAACTGTCTTGCTCAAACCTAAAGGCCATCCCAATCCCTGGACTGCCCCCAAGGGTTGGATTTGTGTCCAACTTCTTGGGGGCAGCCCCCCCCCTGTGGGAGCGGGCTTGCCCGCGAAAAGGTCACCACCCATGCTCGATCAGGTGGCGTCAGCGTGACTCACCAAGCCTTTGACGATCACCCCGACGGTCGCCAGCGCCGCCGGCACCAGGAGCGCAGTCAGCACCTGCTCGAAGGTCCAGCCCAGCCCCAGCAGCGTCGCCCCGCTCCAGGCCCCGAGAATCGCGCCGAAACGGCCGATGCCGAGCATCCACGACACCCCTGTGGCACGGCCCTGGGTCGGATAGAAGCGCGCCGCCAGCGACGGCATCGCCGACTGCGCCCCGTTCACGCACATCCCCGCGACCAGAACCAGAATGGCCAGCAGGGTGATGTTGCCCAGGCTTTGACCCACCGCGTAGGCAAACACCCCGGCCAGCAGGTAGAAGATGCCGATGACCTTGTGTGGATTGAAGCGGTCCATCGCCCAGCCTACCGCCACGGCGCTGAGTACGCCGCCGAACTGGAACAGCGCACCGATGAAGGCCGCCGTTTCAAGGCTGGCGCCACTGTCGCGCATCAGCGTCGGCAACCAACTGGTCAGCAGGTAGACGATCACCAGCCCCATGAAATAGGTCAGCCATAGCAACACAGTGCCCAGGCCGTAGGTGCCGGAGAAGATGACCGCGAAGACATTGCGCGCAGCCACGGCCTTCTGCTCCGGTACGCTGAAGCTCGCGGCCTGGGCTACCACGGCCGGAGCGATCGGGGCGAGCGTCTTGCGCACCTTGTCGGTGCCGCGATTGCGCACTACCAGAAAACGCGCCGACTCTGGCAACCACACCAGCAGCACCACCGCCAGCAGCAACGGCAGCACGCCGCCCAGCACCAGCAGACTGTGCCAGCCGTAGGCCGGGATCAGCTTGGCAGAGATGAAGCCACCGCCGGCCATGCCCAGGTTGAAGCCACAGAACATGCTGGTCACCAGCAGCGACTTCAAACGCTCCGGGGTGTATTCAGACAGCAGGGTCGTGGCATTGGGCATGCCAGCTCCCAGGCCAAGGCCGGTCAGGAAGCGCAGCACCAGTAGTTGATCGACATTGCTGGCGTACGCCGACGCCAGGCTGAAGCCGCCGAACACCAGTACCGCGCCGACCAGTACACCTTTGCGACCGAAGCGGTCGGCCAGCGGCCCGGAACCCAGGGCGCCGAAGACCATGCCGATCAGCGCGGCGCTCATCACCGGGCCGAGGCTGGCGCGATCGATGCCCCACTCCTGGGACAACGCCGGAGCGATGAACCCCATCGCTGCGGTGTCCAGGCCATCGAGGAAGACAATCAGGAAGCACAGGATCACCACCCGCCATTGATAGCGGGACAGCGGCTGGTCGTTGATGAACGACTGTACATCGAGGCAATTGCCGACAGCAGTTTGCGGTTTGTTCATTGTTGTTATCCAGAAGATGGGCGCGGGTACACCGCTGCGACACGTAAGGCGCAGGGCTGGGGAAACCAGTACGGGCGTTGAAATCAGCTGGGTAACGATGCAACTGCGCAAGGCAGCGAAGGGACAGTGGTCATGGGCTTGTCTCGTGTTGTTATTGTCCGGTCGGCAGCGCCGACCGTTGCGAGAAACATTAATCAGCGCCTGCGGCGGGCGCAATTCACGAGGAGCGACATTGTGCGTTTATCGCACAAGAATGGTTTTACCGCTTATCTACCTGCCGGAACGGCGCGCTACCCGGCGCTCAACCGAACAACTGGTGGCAAAGATCACGGCTGGCCGCCAGCAGGATGGGCAAGAAGCGCTGTTCCAGTTCATTGCGCGTCACCCGTCCAACGTGAGTGCTGACATTCAGTGCTGCCAGCACTTGCCCTGACGCGTCGTAGATTGGCACGGCGATCGAACGCAATCCCTGCTCCAGCTCCTGGTCGACCACACACCAGCCTTGGGCGCGCACCTGCTGGATGCAGGCGAACAGCGACTCGGGATCATGCAAGGTGCGGCTGGTCCGGGCCTTGAGATCAGCGCGCTCGAAATACTCGCGCAGGCTGGTGTCGTCCAGTGCCGCCAGCAGAATCCGGCCCATGGAGGTGCAATACGCCGGCAGGCGCCCGCCCACCGACAGGTCCACCGAAATCAGGCGCTCCACCGTCGCCGAGCGGGCGATGTAGAGAATGTCGTCGCCTTCTAGGGTCGCCATGTTCGCCGCTTCGTGCAGTTGCTCGCTGATACGGTCCAGGTAGGGCTGGGCCGAGACGGCCAGCGGCGTCGAGGAGAGGTAGGCGTGCCCCAGCGTCAGCACCTTGGGCAACAGCGAATACGTGCGCCCGTCGGAGGTGGCGTAACCGAGCTTGATCAGGGTATGCAGGCAACGGCGCACAGCGGCGCGGGGGATTTCCGTGCGGTGGCTGATCTGGGCAATGGTCAGGTGGCGCTTGCGCTCCTGGAAGGCCTGGATCACCGCCAGGCCCCGGGCTAGAGAGGTCATGAAGTCGGGGTCGCCGGTAAACGCCTGGATGCGCTTGGCCGGCGATGCGACGATCGGCGGGGCCAGGGAGGGCGTGACGGCACGCTGCGGATCGCTGGGCGTGGAAGCGTTGGTTTCATCGTTCATCGGCAGACCTCAAAAAAAACGGCGCTTCGTGCGATTATCGAACAAGCGGCCGATAATCGCAATTGACCGCCGACACGTTTGCTTATACCTTTCTCATGCCCTTGTGGCTTCTTTGGAGAGACTGGTCAGGTACCCACCGTAGAAGACTAAAGGCAGCGGCCTCGCTTACCAGCGAGGCCGTTTTCATTTCTGCACTGTTTATCCGAACTTTACTCGGTACGTCGCCTCCAACTTCCCAAGTACAACGGGTCAACTTTCCATTGCACAATCAGGCTTGAGTAAAGGCCGTGGCCATTGCTGATTCGACGGTTATAATTCGGCGCTCAGGTCTGTACGCACGATGGGAAAGGGATCCACACGCACCGCGTGGTACAGCCCTGTACCGAGAACCTCTTCAATTTATCAGGTCGATACTGTGACGAAAGATGAACTGCGCGCCGAACTCGAGCGCCAGGCAGAACGTTACAAGGATGTTTATGGTGGTGAAGTCACCACCTATGCTGCCCAACCGGAACCGGAACGCAAACCCTGGCGCAAACGTGCCAGCCTCCTTGACCAAGCCTTCTCCGAGGAACTGGAAAAGATGGAAAAGGAACGGCGCCCCGAAGAGCCTTGAGCCTCGGGGCCTGATCGCAGCGCGCCACGGTGCTGAACGCCCTGGCGCCACGCGTTCTTATGCCGCAGCCGATGATGAAATGGAATTACACAAATTTCATACGACCGTTTTAATCTTGAAAAACCCTTCTTTTAATCGCCAATTCGCGGTATTTAACCGGAATTAACGCTTTTTTGTTCGTCGATTCCGCCTCGTTCCCTACCGACGAACCGTCGTGGCAGCAGTAGAAAAGCTGCCATCTGTCTGTCACGGGTGCATCGATTGCCATGGTTTTCTGGCATAATCCGGCCCCCCTACGACCGCCAGAAAACCTTCATGATCGATTTATTCAGCGGACTGGATGCCTGGGTAGCCGTGAGCCTGGTGCTCGCCCTCACCTTCGTGCTCGCATTCGAGTTCATCAATGGCTTTCATGACACCGCCAACGCGGTAGCCACCGTCATCTATACCAAAGCCATGCCGCCGCACCTGGCCGTGTTCTTCTCGGGTGTGTTCAACTTCCTCGGGGTTCTGCTCGGCGGTGTCGGGGTGGCCTACGCCATCGTGCACCTGCTGCCGGTCGAGCTGCTGATCAACGTGAACACCGGGCACGGCCTGGCCATGGTCTTCTCCCTGCTCGCCGCCGCCATTACCTGGAACTTGGGCACCTGGTACTTCGGTATCCCGGCATCCAGCTCGCACACCCTGATCGGCTCGATTCTCGGGGTTGGCCTGGCCAACGCGCTGCTCAGCGACATCCCGCTGGGTGACGGCGTGAACTGGCAGAAAGCGATCGACATCGCCATGTCGCTGGTGGTCTCGCCGATGGCCGGCTTCGCCGTCGCCGCACTGGTGCTGATTGGCCTGAAATGGTGGCGCCCGCTGTCGAAGATGCACAAGACCCCCGAACAGCGCCGCAAGCTCGACGACAAGAAGCATCCGCCCTTCTGGAACCGCCTGGTGCTGGTGATCTCGGCCATGGGCGTGAGCTTCGTGCACGGCTCCAACGACGGCCAGAAAGGCATCGGCCTGATCATGCTGGTGCTGATCGGTATCGTCCCGGCCAAGTTCGTGCTCGACCTGAACAGCACCACCTACCAGATCGAGCGTACCCGCGACGCCACCCTGCACATGAGCCAGTTCTACCAGCGCAATGCCGCCACGCTTGGCGAGTTCCTGGCGCTGGGCAAGGCCAAGTCGACCGACCTGCCGGAGCAGTTCAGCTGCAACCCGCAACAGACCGAGCCGACCATTGCCGCGCTGCAGACCTCGCTCCAGGGCGTGACCGACTACCGCGACCTGAGCGCCGAACAGCGTGTGGAAGTACGTCGTTACCTGCTCTGCCTGGACGACACCGCGAAAAAGGTCGGGAAGCTGCCAGGGCTGGATGGCCGCGAGAAGGCCGACCTGGAAAAACTGCGCAAGGACCTGACCGCAACCACCGAATACGCCCCGTTCTGGGTGATCGTCGCCGTCGCCCTGGCCTTGGGCCTGGGCACGATGGTCGGTTGGAAGCGTGTGGTACTGACTGTCGGCGAGAAGATCGGCAAGCAAGGCATGACCTACGCCCAGGGCATGTCGGCACAGATCACCGCGGCTTGCGCGATCGGCATGGCCAACGTGTTCAGCCTGCCGGTCTCGACCACCCACGTACTGTCGTCGGGTGTTGCCGGTACCATGGTCGCCAACAAGAGCGGCCTGCAAGGCGGCACGGTGAAGACCATCCTGCTGGCCTGGGTACTGACCCTGCCAGCCTCGATGGGCTTGGCGGCCGGCCTGTTCTGGCTTGCCTCCAAAGCAATCGGCTGACACCTGCAGCATTGAAGAAGGCGCCCGCGACGGCGCCTTTTTCATGCCTTGGGAAAACTCAGCGCTTCTTGCCCCCCAGCAACGACCCCATCAAGCCCCGCACCAGTTGCCTGCCCAGCTGGTTGGCGGCCTGGCGTACCGCCGACTTGATCGCCTGCCCTGCCGCGCTCTGCAAGAACTCTCCCGCCTTGTCAGCCAGACTGTCCGTCTCAACCTTGGGCTGAGGCACCGGCTCCACCGGCTCGCCCTTGCGCCGGGTCAGCAGCTCGTAGGCAGACTCACGGTCGATGGGTTTGTCATAGCGCCCCGCCAGGGGCGATGCCGCGATCAGTGCACTGCGCTCCGCCGTGGTCAGCGGGCCGATCCGCGATTGCGGCGGTGCCACCAGCACGCGCTGGACGATCTCTGGCGTCCCCTTGTCCTGCAAGGTGCCCACTAACGCCTCGCCGATCCCCAGTTCGGTGAGCACCGCCAGGGTATCGAACGCTGGATTGGGACGAAAGCCGTCAGCCACGGCCCTGAGCGACTTCTGCTCCTTGGCAGTGAAGGCCCGCAGCCCGTGCTGGATGCGCAAGCCCAGCTGCGCCAGTACGGCATCGGGCAGGTCGCCCGGGGACTGGGTAACGAAGTACACCCCCACACCCTTCGAACGGATAAGCCTCACCACCTGCTCCAGACGATCCTGCAGGGCTTTGGGAGTGCCGTTGAACAGCAGGTGCGCTTCGTCGAAAAACAGCGCCAGCACCGGCTTGTCGGCGTCGCCGCGCTCCGGCAGTTGCTCGAACAGCTCGGCCAGCAGCCACAGGAGGAAGGTCGCATAGACCTTCGGCGCCTCATGCACCAGGCGGCTGGCGTCAAGCAGGTGGATGCGCCCGCGACCATCGCCATCGACCCGCAGCAGATCCTCCAGTTGCAGCGCCGGCTCACCGAACAACGCCTCGGCCCCCTGCTGCTCCAGCGTTGCCAAGCGTCGCTGCAAGGCCTGGGTCGAAGCGGTGGTCATCAGTGCGCTGTCCTCGCCCAGCAACTGCGGGTTGTCCTTCAGATGCCCAAGCAACGCCTTGAGGTCTTTCAGGTCGAGCAGCAACAGGCCCTCGCGGTCGGCAACCTTGAACGCCGCATAGAGCGCCGCCTGCTGGCTGTCGGTCAGTTCAAGCAGGTTGCCCAGCAGCAGCGGGCCCATTTCGCTGAGGGTAGTGCGCAACGGATGACCACTCTGCCCGGCGATATCCCACAGGCTCACCGGATAGGCCTTGGGCTGGTGGGCGAGCCACGGCATCCCGGCAATGCGTTCTGCCACCTTGCCCTGGGGCGAACCCGCCGCCCCCAGGCCACACAGGTCTCCTTTCACGTCTGCGGCGAACACCGCCACCCCCGCGTCGCTGAACACCTCGGCCAGACGCTGCAGGGTCACGGTCTTGCCGGTGCCGGTCGCTCCGGCGACCAGTCCATGGCGGTTGGCCAAGCGCATGGCTTGACCGACCGGCAAGCCGTCTAGACTGGCACCTACAACGATTTGCGAAGAATCCGACATCTTATTTCATCCTCTTCTCAAGCTTTGCCTAAAAGCGGCCGATATGCAGAGGCGATATTGACCCGAAATACAGGAAACAACCGACCAAGGCTCCAACCGGATTGTTGCACTGTTTTCTGCTGTGCTTCGTGCGAGCGACCCGATAAAACCTTAGCGGACCCGACGACGTCATGAACAAAAGCCTTCGTTTCAGCCACAAGATTCTCTTGGCGGCCTCTCTGATCGTGATACTGGCCTTTGCGCTGTTCACCTTGTACAACGACTATCTCCAGCGTAATGCCATTCGCGCCAATCTGGAGAGTTACCTGGCAGAAATGGGCCAGTCCACGTCCACCACGATCCGCAACCTGTTCGAAGGGCGGATCCGGCTGGTGGAAAACCTTGCGCAGAATATCGCCCAGCATCCGGCCGATGCCGAAACCCTGATGGGCCAACAGGCGCTGATCTCCAGCTTCCTCACGGTCTACCTGGGCAAGGTCGACGGCGGCTTCAGCGTGCGCCCCGACAGCAAGATGCCCGACGGCTACGACCCGCGCGTACGCCCCTGGTACAAGGACGGGATGGCCGCCAGCGGTCCCCTTCTCACCGAACCCTACATCGACATGACCACCAACAAGATGGTCATCGGCATCCTCGACAAGGTCTCCAGCGATGTCGGCGTGGTCGGCGGCGACTTGGCGCTGGACGGCCTGGTACAGATCATCGACTCGCTGAACTTCGGCGGCATGGGTTACGCGTTCCTGGTCAACGACCAGGGCAAGATCCTGGTGCACCCGGACAATGCCCTGGTGATGAAATCGCTGTCGGAGGCCTTCCCGCAGAACACCCCGAAACTGTCTCGCGAGCTGACCGAAGTGCAGGTCGACGGCAAGGCGCGCCTGCTCACCTTCACCCCCATCAAAGGCCTGCCTTCGGCCAACTGGTACATCGGCCTGTCGGTGGACAAGGACAAGGCCTTCAGCATGCTCAGCACCTTCCGCAACTCGGCGGTGATTGCCACGCTGGTGGCGGTGGTGATCATCATCGCCCTGCTCGGCCTGCTGATCCGCATACTGATGCAACCGCTGCACACCATGACCCGCGCCATGGAAGACATCGCCGAAGGCGAAGGCGACCTGACCAAGCGCCTGAACATCCACAACCATGACGAGTTCGGTGTGCTCGGCAGCGCATTCAACCGCTTCGTCGAACGGGTGCACAGCTCGATTCGCGAAGTCTCCTCGGCCACCGATCAGGTCAACGAAGTGGCGCTGCGGGTGGTCAGCGCCTCCAACTCCTCGATGCTCAACTCCGACGAGCAGGCCAACCGCACCAACAGCGTCGCGGCGGCCATCAACGAGCTGGGCGCCGCGGCCCAGGAAATCGCCGGCAATGCCGCACAAGCCTCGCAACATGCCAGCTCCGCGCGATTGCTCGCCGAAGAAGGGCAGCAGGTGGTCGAACACAATATCCAGGCGATGAACCGCCTGTCGGCACTGATCGTCAGTTCCAGCGCGCATATCGAGGCCCTCAACGACAAGACCGTCAACATCGGTCAGATCCTTGAGGTCATCACCAGCATCTCCCAGCAGACCAACCTGCTGGCGCTCAACGCGGCCATCGAAGCCGCCCGCGCCGGTGAGGCCGGCCGCGGCTTCGCGGTGGTGGCCGACGAGGTACGCAACCTCGCCCACCGTACCCAGGAATCGGCGCAGCAGGTCCAGGGGATGATCGAGGAGTTGCAGGTCGGCGCCCGCACCTCGGTCGAGACCATGGACCAGAGTCAACGCCACAGCCAGGACGGCGTGCAGATCGCCAACCAGGCCGGCGAGCGCCTGGGCAGTGTGACCCAGCGCATTGGCGAGATCGACGGCATGAACCAGTCGGTGGCCACCGCCACCGAGGAACAGACCTCGGTGGTGGAGTCGATCAACATGGACATCAACGAGATCAACACCCTCAACCAGGAGGGCGTGGAAAACCTGCAGGCCACCCTGCGCGCCTGCTCCGACCTGGAACAGCAGGCCACGCGCCTCAAGCAACTGGTGGGCAGTTTCCGTATCTGAATGCAGCCCCTGTGGGTGCGGTGGTTCGTCCCGACCTGCCTGCCCCCACAGCGTGGCGCCCCGCCGCCCAATCCCGATCGAACAAACTATCCTTCATAAAGGTCAACCTTTAGGCGCGTCACCGTCGGTCTGTTACCGCCGGATGACAGACCCGAAGACGATCCCGGAGGGATGCTGATCGTGCACATCGCTGACATCACCATGTTCTACGCCCCGGCTAGCGGCGGTGTACGGACCTATCTTGATGCCAAACACCATCGCCTCGACGCCATGCCCGGCGTACGCCACAGTCTTCTGATCCCCGGCCCCAGCGCCCGTGATGCCAATGGCATCTACCAGGTGCCAGCCCCGCCCTTGCCGTTCGGCAAGGGCTACCGTTTTCCGGTACGCCTGACGCCCTGGTGCAACGTGCTGCGCGATCTCAAGCCTGACCTGATCGAGGTCGGCGATCCCTACCTCACCGCCTGGGCCGCCCTTGAGGCGGGACGCAAGCTGGACGTGCCGGTGATCGGCTTCTATCACTCCGACCTGCCATTGCTGGTCAGCAACCGCATGGGCAACTGGTTCACCCCCAATGTCGAAGCCTATGTCAGCAAGCTCTACGGCAATTTCGACCGGGTGCTGGCGCCGAGCCAGGTAATGGCCGACAAACTGCGCCGTCTTGGCGTGCGCGATGTGCATGTACAGCCCCTGGGAGTCGACCTGAATACCTTCCACCCCGACAGGCGCGATCCGCACCTGCGCGCCCAGCTCGGCCTTCCCGATACCACTCGTCTGCTCGTCTTCGCCGGTCGCGGCTCGCGGGAGAAGAACCTGCCAGTGCTGCTCGAGTGCATGGGCCACCTGGGTCGCCATTACCACCTGTTGCTGGTCGGCTCGAACATGCCGGCCAACGTGCCGGACAATGTCAGCGTGATCGACCACTTCTGCCCCGCCGATGAAGTGGCCCGCCTGCTCGCCAGTGCCGACCTGTTGCTGCACGCCGGTGACCAGGAAACCTTTGGCCTGGTGATACTCGAGGCCATGGCCAGCGCCACACCGGTGGTCGCCGTGCGCGCCGGGGCTTTCGGCGAGATCGTCAACGACCAGTGCGGGCGCCTGTGCCAGGCCAACGACAGCCAGGCAATGGCCGGGGCAGTGCGCGAAATCTTCGAAGCCGGCGTGCGCCCCCTAGGCGCCCAGGCCCGTCGCCATGTGGAGCAGCATTACTCATGGGATAGCGTGGTCGATGGCCTGTTGCTGCACTACCAGGCCGTGCTTGGCCTGTCGCCACAGGTACGCGCCCATGCGTGAAGCGCCCGCCGATTCGCGTAGCCTGATGCTGGTGCTGCACGATGTGGCGCCCGAAACCTGGCCCGACTACCGTCCCTTCGT
Source organism: Pseudomonas sp. RW3S2 (assembly GCF_014268955.1). Taxonomy (NCBI): domain Bacteria; kingdom Pseudomonadati; phylum Pseudomonadota; class Gammaproteobacteria; order Pseudomonadales; family Pseudomonadaceae; genus Pseudomonas; species Pseudomonas sp. RW3S2. Next base: position 139,740 of record NZ_JABWRM010000001.1, on the reverse strand, counting down.
CGAAGCCGTCGATGCAATGGGCGACGTGCCCATGACCTGGCTGGTGGTCCCGGACTTCCACCACCGCAACGCATTGGCCCGCTCTCCGGACTTCTGCCGCCTCCTCGATAGGCGCCTGGCGCGCGGCGACGAGCTGGCACTGCACGGTTTCTACCACGCCGACGATGGCCCTGCCCCACGCGGGCCAGCCGAGTACTTCATGCGCCGGATCTACACCCATGAGGGCGAGTTCTATGCGCTGGAGCAGCGCGAAGCCCTGCAACGTCTGGAGGCGGGCCTGGCCCTGTTCGCCAGCCAGGGCTGGCCGGTCGCAGGCTTCGTCGCGCCCGCCTGGCTGATGAGCGAAGGCACCCGCCAGGCCCTGCGCGGCCTGCCACTGCGCTACACCAGCACACCGCAGCACCTTTATCGGCTGCCGGACTTCACCGCGATCGAAGCTCCCGGGCTGGTCTGGAGCGCCCGCAGTGCATGGCGCCGCGGTCTGTCACGGGTGCTCTGTGACTGGCAGGCCCGGCGCTGGCGCCAGGCCGAAACCCTGCGCCTGGGCCTGCATCCGGTGGATATGCGCCATGCCAGCGCACGCAACTATTGGTTGCGCACCCTGCGTGAATTGATCGAGCAAGGGCGTGAGCCTCTGACCAAATCCGCCTGGCTGGAGCGCAGGACCTGCCCATGAACCGCCTCGCCTGGCTGGGGCTGACGCTGCTGCTCGCGGTGCTGGTTCCGGGCATTCTGGGCGGCAGCCAACTGCTGCCGCGCCTGCAGACGTTCGACCCAGGGCTGATGGCGACCCTGCTGGGCATGATCCTGCTGTGCTGGATCATCAACGCCGTGCGCCTGCGCTTGCTGCTCGGCCAGCAGGGTGCACAACTGGGCAGGGTACGCAGCCTGGGCGTGGTAATGGCGACTGAGTTCGCCATCTGCACCACTCCCGGCGGTAGCGGAGGTCCTTTGACCCTGATGACACTGCTGGCCCGCGAACGCATTGGCCCGGCCCGCAGTGGCGCGGTGTTCGCCATGGACCAGTTGAACGACCTGCTGTTCTTCTTCTGCGCCATGCTGGCAATCGCCGGCTACGCCCTGTTCCACAGCCTGGGTCGCAGCCAGGAAAGCATGCTGCTGGGCAGCGCCGCCTTGCTGTGTGGCGCGCTGGCGGCAATCGTCGTGCTGCTGCGCTACCGGCGTGGCGTGATGCGCTGGAACGGTCGACTGCTGCAACGCCTGGGTTTGTCGACCGGCCGTCGGCGGCGCTGGGCGCGCACGCTGCTACGCTTCACCCGGGCACTGGCCGACACCTGGCGCCTGCCCAAGCGCACGCTGGCGCTGGTATTCGCCCTCACCTGCGCGCACTGGAGCTTGCGCTACAGCGTGCTGTATCTGGTATTGAGGGGGCTGGGGGTAGAGCTGTCGTGGATTCCGAGCTTCCTGGTGCAGATGCTCTCGCTCAGTGCCGGCCAGTTCAGCCTGCTGCCAGGCGGCGCAGGAGCCGCCGAGCTGACGTCGGCGACCCTGCTGTCGCCACTGGTGGGCAGCTCGACAGCAGCGGCGGCGATCCTGATCTGGCGCGCCGTCACTTATTACTTCTATCTGCTCGCCGGGGGGCCGGTGTTCGTCTGTCTGCTGGCGCGTCCGTTGCTGGAGCGCTGGCGGCGTCAGGCGGGTTGAGCTGCTCCCAGAGCTCGGCGGCACCTTCGAACTCGGTGCCGTCTTCATCGCTCAACGCCTCGGGGTCGTAGCGCGCCAGGCAGCCTTCACCGAGTGTCGGCGGTGGCTGGGCACCAGCCTTGTCACGCGGATCGGCCATCTGTGCAGGCTCCGGTCAGTCGAAGACCACGGTCTTGTTGCCGTGTACCAGCACGCGGTCTTCCAGGTGATAGCGCAGACCGCGGGCCAGCACCATCTTCTCCACGTCACGACCGAAGCGGACCATGTCCTCGATGCTGTCGGCGTGGTTCACACGCACCACGTCCTGCTCGATGATGGGACCTGCGTCCAGTTCTTCGGTGACATAGTGGCAGGTGGCACCGATCAGCTTCACACCACGCAATGCAGCCTGGTGGTAGGGCTTGGCGCCGACGAACGACGGCAGGAAGCTGTGGTGGATGTTGATCACACGCCCGGCGTAATCCTGGCACAGCTGTGGCGGCAGGATCTGCATGTAGCGCGCCAGTACCACTACATCAGCGCCATGCTCGGCAACCAGGCGCGAAACTTCGGCGAAGGCCGGGGCCTTGTCTTTCGGATCGACCGGCACGTGGAAAAACGGAATACCGTGCCACTCGACCATGCTGCGCAGGTCGTTGTGGTTGGAAATCACGCACGGGATATCACAGTCCAGTTCATCGGTGTGCCAGCGGTGCAGCAGGTCGGCCAGGCAGTGCGACTCGCGGCTGGCCATCAGCACTACGCGCTTCTTCTGCGCCGAGTCGGTGATGTTCCAGCTCATGGAGAACTCTTCGGCGATCGGCGCAAAGGCCTCGCGGAAGGCCTCGATACCGAATGGCAGGGATTGGGCGCGGATTTCATGGCGCATGAAGAACCACCCGCTCTGCTCGTCGGAGTGGTGGCTGGCTTCGTTGATCCAGCCGTTGTACAAGGCCAGGAAGTTACTGACTTTTGCCACGATGCCGACGCGGTCGGGACAGGCAATCGTCAGACGGTAGGTGCGCATGGATGAGACTCCGGAAAACTTCGCAAAGGCGCACATTCTAGCCATCTGCCGTGAAAAAGGCAGTAACCATTGGCCTGCGCGCTCCTGCGTGGCAGCCCAATGCAGACTCGGAGCACCCGCAAGCAGGCGGATGAGGATTGACGAGGCACAGAGACGCAATATGTAAATTTTTCTTTACCGAAGCGCTGTTATTGTTGCTTCAAAATGATTTGACATTTGAGCCCCTTATTAATTGTTTACTTGCGAGTATTGCCTGTCTATTATTGGCTCACTGTCTCTCTGTACATTCACCAAGGAACACTCCATGTCCCTGATCAACGAATACCGCGCCACCGAAGAAGCCATCAAGGAACTTCAAGCTCGCCTCGCCAACCTGTCGCAAGATGACAAGCTGAAAAAAGAGCTGGAATTCGAAGGCAAACTGCGCGCACTGATGGGCGAATACTCCAAGTCGCTGCGTGACGTGATTGCCCTGCTCGACCCGGAATCCAAACTGAGCAAGGCACCCCGTGGCGCCGCCAAGACCACCAGCACCAAACGTGCTCGCAAGGTCAAGCAGTACAAGAACCCGCACAACGGTGAAGTGATTGAAACCAAAGGCGGCAACCACAAGACCCTGAAAGAATGGAAAGCCAAGTGGGGTGGTGACGTGGTTGAAAGCTGGGCAACCCTGCTGGGCTGATCCCGGCAACTGCCTTAAGGCTTCAGCAAAACGCCGGCTCATCGCCGGCGTTTTTATTTATTCTGCCAACGCATAGTGCGTTCGCAGTGTACGGACATGTGCAAGCCATGCCTCCAGGACCTGCCGCCCGGCATCGTCCGTATCGACCAGACGGGCCTGCGCCGCCTGCTCGAAATCGCCCAGGGTGTTGGGCGCTCCCAGGCGCGGATCGCTCAGGCGCTGCTGGCAGAAGCGGTGCCAGCGTTGTTGCTCCTGTTCGTTCAAGGTGTCGATAAAGTTGCGCGCCCGGTAGCGGAACAATAGCTCAGGCATGCGTGCATCATCGAACATCCAGTGCCCCTGCCCCAACTGTCGCGGATCGCTCAAACGAACTTGTTCACACAAGCGACGATCACGATCCCCGAGAAATCCCTCGTACAACTGTTGCTCGGGATCTTCGCTGGGTGCGAACTCATCTGCGCTGTAGAGGCTCTCCAGCTTGTCCCGCCAAGCGTCTTGCTGCTGAATCAATTGATCGGCTCGAGACTGAACAAGCGACATATCAAGACCCAGTCGCTGTTGATCGGCCGGGCGCAATACGCTCAATGGCGCAACCACAGGACATTTGTTGATGTGCACCAACTTCAGCGGAACCGGCAATTCCCCGTCAGCCAATTCCTCGCGCCGCGTGTACAAACGCGAACGCAATACCTCGGCACTTTCCCTTATTAAAGGCGAGTTTTCCATGTGCAGGTCGCACACAATCAGTGCATTGCGATTACGCGGGTGCCAGGCCAACGGCAATACCACCCCCAGGTAACTACGCTCGCTGGAGAAACGCCCGGAGATATGCACCAGTGGCTGAAGCAGGCGAATCTGCTCCATGACCTTGTGCTTGCTACGCAACTGGAACAACCAGTCATAGAGTTTGGGCTGGCGTTGGCGAACCAGGCGGGCTAACGCGATGGTGGCGCGGACATCGGACAATGCCTCGTGAGCATGGCCGTGATCGATCTTGTTGGCCTTGCTCAGCAACTCCAGGCGCAGGCTGGTGCGTCCGTCCTGCTGCGGCCAGACGATACCTTCCGGGCGCAGGGCATAGGCGGTACGCACCACGTCGATCAAGTCCCAGCGGCTGTTGCCACCCTGCCACTCACGGGCGTAGGGATCGAAGAAGTTGCGGTAGAGGCTGTAGCGGGTGACTTCATCATCGAAGCGCAAGGTGTTGTAGCCTGCGCCACAGGTGCCGGGGCGCGACAACTGTTCATGCACCCGGGTCATGAACTCCGCTTCCCCCAAGCCTTTTGCCATCAGTTGCTCAGGGGTGATGCCCGTCACCAGGCAGGCGGCGGGGTGCGGCAGGATATCGTCGGAGGGGCGGCAATACAGGTTGACCGGTTCGTCGATCTCGTTGAGCTCGAAATCGGTGCGTACGCCTGCAACCTGCAGCGGTCGGTCGCAGCGCGGATTGATACCGGTGGTTTCGTAGTCGTGCCAGAAGATGCTGGAGCTCACGGTGTCGTCCTGTACAAAGTTCGCGGACGAGTCTACCGGAGGAACGTCTTCAGGCCGACTCGTTCATCGGCTTGAAGCTGAAGAAGTCGCGCAGCGAGCGCACGAACTCGTCGTACTCGCGCGGCGCCTGCAATAGCATGAAGCCAGCATCGAAATGCCCCGGGGTCTGGTCCTCGCGGCTCCACAGGCAACTGGCGGTGAGATTGATGAACTGATGGCCCCCGCCTGCAAGCGGCACACGCAGCTGCAGATCGAAATCCGGTCCGACCATGATCGGGAGCTGGCTGATCACCATGAGCCCATCCTCGGAGGCATTCCCCAGATAACCAATCTCCTGATCGGTCAACCGGTTGAAGACCTTGAGCACGTAAGGCAGTTGATGACGGTCGATCTGACGTTCGATGAACATGATACTCCGTACCTTATGCCAGGAAGACCAGGTACTGGCGGTGAGCGTTACACCTACTTTACAGCCTAGCTTAGCCTGAGCGACGGCCCGGATGAAATCATTGTCACCTTGGTATTAACGCAAAGGCGTAGTCGGCGCAGGGCTGGTCACCGCCGGCTCACCGCGCAGATGGCCGAGCTGCTCCAGGGTCTGCAGGCGCGCCTGGGCACGGTAGGCGTACTCGTTCTGCGGGTAGCGCTGGATCAGGAACTGGTAAGTCTGCGCTGCATCGACATAGAGTTTCTGCCGCTCCAGGCACTGGCCACGCAGCATCGCCACTTCCGGATGGATGAACGGACGGGCACGGCTGGTGCGATCGACTTGCGACAGTTCCAGCATCACCCGCTGGCAATCGCCACGATCGTACGCGCGGTAGGCATTGTTCAGGTGGTGGTCCATGGACCAACGGGTGCAGCCGACGACACTGGCCGCCATGGTTAACACGATCAGGGCTCGCATGGGAATTCTCCTTTGATGGCCAGTATATCGGCCTGCGCCCCGATTTCTTCAGCGTGCCGATGCACGCTTCATCCAGCTGACGCGCGGCGCCGAGCGTCTACCTGCAACCTCCTGCTTGTAGGGTGGTGCCGACGGTGCAATCGCCCTCTCGCCAACCTGCAAGGTAGTGCAACGGAACAATGACTACAGCGCAATTGAGGAGTAGCCTTTCGCTGCGCTTCAACATAGGAGTCTGTGCATGACCATCCGCCGTACCAAAATCGTCGCCACCCTGGGCCCCGCCAGCAACTCGCCGGAAGTGATCGAACAACTGATCCTCGCCGGCCTGGACGTGGCACGTCTGAACTTTTCCCACGGCACTCCGGACGAGCACAAGGCCCGCGCCCGCCTGATCCGCGACATCGCCGCCAAGAACGGCCGCCACGTCGCACTGCTGGGCGACCTGCAAGGTCCGAAGATCCGTATCGCCAAGTTCAGCAACAAGCGCATCGAACTGAAGATCGGTGACAAGTTCACCTTCTCCACCGCTCACCCGCTCACCGAAGGCAACCAGGATATCGTCGGCATCGACTACCCCGACCTGGTCAAGGACTGCGGTGTAGGTGACGAGCTGCTGCTCGACGACGGTCGCGTGGTCATGCGCGTCGAAACCGCTACCGCCGACGCGCTGCATTGCGTGGTGATCGTCGGTGGCCCACTGTCCGACCACAAGGGCATCAACCGCAAAGGTGGCGGCCTGACTGCACCGGCCCTGACCGAAAAAGACAAGGCCGACATCAAACTGGCCGCGGAAATGGACCTGGACTACCTGGCCGTCTCCTTCCCGCGTGACGCCAAGGACATGGAATACGCACGCAAGCTGCGTGACGAAGCCGGCGGCAGCGCCTGGCTGGTGGCCAAGATCGAGCGTGCCGAAGCCGTTGCCGACGACGAAACCCTCGACGGCCTGATCGCGGCTTCCGACGCCGTGATGGTTGCCCGTGGCGACCTCGGCGTGGAAATCGGCGACGCCGAGCTGATCGGCATCCAGAAGAAGATCATCCAGCACGCTCGCCGCAACAATAAAGCGGTGATCGTTGCGACCCAGATGATGGAGTCGATGATCCAGAACCCGATGCCGACCCGCGCCGAAGTCTCCGACGTGGCCAACGCCGTGCTGGACAACACCGATGCGGTGATGCTGTCGGCCGAAAGCGCCGCCGGCTCGTACCCGATCGAAGCGGTGCAAGCCATGGCGCGCATCTGCCTGGGCGCCGAAAAGCACCCGACCAACCAGAAGTCCAGCCATCGCCTGCACACCACCTTCGAGCGCTGCGACGAGAGCATCGCCCTGGCGGCGATGTACACCGCCAACCACTTCCCTGGCGTGAAGGCGATCATCGCCCTGACCGAAAGCGGCTACACCCCGCTGATCATGTCGCGCCTGCGCTCGCATGTGCCGGTCTTCGCCATGTCGCCGCACCGCGCGACCCAGGCCCGCGTCTCGATGTTCCGCGGCGTCTACCCGATCGCCTTCGATCCGGCTTCGCTGCCGGCCGACAAGGTCAGCCAGGCGGCTGTCGACGAGCTGCTCAAGCGTGGCCTGGTCGAACAGGGCGACTGGGTGATCCTGACCAAGGGTGACAGCTACCACACCATCGGTGGCACCAATGGCATGAAGATCCTGCACGTGGGTGATCCGCTGGTTGGTTGATGCCTGAGTTGTAGCAACGACTTCAGGTCAGCAAAAAAGACCGCTCTCAGGAGCGGTCTTTTTTTTGGGTTGCCCGCGATGGGGCATGGTGCTGCCAGAGAGTCAGGCATGCTCGACGAACACGTCAGCCAGCACCTGGTTTCTTGGCACGCCGGCGATGAACAATCTGCGAGCGAAGCGCTCGACGCTCACGGGCGACCCGCAGAGCAAGGCGATGGTCTGGCGAGAGGTCGGACGCAATCTCGCAAGCGCCTCCTCGAGATGCTCCTGCAGCACGTATTCGGTATCGATGCCATGCGTCTGTTGCAGCGCGGGTTGCAGGTAGTGCCCGGCATCATCGTGTGCCACATGCATGACCTTTATTCCTGCCCGATGGCCTTGGCGCAAAGCCTCCCGCGCAACACCCCACAGCGGGGCAAGGCCGGTACCTGCCGCCAGCAACCACAGCGGCCTGTCCTGCCAGTCGGGGTCGTAGTGCAGCGCGCCCCCTCTGAACTCTCCCAAACTCAACGAGTCACCGATCTTCAAGCCCCGAGCCAGATCGCAAAACGCACCCGGCCGCTGGCAGTCGATATGGAACTCGAGAAAATCATCCTCCCCCGGCAGGCTGGCCAGCGAGTAAGGTCGGGCCACCGTGCCCAGCCACAGCACCACATGCTGCCCCGCCTGATAACGCAACGCCCGCGCAGGCTTCAGTCGCAAGCGCAGCACATCGCCGACCCAGTCCAGCGCGCACACCCGCGCCGGCACACCATCACGCTGCGGATCGAACACCATAACCTGCAGATCAGCCGTCACCCGGCACTGGCAAGCCAGGCGCCAGCCCTGCTCGCGCTTGTCGGCCTGCAGCGCCTCGGGCAAGGCATCCTCAGGCTCGCCATCGACGCACCGTACCAGGCAGGCGTGGCAACTGCCGGCCCGGCAACTGTAAGGCACGTTCAGGCCGACGCCGTTGAGGGCGTCGAGCAGGTTGCTGCCGGTCGGAACGCTGATGCGGCGCTCGCCCACGCGAAGATCGGGCATGTACGAAAGGTCTCCTGGAGTCTGTTGCCATTGTACAGAACGCCAGCAAGAACGATGCCTGGCAGCGGCAGACCAAGGTCCAGACCACGCGCAGGTGTTTCCCACGGGCAGCCGCGCTATACTGCCGCGCCCTTTTTGTGCCGGCCTGACCTGCCGGTGCGCCTTGCAAGGCCTTTCGACGCGCTGGTCGGCGGTGTCGATGCCTTTACGAATGTTCCCGTCTTTAAGAGGAGCGCGCTGCATGACCGTGATCAAGCAAGACGACCTGATTCAGAGCGTTGCCGACGCCCTGCAATTCATCTCGTATTACCACCCCGTCGATTTCATCCAGGCGATGCACGAAGCCTATCTGCGTGAAGAATCGCCCGCTGCCCGCGACTCCATCGCCCAGATCCTGATCAACTCGCGCATGTGCGCCACCGGCCACCGCCCGATCTGCCAGGACACCGGTATCGTCACCGTGTTCGTGCGCGTCGGCATGGACGTGCGCTGGGACGGCGCGACCATGAGCCTGGACGACATGATCAACGAGGGCGTGCGCCGCGCCTACAACCTGCCGGAAAACGTCCTGCGCGCCTCCATCCTGGCCGACCCGGCCGGTGCCCGCAAGAACACCAAGGACAACACCCCGGCGGTGATCCACTACTCCATCGTGCCCGGCGACAAGGTCGAAGTCGACGTCGCAGCCAAGGGCGGCGGTTCGGAGAACAAGTCGAAGATGGCCATGCTCAACCCGTCCGACTCGATCGTCGACTGGGTGCTCAAGACCGTCCCGACCATGGGCGCTGGCTGGTGCCCGCCTGGCATGCTGGGCATTGGCATCGGCGGTACTGCCGAAAAAGCCGCGGTCATGGCCAAGGAAGTGTTGATGGAATCCATCGACATCCATGAACTGAAAGCCCGCGGCCCGCAGAACCGCATCGAAGAGATCCGCCTGGAGCTGTTCGAGAAGGTCAACCAGCTGGGCATCGGTGCCCAGGGCCTGGGCGGCCTGACCACCGTGCTCGACGTCAAGATCATGGACTATCCGACCCACGCCGCTTCGCTGCCGGTGTGCATGATCCCCAACTGCGCCGCCACCCGTCACGCCCACTTCGTGCTCGACGGCTCCGGCCCGGCAGAGCTGGAAGCGCCGTCGCTGGATGCCTACCCGGAAATCGTCTGGGAAGCCGGCCCGAGCGCGCGTCGCGTCAACCTCGACGAGATCACCCCGGAAGAAGTCGCCAGCTGGAAACCGGGCGAGACCATCCTGCTCAACGGCAAGATGCTCACTGGCCGCGACGCTGCGCACAAGCGCATGGTCGAGATGCTCAACCGTGGCGAAGAGCTGCCGGTGGATCTGAAAGGCCGCTTCATCTACTACGTCGGCCCGGTCGATCCGGTCGGTGACGAAGTGGTCGGCCCAGCCGGCCCGACCACCGCCACGCGGATGGACAAGTTCACCCGCCAGATCCTCGAGCAGACCGGTCTGCTGGGCATGATCGGCAAATCCGAGCGTGGTCCGACCGCCATCGAGGCGATCAAGGACAACAAGGCCGTGTACCTGATGGCCGTTGGCGGCGCCGCGTACCTGGTGGCCCAGGCCATCCGCAAGTCGAAGGTCCTGGCCTTCGCCGAGCTGGGCATGGAAGCGATCTACGAGTTCGACGTCAAGGACATGCCGGTCACCGTCGCGGTGGACAGCAAGGGTGAGTCGGTGCACATCACCGGCCCTGCGCTGTGGCAGAACAAGATTGCCCAGAGCCTGGCTGTTGAAGTGAAGTAAGACTGCGGTAATCACGGCGCCCCGTTCGCGGGCAAGCCCACTCCTTGCAGGAGCGGGCTTGCCCGCGAACGGGGCGCTGCTGTTTCAGCACAGGATCACAGCAACAGATCCTTGAGCCAGAACGACAGCGTCTTGTCCGACTCATCCGGCTCGCCCAGATCCCGCCACGCACACGACGCACGCAGCGAAGGCTGATGCAGAAACCCTCGATTACGCCAGAAGGCGTGTAGCGGCTTGTAGTCTTCTGGCCGGCGCGGATGGCCATTGGGCCGTTCGACGGCACTGAATGCGCAGTAATGAAAGCCACCCAGCTTGTGCGCATAAGATTCGCGCTCGATGAAAAAGCGCACGCCCAGCCCTCGCCCGCGATAAGCCGGCAGCAGCACCGACTTGCCGAAATAATAGACGGTGCGCGGATCGCGTCCCTGCTCGAAAAACGGCTGGCGGAAAGCCTCAGGCTTGTCGCCCAACGGCATGCCGGTGGAAACGCCTACCACCCGCCCCTCGTCCATCGCCAGGATCGCCAGGCTGCGCTCGGAGTCGATATAGCGGCGAAGACCGTCAGCCTCGTACGCCGGCGTGCTGTCGTAAAGATAGGGGAACTCGCGGACCACCGTCAGGCGCAGGCGAGCGATATCATCGATGTAAGGCGCGATGGCAGCGCCGTGAAGCAGGCGGATTTCCATGCGGAGCAGTCGTTCTGTCGCGCCCGGCCAAGCCGGGCCTGAGGGGAAACCCTATCATCGGCTGCGACATGAGCCCTTTCCCCTGCGCGACAGGTATTTCTCCAGAACCGCTGCCAGATCAGGCAATACGCGTCCCCAACACCTTGAGGAACGCCGCCAACCAGGCCGGATGCGCCGGCCAAGCGGGCGCCGTCACCAGATTGCCATCCACATGCGCCTGGTCGATGGCAATATCCACGAACCGTCCCCCGGCCAACCGCACCTCCGGCGCGCACGCCGGATAGGCGCTGCACGCACGCCCTTCGAGCACCCCTGCCGCCGCCAGCAACTGTGCGCCATGGCACACCGCCGCGATCGGCTTGCCCGCCTGGTCGAACTCCTTGACCAGTTTCAGCACCCGCTCGTCCAGACGCAGGTACTCCGGCGCCCGCCCACCGGGGATCAGCAGCGCGTCATAGCCCTCGGCACGCACCTGGACGAAATCGAAGTTGAGGGCGAAGTTGTGCCCAGGCTTCTCGCTGTAGGTCTGGTCGCCCTCGAAGTCGTGAATGGCCGTGCGCACGGTCTGCCCGGCGATCTTCTCAGGGCACACCGCGTGCACCGTGTGGCCAACCATCTGCAAGGCCTGGAACGGCACCATCACTTCATAGTCTTCGACGTAGTCGCCCACCAGCATGAGAATCTTCTTCGCCGTCATCGCATCCACTCCTTCGTTTGCAGGGAACAATCACTGCACGATAGTCCGCTTTGTCGATGAACGATATACGGCGCAGGTCTCAGTTGCGACGATCCAGCAGATTGACCACCAGCCGATCCAGCCAGCCCCAGATCCGCTGCTGCACCCGCCGCCACAGCGGCCGGGCCTTCCAGTGATCCAGATCGACCTCCTCGCTCAAGGCGAAGTCCCGCGTGAAACTGGCCAGCACCGCAGCAGTCAGCGGCGGATCGAGGGCTTCGACGTTGGCTTCGAGGTTGAAGCGCAGATTCCAGTGGTCGAAGTTGCACGAACCAATGCTGACCCAGTCGTCAACCACGGCCATCTTCAGGTGCAGGAAACATGGCTGGTACTCGAAGATCCGCACCCCGGCGCGCAGCAAACGCGGGTAGTAACGATGGCCAGCGTAACGCACCGAAGGGTGGTCGGTGCGTGGCCCCGTGAGCAGTAAGCGCACGTCGATACCCTTTTGCGCCGCCCGGCGCAGCGACCGGCGCACGCTCCAGGTTGGCAGAAAATACGGCGTCGCCAGCCAGATGCGACGCTGCCCACTGTTCAGTGCACGGACCAGCGAATGCAGAATATCGCGGTGCTGGCGCGCGTCGGCGTAGGCCACCCGGCCCAGGCCCTCGCCCTGCGCCGGCATCTTCGGCAGGCGCGACAGGCCGAAGTTTTCCGGCGGGCGCCAGGCCGTGCGACGGTGGTTGGCGTGCCACTGTCGGTCGAACAGCAGCTGCCAATCGGCCACCACCGGTCCCTCCATACGCACCATCACTTCATGCCACTCGCTCGCCTCCTGGCCCGGTGTCCAGAATTCATCGGTCACGCCGGTGCCACCCACCACCGCCCAGTGCTCGTCCACCAGCAGCAGCTTGCGGTGATCGCGGTACAGGTTGCGCAGGCCCCGGCGCCAGCGCAGACGGTTGTACAGGCGCAGTTCGGCTCCGGCGGCCTGCAAACGCTGACGCAAGGCCGAAGGGAAGGCCAGGGCGCCATAATCGTCGAACAGGCAACGCACGCGCACGCCACGCGCGGCCGCAGACTCCAGGGCCTCGACCACCGCATCGGCACAGGCCCCCGCCTCCACCAGGTACAGTTCCAGATCGACCTGGCGCTCGGCGCGCACGATGGCCATGAGCATGCGGGGAAAGAATTCGGGGCCGTCGATCAGCAGTTCGAACTGGTTGCCATCCCGCCAGGGGAAGACCGGCCCTGGCATGTCAGCGCGCGGTGAAGATCAGCACCGCGCTCACCGGCACCGACGGGTTGATGGACTTGAGCCCGGCGAAGGTGCGCAGGCGTTCCAGCCCTGGCAGCAAGCCATAGTCTTCGGCACGCAACAGCAGCGGCTCGAGGGTCACCACCTGGAATCGCCGCTCATCGAGGCGGGTGGCCAGCAGCAGGGCGTTGTAGCTGTGGGACTGGCCATGCAGCGTCACGGTCAGCGGCAGGCGCAGTTCCAGTTGGGCACCGTTGGCAAGGTCGTTGATCGGGCGCAGGTCGAGCTGGGCCTTGACCGTCGCTTCGGGGAAGCGCTGGACCTCGAACAGGGTGTCACGCATGCGCTCGTCACGCAGCGGGATACCACTGCTCACCGAATCCATCTCGATGCTCAAGCCAGCCACACCCTTGCGGTCGATGGTGCCGTGCAATACCAGGAAGCGGTGCACTTCAGCAGTATCGCCGTTCTTGCCGGTGATGAACGACAGGCGCGAAGACTCACCGTCCAGGTGCCAGTTGGCATGGGCAGGCAGGCACAGGGCCAGTAACAGAGCAGGTAGCAGGCGGAGCAAGGTGGGCATGTGAAACCTCGTGAAGCAAGGCCGACAACCTTACCCCGCAGGCCTTCACGGCAGCAAGCGACAACCCTCGCGCGGCCCCTGCCAGACAGCCATGCTATGCCGTCCTAGGCCTTCGGCGAGCACGCTGCGTGCGCGGCTGTCCTCTTCCAGGCGCTCCAATGGCAGGTACTGCTTCACATAGGCGCGGCAATAGGCCTCGTCAAAACCCATGACGAAGCGGCACGAGCAGTACTCCTTTGCCGAGTACGCCGAAAGAATGCTCGGAAAGTCCGACAGTGCCTGACGTTCGGTCCATGCCCAGGCCAGCAGGACCAGCAGCAACACCAGCAAGATCCGCTTCATGCACCCGCCTTCGCCAGCACGGCCAGCACGCGCTTGAGCAGTTCGTTATGGCTGTAGCTGCCGTCGCGGTCGTCGCCGTAGCGTACGATCACCAGCTTCTGCGTGGGCAGCACATATAGCGCCTGGCCCCAGTGACCGAGGGCGGCGAAGGTATCGGTGGGGGCATCCGGCCAGGGCGGAGGGTTGCCCGGCAGCGGCTGGTTCAGCCACCAGTGCCCGCCGGGGTTGGCATCGCCCGGCACCGGCTCGGCATGGGTGAACAGGGTGCGATTGAAGGCCACCCAATCGGCAGGCAGCAGTTGCTGCTCACGCCAGCGCCCGTCGCGCTGCATCAGCAGGCCGATGCGCGCAAGATCGCGGGCACTGAGGTAGAGGTAGGAGGAGCCGACATAGGTGCCAACACCGTCGCGCTCCCACACCGCATGCGTGATACCCAGCGGGGTGAACAGCGCCTGCCAGGGATAGTCGGCGTACTGGTCCGCCCCGAGCATGCCGCGTAGCGCCGCGGCCAGCAGATTGCTGTCGCCGCTGGAATAGGCAAAGTGCTGCCCCGGCAGCTCGGCTTGGGCCATGCCAGCGGTGTAGGCCGCCATGTCATTGCGCCCGCGGGTATAGAGCATTGCCACGACCGAGGATTTGAGCGGCGCGTATTCATAGTCTTCCTGCCAGGCCAGGCCGCTGGCCCAGTGCAGCAGGTCGACCAGGCGCAGTTGCGGATGCTCACGCAAGGCGGGGTAGTAACGGGCGGCCGGATCATCGAGCTGGAAACGCCCTTCGCCGCGGGCGACGCCCAGCAACGTGGCCAGCACGCTCTTGCTGATCGACCAGGTCAGGTGCGGGGTGTCGACGCCTGTAGGCGCTGCGTAGCGCTCGTACAGAACACGACCGTCACGAATGATCAGCAGTGCATCGCTGCGCACACCGCTGCGATCGACATCGTTGCGCAGCGCGAAGGCATAGTCGTCGACAGCCTGCCAGTCGTACCGCGTCGGATCCTGCTGCCATTGGCTGTCCGGCCACTCCTCGGCGAACACCGGCAGGGCGATCAATCCGAGAATCCCCAGCACCACCTTCAGTTTGCCCATCGATACCTCACGCGCGGTCAATCGGCGGAGCATGCCTGGGCTTCATGACAATCCTGCAGCAGCCCAGGCCTTGGCCAGGCGTTTTTCCCGGGTCGCGGCGGCCAGTGCCAGCAGCCCCTGGTCGCGCTGCCAAAGTTGCACCCAGTGCCCGGGGCCGCTGGCCAGGGCCGCGTCGATATCACCACGCAGTGCCTGGAACTGGGCGAACAGGCCGGCCAGCAACAGATGACAGCCCACGCTGTCGGCGCACTGTCGGCTGGCCTCGGCACAGGCAGCGAGCAGGCCAATCAGGCGCAGGCGCAACACCTGGGGCCAGGTGCACTCCTGGGCAACGCCGTGCAGCCACCCGAGCAGCGCGGTGAGTACATAGAGGTCTTCGAGGGAGCGGAACGGTTTGACATAGGCCTCCCAGCCATCACCCGCCAGCAGCTCGCAGGCCGCGTGCTTCAGTTCGACACGGGCATGGCCGACCTCAGGCATCAACGGCAGGGTCGGCAACGCTTCGAGGGTCACGCCGGGCTCACCGGGGTAGACCACCGCCAGGCTCAGCCGCGCGCTCTCGCCCTGCGCTTCGCTGCGGGCCGCCACCAGCAACCATTCGGCGTCGAGACCGGCGGTGACGAAATCCTTGCGACCACTCAGCCGCAGCCCATCGAGACGGGTGTGCATGTCGGCCGGACGCACACTGCGTCGCTCGGTGGCGCATAAGGCCCCCAACCCCGCAGGCGCGCTGGGCCAGAGCACACGCAAGGCGGCCTGGTAACCGACCAGAAAGGCCAATCCCGGCGTGTCCATCGCGCGCCCACCCAGCGCCGCCAGTTCGAACGGCGTGACTGCGCCCAGACGCTCCAGCGTGGCCGCATAGGTCTCGCCCAGAGTGGCCGCCAGCGCCTGGCGCAGCGGGTCGTTGAGTCGTTGCAACCAGGTCATCGAATGCTCCTCGTGAGGGGTGTCACGCAAGCATCACCAAAGATTCACGGAGGTGACACCGCGCCTACCTAGGCTGACTTTGCACAACAAAGCCGACCGGCCGCAACCCTATTTGGCTGGCTTATGGAGACTCGCAATGACTCGGATCGCTCGCTCTGGCGACAACAGCACTGAACGCCGTCTGCAAGCCGAACGCCTGGTCGGCGCCGCGGCCCTGCAGGAAGCACAGGCCCTGCGTTTCAAGGTGTTCAGCGCCGAATTCAAGGCCAAGCTCAAGGGCGCGGAACTGGGCCTGGACATGGATGACTACGATATCCACTGCCGCCACATCGGTGTGCGCGACCTGGCCACCGGCCAATTGGTCGCCACCACCCGCCTGCTCGACCACCAGGCCGCCAGCAGCCTGGGCCGCTTCTACAGCGAAGAAGAATTCAGCCTGCACGGGCTGCTGCAACTGCAAGGCCCGATCCTGGAACTGGGTCGCACCTGCGTCGATCCCGACTACCGCAACGGCGGCACCATCGCCGTGCTCTGGGGCGAGCTTGCCGAAGTGCTCAACGAAGGCCGCTACAGCTACCTGATGGGCTGCGCCAGCATCCCCATGCAGGACGGCGGCATCCAGGCCCACGCGATCATGCAGCGCCTGCGCGAACGCTACCTGTGCACCGAGCACCTGCGCGCCGAGCCGAAAAAACCGCTCCCCACCCTGGCCCTGCCGAACAACGTCATCACCGAGATGCCACCGTTGCTCAAGGCGTACATGCGCCTGGGGGCGAAGATCTGTGGGGAGCCCTGCTGGGACCAAGACTTCCAGGTCGCCGACGTGTTCATCCTGCTCAAGCGCGATGACCTCTGCCCGCGCTACGCCCGTCACTTCAAGGCGGCAGTCTGATGCCGGGCCTGCGGGCCTGCGCCCGCCTCCTGCGCCTGGTACTGGTGCTGTTGCTGGGGATCGCCATGGCCAGCGTCATCGCCTTGGGCGAACGCTTGGGGCTGCACGCCTCCATCGAGCGGCGGCAACGTTGGACCTGCCTGTTCATGAAACGCCTGATCGGCGCCCTGCCCTTTGACGTGCGGGTCGTCGGTGAACTGCCCCAGCGCTCGATGCTGTGGGTCAGCAACCACGTGTCATGGACCGACATTCCCCTGCTGGGCATGCTCACGCCGCTGTCGTTCCTGTCCAAGGCCGAGGTACGCCAATGGCCGTTGGCCGGCTGGCTGGCGCAGAAGGCCGGCACCTTGTTCATTCGCCGTGGCGGGGGTGATGCCCAGCGTCTGCGCGAACAGATCAGCGAGCAACTGGGCCAGGCCCGACCGTTGTTGATTTTCCCTGAAGGCACCACCACCGACGGTCGCGGCCTGCGCACCTTCCACGGACGCCTGCTGGCCGGCGCCATCGATCAGGACACACCCGTGCAGCCAGTGGCGATCCAGTACCTGCGCAACGGCGAACCGGACCCGATCGCACCGTTCATCGGCGATGACGACATGGTTTCGCACCTGATGCGCTTGTTTGGCCGGGAGCGGGGGGAGGTGGTGATTCACCTGCTGGCGCCGGTGGAGAGCCAGGGCAAGGAACGTGCGGCGCTGGCCTTCATGGCGCAGCAGGCGATTCAGGTGGCTTTGTTCGGGGTCGAGGACGTCGAGGTGGCGGTGCCGCGTCGGCAGGCAAAAGCGGCCTGATTGCTGGGGTGGGGCGAGCGGCCCTATCGCGGGGCAAGCCCGCTCCCACAGGCATCCCGCTGTACTTAAAATCAGTTCGGTACCTGTGGGAGCGGGCTTGCCCCGCGATAGGGCCCTGGCAAACACTGCAGAACCTCACCGCCCCGCCGCCGCAAACACCTGCAACTGCGGGTAGAACTCACGAAAATCCGCCAGCAACGGCTCATACAACCGCTCCAGCTCCGCCATCACCCCGTTCATGCCCTGCGGCTTCGACAGCCGCCGCGCGATCCCCCCGAACACCTGCTCCAGCGTGGCGAAATCACCATAGGCTCCCAGCCAGTCATCCGCTGCCATGAACGGCGCAATACGTGCCAAGCGCCCCGGCAACTGCGGCTCGGCCAACAGCACCCGGTAAAAGGTGTCGGTAAACTGCGCCAGCGGCTGCTCGGCGTAATCCGCCCAATGCCGTGCCAGGCAGTGATCGAAGAACACGTCGAGCACGATCCCGGCAAACCGCCGACGCTCCTGCGGGAAGCGCGCCAGCGCCGCCAGTACCAGCGGATGGCTGTCGGTGTAGCGATCGATCTGTCGGTGCAGCCGGATCGCCGCCTCCAGCTCAGGCGCAAAGCGCCCTTCGAGCGGGCCTTTGACGAAATCGCCGTACAGGCTGCCGAGCAGTTGCTGCGGCGCCGGGCCGCCAAGGTGCAGGTGTGCGAGGTAGTTCATGGCGGCAGTCTAGCACTGTCGCCGCGTATATCGTTATAACGCGATATAGCGATTTCGGCTGAGCTCAGAACCTCTTCATATTTGTATATCGCGAAATACCGATTTATATTTCGCCCCATCGCGATATACCGCTACACACCACGAGCCCAACCATGCCTCTCGACCTCGACGAAATAATAAAAGCCCTGGCCCATCCGGTCCGCCGAGACATCCTCAACTGGCTGAAGGACCCTGCGGCGCAATTCCCCGACCAGCACCACAGCACCGAATTCGGCGTCTGTGCCGGGCAGATCGATCAACGCTGCGGCCTGTCGCAGTCGACCGTATCTGCCCACCTGGCCACCTTGCAGCGCGCAGGCCTGATCAGCAGCCAGAAGGTCGGGCAGTGGCATTTCTTCAAGCGCAACGAGGACACCATCCAGGCCTTCCTCGAGCAGATGAGCCAAGAGCTCTGACAAGGACCTTGCAATGCCCCTTTCACTGTTGATCCTGGCGCTGAGCGCCTTTGCCATCGGCACCACCGAGTTCGTCATCATGGGCCTGCTGCCCGATGTGGCGCGCGACCTGGGTGTGAGCATTCCCGGAGCCGGATGGCTGGTGACCGGCTACGCCCTGGGCGTGGCGATCGGCGCGCCGTTCATGGCCCTGGCCACCGCCCGCCTGCCACGCAAGGCTGCGCTGGTGGTGCTGATGGGCGTGTTCATCGTCGGCAACCTGCTGTGTGCAGTGGCCAGCGACTACAACCTGCTGATGTTCGCCCGCGTGGTCACCGCCCTGTGCCACGGTGCCTTCTTCGGTATCGGCTCGGTGGTGGCGGCCAGTCTGGTGCCAGCCAACCGCCGCGCCTCGGCCGTAGCGCTGATGTTCACAGGTCTGACCCTGGCCAACGTGCTGGGTGTGCCACTGGGCACTGCCCTGGGCCAGGTCGCCGGCTGGCGCTCGACCTTCTGGGCCGTGACCGGCATCGGCGTGATCGCATTGATCGGCCTGATCCGCTTCCTGCCGCTGCAGCAGGATGCCGAAAAGGTCGACATGCGCGCTGAACTCGCCTCCCTCAAGGGCGCCCGGATCTGGTTGTCGCTGAGCATGACCGTGCTGTTCTCGGCCTCGGTGTTCGCCCTGTTCACCTACGTTGCGCCACTGCTCGGTGATGTGACCGGCGTATCGCCACGCGGCGTGACCTGGACCCTGGTCCTGATCGGCCTGGGCCTGACGCTGGGTAACATCATCGGAGGCAAGCTCGCCGATCGCCGCCTCGCGGCCACCCTGGTGGGTGTGTTCGCCACCATGGCAGTGGTCTCCACCCTGTTCAGCTGGACCAGCAACGCGCTGGTGCCCGCCGAAATCACCCTGTTCCTCTGGGCCACCGCCGCCTTCGCCGCCGTTCCAGCGCTGCAGGTCAACGTGGTCACCTACGGCAAGGATGCGCCGAACCTGGTCTCGACCCTGAACATCGGCGCCTTCAACCTGGGCAACGCCCTGGGCGCCTGGGTTGGCGGCAGCGTCATCGCCCACGGCCTGGGCCTGACCAGCGTACCGCTGGCCGCAGGCGCCCTGGCTGTCCTGGCGCTGATCGTCACCCTGATCACTTTCAACCAGCGCGGCGACAACGATGCCGAGCTGGCCGCTGCATCCAACTGACCTACGCGAGGCTTTCGACATGACCACGCTTTTCGATCCGATCACCCTGGGCGACCTCGAGCTGCCCAACCGCATCATCATGGCCCCGCTGACCCGTTGCCGCGCCGACGAGGGCCGCGTGCCCAACGCACTGATGGCCGAGTACTACGTGCAGCGCGCCAGCGCTGGCCTGATCCTGACTGAAGCCACCTCGGTCACACCGATGGGCGTCGGCTATCCCGACACCCCCGGCATCTGGTCCAACGACCAGGTCCGCGGCTGGCACAACGTGACCCAGGCCGTGCATGGCGCTGGCGGGCGCATCTTCCTGCAACTGTGGCACGTCGGGCGCATCTCCCACCCGTCGTACCTCAACGGTGAGCTGCCGGTGGCGCCAAGCGCAATCCAGCCCAAAGGCCACGTCAGCCTGGTGCGCCCGCTGAGCGACTACCCGACACCCCGCGCGCTGGAAACCGAAGAAATCGCCGACCTCGTCGAGGCTTACCGGACCGGTGCCGAGAACGCCAAGGCTGCTGGTTTCGACGGCGTGGAAATCCATGGCGCCAATGGTTACCTGCTCGACCAGTTCCTGCAGAGCAGCACCAACCAGCGCACCGACCAATACGGCGGCTCGCTGGAAAACCGTGCCCGCCTGCTGCTGGAAGTGACCGACGCGGTGGTCGACGTCTGGGGCCCCAAGCGCGTCGGCGTGCACCTGGCACCACGGGCCGATGCCCACGACATGGGCGATGCCGACCGCGCCGAGACCTTCACCTACGTTGCCCGTGAACTGGGCAAGCGTGGCATCGCCTTCATCTGCTCGCGGGAAAAAGAAGGCGACGACAGCATCGGCCCCCTGATCAAAGAGGCGTTCGGCGGCCCCTACATCGTCAACGAACGCTTCACCAAGGCCACCGCCAACGCGGCACTGGCCAGCGGCAAGGCCGATGCCGTGGCCTTCGGCATCCCGTTCATCGCCAACCCCGACCTGCCGGCGCGTCTGGCCGCCGATGCGCCGCTGAACGAGCCGCACCCTGAAACCTTCTACGGCAAGGGTCCTGTGGGTTACATCGACTACCCGCGCCTGTGATGCAGGGCAGAGGATGAGCTGCACCCGCTCATCCTCTGCTGGTGTCCGCTTAGTGGCCAGAACCCACAGGCAATAATGCCGAAGCGGTTTACTCTGCGTGACTCATCCGCCACCTGCCATGGGCCTTCATGGCTGCACCGCCTGATCCACAGCCCGGTATTCGAAGGGATTGCCCTTGCCATACTGGGTCTGATCCAGCCTGATCACCGGAACCCAAAGATTGGTGCGAGCTTTGAATTTTGTCTGGTATGTCTTGGCGCTCGCGTCCGCTCCGGCCACATTGGCAAAGTAGAAGAAAGCCTCGAGAGGCAGTTTCTCACCGATATTCTGCGCCCAGGTCCGCACGAGAACCTCGTTCCAGGGACTCGAAATTCTCAGCGGTGTGCCCTTCGCCTCCAACGCGGCCAGGAACTGCGAGGGTACCTGTGTGCTCAGCGAACATTGCAAGGTGCTGTTGGCGATACCAGAGGCATGTGTGATCCACTGCGCTGCCGTGGTAATACCTTTTGCAGCACAGGAGCTCAGATCGGCAGCCAGAAGCCCCTGTCGGGATCCACAACCATTCTGCTTGTAATTACTCGAAGTGCCTGCGTTATGGGGATAGATACAGAGCAGTTCCTGGGCCTTGTTCTGAGCGATGGCGGTTTCCTGGTCGCTGAAGATGAAGCCACTGTTTATGGCGAGGCTGGTGACATGGGAGTCCATGCGCAGGTATGTGAACGACACGCCCCCCAGCTTCACCGCGTTCGGACTCGGGTTCCAAGGATCGAAATTCTCGTTGTACGTGCCCCGCGCCAGCACACCGCTGCAGTAGTACGCCGGGGTATTGCCGGCACAGGCGGCAGGAACCTTGCGGTAGCGCTCGTTCAAGCGTGCTGCGACGACTTCCCCGGGAGAAGGTGCGGACTTGACGATCTTCAACTCCAGCGGCTCGGAAATCACCAGCGGATTGCCGTCACGCCCCAGGCTCGCAGTGAGCCTCACGGTATTGCCCAGGTCCTTGGCCACATCGTCCTTGGCGACCTGGAAGCGGATATCTCCCGTACCGCCGAATCGTTGCGTGGGCAGGTCCAGACGCGCCCCTCCTTGCCAGCGCATTCCGACGGTATCGCCCTTGCGCAACTGCTGGCCATCCACCTTGATCGTCGTGCTGCCCATGATCAGATTGAGGTCGAGTTCACCCTTCGAGGCTTGCTCGGCTGTGGGCGCCTCAATCATCATCCGTTCCAGTATTCGCGCACTGAGCGCCTGGGAAATACGCAACGGATTTCCGTCTCCACCCACACTGGCGGAGATGATCACCGCACTTCCAGTAAAGAGGCTGACCGTATCGAACGGTACCTCGAATGACACCGGCGCAACTTTCTTGACCTCCTTGAGCGACAGATCGCGGGTTTTGCGGCCTTTCCATCGAAGTCCGACCATGTCACCCACTTTCATGCCGGGATAGTCAACTTCAACCGTCGTGACATCGCTGCCTGGACGATAATCGCCGTTCTTGTCGATGCCGAGCAGCTTCGGTGCAGGAACGTCGAACGGCAACGACTTGACCACCGTTACAACGATTGGGTCGGAAATGATCAAGTTCGAGCCATTTACCCCGACACTGGAGGTCAGTCGCGCAGTACCACCGACAACTTCCTCGACCAGCTCCCTGGGCACCTTGAACACCAGAGGCCCTGCCTGCTTGACGGTCTGAACCGGCAAATACTTGGATTTCTTGCCTTGCCAGCGCAACCCGACGGTATGCCCTGCAGCCATCGCCGGGTAGTCCACATGCACACTGAGCTCATCTTTGAAGCTATCGAGGCCGATCTGCCTGTCACGCGCTTCGACCAGCACCGGTGCGGGTACATCGAAGCCCGCACGCACGGCCTGCTCAGGTACTGCAGTTTCTTTGCCGTTGGGGACACAGGCAACCAGCGCTAACTGTAGCGAGCCGACTACGGCTATCCATGCCAGAGCTTTCATGGTGTCACTCCTTGATCTGCCGGGTTGTAGGTGAACGCACCTTTCCCGTGTTTGGATCCCTTCATGAAATCCCCCAAAATTTAGGAAAGCGCGCCCCCGCCGAGGCTCCAGAGTGCTCGAAAATTGGAGTTACTTCGAATCCAGTTAGAGGCACCGACGAAACGATGACCCGGCCGCTGTCGCACAGTGAATGATGTTGCCAGGATACAACTGAGCAACTTCAGTGTTTTACAAGAGATGAAATTTGGCCTGCTACTCCCAACGCGAGCGAAACTGGCAATAACAAGAAAAACGGTGAAACCGTATCTCGCTTGACGCCTGACCCGGAGTACGAAGTTGCAATGACAATCTAGCAACAACTTGAAGACTGCACACCTGACAAAATTAACAGGTGCCCGCACGCCACTATCATTTTTACCAGTTGCTCAGATATACGTATTTGCCTAAGGTCGATGAAACAGCAAGTGTTTGTCATAGCGAAATCGCGCGGACAGCGTCATCAACCCTGCAATGGAAGCTGCCATGTACCTGCCTCCCGTACTATTTAGGCTGAGCCTGCTTGCAGCCAGTCTGGTTCTCAATCACTCAGCACTGGCGGCGCCAGGACCGGAAACGGCACATGCCTTGAGTGTCCGCTACCTGCAGAGCCCCCCGAACTGTGGCAGCACCAACAAACCCCGCTTCCTGTGCGCAGGCGTGATACTCAAGGGCACGACCCACATGAATCAGGAGAACAGCTGGGATCCGACACCAGAGGAGCGCGAGAATGGCGGTACGGCCTACACGTATCTGGCAAAAGATGCCACCTTCAGCCATCTGGCCTTGAACGACACCAACGGCTACATCATTTACCCGGCAGAACAACAACCGAAAGAAAGTCGGACGCTGCAGCTACTGTGCTTCTTTCCAGTCGACGGTGGACGACGGACGCGTTCAGACCACGGTTGCGGGGAATCACAGGAGGGAGGCGCGAGCAGCCGCGCCTGCCATCTGCAAGACATCACCACAGCCAAGGGTTGGCTTGCCAACTATGGCAATGACCCCGCCAAGCAGTGCGGTTTCTCGGTAGCTAACGGGATGGGCCTGGTCGCCGTGAACGGCTTCAATGCTGGGGTAGAGGCCACAGGGCTTCTGCCAGGCGAGCAGAACAACGAACTGCGGGGCAAGACCTGGGAGGGAATTCCCACTGCTCACCTGCCGATCCAGGCGTTTTTCTACCTGCACGACAGTCCACAGGGGCTGCTCAAGGCACAGCAAGATCAACGTCAGTTCTACAAGGCAACCGGAACCTTCGTCCCGATCATCACACTGACACTGCCAGAAGCAGATCGCGATGCTCTTTTCAACTATGTCGAAGCTTCCCAGGCAAAGCTGGGCGACGTGATCTGTGAGCGTTACTTCGTATCCGGCCACTGGTTCGAGCGCAGCGACGTCAACCCGGGTAAAAAGGAGTGGGCGCTGGGACTGGTGCCGACCGATTGCGCCAGGGCGGTGAAAGCGAACCCGTCAGAAGAGGCGGAAAACGCGGCTGACCGGGAAATGCGCGACAAATTCAGCGCAGACCAACGCTGGGTGAATAATGACAAGGGTGGCATGACCCAACAGATGGTCTGCCACATGCGTATCGCCCACGACAAGCCCGAATGGAACCTCGAGCCGTTCCGACCGAACCTGCCGCTGGAAGACTATCTGCGCAAAGGTTGCAACCCGCGCTGAAACGCTACATTTTCACGGCCGCGCGTTGATCTGCTGCTGCAGGTTCTGGATCTGGCTCTGCAGGGTGTTGAGGCTGCGCGTGGTCTGGCCACGGAAAGCATCGAACTCCTGCACCGAGGTACCACTGGCAGTTGCCGGGCGATTGTCCGCCTGGCTCTTGAGCACCAGCACATCCTGCTCCAGGCTCTCGAGCGCAGCGCCTTGCTTCTTCACCGCTGCCACCTCGCTGCTCAGGCTCTTGAGCTGGCCATCGAGCTTGCCGCCATCGACCTGGCCCGACTTGAGTGCCGCAAGCTCGGTGTTCACCGCCTTGAGCTGCGCCTGCAACTGGGTCTGTAGCTCGGTCACTGCCTTCTGCTGCTCGCGGGTATCGGCCAGCACCTGTTCCAGGCGCTTGCCCAGATCGCCGGCCTGACCGGCAACGCCCTCCTGCTGCTTGCCCTGCTCGGCAAGGCTGGCCTGCAACTGGCGAATCTGCAGTTTCAGGGCTTCGCTGCCAGTGCTGCTGTTCGACTCGCTGGCATCGACCTTGCCGCTGATCGCCTGCAGGCGGCCGGCGGCTTCCTCGCTGATGCGGGCAAAGCTCTCCTGAGTGGCCACCAGTTGCTGCTCCATCAGCGAAATCTGCTGGAAGCTCCACCAGCCAAGCCCGGCCAGGGCGATGAACGAGGCCACCAGCAACGCCCACAAAGGGCCATTGCTGGTCGGCCGCACGGCTTTCTGCCGACCACGTGCCACATGGGCCGGGAGCAGCTCGTCATCATCGGGAGTACCCGCCCTCAGGACCGGCACATCATCGAAATCATCGTGGGCATCGTTGCGCATGGGTAGGTTCGACCGCACTAATAGCAAAGAGACATATTATAAACCGCCGGGATGGCGCACTGCTGACCACCGCCTGCCCGACAGGTTCACTGTTGGCCCGGCAGGTGCTTCCACCAGCCGCAGAATTCATCCAGCGCCGTCCACAGGCTGACCTTGGGGCGGTAGTCGAGATTATGCCGGGCGCGGCTGATGTCGAGGGTGAAATCCTTGCTCATCACCTGCATCGCGGTGCGTGTCAGGGTGGGTTGCGGCCGCCCGGGCCAGAGCATGCAGGCTGCCTCGTTGACCGCCGCGAGGCTGTAGGCGAGGCGATAGGAGCGGTAGCGGGTGACCTGGGGCAACTGCATCTGGCGCATCACGTAGTTGACCACATCCCACAGTGGCAAAGGCTGGCCGTTGCTGATGTTGTAGGCCTGGCCCAGCGCCTGCTCTTCGGCGAACAGGGCGCTGAGCAGCGCCTCGTTGAGGTTGTGCACACTGGTGAAGTCGACCTTGTTCAGGCCGTTGCCGATGATCGCCAGACGTCCCTTGCCCTGCATGCGCATCAGCCGCGGGAAGATGCTCGCATCCCCTGCGCCGGTGACGAAGCGCGGGCGCAGGGCGAGCACTTCGAGGCCGAACTCCTGCGCACCGAAGACTTTCTGCTCGGCCAGGTGCTTGGTCAGCGCATAGTGATCGTGAAAACGCCGCGGCACCTGGTCCTCGCGGATGTCCAGGCGCGAGCGCCCAGTGAAATAGATCGACGGCGACGACAGGTGCACCAGGCGCCGCACATGTTCTTTCAGGCAACCTTCGACCACGTTCTCGGTGAGCACCACGTTGCCATGATGAAAATCCTGATAACGCCCCCAGTTGCCCACCGCGCCCGCGCAATGCACCACGGCGTCGACGCCCTGGCACAGACGGCGCGCCACCTCGGCGTCGCCCAGGTCGCCCGGAATGAACTGCGCCCCGCGCTTGACCAGGTGCTCCACGCCTTCGGCACGGCGGCCGTTGACCCGCACCTGCAGGCCCTGCTCCAGGGCAAAACGCGCAAAGCGCCCGCCAATGAAGCCGCTCGCGCCGGTGACCAGAATTCGCATGTAAGACTCCGCCTTGCCAGATTACAGATGCAGTTGACGCTGCCCGTGCCTACAAGGGCACCAGCCAACCTGGCGCCGCCTGGCGCAGGTGTTCTGTCAGTTGGGCGAGCAGTTGCCCGCCATTGCGCCAATGATGCCAGTACAACGGTACATCGATGGGTGTATCGCTGCAGATTTCCACCAACTGGCCGCTGGCCAGTTGTTCGCGAGCCTGCAGTTCGGGCACCAGGCCCCAACCGAGCCCGGCTTCGGTCAGACGCAGAAAACCCTCGGACGACGGGCACAGGTGATGGAGAAAACCATCCTCGATCCCCAATGACGCCAGGTAGCGGTGCTGCAGGAAGTCGTCAGGTCCAAAGACCACCGCCGGTGTGCGGGCCAGCCGCGCCACCTCGAACCCCTGCGGAAAATGCCGCGCCATGAACGCCGGGCTGGCCAGCGCGCGATACCGCATCGCCCCCAACGGCTGGCTGCGCGCCCCTGCCACCGGGCGCTCGCTACCGCACAGGCAAGCCGCCACCTCGCCGGCACGCATGCGCCGCAGGCCGACTTCCTGGTCTTCGACCACCAGGTCCAGCAGCAACCGTTGCCCGGCACAGAAATCCCCCACCGCCCCGGCCCACCAGGTCGCCAGGCTGTCAGCGTTGAGGGCGATACGCAGGCGTTCGGGCATGCCCTCTTCATCCAGCGCGGGCACCTGGCGCTGCAGGTCACGTTCGAGCAGGCGCACCTGTTGTACATGGTTGAGCAACTGTCGCCCGACATCGGTCGGGCTCGGTGGCGTGGCACGCACCAGCACTGGCTGGCCGACACGTGCCTCCAGCAGCTTTATACGTTGCGAGATAGCCGACTGGGAGAGCCCGAGCACCTGGGCGGCGCGCTCGAACCCGCCTTGTTCGATCACCGCCGCGAGGGCAGCGAGCAACTTGTAGTCGAACATCGATTTTCCTAATGCCGGATGAGTGCTATTTGTTTTTCTTATACAGCGCCCTTCCCCACAATGGCCAGCATCTTCTTTGTGAATCCGCGTCGCCCTTCAAAGGTGGCGCCCGTGGAGTGTTCCCGCTATGTGGCAGAGTTACTTGAACGGCATGCTGGTGGCCTTCGGCCTGATCATGGCCATCGGCACCCAGAACGCCTTTGTCCTGGCCCAGAGCCTGCGCCGCGAACATCACCTGCCAGTGGCCCTGCTGTGTGTATTGTGCGACGCGATCCTGGTGGCGGCCGGAGTGTTCGGCCTGGCGACGGTGCTGGCCCACAACCCGACCTTGCTGGCCGCCGCACGCTGGGGAGGCGCGGTGTTCCTGATCTGGTACGGTGCCAAGGCCCTGCAGCGGGCCTGCTCCAAGCAGAGCCTGGAACAGCAGCAAGGCCAGGGCCTGCGTTCACGCCGGGCCGTACTGCTCAGTGCCTTGGCGGTGACCTTGCTCAACCCCCACGTCTACCTGGACACCGTGCTGCTGATCGGCTCGCTCGGCGCCCAGCAGACGGTGCCCGGTGCCTATGTCGCCGGGGCGGCGAGCGCATCGCTGGTGTGGTTCTTCACCCTGGCCCTGGGTGCCGCCTGGCTTGCGCCCTGGCTCGCGCGCCCCGGGACCTGGCGGCTGCTGGACCTGATGGTGGCGGTGATGATGTTCGCCGTGGCCGCGCAGTTGATCCTCGGCTGATTCCCCACTGGTCGCCAGGGCCCAACCGCTCTGGAACCTCTATTCCCTATAGTTGTTGCGTGGTTATGCGCGGGGGCTGGTGCTATGATCCAGCCCTTGCGTCGCAAAGAGTACAAACTCGCCGACGCTCATCGGGCCGCCCGTGATCGGCCTTGCGCAAACCGCAAACAGACCTGAATCAGGAGATCCACCATGGCTTTTGAATTGCCGCCGCTGCCCTACGCCCACGATGCCCTGCAGCCGCACATCTCCAAGGAAACCCTGGAGTTTCACCACGACAAGCACCACAACACCTATGTCGTGAACCTGAACAACCTGGTCCCAGGCACCGAATTCGAAGGCAAGTCGCTGGAAGAAATCGTCAAGACTTCCTCGGGCGGCATCTTCAACAACGCCGCTCAAGTCTGGAACCACACCTTCTACTGGAACTGCCTGGCACCGAACGCTGGTGGCCAGCCGACTGGCGCCCTGGCTGATGCGATCAACGCGGCCTTCGGTTCCTTCGACAAGTTCAAGGAAGAGTTCACCAAGACTTCGGTCGGCACCTTCGGCTCCGGCTGGGGCTGGCTGGTGAAGAAGGCCGACGGTTCCCTGGCCCTGGCCAGCACCATCGGCGCCGGCAACCCGCTGACCAGCGGCGACACCCCGCTGCTGACCTGCGACGTCTGGGAACACGCCTACTACATCGACTACCGTAACCTGCGTCCCAAGTACGTCGAGGCGTTCTGGAACCTGGTCAACTGGAAGTTCGTTGCCGAGCAGTTCGAAGGCAAGACCTTCAAGGCCTGATTCGTTCAGCGCTCCGAAAAACCCGGCCCTGGCCGGGTTTTTCTGTTTCCAGGGTCCAGGAAACGGAAAAACCACCGCTTATTTTCAAGCGCCCCGCGTCCCCTCTCTTGCTCCCCCCCAATAGCGCGCTAACATCAACCTTCTGGAAAGTTGATGCAGGACATTCAAGTCGCATGGCCGCGTAACCGATACAGTACTCAGGGTGCATCCAGCGACGGGCCCCTCGCCTGCCGCGGCAATCGGTCGATAGTGTATTGCCAAGGTTGATGGCAAAATAATGGCATGCGCATGGATTAAGGAAACCCCATTGAAGCTGGAATTTCGGAACAGCTTGTCGGTCAAGTTGCTCAGGGTCGTGCTGCTGTCGGCGCTCGCGGTGGGCGTCGTTCTCAGTTGTGCGCAGATCGTCTATGACACCTACAAGACCCGCCAGGCCGTCGACAACGATGCCCAGCGCATCCTCGACATGTTCCGCGACCCCTCCACCCAAGCGGTCTACAGCCTCGACCGAGAGATGGGCATGCAGGTCATGGAGGGCCTGTTCCAGGACGAATCGGTCCGCATGGCCTCCATCGGCCACCCCAATGAAACCATGCTCGCGCAGAAGTCCCGCCCCCTGCAGGACATGCCCCTGCGCTGGTTGACCGACCTGATCCTCGGCCAGGAGCGCACCTACACCACCCAACTGGTCGGCCGCGGCCCCTACAGCGAATACTACGGCGACCTGAGCATCACCCTCGATACCGCCAGCTATGGCGAGGGCTTTCTGGTCAACGCGGTCATCATCTTCATTTCCGGCGTACTGCGCGCCCTGGCCATGGGCCTGGTGCTTTACCTCGTGTACCACTGGCTACTGACCAAACCGCTGTCGAAAATCATCGAGCACCTCACCCAGATCAACCCTGATCGCCCCAGCCAGCACCAGATTCCCCAACTCAAGGGCCACGAACGCAACGAGCTCGGCTTGTGGGTCGACACCGCCAACCAGTTGCTGGCCTCCATCGAACGCAACACCCATTTGCGCCACGAGGCGGAAAACAGCCTGCAGCGCATGGCCCAGTACGACTTCCTTACCGGCCTGCCCAACCGCCAGCAGTTGCAACAGCAACTGGACAAGATTCTCGTCGATGGCGGGCGCCTGCAGCACCGTGTGGCCGTACTGTGCGTGGGCCTGGACGACTTCAAGGGCATCAACGAACAGTTCAGCTACCAGGTCGGCGACCAGTTGCTGCTGGCCCTGGCCGACCGCCTGCGCGCCCACAGCGGCCGCCTCGGCGCCCTCGCTCGCCTGGGTGGCGACCAGTTCGCCCTGGTCCAGGCCAACATCGAGCAGCCCTACGAGGCCGCCGAGCTGGCCCAGAGCATTCTCGACGACCTGGAGGTGCCCTTCGCCCTCGACCACCAGGAAATCCGCCTGCGTGCCACCATCGGCATCACCCTGTTCCCCGAAGACGGCGACAGCACCGAGAAGCTGCTGCAAAAGGCCGAACAGACCATGACCCTGGCCAAGGCCCGCTCGCGCAACCGCTATCAGTTCTATATCGCCAGCGTCGACAGCGAGATGCGTCGGCGCCGCGAGCTGGAAAAAGACCTGCGCGAGGCGTTGCCGCGCAACCAGCTCTACCTGGTGTATCAACCCCAGATCAGCTACCGCGACCACCGCGTGGTCGGCGTCGAGGCGCTGCTGCGCTGGCAGCATCCTGAGCTGGGCATGGTCCCGCCGGACCAGTTCATTCCGCTGGCCGAACAGAACGGCAACATCATCGCCATCGGCGAATGGGTGCTCGACCAGGCCTGCCGCCAACTGCGCGAGTGGCACGACCTGGGTTTCAGCGAGCTGCGCATGGCGGTCAACCTGTCGACCGTGCAACTGCACCACAACGAGCTGCCGCGAGTGGTCAACAACCTGCTGCAGGCGTACCGTCTGCCACCGCGCAGCCTGGAGCTGGAAGTCACCGAGACCGGCCTGATGGAAGACATCAGCACCGCCGCGCAACACCTGCTGAGCCTGCGCCGCTCAGGGGCGCTGATCGCCATCGATGACTTCGGCACCGGCTACTCCTCGCTCAGTTACCTGAAGTCGCTGCCGCTGGACAAGATCAAGATCGACAAGAGCTTCGTTCAGGACCTGCTGGACGACGATGACGATGCCACCATCGTCCGTGCCATCATCCAGCTGGGCAAAAGCCTGGGCATGCAGGTCATCGCCGAAGGCGTGGAAACCGCCGAGCAGGAAACCTACATCATCGCCCAGGGCTGTCATGAGGGTCAGGGGTACCACTACAGCAAGCCGCTGCCCTCGCGCGAGCTGACCGCCTTCCTCAAGCACGCCCAACGCAACCAGGTCTCGGCACTCTGAGCGTGGTCGTCATTGACGACCCTGGAAACGACATTTGCACGAAAAGCACGGCCAACCCTTTACATCAAATGCAAATCTTTCGCATTATGTTGCGGTTTCGCGTGCCACGGCGCAGCGCTTCCAACACATGGTCCAACCAAACGACGCAGGGAAACCAACAATGATTCGAATGCCTCTGGCCTCCGCCAGTCTGCTGGCCATCGCCATCGCTCTCGCCGGCTGCGGCGAAGGCAAGGACGACAAGGCCGCCGCTCCGCAAGCCCAGGCACCTGCCGCCAGCACCGCCGCCGCACCGGGGGCTGTCGATGAAGCTGCTGCCCAGGCCGTGGTCAAGCACTACGCCGAAATGGTCCATGCCGTGTACAGCGACTCGCTGAGCACCGCCAAGCAACTGCAGACCGCCATCGACGCCTTCCTGGCCAAGCCCAACGATGAAACCCTGAAGGCCGCCAAGGACGCCTGGGTCGCTTCCCGCGTTCCTTACCTGCAGAGCGAAGCCTTCCGCTTCGGCAACACCATCATCGACGACTGGGAAGGTCAGGTAAACGCCTGGCCCCTGGACGAAGGCCTGATCGACTACGTGGACAAGAGCTACGAGCACGCCCTGGGCAACCCGGCTGCCAACGCCAACATCATCGCCAACCCTGAGATCCAGGTCGGCGAAGACAAGGTCGACGTCAAGGAAATCACTCCCGAGAAACTGGCCAGCTTGAACGAGCTGGGCGGTTCCGAAGCCAACGTCGCCACCGGCTACCACGCCATCGAATTCCTGCTCTGGGGCCAGGACCTCAACGGCACGGGCCCAGGCGCAGGCAACCGTCCGGCTTCGGACTACCTCGAAGGCCAGGGTGCCACCGGTGGTCACAACGACCGTCGCCGCGCCTACCTCAAGGCCGTCACCGACCTGCTGGTGAGCGACCTCGAAGAGATGGTCGGCAACTGGGCACCGAACGTCGCCGACAACTACCGCGCTTCGCTGGAAGCCGAGCCGGTCAAGGATGGCCTGCGCAAGATGCTGTTCGGTATGGGCAGCCTGTCGCTGGGCGAACTGGCGGGCGAGCGCATGAAGGTCTCGCTGGAAGCCAACTCGCCTGAAGACGAGCACGACTGCTTCAGCGACAACACCCACTGGTCGCACTTCTACGACGCCAAGGGCATCCGCAACGTCTACCTCGGCGAGTACACCCGTCCGGACGGCTCCAAGGTCAGCGGCCCGAGCCTGTCGTCGCTGGTAGCCAAGGTCGACCCGGCCACCGACGCCACCCTGAAGGCCGACCTGCAGGACACCGAAGCGAAGATCCAGGTGATCGTCGACCACGCCCTCAAGGGCGAGCACTACGACCAGCTGATCGCTGCCGACAACGCTGCAGGCAACCAGGTGGTGCGCGACGCCATCGCCGCACTGGTCAAGCAGACCGGTGCCATCGAGCAGGCCGCCGGCAAGCTGGGCATCGACAACCTGAACCCGGACACCGCAGACCACGAGTTCTGATGCCAGGGTGAAGGGTTGAAAGGGGCGGCCTTCGGGTCGCCTTTTTCATGTCCGGGCTTTGCGCTGACCAAACCCGCCCCTTCGCGGGCAAGCCCATTCCCACTGGTACCTCTGGGAGCGGGCTTGCCCGCGAAGGGGTCGCCAGCGGATTCAGCAGGCAATTGCAAATTGCTCTTATTCAAACATCCCCATTTTGCTAAGCTTGCACGCCGGTTTTTCGCTCACGCCCAGGATTCTCGATGTCCTCGTCGCTGTCCCGACTCCCACTTCTGCTGCTGGTCACCGTCCTGGCCGCCTGTGACGACGCTCCGCGTTTCACCCAGGCCGAGCCCGGCGAAGCGCTGTCCGGCGGCAAGGCGACGATCCTGCGCAGCGACCGCAACGCCTTCTCGATGCCCTCGGCCAACCTCACGCCCGAGCGACGCCTGGATTTCAGCGTCGGCAACAGCTTCTTCCGCAGCCCCTGGGTGATTGCGCCTTCGACCACCACTGCCCGCGATGGCCTGGGCCCGCTGTTCAACACCAACGCCTGCCAGAACTGCCACATCCGCGACGGCCGTGGTCATCCGCCTGAGGCCGACGCCCGCAATGCCGTCTCCATGCTGGTGCGCCTGTCGATCCCCGACCAGCCGCAGTTCGTCAAGGAAATCGAGCGCCTCGGCGTGGTTCCCGAGCCGGTCTACGGCACGCAACTGCAAGACATGTCGATCCCAGGCGTGCCGCCGGAAGGCAAGGTGCGGGTCAGCTATGAGCACGAAACGGTCAGGTTCAACGATGGCCACCAGGTCGAACTGCGCCGCCCGACCGTGGAAATCACCCAGCTCGGCTACGGCCCGATGCACCCGGACACACGCATCTCCGCCCGCGTCGCCCCGCCCATGATCGGCCTCGGACTGCTCGAGGCCATCCCGGAGGCTGCGCTTTTGGCCAACGAAGACCCGGATGATCGCAACAACGACGGCATCCGCGGCCGCGCCAACCGGGTCTGGGACGATGCCCAGGGCAAGACCGTGGTCGGCCGCTTCGGCTGGAAAGCCGGGCAGCCCAACGTCAACCAGCAGAACGTCCACGCCTTCGCTGGCGACATGGGCCTGACCAGCACGCTCAAGCCCGAGGACGATTGCACGCCGGCGCAGGTCGAATGCCGCGCCGCGCCCAACGGTGACGGTGACAACGGCGAAAAGGAAGTCAGCGACAACATCCTGCGCCTGGTGACGTTCTACACCCGCAACCTGGCGGTGCCTGCACGCCGCGAGGTGAATTCGCCGCAGGTGCTGGCCGGCAAGAACCTGTTCTTCCAGGCGGGCTGCCAGGGCTGCCACACACCGCAGTTCACCACCGGTAACGACAACGTCGAGCCAGAACTGGCCAACCAGGTGATCCGCCCCTACAGCGACCTGCTGCTGCACGACATGGGTCCGGGCCTGGCCGACAACCGCAGCGAGTTCGCCGCCGGTGGCCAGGATTGGCGCACCCCGCCGCTGTGGGGTATCGGCCTGACCGAAACCGTCAGCGGCCACACCCAGTTCCTCCATGACGGTCGCGCCCGCAACCTGCTCGAGGCCGTGCTCTGGCACGGTGGCGAAGCCGAGGCTGCACGCCGTCACGTACTGACCTTCAATGCCGAGCAACGCGCCGCGCTGCTGGCTTTCCT
Organism: Pseudomonas sp. RW3S2; assembly: GCF_014268955.1. Taxonomy (NCBI): domain Bacteria; kingdom Pseudomonadati; phylum Pseudomonadota; class Gammaproteobacteria; order Pseudomonadales; family Pseudomonadaceae; genus Pseudomonas; species Pseudomonas sp. RW3S2. The sequence goes on along the minus strand of NZ_JABWRM010000001.1, from coordinate 105,289 downwards.
GAACTCACTTTAAACGCGCAAGGAGCCGGGCATGTTCCGACCCAAACTGTTGTTCACCAGCCTCGCCGCCATCGCCCTGGGCGCCTGCTCGCCGCAGGACCAGCAGGCGGCGACCTCCGCCGCCATCGCCCAGCAGGTGATCCTGCCGACCTACAGCCGCTGGGTCGAGGCCGACCGCCAACTGGCCGCCAGCGCCCTGGCCTATTGCGAAGGCAAGCAGAGCCTGGACACCGCCCGCGCCGACTTCCTCAACGCGCAGAAGGCCTGGGCCGAACTGCAGCCGCTGCTGGTCGGCCCATTGGCCGAAGGCAACCGCGCCTGGCAAGTGCAGTTCTGGCCCGACAAGAAGAACCTGGTCGGTCGCCAGGTCGAGCAACTGGTCAGCGGCGACAAGCCGGTCGATGCCGATGCTCTCGGCAAGGCCAGCGTCGTGGTCCGTGGCCTGTCGGCCTACGAGTACATCCTCTTCGACAGCAAGCCGGACATCGCCACCGCCGAGCAGAAAGCCCGCTACTGCCCGCTGCTGGTGGCCATCGCCGAACACCAGAAAGCCCTGGCCGAAGACATTCTCAAGAGCTGGAACAGCACCGATGGCATGCTGTCGCAGATGACCAAGTTCCCCAACCAGCGCTACGCCGATTCGCATGAAGCGATCGCCGACCTGCTGCGCGCGCAGGTTACCGCCCTGGACACGCTGAAGAAGAAACTCGGCGCCCCCATGGGCCGTCAGAGCAAGGGCATCCCTCAGCCCTTGCAGGCCGAAGCCTGGCGCAGCCACTCCTCGCTCAAGAGCCTGGAGGCTTCGCTCAAGGCTGCCGAAGCCGTCTGGACCGGCGTCGACAACAAAGGCCTGCGCGGTTTGCTGGGCAAGGATCAGAGCGCGCTGGCGCAAAAGATCGACGATGCCTACGCCACCGCTGCCAAACTGCTGGCCGACAACCAGAAGACCCTGGGCGAACTGCTCGCCGACGATGCCGGCAAACAGACCCTCAACCAGATCTACGACAGCCTCAACGTCGTCCATCGCCTGCACGAAGGTGAGCTGGCCAAGGCGTTGAACATCCAGCTGGGCTTCAATGCCAACGACGGTGACTGATCATGCTGCGACGCCAGGCCCTCAAACTCGGTAGCGTGCTGCTCAGCGCCCTGACGCTCGGCGGCTGGACCCTGCTGCGCAACAAGGGCAGCGAGCCCCTGCTGCTGTCGGCGCGTGACGATGCCGATGGCGGCCACCATGCCGTAGGCTACCGCCTCGACGGTACCCAGGTGTTCGCCACCCAGGTGGCCCAGCGTTGCCATGCGATCATCCATCACCCCGAGCAGCCGATCGCCCTGTTCGTCGCCCGTCGCCCGGGTACCGAAAGCTACCTGATCGACCTGCGCGACGGGCGTCTGCTGCAGACGCTCACCTCGCAACCGAACCGGCACTTCTACGGCCATGCGGTCATCCACAAGGATGGCGAATGGCTATACGCCACCGAAAACGACACCACCGACCCCGGGCGCGGGGTGCTCGGCGTCTACCGCTTCGAGGGTCAGCGCCTGGTACACAGCGGAGAGATCTCCACCCATGGCGTCGGCCCCCATGAGGTGGCCTGGATGCCCGACGGCGAAACCCTGGTGGTGGCCAACGGTGGCATCCGCACCGAGGCCGAAAGCCGGGTAGAGATGAACCTCGACGCCATGGAGCCGAGCCTGGTGCTGATGCAGCGTGATGGCACGCTGCTTAGCAAGGAGACGCTGGCCCAGCAGATGAACAGCGTGCGCCATCTCGCGGTGGGCAACGACGGCACCGTCCTTGCCTGCCAGCAGTTCATGGGAGGTTCTGAAGAAACCGCCGAACTGCTGGCGATCAAACGCCCGGGCGAGGCATTCACGCCGTTCCCGGTGCCGGAGCATCAGTTGCAGTCCATGGCCCAGTACACCGCCAGCGTCGCCGTGCACAGTGACCTGCGCCTGGTGGCACTGACTGCACCGCGGGCCAACCGCCTGTTCATCTGGGACCTGGACAGCGGCGCGGTGAAGCTCGATGCATCGATGCCCGACTGCGCCGGGGTCGGCGCGGTCAAGGACGGCTTCGTCGTCACCTCCGGGCAGGGGCGCTGCCGCTATTACGACTGCCGCAAGGCAGAGCTGGTCGGGCAGCCCATGAATCTGCCATCCGGGCTTTGGGACAATCACCTGCATCTGGTCTGATTCAGCACTGGCCACACCGGCCCTATCGCGGGACGAGCCCGCTCCCACAGGCCCGGCATCCACGGGTGGTGGGAGCAGGCTCGCCCTGCCCAGTCGATAGATCTCCCACTTCCCGAAAAACAGTCAATACTTGCCTTCATCCGCACGTGGGCAGGATCGCCCGTGTTCGTGCCATACCCATAACAATCACATCCAAGGAACCGGACCATGCTACGCCGCCGCATGCTGATCATGTTGGCCGTGGTGCTGCTGATCGTGCTCGCCCTGGGGGGCATCAAGGCCTTTTCGATCTACCGCCAGATCCAGGTCTTTTCCGCCCCCAAACCCGCGATCAGCGTCGCCGCCGCCAAGGCCGAACAACGCCAGTGGCAGGAGCGCCTGCCCGCGGTCGGCAGCCTCAAGGCGCTGCAGGGCGTCGAGCTCAGCCTGGAAGTGGCCGGAACGGTCAAGCGCCTGCTTTTCGATTCCGGGCAACAGGTCAAGGTCGGGCAACTGCTGCTCGAACTGGACAGCGAACAGGAGGCCGCGCTGCTGGGCACCGCCCAGGCCGACCTGGGCCTGGCCAAGGTCGATTTCGGCCGCGGCAGCCAGTTGGTAGGCGACTCGGCCATCTCCCGCGGTGAGTTCGACCGCCTCACCGCCCAGTACCGGCGCAACCAGGCCGTGGTCGAACAGCTCAAGGCCTCGCTGGCCAAAAAAAGCATGAAGGCGCCGTTCAGCGGCACCATCGGCATTCGCCAGGTGGATGTCGGCGACTATCTGGCCAGCGGCACGGTGATTGCCACGCTGCAGGACCTTTCCAGCCTCTACGTCGACTTCAACGTGCCCGAACAGGCACTGCCACAGTTGTCCCTCGGCCAGCAGGTGCTGGTGCAGGTGGCGGCCTTCCCCGGCCAGACCTTCCCCGCCCGCCTCAGCGCGATCAATCCCAAGGTCGAGGAAAGTACGCGCAACCTGCTGCTGCGCGCCACCCTGGCCAACCCGGACGGCAAGCTGCTACCGGGCATGTTCGCCAGCCTGCTGGTGCTGCTGCCCGACCCGCAATTGCAGGTGGTGGTGCCGGAGAGCGCGGTCACCTACACCCTCTACGGCAACTCGGTGTATGTGGTCGGCGAGAAGAAGGCCGACGATGGCCAGACACAACTGGTTGCCGAACAGCGCACCGTACAGACCGGCGAGCGCCGCGATGGCGTGGTGGTGGTGCGCAAGGGGCTGCAGGCCGGCGAGCAGGTGGTCACTGCCGGACAGCTCAAACTCAGCCCCGGCGCTGCGATACGCATCAGCCAGGACCCGCCCCTGTCGCCCGCCGACGCCCAAGGCGCGGCTGCCACCCACTGACGCGGAGGCTGGCATGGCATTCACCGACCCGTTCATCCGCCGCCCCGTGCTCGCCAGCGTGGTCAGCCTGCTGATCCTGCTGCTCGGCTTCCAGGCCTGGAGCAAGCTACAGATCCGCCAGTACCCGCAGATGGAAAACGCCCTGATCACGGTAACCACCGCCTACCCCGGTGCCAACGCCGAGACCATCCAGGGCTACATCACCCAACCGCTGCAGCAGAGCCTGGCCAGCGCCGACGGCATCGACTACATGACCTCGGTGAGCCGTCAGAACTTTTCGGTGATCTCGGTCTACGCGCGCATCGGTGCCGACACGGATCGCCTGTTCACCCAACTGCTGGCCAAGGCCAACGAGGTGCGCAACAAGCTGCCGCAGGACTCCGAAGACCCGGTCCTGAGCAAGGAAGCCGCCGATGCCTCGGCGCTGATGTACATCAGCTTCTACAGCAGCGAGATGAGCAACCCGCAGATCACCGACTACCTGTCACGGGTCATCCAGCCCAAGCTTGCGACCCTGCCGGGCATGGCCGAAGCCGAAATCCTCGGCAATCAGGTGTTCGCCATGCGCATCTGGGTCGACCCGGTGAAGCTGGCCGGGTTCGGCCTTTCAGCCACCGACGTGACCAGCGCGGTGCGCCGCTACAACTTCCTGGCGGCCGCCGGCGAGGTGAAGGGCGAATACGTGGTCACCAGCGTCAATGCCACCACCGAACTGAAGTCCGCCGAAGCCTTCGCCGCCCTGCCGGTCAAGACCGTCGGCGACAGTCGTGTGCTGCTCGGCGATGTGGCGCGCATCGAGATGGGCGCGGAGAACTACGACACGGTCAGTTCCTTCGACGGCATCCCGTCTGTCTATATCGGCATAAAGGCCACGCCTTCGGCCAACCCGCTGGAGGTGATCAAGGAGGTGCGGCGAATCATGCCGGACCTGCAAAGCCAGTTGCCCTCGGCACTGAAAGTCTCCATCGCCTACGACGCCACGCTGTTCATCCAGGCTTCCATCGATGAAGTGATCAAGACCCTCGGCGAAGCGGTGCTGATCGTCATCGTCGTGGTGTTCCTGTTCCTCGGTGCGCTGCGCTCGGTGCTGATCCCGGTGATCACCATCCCGCTGTCGATGATCGGCGTGCTGTTCTTCATGCAGATGATGGGGTATTCGCTGAACCTGCTGACCTTGCTGGCCATGGTGCTGGCCATCGGCCTGGTGGTGGACGACGCGATCGTCGTGGTGGAGAACATCCACCGCCATATCGAGGAGGGCAAGACGCCGTTCGACGCCGCCCTCGAAGGCGCGCGGGAAATCGCCATGCCGGTGGTGTCGATGACCATCACCCTGGCGGCGGTGTACGCACCGATCGGCTTCCTCACCGGGCTGACCGGCGCGCTGTTCAAGGAGTTCGCCCTGACCCTGGCGGGTGCGGTGGTGATCTCCGGAATCGTGGCCCTGACCCTGTCACCGATGATGTGCGCCCTGCTGCTGCGCCCCGAGCAGAGCGAGAAAGGCCTGGCCCATCGCCTGGACCAGATCTTCGAGCGCCTGAAAGTGCGTTACCAGCGCCTGCTGCACGGCACCCTCGACAGCCGCCCGGTGGTCATCGTCTTCGCCGTGATCATCCTGTGCCTGATCCCGGTACTGCTCAAGTTCACCCAGAACGAGCTGGCGCCCAACGAAGACCAGGGGGTGATCTTCATGATGAGCAGCTCGCCGCAGCCGGCCAACCTGGATTACCTCAACGCCTACACCGACCGTTTCACACCGCTGTTCAAGACCTTCCCCGAGTATTACTCCTCGTTCCAGATCAACGGTTTCAATGGGGTACAAAGCGGCATTGGCGGCTTTCTGCTCAAGCCCTGGAACGAGCGCGAACGTACGCAGATGCAACTGCTGCCGCTGGTGCAGGCCAAGCTCGAGGACATCGGCGGGCTGCAGATCTTCGGCTTCAACCTGCCATCGTTGCCGGGTACTGGCGAAGGCCTGCCGTTCCAGTTCGTGCTCAACACCGCAGGCGACTACCCTGCCCTGCTGGAGGTGGCCCAGCGCGTCAAGGAGCGCGCCCAGGCCTCGGGCAAGTTCGCCTTCCTCGACATCGACCTGGCCTTCGACAAGCCCGAAGTGGTGGTCGATATCGACCGGGCCAAGGCGGCGCAGATGGGGGTGTCGATGGACACCCTCGGGGGAACGCTGGCCACCCTGCTGGGCGAGGCGGAGATCAACCGTTTCACCCTCGAAGGGCGCAGCTACAAGGTGATCGCCCAGGTCGAACGGGCCTACCGCGACAACGCCGGCTGGCTGAACAACTATTACGTGAAGAACGATCAGGGCCAGTTATTGCCCCTGTCGACCCTGATCACCCTCAGCGAACGTGCCCGACCACGCCAGCTCAACCAGTTCCAGCAGTTGAACTCGGCGATCATCCAGGGCGTACCTATGGTCAGCATGGGCGAGGCGCTGGATACCATCCGCAACATCGCCCGCGAGGAGGCGCCGGAGGGCTTTGCCTTCGACTATGCCGGCGCCGCGCGGCAGTTCGTCCAGGAAGGCAGTGCCCTGTGGGTGACCTTCGGTCTGGCCCTGGCGATCATCTTCCTGGTGCTGGCCGCACAGTTCGAAAGCTTCCGCGATCCACTGGTGATTCTGGTGACCGTGCCGCTGTCGATCTGTGGCGCACTGCTGCCGCTGTTTCTCGGCGTCTCGAGCATGAACATCTACACCCAGGTCGGGCTGGTGACATTGATCGGGCTGATCAGCAAGCACGGCATCCTGATCGTCGAGTTCGCCAACCAGCTGCGCGAGGAAAAGGGCCTGGGGGTGCGCGAGGCGATCGAGGAAGCCGCGGCGATCCGTCTACGGCCGGTGCTGATGACCACCGCTGCAATGGTATTCGGCATGGTGCCACTGATCCTGGCGACGGGTGCCGGCGCAGTGAGCCGGTTCGACATCGGTATCGTGATTGCCACCGGCATGTCGATCGGCACGCTGTTTACCTTGTTCGTACTACCCTGCGTGTACACCTTGCTGGCGCATCGGACGGTGGCGGACGAGCGCCAAGGGATGGACGGCACAACCCCACGCCCGGAAAGACGACAAACCCATTAGCCAGAAACAACAAGGCCCCGCTTCTGCGGGGCCTTGTGTTCTATGGCTCAACCAAACGGCCGCAGCCCCTGGCGCATCCCAAACAGGAACAACAGCAGGTCATGATCCGGCTGAGCCTGGGCCTGCGCCTGCTCCGGCTTTGTCACCCGCGGTATGGCACACTGCCCCGCCGCGTCGCTCTTGCTGAACACGGTCGGCCGTGGCACCTCCCAGGCCGCCACGGCCACGCTGGTCACGCCAAGCGCGGCCACCAGGAACAAAGCTCGAGCTATTTCTAGTTTCATCGACCTAACCCTTTGACAGCGCTGCCAAACGCCCTCTCATAAAAGTAGAGCAAGGTTTGCCACTCCGCTTCATTGAACGACGAATGGCGGCGCAGCTGGCGCAGGTCGTTGTAGGCCGCGCGCTGGCAACTGATGCGGCGGCGGCACTTCTCCAGGTCCAGCAGAGCCACTTCGGCCCGCGCCTGCTCGCCTTCGCCGCTCACCTTGACGAACACATGCTTGCCGTACAGGCAGCCGTGCTGCCAGTGGCCCAGATGCATCCGCGTCAGATTGTCAGCCAGGTCCTTGAGCATGCGCTCATGCAGCACCTGCGGGTAATGCTCACGGGCGCCCTGGGCGTGCCAGGTGTCGAGATCGACGAATCCATCCAGCGCTTCACTGACCAGCAGTGCCCGCCATTGGTGCTCGGCGTCGCGCTCGGCACCAGCAAAGACGATGCGCGGCACCCGAACCCCCAACTGCTCGAAACTGTTCAGGGCGTCCAGCTCTCGCAACACCGTGGGCCGACCCAAAGGATGCAGCAGGCTGCGGTAGATGTGCCCGACCTGGCGCTTGGCATAGAGCAGGTGGCCGTTGCCATCATCCAGGCGTTGCACGCCACTTTCGCCGCCACGTCGCTGATTGGGCTCCTCGACCCATTCCCCCTGCTGTTGCCAGTAGAAGTCGAATTGCGACACCTGCCCCTGAGTTGTTGCCATGGATCCCTCACCCCTTTCGCAATACATAGACTCGCCACATGGCATAGAACGGCAGGAAGTCGAGACGTTCCTGAATCCTGAAGCCTGCTGTCACAAATTCTTCTTCAACCGTAGCAGCAGGTAACACAAAGCGATTCTGGTAACTGTCCTGCTCCGCCTTGGCGCTGCGTCGTTGTTCGAGCTTCTTGCGACGCCATGCCTTGAAATTGCCATCCACCCACAACGACAGGATCACACTATCGCGGCTAACTCTTTGAAATTCAGAAAGAATTGTCTTGCGATGGGCCGGATCACCGATGTGGTGGAACAATCGCATGCAGAAAATGCTGTCTACCGAGTTGTCCGGCAGGTCGATGGCAAAGGCTGAGGTCTGCAAGGGGCGTACCCGCTCGACCACGGCTGGCGGTTGCGACGCACAGGCTGTCTCGATCATCGCGGCGGAATTGTCGGCGCCAATGATCACGCGGTTGGGTTTTTCTGCCAGCAAAGGCCAGAAACGGCCGGCGCCGCATGGCAGGTCGAGTACCAGGCCCGGCTCACCGGCGAGCGTCAGGGCGCGGCGAGCAAGCTGCTCGTCACGGGTGTGGGAAAGGCGACGGGCCAGACCATCCTGATGCTTGATGAAGTACTCACGGGCGTGCTGCTGATCGTACTTTTCGGAAAACTCGAGTTTGATAGGGCTACGCATGGGACATCTCCTGACTCAATGCCGACCACATTAGGTGGGCAAGCGTTGGCATCAGGTCATCGCCATGTGAAAAAACTGTCACACGAAAGGGTTAATTCTTACGACGCATTACACAACATTCTGTATCGGGGCCGTAGTACTGCCCCGATTTCTACTGCAACGTGGCATCGGTTTCCTGCTCATGCGACAGCGCGGTGCCCTGGCTCAGGTCCACTTGGAAGCGGCAGCCGTGGGGCGAGGTGGCGGTCAGGGTCACGCGCCAGCCTTGGTCGTCACAGATCCGCTGCACCAGCGAAAGCCCCAGGCCGAGCCCTTCGCCACGCCGCTCGTCACCGCGCACGAAAGGTTTGAACATTGCCTCGCGCTGTTCCTCGGGAATGCCCACGCCACTGTCCTCGACACTGAAACCATGGGCCTCCAGGCTCAGGCGGATATAACCGGTATCGGTGTAATGCGCTGCGTTGCGCAGCAGGTTGCCCATCACCGATTGCAGGAAGGTGGCGTTGTACAAGGTCGGGCTGGCACTGACACGGCCATCGTAGTAAAGCGTCAGGCCCTTCTGCTCGATGGTATCGCGCCAGACGCCGATCAGGTCATCAGCCACCTCGCGCAGGCTGGCCCTCGAGGCCACCGCGCCTTCGTCACGCTGGGCCCGGGCCAGCATGAGGAAGGTCTTGACCAGCTCGCGCATCTCCTCGGTGGCACGGGCGATCCGTTCCACCTGGGCACGTGACCGGCTGTCCAGGCTGGTGTTCTCCATCAGCAGTTCGCAGGAGGTTGCCAGCACCATCAGTGGGGTGCGCAGTTCATGGCTGACATCGCTGGTGAACAGTCGCTCGCGGGTCAGCGCATCGCGCAAGCGGCCCAGGGTGTCGTCGAAAGCCACCGCCAACTGCCCCACTTCGTCGGCGGCATAGTCCGGCGCCAGCGGCGGCGCCAACCCGAGCAACTGATCACGATGGCGGACTTGCCGCGCCAGGCGAATCACTGGCGCCATGACCCGTCGCGCCAGCAACCAGCCAAGGAAGGCCGCCAGCACCAGGCTGAGCAGGAAGCCCACGACCACCACGGCGAACAGCACCCGCTCGCGCTCCTCGAAATCGCTCTGGTCCTGCAACAGTACATAGTGACGACCGTCCACGACCTCGACCATGGCGTGGTAGGAGAGCTGGTCACGGAACACTTCGTGGAACCCGGCATCGAGATGCCGGAGGTCCTTGGGCAACTCGAAATCATCGCGACCACCGCTGAAGTAGAACAACTGGTCAGGGCGCGGGCGATGGCTCCAGTCACTGACGCTGTCCATGCGCAGCAGGCGCTGCAGATCGCCCCCCAGCACCGAGGAAATCAGACGCTCTTCGACCAGGTGAACAGTGGCGACGATACCGAAGGCAAACGCACCGGCAACCAGTGCGCTCATCAGTGCAAAGGCAATGATGATGCGTTGGGCAAGGCTCTGCTTAAACTCCATCGCGACCCTCGGCGAGGCGATAGCCGACGCCATGGACGGTATGCAGCAGGGGCTTTTCGAACGGTTTGTCGATCACCTGGCGCAGTTGATGGACATGGCTGCGCAAGCTGTCGCTGTCGGGGCAGTCGTCGCCCCACAGGGCTTCCTCGAGCACTTCGCGGCGCAGCACGTGCGGGCTCTTCTGCATCAGCACCGCCAGCAACTTCAGGCCGACCGGGTTGAGTTTGAGCAGTTTGCCCTGACGGGTGACTTCCAGCGTGTCGAGGTCGTAGCTCAGGTCTGCCACCTGCAGCGTACGCCGACCACCGCCCTGGGCGCGACGCAGTACCGCCTCGATGCGCGCGGCCAACTCGGACAGGGCGAAAGGCTTGAGCAGGTAATCGTCGGCCCCCGAGCGGAAGCCCTGCAGGCGATCGTCAAGCTGGTCGCGGGCAGTCAGCATGATCACCGGGGTGTCGCGGCGGGCGTCTTCGCGCAGGCGCTTGCACAGGGTGTAGCCATCGATACCGGGCAGCATGATATCGAGGACGATCAGGTCATAGTGTTCGGTCGCGGCCAGGTGCAGACCCGACAGGCCGTCCTGGGCACAGTCGACGGTATAGCCTTTCATGCCCAGGTAATCAGCCAGGTTGGCGAGGATATCGCGGTTGTCTTCAACCAGTAGAATGCGCATCAAGGTCTCCTGTGCGGCGCTTCGCTGTGCGCGGCAGGCGCAGCTTACGGCCATTGGCCAGGCATCGCCAGCCTTGGTGGAAAAACAGCGCAACTGACGCTTTTTTCACTGATCCTTCACGCACACAGCATAGCAACGGACCGAAAATGCCCGATCCTTCATGCCTTCCCCTTGCCTGTGGAGCCTTCATGCACACCGCCCGCCCCCGCCCGATCAACCCCTGGCTGTACCTTGGCATCCCCCTGGCTACCGCGCTGGTTCTGCTGCTGCTCGAGGCCACATCGCTGGACATGGACGTGGCCAACCTGATGTTCGATCCGTCGGTGGGCCAGTTCATCGGGCGCCATAGCTACTTCCTCGAGACCATCCTGCATGACCGCGTCAAGCAGGCGGTGATCGGTGTCGGGCTGCTGGCGGTGGTGGCGTTCATCGCCAGTTTCTTCTGGTCACGGCTGGGTAACTGGCGTCGCGAACTGGGTTGCCTGGTGCTGGCCCTGGGCCTGTCCACGGGTTTTGTCACGCCGCTAAAGCAACTGACTGCAGTACAGTGCCCTTGGAGCCTGACCCAGTTTGGCGGCAAGGAAACCTACAGCAAACTGCTCGAAGCACGACCAGCGACCGACAAACCAGGGCTCTGCTGGCCCGGCGGCCATGCAGCGACCGGTTTCAGCCTGTTCGCATTGTTCTTCGTGCTGCGTGACCGCAAGCCTCGCCTGGCGCGAGGTGCGTTTGCCCTCGCGGCGGGTGTCGGGGTGGTGCTGTCGATAGGCCGGATGATGCAGGGCGCGCACTTTCTCTCGCACAACGTCTGGACCGCAGTGTTCTGCTGGTTGATCGGATTGGGCTGCTATTACCTGGTGCTCTATCGCAGGGGAATGGCGCGGGTGACCGTGGCTGAGCGCGGCATTGCCTGAGTCGACGCAGGTCTGACAAGCGCCCATGAAAAAGCCCCGCACAAGGCGGGGCTCTTTCATGCAGCTAGGGGCCAGGGCTGGCTTACATCATGCCGCCCATGCCACCCATGCCGCCCATGTCTGGCATGCCGCCAGCAGCCGGCTTGTCTTCCGGCAGGTCAGCAACCATGGCCTCGGTGGTGATCATCAGACCACCGATCGAAGCAGCGGCTTGCAGCGCCGAACGGGTAACCTTGGCTGGGTCCAGGATGCCCATCTCGATCATGTCGCCGTACTCGCCGGTCGCGGCGTTGTAGCCGTAGTTGCCCGAACCCTGCTTGACCTTGTCGGCCACAACGCTTGGCTCGTCGCCGGCGTTGGCAGTGATCTGACGCAGCGGCGCTTCGACAGCGCGACGCAGCAGGGAGATACCGACGTTCTGGTCTTCGTTGTCGCCTTTGAGCTCGGCAATGGCTGCCAGGGCGCGAACCAGGGCAACACCACCGCCAGGCACCACGCCTTCTTCAACGGCTGCACGGGTAGCGTGCAGGGCGTCTTCAACGCGGGCTTTCTTCTCTTTCATCTCGACTTCGGTGCCAGCACCGACCTTGATCACGGCAACACCGCCAGCCAGCTTGGCCAGACGCTCTTGCAGCTTCTCACGGTCGTAGTCCGAGGAAGTCTCTTCGATCTGGGCACGGATCTGCTTGACGCGTGCTTCGATGTCGGCGTCAACGCCAGCACCGTCGATGATGGTGGTGTTTTCCTTGGACAGGATGACGCGCTTGGCGTTGCCCAGGTGCTCCAGGGTGGTGGTTTCCAGGGTCAGGCCGATTTCCTCGGAGATGACCTGGCCGCCGGTCAGGACGGCGATGTCCTGCAGCATGGCCTTGCGGCGGTCGCCAAAGCCTGGGGCCTTGACCGCAGCAACCTTGACGATGCCGCGCATGTTGTTGACCACCAGAGTAGCCAGGGCTTCGCCTTCGACGTCTTCGGCGACGATCAGCAGCGGACGGCCCGACTTGGCGACGGCTTCGAGAACCGGCAGCAGTTCGCGGATGTTCGAGATCTTCTTGTCGACCAGCAGCAGCAGCGGGCTTTCGAGCTCGGCAACCATGGTGTCAGGCTTGTTGATGAAGTACGGCGACAGGTAGCCACGGTCGAACTGCATGCCTTCTACGACGGACAGTTCGTTTTCCAGGCCCGAGCCTTCTTCAACGGTGATCACGCCTTCTTTACCGACTTTTTCCATGGCTTCGGCGATGATTTCACCGATGGAGCTGTCGGAGTTGGCAGAGATGGTGCCGACCTGAGCGATGGCCTTGGAGTCGGCGCATGGCTTGGACAGGTTCTTCAGCTCGGCGACGACGGCAGCGGTGGCCTTGTCGATACCGCGCTTGAGGTCCATCGGGTTCATGCCGGCAGCGACGGCCTTCAGGCCTTCGTTGACGATGGCCTGAGCCAGGACGGTAGCGGTGGTGGTGCCGTCGCCGGCAGCATCGTTGGCCTTGGAAGCAACTTCCTTGACCAGCTGGGCGCCCATGTTCTCGAAGGCGTCCTTCAGTTCGATTTCCTTGGCAACCGAAACACCGTCTTTGGTGATGGTTGGAGCGCCGAAGCTCTTGGCCAGGACAACGTTACGGCCTTTCGGGCCGAGGGTAGCCTTGACAGCGTCAGCCAGAACGTTGACACCAACGAGCATTTTCTTGCGGGCGGAATCGCCGAATTTTACGTCTTTAGCAGCCATGATCGTTTAATCCTTGGAATTCTTTAGCAGGGAAATCGGGGAAATCAGCCTTCGATGACGGCGAGGATTTCGTTCTCGGCCATCACCAGCAGGTCTTCGCCATCGACTTTCACGGTGTTGCTGCCCGAGTAAGGGCCGAAAACCACTTTGTCACCCACTTTCACGGCCAGCGCGCGCACTTCGCCGTTGTCCAGGACGCGACCGGTGCCAACGGCGACGACTTCGCCGCGGTTTGGTTTTTCAGCGGCCGAACCCGGCAGGACGATACCGCCAGCGGTTTTCGATTCTTCTTCGCTGCGACGGATGACGACGCGGTCATGCAGAGGACGAAGCTTCATTGTCGATCTCTCCCAAATTGTGGTTTTCATCGGCCGGTGTCGACACCGGCGGGTTGAGGCTATCCGGCGTTGCCGGTGGGGGCTCGCGGCCTGCGAACCCCGCGTGTCATGTCTGGTGTCGCCACCAGAAACCTTGCGGTGACACATACATGAGGCCGCCCGATTCGATTACAAGGCTTGCCATGGAATTTTTTTAATCTGTGTACACAGGCCGAAAAAAAGCAGGGGCCGCATAGCGGCCCCCCTGGGTCATTAATCGATCATTTATCGCGGCGCTCGTACTCGCCCTCGATCACGTTCGGACGATGGCCGCCATCGCGCGGCTGCCCGTTGAACGGATCATCCTGGAACGCCCGTTGGCGCGTGGCCTGGGCCTCGGCCCGCTGGCGCAACTTGCGCGCCACCAGATGACGGGTGAATGGCAACAGGCACAGCAGGCCCAGCACGTCGCTGATGAAACCCGGCAGCAGCAGCAGGCCACCACCCACAGCCAGCATCAGGCCCTGGAACATGTCCTCGGCGGGCAGTTCGCCGCGCTGCAGGCTTTCACGGGCGCGCAGCGCCGTTGCAAGACCTGCCAGGCGCATGATCAGCAGGCCGAGGGCGGAACCGGCGATGATCAGCAGCAGCGCCGGGAAGAAACCGATGGCGGCGCTGACTTTGACGAAGACGAACAACTCCAGCACCGGAAAAATCAGGAACAGCAGTAGAAAAGCACGCATCAAGGATTCCTCGACGGAAGAGAACCTTCCAATAAGACCTCAGATGGATGCAACTGCTCGCGATTTCAACCCTCGACTTTCGCCGCAGCCGGCCACTGGTCGGCGCGCGCCAGCAATACCAAGGCCTCGCGCACTTGTGTCGACGTATTGCAAGTATTCGGGAAGGCCAGCCAGTGAATTGCCTGGCCGATGCGCAGGTGCATGCCCTCGCTGTCGATGCCGACCATCTCGGCCGGTGCACTGCGCGGCAGACCGGTGAGCTCGACATAATGGGCGATGGCGTTGGCATGATCGCTGTTCATGTGCTCGATCATGCTGGCTTCTGCGCCTCCGGCGAATGGGTTGGCCAAGGTGACCTCGTCGAGCCAGTGGATTGCGCCGAAACCACCGATGTAGCGATGGCGCACAGGCTCCAGCACCCAGAAATCGAAATCGTGGGCCTTGTGGTAGTTGCTGGCATCCGGGAAGTATCGGTAGTAGCGCGCAGCAGCCGCTTCGATGGCGGCTTGGTCGGTCAGCTTGCGCGCCTCGGCCATCACTGTCAGGCGGCCCACCGCCTGCACGTCTTCGGCGTCACGCTCGCCCACCAGCAGCGAGCACTTGGGGTCTTTCTGCAGGTTATGGGTGTGCTGGGCGATACGGCTGATGAGGATCAGCGGGTGCCCTTGGGCGTCCAGGCAATAAGGCACCACCGAACCGAAGGGGAAGCCGGGCATGGACTTGGACAGGGTCGAGAGCACGCCGCGGTATTCTTCGAGCAGCAGTTCCCGGGCGGGGCGGATGGCGTTGGTACTCACGGGAAACTCCTGGGGCAGCGGACTGGATGGGTGACAAGATAATCATTATCACCGCCGCCTGCCACAGGAGCGCTGTACAGCCCCACGTGAGCGGTCTTACCAGGCCACACCGAAACCTGCGGTGTAGCGGGTCTTGTCCAGGTCGCTGTCGCTGGTGCCCTTGATCAGGTCCTTCTCGGCCTTGAGGTTGAGCGAGGCCCACTCGGTCACCTTGTAGCGCAGGCCCATCTCGGCATCCAGCGAGTAATCGGCGACCGAACCGAAGGGCTTGCCCAGCTCCCCGGTGGTGAAGAACTCGACCTTCTTGCCGATCAGGTAGCGGTTGTAGTCCCACTTCACCGCTGCCGAATAGAAGTTATCCTTGCCGCCGTCGCGGTATTCGTAGTCGGTGCGGTTGATCAGCGAACCAAGCGAGAACGCGCCCAGCTCGTCGTCCCAGAACTGATAGCCCGGGCCAGTACCGACGGTACGCTGGCGCGCCAGATTCTCGATCTGGTCGCGCTTGTATTCCAGACGTCCCTGCCAGAACCATTTTTCGGTGAGGAAACGGTCCAGCGCGTACTCGGCGCTCCAGTTGTTGGTGGTGGTGACGTCATCCTTGGTTTCGCGGTTGTACTCGCCTTCGGCGTTGTGCCGCCAGCGACCGTGACGTGCGGTGGTCTTGAAGCTGACATCGTAGTCATCGGTGTCGTTTTCGGCACGCTTGTAGTCCAGCGCCAGGTCGACATTACCTTTCCACAGGAAGTCCTCGACCAGCGGGCGCGGCTTCATGATCTGCTCGATGCTGGCAAGCTCCACGGTCTTGGGCGCCTCACCGTTGGCCAGGGTCACCTTGCCAGGCTCGGCGGCCTTGAGCGACTTGGCCTTCTCGCCCGAGTAGGCATCCTGTTTGACCAGCAGTTCCTGATCGCTCTCGAGTGTCTGAACCTGTTTCCAGTCCAGCGCGATACTGCCGCCATAGGGAGTTTCCAGCAGCAGCTTGCCGCCGTCGAAGACCTTGATCTTGCCACTCAGACGATCACCGTTCTTCATCCAGACGGTGTCAGCCAGCGCGGGCGCAGAGAGGGAAGCAGCGAACAGGCACAGCAAGGCTCTAGAATACATAGGCAGAATTTGCGTTCGGTTGGACAAAAAAAGTCGGGCATTATCCGGATACCCACGACCAGAGCAAGGACAGACCGGGCCTATGCCTACGAGTTCAATTCTCATTTCGTACAACAACTTGTCTATTTCCACCTTCAGATCAGGAATTGCCTGATGTCTGATCAATCGATTCCGCACCCGGACGATCCCGAAGCCCGACGAATGGCGCTTTATTCGGTCCTGGGCGAGATTCCGGAAGGCAAGGTCGTCAGCTATGGCCAGCTCGCCGAACTGGCGGGTCTTGGCCGCGCCGCACGCTGGGTCGGCCGCACCCTGGGGCAATTGCCGGCCGACACGCGCCTGCCGTGGCATCGGGTGCTCGGGGCCGGTGGCCGCCTGAGCCTGCCACTGGGTACGCCGTCGGGCGACGAACAACGCGCCAGGCTGCGCGCGGAGGGCGTGAATGTGGCCAATAATCGAGTGGATATGTCGCGCCATGGCTGGCGCGCAATGGAGCACAGCGGTTAGAGTGCGCGCTTTGTTTTCGCAAACTTGAGGCAGATGTTGGCCCATGCCCCGTAAAACCTGGCGCGCTGCGCTCGCTGCCTATGCCAGCCCGTCTACCCTGGTGCTTTTGTTGCTCGGCTTCGCCGCCGGCATGCCCTACATGCTGGTGTTCTCCACGCTCTCGGTCTGGTTGCGCGAGGCGGGTGTAGCCCGTGAGACCATCGGCTACGCCAGCCTGATCGGTCTGGCCTACGCGTTCAAATGGGTCTGGTCGCCCCTGCTCGACCAATGGCGCCTGCCACTGCTCGGCGGCATGGGACGGCGTCGCTCGTGGCTGCTGCTGTCGCAGGTCCTGGTCGTCATCGGGCTGATCGGCATGGGGCTGTGCGACCCACAGAAACACCTGTCGTGGCTGATCGCCCTCGCGGTGCTGGTCGCCTTCGCCTCGGCCACCCAGGACATCGCCGTCGACGCCTATCGCCTGGAAATCGCCGACGACCAGCGCCAGGCCGCCCTGGCCGCCAGCTACATGGCTGGCTACCGGGTTGCCGCGCTGCTCGCTACTGCAGGTGCACTGTTCTTCGCCGAATGGTTCGGTTCCACCGGTTTCAGCTACCTGCACAAGGCCTGGACCGGCACCTACGTGCTGTTCGGCATCCTCATGTTGCCGGCATTGTTCACCACGCTGGTGATGCGCGAGCCCGCGGTGCCGCTGCGCACCCAACTGTCAGCGGCACGCTACGGGCTGATGCACCAACTGGTGTCAGTGTTCGTGCTGATCGTCCTGCTGGTCTCGGTGCCTGCCAGCTTCACCCAGATGTTCAACACCGACTGGGCCAGCGTGGTGTTCGGCGACTCGACCATGCTCGACCTGCTGCTCGAGGACCGCGCCTTCCTGCGCCTGATCCTCTATGCACTGCTGACCTGGGCCTGCCTGTCTTCCATGGGCCGTCGCGGCCTGGCGCCGGTGCTCACGCCCGTCAACGACTTCATCGTCCGCTACCGCTGGCAGGCCTTGCTGCTGCTGGGGCTGATTGCCACCTACCGGATGTCGGACACCGTGATGGGCGTGATGGCCAACGTGTTCTATATCGACATGGGCTTCACCAAGGACCAGATCGCCAGCGTCAGCAAGATCTTCGGCCTGATCATGACCCTGGTCGGCGCCGGTGTTGGCGGTCTGCTGATCGTACGCTTCGGTATATTGCCGATCCTGTTCATCGGCGGCGTGGCCTCTGCGGCCACCAACATCCTGTTCGTGATGCTGGCCGACATGGGGCCGAACCTGGAAATGCTGGTGGTGACCATCTCGCTGGACAACTTCAGCTCGGGCATGGCGACCTCAGCGTTCGTCGCCTACCTGTCGAGCCTGACCAACCTGAAGTTCTCGGCGACCCAGTACGCGCTGCTCAGCTCGATCATGCTGTTGCTGCCGCGGCTGATCGGCGGCTATTCGGGGGTGATGGTGGAGAAATTCGGCTATCACAACTTCTTCATGATCACCGCCCTGCTAGGTGTCCCCACACTGATCCTGATCGCCCTGCACTGGCGCCAGGAAGTGGGACGGGGCAAGCAGGCGCAGGCGGAAAGCTCGGTGACCGAGCAGCCCTGACAATCGAGTCGTCCTTTTCGCGGGCAAGCCCGCGAAAAGAGCGACGCCGTTTTCAAGCCTACTGAACGATAGCCCCTTCCCCTGGCCGGCCGCCCACCACAAACCACAACGGCCAAAGCGCCAGCGCCCCGGCAATCCCCGCTGCCAGTGCAAAGTGCAGCAGGCTCGCCCCCGCCCCCAACATCGCCAACACCGCGCCCCCCAGCCCCAACAAAGCGATGGTGATCATCCCCAGCATCGCCGACACCAACCCCTTGCTCTGCTCGCTGGAGAACAGCGTCATGCGGTACAGCACCGCGTTGGCCACACCCAGGCCCAGTGCATAGAGCGACATCCCGGCAACCACGCTGGTCACGGTCGGATACAGCCAGGTCACCAGCACCATCAGGCACAATCCGGCCAGATACGGCCACAGGGCACCGCGCACCAGCGCGGGCAGCGGATAACGATCCGCAATGCGGTTGATGATCAGGTTGCCGAGGATCAGCCCGCCAAACACCGGCAGCTGCCACAGCGCGTATTCCAGGGTGCTCAGCCCCTCGTCATGGATCAGCAGGACCGGCGACAGGCCGATCCAGCCGATCAGCGGCAAGCCCACCAAACCCAACGCCGCGCTGCCAGCCACAAAACGACGGTTGCCCAGCAACTGCGCGTAACCGGCCAGCAAGGGCAACAGGTGAATGGGCGTGAAGGCCAGGCGCGAGCCATCACGGCGCTCGACCCCGAGGGTTTCAGGCATCAGGCGATACAGTAGCCCCCAGCACAGCACCGCGCCCACTGCGAAGGCGACGAACAGCCAGCGCCAGTCGAGCCACTGCAGCATCAACGTCCCCACCAGCGGCCCGAGCAACGGCGAAAGCAACGCAATGTTTGCCAGCAGCGCCATCATGCGCACCGCGTCGGCCTCGCTGAACGCCTCGTTGAGCGCCGGATAGCTCACCGTCACCACGAAGCCCAGGCCAATGCCCTGCAGCAGGCGCAGCAGATTGAACAGGCCGATGTCATGCACCCAGAAGGTCGCAAGGCATGCCACACCAAAGAAGGCGCAGCCGGTCAGCAGCAGTGGACGGCGGCCATAGCGGTCGGCCAGCGGGCCGATCAGCCACTGCAGCACTACGCCACCGAGCAGGTAGAGGTTCAGGGCATGGGGAATGAATTCAGGGCTGGCCTTGAGATCGTCGACCACCACCGGCATGGCAGGCATGACGGCATCGCTGGCCAGGTAGGTCAGCAGTTCGAACAGGGCGAGGGTCAGACCAAACAACAGGGCCCGCAGAGGGGTGATATACAACAATGGTTTCATGATGGCGTTTCGGGTGCAGACAGGAGGGGTCAGGCTATATGCCAGAGATCGTCGGCTTTGGCTGTGAACAAGTGTAAGGCGTAAAAAACAAGGGCCCCCGTAGGGGCCCTGTTTTGCAGTGCAGGTTACTGCGCGGCAGTCTCCTGCACCACGCGAATCACCCGCTGCGGGAAGGGAATGTCGATCCCCTCGGCCTTCAGGCGATCCCGCGCCTGCTCATTGAGCATGAACATCACGTCCCAGTAGTCGGCAGTCTTGGTCCACAGGCGCAGCGACACGGTGATCGAACTGTCACCAAGCGTTGCAACCACCGCCTGAGGCGCTGGGTCGGGCAGCACCCGAGGATCCTGCGCCAGCTCCAGCAGCACGTTGCGCGCCTTCTGCAGGTCGGCCTCGTAGTCCACGCCCACGTCGAACACGACCTTGCGCGTCGGCTGGCGGTTGGTGTTGACGATGATGCCGTTGGACAAGGTGCCGTTAGGCAGAATGACCGTCTTGTTATCACCGCTACGCAGCACGGTGTGGAAGATCTGGATGCTGTCGACGGTGCCGCTCACACCCTGGGCCTCGATCCAGTCGCCGATGCGGAACGGGCGGAACAGCAGGATCAGCACGCCACCGGCAAAGTTTGCCAGGCTGCCCTGCAAGGCCAGGCCGATGGCCAGCACGGCACCACCCATGGCCGCGACGAACGAGGTGGTTTCGATGCCGATCATCGACGCCACGCTGATCGCCAGCATCACCTTGAGCACGATGTTGGATAGCGTGCGGATGAAACCCTGCAACGCCGGGTCAGCTACCCGCAAGCCGACGAGCCTGGCCAATCGATCACTGATCTTGTTGGTGATCCACCAGCCGATCGCCAGGGTCAGCAGCGCCAGCAACAAACGACTGCCGTACGCCATGATCAAGGGAATCCAAGTCTCGGACTGGCGTACCAGTTGATCGACTTCAGCGTTCAAATCCATGTTCATCTCCTGATGTCGAACGACACGTGCACAGTAAAGCAGACCGCCGGACATTCAGCGGCCGCAGGAAGCGATGGACATTGGTGTGCCATCAAGGTTCCTGCCCCGCAGAATCAGTCGCGGAAGTTGTTGAACTGCAGCGGCATGTCAAATTCCTTGGCGCGCAGGGCCGCGATGGCTTCCTGCAGGTCATCGCGCTTCTTGCCGGTGACCCGCACCTGTTCGCCCTGAATGGCGGCCTGGACCTTGAGCTTGGCATCCTTGATGTGGGCGACGATCTTCTTCGCCAGCTCCTTGTCGATGCCCTCGCGGAACTTGGCTTCCTGTTTCATTTCCTTGCCGGAAGCATAGGGATCCTTGGTTTCCAGGCACTTGACGTCGATCTTGCGCTTGACCAGCGCCAGGCGCAGGATTTCGATCATCGCCTCGAGCTGGAATTCGGCTTCGGCAGTTAGCATCACGGTCTGCTCCTTGTCCTTGAACTCGAAGCTGCCCTTGCCCTTGAGGTCGTAGCGGCGATCGAGCTCCTTGATGGCGTTTTCGACCGCGTTCTGCACTTCGTGCTTGTCCAGTTCCGATACCACGTCGAACGAAGGCATGGTTGTTCTCCATAAAATAAAAGCGCGCTCGGCTTGAAGATGGAGCGCGTCGGGTTTGATGGTTAAAATGCGGGCTCATTATAACGGGTTGCGAAACGCAGATGAGCAGCACCTGGCATATTCTCGGCGCCGGCAGCCTCGGCAGCCTCTGGGCCTGTCGCCTGGCACGGGCGGGCAAGGCCGTGCGCCTGGTGCTGCGCGACGAACAGCGCCTGTCAGATTATGAAGCCGAAGGCGGCCTGACCCTGATCGAACAGCACCAGGCAACGCAATTCGCCATCCCGGCACAGACCTGCGAGGGCGAAGGCCCCATCCACCGCCTGCTGGTGGCGTGCAAGGCCTACGACGCCGGGCCTGCCGTCGCGCGCCTGGCGTCGCGGCTGGCCGAAGGTGCTGAGCTGATCCTGCTGCAGAACGGTCTCGGCAGCCAGGATGAAGTGGCCGAGCAGGCTCCCCACGCCCGCTGTATCTTCGCCTCCAGCACCGAAGGTGCGTTTCGCGAGCGCGACTGGCAGGTGCGGTTCGCCGGCCAGGGCTTCAACTGGCTGGGCGATCCGGGCAATCCTGGCGTCCCCGAATGGTTCGGCGATCTGAGCGAGGCCGGCATCCCGGCCGAGTGGTCGTTGGACATACTCACCCGCCTGTGGCGCAAGCTTGCACTCAATTGCGCGATCAACCCGCTGACGGTGCTTTACGACTGCCAGAATGGCGGGCTGCTTGGTCACCTGCTTGAAGTCGACCAGCTGTGCCTGGAACTGACCGCCCTCCTGCGCAGTGCCGGGCAAGCCCAAGCCGCCGAAAACCTGGCCGATGACGTCCAACGGGTGATCGTGGCGACCGCGGCCAACTACTCTTCGATGTACCAGGACGTGCGCGCAGGCCGACGTACCGAGCTGCACTACCTGCTTGGCCATGCCTGCGACGTTGCCGCCCGGCATGGCCTGGCGACACCTGGCCTGGAACACCTGCGCCAACGCCTGGTCGATAACCTGCAGGCACGCAACCTGCCCAGCGACTGACGCTGCCCACCCACCGACACGGACATCACCTCGCCCATGACCCTGCGCCAACGCCTGGAAAACCTCCCGGTCGGGCAAAAACTGCTGGCCGCCCTGCTGGTGCTGCTGGTCACCATCCTGCTGGTGGCCAACCTGGCCTTCATCAGCGCCGCCTACTGGATCACCCAGGAAAGCATGGCTCCCCAGGCGCTGCAGACCATCGGCCGATTGGTCGCCAACCCGCAGCTTTCCGCGCGCGCCAGCGACACCCCGGAAACCGCCAGTGCCTTGCTCAAGGAGCTCGACAGCTATTCACCGCTGCGCGCCGCCGCCGTGTATGCCAGCGACGGGCGCCTGCTGGCCCAACTGCAACATGGCCAGCCACTGAGCATGCCCAAGCGCTTCCGCAACATCGACGGCTGGCGCCTCACCGAGTTTCGCAGCACCCAGCTGATCGCCCTGCCCCGTCCAGGCAGCCCGCCCGCGCACCTGCTGCTGGTGGCCAGCAGCGAATTGCCGGTCGCGTTCTATACCGGCACCCTGTCTGCCAGCCTGGCGATCCTGGTGTTCAGCATCCTGCTGTGGCTGATCATCGCCCGCCAGATCAAGCGCCTGATCACCCAGCCGATCAACCGCCTCGAGGAGCTCTCGCGCCAGGTGACCCGCGAGGAGAGCTACGCCCTGCGTGCGCAACGTGGCAACGACGACGAAATCGGCAGCCTTGCCGAGGCGTTCAACACCATGCTGTCGCGTATCGAAGCGCGCGAAGACCAGCTCAAGCGTGCCCGCGACGAGTTCCAGTCGGCCTTCGACCAAGCCCAGGGCCTGGCCGAGGAGACCCGCCACACCAACCGCAAGCTGGAGCTGGAAGTCCAGGTACGCAGCAAGATCGAGAAAAAGCTGACAGGCTTCCAGAATTACCTGAACAGCATCATCGACTCCATGCCTTCGGCACTCATCGCCCTCGACGAGCAGCTCTACGTCACGCAATGGAACCAGGAAGCCACCGTACTTTCCGGAACGCCGCTGGACGAGGCGCTGAACCAACCCATCTTCATCGCTTTCGAGCCACTCAAGCCATTCCTGCCACAGCTCAAGGAGACGGTGGAAAAACACCGGGTAGCGAAGGTCGAGCGGGTCACTTGGCCCAAGGACGACGAGCCACGCCACTACGCGCTCACGTTCTACCCGCTGACCGGCGGCGGCGGGCGCGGGGTGGTGATCCGCATCGACGACATCACCCAGCGCCTGTCGCTGGAAGAAATGATGGTGCAGTCGGAAAAGATGCTCTCGGTCGGCGGGCTGGCGGCAGGCATGGCCCACGAGATCAACAACCCGCTGGGCGCGATCCTGCACAACGTGCAGAACATTCGTCGACGCCTGTCGCCGGAACTACCGCGCAATCAGGAACAGGCCGAGGAACTGGGCATCGACCTGGCCAGCATCAACCGCTACCTGGACGGCCGCGAAGTGCCGCAACTGCTCGACGGCATCCAGCAAGCCGGCGCGCGGGCCGCGAAGATCGTCACCCACATGCTCAGTTTCAGCCGCCGCAGCAACCGCCAACTGGCGCCTTGCAACCTGCCCGCCTTGATCGACCAGGCGGTGGAAATCGCCGGCAACGACTTCGACCTGACGGAGGGCTTCGACTTCAAGGGCCAGGCCATCGTCCGCCAGTTCGACCCCGAACTCGGCCCCGTGCCCTGCACCGCCAACGAGCTGGAACAAGTGCTGCTCAACCTGCTGAAGAACGCGGCCCAGGCCATCCATCAGCGCCCGGCACCCAGCGAACCCGGTCGCATCACCCTGCGCACTCGCCTCAATCCGCCGTGGGCCGAAATCCAGGTGGAAGACAACGGCATCGGCATGCCCGAATCGGTGCGCAAGCGCACCTTCGAGCCGTTCTTCACCACCAAGGAGATTGGCCAGGGCACCGGCCTGGGCCTTTCGGTCTCGTACTTCATCATCACCAACAACCACAAAGGGCAGATGGAGGTGCATTCCACCCCAGGCCAGGGCACCTGCTTCACCTTGCGCCTGCCCTTGAGCCCGCTGGGGGCCATGCCCTCGGCCAAGACGGAGGCATGACATGGGCTATCGCCTGTCGAAGATCTACACCCGCACCGGCGACAAGGGCGAGACCGGCCTTGGCGACGGTCGCCGCGTCCCCAAGGATCATCCGCGCATCGAAGCCATCGGCGAGGTGGACATGCTCAACAGCCAGTTGGGCGTGCTGCTCGCGGGGCTGGCCGAGCACGGCCTGGATGAACTGAGCGAGGTGCTGGCGCCTTGTCAGCATCGTCTGTTCGACCTCGGCGGCGAGCTGGCGATGCCCAGCTACCAGGCGCTGGACCAAGCGGAGGTACAACGCCTGGAAGCGGCCATCGATAGGTGGAACGAGGAGCTAGGGCCGCTGAAGAATTTCATTCTGCCCAGCGGCTCGGCACTGGTGGCCCAGGCCCATGTGTGCCGCGCCCAGGCGCGGGGGGCGGAGCGGCGCTGCCAGCAGTTGAATGCCATCGAACCGCTTGAAGGGGTGGGGTTGGCCTACATCAACCGGCTGTCGGACCTGCTGTTTGTCGCATCGCGGATCATCGGGCGACGCCAGGGGATAGCCGAGGTGCTGTGGCAGCCTGCCGAGAAACCGCAGGGCTGAAATTATCGGGGCCGCAAAGCGGCCCCAGATATTCAGACTTCGGGCCAGAACGCCCGAATCCCTGCAACACCTTGCGCGCCAGCCTCCCAGGCACGCTCACGCTCACCCGGCCCGACCCCGCCCAGCAGGAACACCGGCTGGTTGAAGCCTGCGATCAACCGCTGCGCCTCCTCCCAGCCCATCGGCGTGGCCTCGGGGTGGGTCTGGGTCGGCTGCACTGGCGACAGGGTGACAAAATCCACGCCCATCTGCCGTGCCAGCTCCAGTTCCTCGGCGCCATGGCAGGACGCCGCCAGCCAGCGATTCTGCGGAAACGGTCGCCCCTTGGCAGCGTACTTGCGCAATTGCGCCGCCGTCAGGTGCCAACCCGCGGACGGGAAGTCACCCAGCCACTCCAGTGGCCCCTTGAGCATCAGCAGGGCCTTGCCCGCACAGAGGCCGACCGCATCCACCGCCACATCGCGGTACTTGGGGTCGTACATGTCTGGCGCACGCAACTGGATCAGCCTGATACCCGAGGCCACTGCCTGCTGGATGCCCCGCAGCAACACGGGGGTATCGAGCCCATCCGGGGTGATCAGGTACTGGTCCGGCAGGCGCGTAGCCGCCACGATCGGTTTGTTGGCCTCGGGAAACGCATACTGCTCCAGATCTCGCGGCGCAACCCACGCCAATGGCTGGCCCTCGGCGCCGTGGGGCTCGCCGCTGAAGGCCGACACCTCACGCACGTCCAGCAGCACCTGCTTGTCCGGGTAGTCATGGCTGACCTTGATCAGCGGCCGAGAGGCGCTGACGGCGATACCCAACTCCTCGTGCAGCTCACGGGCCAGCGCGGCCTCGACGCCCTCGCCCTCTTCCACCTTGCCGCCGGGGAACTCCCACAGGCCGCCCTGGTGCTGGGTGTCGGCGCGACGTGCGATCAGGATGCGCCCGTCGGCGCCGCGAATGACCGCTGCAACTACATGAATCCGCTTCACCCTTTACGCTCCAGCAGGCCCGCCTTCTGCCAAGCCTGGAAGGCTTGCCAGTTGTAGATCGTTTCGATGTAGGCCGCGGCATCCGCAGGCACTTGCACACGATAGGTACGCAAACGCACTGCCACCGGGGCGAAGAAGGCATCGGCCAGTGTGGGTCGTCCGAACAGGAACGGGCCGCCGTCCTTGGCCATCAGACGGCACTCCGCCCACAAGGCGACGATGCGATCGATATCGACCTGCACTTCGAGCGGCACGCTGTCCAGGGCCTGGTCGCGCGACAGATCGAACGGCATCGCACCACGCAAGGCGAAGAAACCGCTGTGCATCTGCGCACAAGCCGATCGCGCCTGGGCACGCGCAGCGACATCCGCCGGCCACAGCTGCGCCTCGGGATGCTGTTCGTTGAGGTATTCGGCGATGGCCAGGGAGTCGGCGATCACACCGTGCTCGGTCTTGAGCAGCGGAACCTTGCCGGTGGCCGAGAATTCGAGGAGGCGCTTGCGAGTATCGGGCTGGTTGAGCTTGATCAGTGTCTCGTCATAACCGACGCCTGCCAGCTCCAGGGCCAGGGCACCGCGCAGCGACCAGGAGGAATACAGCTTGTCGCCGATGATCAGGTGATAGCTCATGGTTCGGCTCCGTTAAATCTTGGGATTCGGGGCTGCTGCGCAGCCCATCGCGGCACAAGGCCGCTCCCACAGGCCTGCGAGCGTGTGGGAGCGGCCTTGGGTGGATCAGGTACGGTACTCAGCGTTGATCTTTACGTACTCGTGGGACAGGTCGGTGGTCCAGATGGTTTCGCTGCACTGGCCGCGACCCAGCTCGATACGGATGGTGATCTCTTCCTGGGCCATCACCGCCGAGCCTTGCTCTTCGGTGTAGCTCGGGCTGCGACCGCCCTTGCTGGCGATGCACACGCTGTCCAGGTACACATCGATCAGGCTGACGTCCAGCTCCGGCACGCCTGCACGGCCGACAGCGGCCAGGATGCGGCCCCAGTTGGGATCGGAGGCGAACAGCGCAGTCTTGATCAGCGGCGAATGAGCGACGGCATAGCCGACGTCCAGGCATTCCTGGTGATTACCACCACCGTTGACCTGCACGGTGACGAACTTGGTCGCGCCTTCGCCGTCACGGACGATGGCCTGGGCCACTTCCATGCACACCTCGAACACGGCCTTCTTCAGCGCCTCGAACAGCGCGCCGCTCGCTTCGGTCACCTCCGGCAGGTTGGCCTTGCCGGTGGCGATCAGCATGCAGCAGTCGTTGGTCGAAGTGTCGCCGTCGATGGTGATGCGATTGAACGACTTGTTGGCGCCGTCGAGCATCAGGTCCTTGAGCACAGCCGGGGCGACCTTGGCGTCGGTGGCGATGTAGCCGAGCATGGTGGCCATGTTCGGACGGATCATGCCCGCACCCTTGCTGATACCGGTGACGGTGACGGTGACGCCGTCGTGCTGGAACTGGCGGCTGGCCCCCTTGGGCAGGGTGTCGGTGGTCATGATGCCAGTAGCGGCTTCGGCCCAGTGGTTTTCCGAAAGGTTGTCCAACGCAGCCTGCAGCGCACCTTCGATCTTCTCGACCGGCAGCGGCTCGCCGATCACGCCGGTGGAGAATGGCAGCACGGACTCGGCAGGCACGCCCGTCAGCTCGGCCAGCTTGGCGCAGGTGCGCTCGGCGGCGGCCAGGCCCGGCGCACCGGTACCAGCGTTGGCATTACCGGTGTTGGTCAGCAGGTAGCGCACGGTCCCCTGCACGCGCTGCTTGGAGAGGATCACGGGAGCGGCGCAGAAGGCGTTGAGGGTGAACACGCCAGCAACGCTGGAGCCTTCGGCGCAGCGCATCACCACCACGTCCTTGCGCCCAGGGCGCTTGATGCCCGCCGAAGCGATGCCGAGTTCGAAACCGGGAACCGGGTGCAGGGTAGGCAGGGGACCGAGACCGACAGCCATTGAAGCGCTCCTAGAAAATGAATGGTTTGCGAAAAGCGGGGCCGCTTTGCGCCCCATCGCGGCACAAGGCCGCTCCTACAGGTTCTGTGCGATGCCTGCAGGAGCGGCCTTGTGCCGCGATGGGCCGTCAAGCGGCCCTGTAGATGTCAGGTGACGGATCGAATCACTCGATCTGACCATGGCAATGCTTGAATTTCTTGCCCGAACCACACCAGCACGGCTCGTTGCGGCCCAGCTTCTGTTCGTTGCGAACCGGCGCAGAGGCAACTGCCACATCGGCGCCCTCCTCGCTCAGTTGCTCGCCTTCCAGACCTGGGGCAGCGGCGTGCTGGAACTGCATGCGGCTGGCCAGCGCCTCGGCCTCGCGGCGCAGGCGGGCTTCTTCTTCGGCAGGGTCTTCGCGGCGGACCTGGACGTGCGACAGCACACGGATGGTGTCGCGCTTGATCGACTCCAGCAGCTCCTGGAACAGGGTGAACGACTCGCGCTTGTACTCCTGCTTCGGGTTCTTCTGGGCGTAGCCGCGCAGGTGGATACCGTGACGCAGGTGGTCCATGGTCGACAGGTGGTCTTTCCACAGGTCGTCCACCACACGCAGCAGAATCTGCTTCTCGAAGGTGCGCAGGGCGTCGATGCCGGCCTGGTCTTCCTTCTCGGTGTAGGCGGTGGTGATCTCGTTCAGCAGCTTCTCGCGCAGGGTTTCCTCGTAGAGGTGATCGTCCTCGTCGAGCCACTGCTGGATCGGCAGCTTCATGGCAAAGTCGCTGGACAGCGAAGCCTCAAGACCGGCCACGTCCCACTGCTCGGGCAGCGACTGCGGCGGAATGTGCTGGCTGATGGTGGCGTCGAGCACTTCCTTGCGGAACTCGGCGATGGTGTCGCCGATGTTCTCGGCAGCCAGCAGGCTGTTGCGCATGTGGTAGATCACCTTGCGCTGCTCGTTGGCCACGTCGTCGTATTCGAGCAGCTGCTTGCGGATGTCGAAGTTGCGACCTTCGACCTTGCGCTGCGCCTTTTCGATGGCGTTGGTGACCATGCGGTGCTCGATGGCCTCGCCGGATTGCATGCCCAGCGCCTTCATGAAGTTCTTCACCCGGTCGGAGGCGAAGATACGCATCAGGCTGTCTTCCAGCGACAGGTAGAAACGGCTCGAACCGGCATCGCCCTGACGGCCGGCACGACCGCGCAACTGGTTGTCGATACGACGCGACTCGTGACGCTCAGAGGCGATCACGTGCAGGCCACCGGCTTCCAGAACCTGCTGGTGGCGCTTCTGCCAGTCGGCCTTGATCTGCGCGATCTGCTCGCTGGTCGGGTTCTCCAGTGCGGCGACTTCGGCTTCCCAGTTACCGCCCAGCAGGATGTCGGTACCACGACCGGCCATGTTGGTGGCGATGGTCAGGGCGCCCGGCGCACCGGCCTGGGCGATGATCTCGGCTTCCTTTTCGTGATACTTGGCGTTCAGGACCTTGTGGTCGATGCCTTCCTTCTGCAGAAGGTTGGACATGTGCTCGGAGGTCTCGATGGTCGCGGTACCCACCAGGACAGGACGGCCCTGGGCCATGCTTTCCTTGATGTCGGCGATGATCGCTGCGTACTTCTCGTCGGCGGTGAGGTAGACCAGGTCGTTGAAGTCTTTCCGAGCCAGCGGCTTGTTCGGCGGAATGACCATCACGTTGAGGCTGTAGATCTGGGCAAACTCGAACGCTTCGGTGTCGGCGGTACCGGTCATGCCGGACAGCTTGGTGTAGAGACGGAAGTAGTTCTGGAAGGTGGTCGAGGCCAGGGTCTGGCTTTCGGCCTGGATGTTCAGGTTTTCCTTAGCCTCGATGGCCTGGTGCAGGCCCTCGGACAGGCGACGGCCTGGCATGGTGCGGCCGGTATGCTCGTCGATCAGCAGGATCTGACCGTCCTGGACGATGTACTCGACGTTGCGGTGGAACAGCTTGTGCGCACGCAGGCCCGCGTAGACATGGGTGAGCAGGCCCAGGTTGTGGGCCGAGTAGAGGCTCTCGCCTTCGGCCAGCAGGCCGGACTGGGTGAGCATCTCTTCGATGAACTGGTGACCTGCCTCGTTGAGCTCGACCTGGCGGCTCTTCTCGTCGATGGTGAAGTGACCCTCTTGAGTCACCTGGCCTTCGACTTCTTCGATGTGCTGCTTCAGGCGCGGGATCAGGCGATTGATCTCGATGTACAGCTTGGAGCTGTCTTCGGCCTGGCCCGAGATGATCAGCGGGGTACGCGCTTCGTCGATGAGGATGGAGTCGACTTCGTCGATCACGGCGAAGTTCAGCTCACGCTGGAACTTCTCGTCCTGGCTGAACGCCATGTTGTCGCGCAGGTAGTCGAAACCGAATTCGTTGTTGGTGCCGTAGGTGATGTCGGCAGCATAGGCGGCGCGCTTTTCCTCCGGCGGCTGGAAGGCCGAGACGATGCCCACCTTGAGGCCGAGGAATTCGTAAAGCGGACGCATCCAGTTGGCGTCACGGCGAGCCAGGTAGTCGTTGACCGTGACCACGTGCACGCCCTTGCCGGACAGCGCGTTCAGGTATACCGCCAGAGTACCGACCAAGGTCTTGCCTTCACCGGTACGCATTTCTGCGATCATGCCCTCGTGCAGGGTCATGCCGCCTATGAGCTGGACATCGAAGTGGCGCATGCCCATGACACGCTTGCCGGCCTCACGGGCCACGGCGAAGGCTTCGGGCAACAGCTGGTCGAGGGTTTCGCCTTTGGCCAGGCGCTCTTTGAACTCTGCGGTCTTGCCACGCAGTTGCTCGTCGGAGAGGGCCACCATCTTCTCTTCGAAGGCATTGACGGTGCTGACCGTCTTGAGCATGCGCTTGATTTCACGCTCGTTCTTGCTTCCAAAAAGTTTTTTTAACAAAGGCGCAAACATATCGGCAGGATCTTCCACACTTAGGGATGGAGGGCGGCCCCGTGAGTCGCCCGTGCAGCCCTTGGGCCGCATGCGAACGAGCATTCTACCCGGAAACGTTGGTGAGGAAAGTGGTGGATTTCCACGATGCTGGCACAGCGCTTTTAACGGGGCTTCTCTAACATAGGGACATTTTCACCAAGTTCAAGGCAGCCAGACATGAAACGTGTTGGGCCGCCTCGCGCGCAGGCCTGCGCGCACACGCGCTGCACCGTCCTCAGCAGCGGGCTGCCGGCAAAGCGTCCGGCACAGGCAACGGCCCTGGTGGCATCTGTTAGACTGCCAATCTTGTAACCTCATGCGTACTCAGATGGCCTACAAACCCCCTTCCGCCCAGCCACCCGCCGCCTTGCTGCGCCAGGCCAGGCCGCTGCGCCTGCTGCTCAACCAGGCCGAGCGCCTCGAGCATCTGCAGCGTTTGCTGGAAAGCCAGTTGCAGCCCGCTGCCCGGGCACACTGTCATGTGGCCTCCTGGCGCGATGGCTGTTTGCTCCTGGTGGTGACCGACGGCCATTGGGCCACCCGTCTGCGCTACCAGCAGAAGCGCCTGCTGACCACGCTGCGCGCCATGGACGCCTTCGCCAACCTGCAGCGCATCAGATTCCAGGTGCAACCACCCGTCGGCGCCCCCGCCCGCCCGACACAGACCACCGAGTTGTCGCAACAGGCGGCACAAAGCCTGCGCGAGACAGCGCAAGGCATTGGTGACGAAAAACTGCGGGCCGCGCTGGAGCGGCTTGCTGCACACGCCCACGACAAGACCTGAAGTTCCCGGCGCTATTTCCGAAAGTGCCAAACACTGCTCTGCCATGGGCGCGCCAATAAAAAAGGCCACCCGAAGGTGGCCTCAATGAACTAGAGAGTGTTCGAACTTACACGGCCGCAACAGGGCGCATGTAGGAGATCGGTGCCGTACTGGCATCTTCGAAAGTGACCACTTCCCAGGCGTCCGTTTCCGCGATCAGCTTGCGCAGCAACTGGTTGTTCAGCGCGTGTCCGGACTTGTAGCCCTTGAACTCGCCGATCAGGCTGTTGCCCAGCAGATAGAGGTCGCCGATGGCGTCGAGGATCTTGTGCTTGACGAATTCGTCATCGGAGCGAAGTCCGTCTTCGTTGAGCACACCGGTCTCGTCGACCACGATGGCGTTCTCGACACTGCCGCCCAACGCAAGGTTGTGCTTGCGCAGGTACTCGATGTCACGCATGAAACCGAAGGTGCGTGCTCGGCTGACTTCCTTCACGAACGACGTGCTGGAGAAATCAACCACTGCACTCTGGGTCTGGCCCTTGAGGACCGGATGATCGAAGTCGATCTCGAAGCTCACCTTGAACCCGTCGAAAGGCAGGAAGGTGGCGCGCTTGTCGCCCTCCTCCACGCTCACTTCGCGCAGGATGCGGATGAACTTTTTCGCGGCGTCCTGTTCTTCCAGGCCGGCGGACTGAATCAGGAATACAAAGGGTCCGGCGCTGCCATCCATGATCGGCACTTCCGAGGCGGAGAGCTCGACGTAGGCGTTATCGATGCCCAGGCCCGCCATGGCGGAGAGCAGGTGCTCTACCGTATCGACCTTGACGTCACCGTTGACCAGCGTCGTCGACATGGTTGTCTCGCCGACGTTGGCCGCACGCGCCGGGATTTCGACCACAGGGTCGAGGTCGGCGCGGCGGAAAACGATGCCGGTATCCAAGGGTGCTGGCTTGAGAGTCAGGTAGACCTTCTCTCCGGAATGCAGGCCGACACCTGTGGCACGAATGGTATTCTTCAGGGTGCGTTGTCTAATCATGGCATTGGCCGCTTTAGCGCTAATTGCGAATTGGTATCAACAAAGGCTGAGAATGATAGCAGACCCGGCCTTTGCTGAACACCAATCACCCTTATACCCCTGATAAATTCCATCAATCGGCCTGGCGACGCAGGAAGGCCGGGATGTCAAGGTAGTCCAGATCGTCCTGTGGGTTGAGTTTAGCCGCGGCCGCAGCGCCTGCATGCGCCTGGTTGCGCATCACGGTCGGACGCTCCAGGTCACGGTAGTTCACTGCCGACTGCTCCTGGCGAACCGGGGCCGGATTGGAGGACTCGTACACCTGCTGTGCGGTCTGCAGGGTATTGTCGACGACCTTGACCGGCTTCTCGATGCGCGCACCCAGGCCAGTGGCAACCACGGTGACGTGCAGCTCGTCGCGCATGTCAGGATCGATCACGGTGCCGACCTTGACCATTGCGTGGTCGGAGGCGAAGGCCTCGATGATGCTACCCACATCGGAGTACTCACCCAGCGACAGGTCAGGACCTGCGGTGATGTTTACCAGAATACCGCGGGCACCCTGCAGGTTGACGTCTTCGAGCAGCGGGTTGCGAATCGCCGCTTCGGTGGCTTCGCGAGCGCGGTTCGGACCGCTGGCGCAGCCAGTGCCCATCATCGCCATGCCCATCTCGCCCATCACGGTGCGTACGTCGGCGAAGTCGACGTTGATCATGCCCGGACGCTTGATGATGTCGGAGATACCGCGCACGGCGCCAGCCAGCACGTCGTCGGCCTTGGCGAAGGCAGACAGCAGGCTTGCATCCTTGCCCAGGATGGTCAGCAGCTTCTCGTTGGGGATGGTGATCAGCGAGTCGACGCTTTCAGCCAGCATGCGGATGCCTTCGTCGGCGATCTGCATGCGCTTGCGACCCTCGAACGGGAACGGACGGGTCACCACCGCAACGGTGAGGATGCCCATTTCCTTGGCCACTTCGGCGATGATCGGCGCAGCACCGGTACCGGTACCGCCGCCCATGCCGGTGGTGATGAACACCATGTTGGTGCCTTGCAGCACTTCGGCGATGCGCTCACGGTCTTCCAGCGCGGCCTGACGACCGACTTCCGGATTGGCACCGGCACCCAGGCCCTTGGTCACACCGGTCCCCAGTTGCAGGATGGTGCGTGCGCCAATGTTCTTCAGCGCCTGGGCATCGGTGTTGGCGCAGATGAATTCCACACCTTCGATGCTGCTTTTGACCATGTGGTTGACGGCGTTGCCACCACCACCACCGACACCGATCACTTTGATGACCGGGCTTTGCGGGACGTTGTCTACGAGCTCGAACATTTTCCCTCTCCTTACAGTTCTCTAGTTTTTGCGCCTACCACTACTGCTTTGAAACTTAGAAGTTGCCTTGGACCCAGCGCTTGAAGCGCTCAAGCACCGGGGCCTTAGGTTCATCGCCATAGCTGTTGCTGCTGCTGTTGCCGGTCAGGGGCAGGTCCTCGGTCTGCTTTTGCAGGCCGTAGGTGAGCAGTCCCACGCCGGTTGAATAGATCGGGTTGCGCACCACGTCGCTCAGCCCCCGAACGCTGTGCGGCACGCCGAGGCGTACCGGCATGTGGAAGATTTCTTCGGCCAGTTCCACCGCGCCTTCCATCTTCGAAGTACCGCCGGTAAGGACGATGCCGGCCGGCACCAGGTCCTCGTAGCCGCTGCGACGCAACTCGGCCTGGATCAGGGTGAAGAGTTCGTCGTAACGCGGCTCGACCACTTCTGCCAGGGCCTGGCGCGACAGTTCGCGCGGCGGACGATCGCCGACACTCGGCACCTTGATGGTCTCGCCGGCACCGGCCAGCTTGGCCAGGGCGCAGGCGTAGCGGATCTTGATTTCCTCGGCGTACTGCGTGGGCGTGCGCAGGGCCATGGCGATGTCGTTGGTGACCTGGTCGCCAGCAATCGGGATCACCGCGGTGTGGCGGATCGCGCCTTCGGTGAAGATGGCGATGTCGGTGGTGCCGCCGCCGATATCCACCAGGCACACGCCCAGTTCTTTCTCGTCATCGGTCAACACCGAGTAAGCCGAGGCCAGTTGTTCGAGAATGATGTCGTCAATCTCGAGGCCGCAGCGGCGCACGCACTTCTCGATGTTCTGGGCGGCGTTGACCGCGCAGGTGACCACATGGACTTTCGCCTCCAGACGCACGCCAGACATGCCCAGTGGCTCACGCACACCTTCCTGATTGTCGATCACGTAGTCCTGCGGCAGGGTGTGCAGCACGCGCTGGTCGGCCGGGATGGCCACGGCCTGGGCGGCGTCGAGCACGCGCTCGAGGTCGGCGACGCTGACCTCACGGTCGCGGATGGCGACGATGCCATGGGAGTTCAGGCTGCGAATGTGGTTGCCGGCAACACCGACGAACGCCGAGTGGATACGGCAGCCGGCCATCAGCTGCGCTTCTTCCACCGCGCGCTGGATCGACTGCACGGTCGACTCGATATTCACCACCACGCCTTTCTTCAGGCCGCGGGAGGGATGCGTCCCGATCCCGACGATCTCCAGGGTGCCGTCCGCCGCCACTTCGCCCACCAGCGCCACCACCTTGGAGGTGCCAATGTCCAGCCCGACGATCATTTTGCCGCTATGCGCGTTTGCCATGGTCCTGCCTCTCTCTAATTCTTCGCAACGGCGGGTTGGGCCGTCGTCGGTGCATTCGGTTCCCGCCAGCCAACCGCTAATCCGTTGGCGTATCGCAGATCGATGCGGGCGATGTTGGTGATCTGCTCTTTGAGTGTCTTGTCGTAAATGGCAATGAACCGGCGCATCTTCTCCACCAGATGATCGCGCCCCA
Source organism: Pseudomonas sp. RW3S2 (assembly GCF_014268955.1). Lineage (NCBI taxonomy): Bacteria > Pseudomonadati > Pseudomonadota > Gammaproteobacteria > Pseudomonadales > Pseudomonadaceae > Pseudomonas > Pseudomonas sp. RW3S2. The sequence goes on along the minus strand of NZ_JABWRM010000001.1, from coordinate 70,156 downwards.
ACAGCAGCTCGACGCCAGGACCGGCGCTACCCGCGCCAGTGGTCAGGAACCAGCTGCCTCGCTCGCGCAGCTCCAGGCGAGCGATGGAGAAGCCCATGGGGCGCAGCATCTGGCTCAATACCTGATACTGCTGCATGACTTGTTGCTGAGCGCGCTGCGGCCCGAACAGCTGCGGCAAATGCTCATAGTTGGCCAGCTCGCGCGGGGTGAACGCCTGGCCCTGGTTGTTGAGCAAGGCCTCATCGCCCCAGCGCGCGACCGGCAGTTGTTCCTCGAGGCGGATCACCACCTCGTCCGGCCATACCCGACGCACTTCGGCGTGGGCGATCCATGGCATCTGCTCGAGCTCCGCACGCATCGCCGGCAGGTCGACACTGAAGAAGCTCGCGGCGACATAAGGCGCGATACGCTGCTGCACCGCCTGCTGGCTGATGTAGCTCAGATCACCCTGCACGGCGATCTTGGTGATCGGCCGGTCGGCGTAAGGCATCAAGCGGATCGCGCCTTCATAGGCACCGAAGCCGGCAGCGACCAGCAGCACCGGCCACAGCAGGCGTTTCAACCCACCGAAACTGGGTCGTGGCAGGCGCGCCGATACGGGCTCGTCGGCCACCAGTCGGCTGGCACCACGTGGCACCGGCTTGCTACGGCCGGTAACGGGTTGCTGCTGACGTATCATCGCGCCTTGCATGGCTCTTAACCTCGCGTCGCTACGCTTTCGGCCAGGATCGCCAGCACCAGTTGCTGGAAGTCCAGACCGGCCGCGCGGGCCGCCATGGGCACCAGGCTATGATCAGTCATGCCAGGTGCGGTGTTGACTTCGAGCAGCCAGAACCGGCCCTGCTCGTCCTGCATTACATCCAGACGGCCCCAGCCCTCGATGCCGATGGCATCGCAGGCGCGTGCAGTCAGGTCCATCAGTTCCTGTTCCTTGCCGGCGTCCAGGCCGCAGGGAATGCGGTACTGGGTGTCGTTGGCGATGTACTTGGCGTCGTAGTCGTAGAACACGTGCGGCGTACCCAGTGCGATCGGTGGCAGCACCTGCCCGCGCAGCACCGCAATGGTGAACTCCGGGCCATGGATCCACTGCTCGACCAGCACCTGCGAGTCGTAGCGGGCGGCGTCCTGCCAGGCGGCAACAAGCTCTTCGACACTGTTCACCTTGGCCATGCCGATGCTGGAACCTTCATGGGCCGGTTTGACGATCAGCGGGAAGCCCAGTTCCTTGCCAGCCTCGACACAGTCGCTTTCGCTGGCCAGCACGGCGTGACGCGGGGTCGGGATACCCAGGCTCTGCCACACCTGCTTGGTGCGCAGCTTGTCCATGGCCAGTGCCGAGGCAAGGATGCCGCTGCCGGTGTAGGGAATGCCCAGGCACTCGAGCAAGCCTTGCATGCTGCCGTCTTCACCACCGCGGCCGTGAAGAATGATGAAGGCACGGTCGATCTTCTCGCTTTGCAGGCGCGCGAGCAGATCGTCGCCCACATCGATGGCAACCACATCCACACCGGCCGAGGTCAGCGCCTCGATCACCGCCGCACCCGACTTGAGCGAAACCTCGCGCTCGGCGCTCTTGCCGCCATAGAGCACGGCGACGCGGCCGAAGGCCTTGACGTCGAGCGTGGAGTGCAGTTTGTCGTAGGCGGTACTCACAGCGGTTTCTCCTGCTTGGCGACAGCGCCAGCGAACAGCGGGCTTTTCATCAGTTGCGGGGCCAGGCCACCCACATCGCCGGCACCCTGGCAGATCAGGATGTCACCGGCGCGCAGCAGCGGCTTAACCAGTGGCGCAAGCTCAGCGCCACGTTCGATGTAGATCGGGTCCAGCTTGCCGCGCTGGCGGATGCTGTGGCACAGCTGGCGGCTGTCGGCGCCGGGGATCGGCTCCTCTCCGGCCGGATAGACTTCCATCAGCAGCAGCACGTTGGCATCACCCAGCACCTGCACGAAGTCGTCGTAAAGATCGCGGGTGCGGCTGTAGCGGTGCGGCTGGTAGACGATGACCAGGCGCCGGCTCGGCCAACCACCGCGCACGGCCTTGATCACCGCCGCCACTTCGGTGGGGTGATGGCCATAGTCGTCGACCAGCATCACGCTGCCGCCTTCGACTGGCAGCTCGCCATACACCTGGAAGCGTCGCCCCACACCCTGGAAGCCCGACAGCCCCTGGATGATGGCATCGTCACTGATGCCCTCGTCGGTGGCGATGGCGATGGTGGCCAGGGCGTTGAGCACGTTGTGGTTGCCCGGCATGTTCACCGACACTTCCAGCGGCTCGCAGTCGCGACGCAGCACGGTGAAATGCGTCTGCATGCCCTGCTGGCGCACATTGATGGCGCGGATGTCGGCCTCTTCGCTGAAGCCATAGGTGACGGTGGGGCGCTTGACCTGAGGCAGGATCTCGCGCACGACCGGATCGTCCAGGCACATCACGGCCAGCCCGTAGAACGGCAGGTTATGCAGGAACTCGACGAAGGTCTTCTTCAGCTTGTTGAAGTCACCTTCGTAGGTTGCCATGTGGTCGGCGTCGATATTGGTGACGACGGCGACCATCGGCTGCAGGTGCAGGAAGCTGGCATCGCTTTCATCGGCTTCGGCGATCAGGTAGCGGCTGGTACCGAGCTGGGCGTTGGTGCCAGCGGCGGTCAGACGGCCACCGATGACGAAGGTCGGATCCAGGCCGCCGGCAGCGAACACCGAGGCCAGCAGGCTGGTGGTGGTGGTCTTGCCGTGGGTACCGGCGACGGCGATGCCGTGGCGGTAGCGCATCAGCTCGGCCAGCATTTCGGCACGCGGCACCACCGGGATACGGCGCTCGAGCGCGGTGGCAACTTCAGGGTTGGCCGGATTGATTGCGCTGGAAACCACCAGTACATCGGCGGTGGCAGCGTTCTCGGCACGGTGACCCACGAAAATTTCGGCGCCGAACGACTCCAGGCGCTGGGTGACCGGCGAGGCCTTGAGGTCGGAACCGGACACTTCGTAGCCCAGGTTCAGCAGCACTTCGGCGATACCGCACATGCCCACGCCGCCGATACCGACGAAGTGAATGCGACGAATGCGGCCCATCTTGGGCTGCGGCATGGCTTTCTGGCTTTCAACCATGGGCCACCTCCAGGCAGATATCGACCACGGTGCTGGTTGCAGCAGGCTTGGCCAGGCGACGTGCAGTGCCGGCCATGGTGTTGAGTTTCTCGGGTTGCATCAGCACCTCGTTCAGGCGTTCAGCGAGCTGCGCTGCGCCAGTTGTCGCTTGTGGCATCAGGAAGGCAGCACCTTCGCGAGCCAGATATTGCGCGTTGTGGGTCTGGTGATCGTCGATCGCGTGGGGCAAGGGCACCAGCATCGAGGGCAGGCCCGCCGCCGCGAGTTCGCTGACGGTCAGGGCGCCGGCCCGGCACACCACCATGTCGGCCCAGCCATAAGCGTGGGCCATGTCTTTGATGAAAGGCTCTACCTGAGCCTCGATCCCGGCCTCGCGATAACGCTCGGCGGTGATCGACGCATGTTGCTTGCCAGCCTGGTGGAACACCTCTGGACGCAGGTCTGCAGTCACTTCGGACAGGGCCTTAGGCAGCAATTTGTTCAATGGTTCCGCACCGAGGCTGCCGCCGAGCACCAGAAGGCGCGCACGACGCTCGGCAAGTGCCGCACGGGGCGCTTCCAGGAACAGTTCCGGGCGCACCGGGTTACCGGTAGTCCGACGTTTTTCGCTGGCAGCGAAGGTGTCGGGGAAAGCTTCGCAGACTCGTGCGGCCAGTGGCACCAGCAGCCGATTGGCGGTACCCGCGCGGGCATTCTGTTCGTGAATCACCAGCGGCACACCGCACAGCCGCGCGGCAACACCGCCAGGGCCTGTGACATAGCCGCCAAAGCCCAGCACGCACACCGGCTTGAGCTCACGAATGATGCGCCGCGCCTGCAGCACGGCCTTGACCAGGGTGAACGGCGCCTTGAGCAGCGACAGCTTGCCCTTGCCACGCAGCCCGCTGACCTGGATCAGGTGCAGCGGCAAGCCGGCCTGGGGCACCAGTTCGTTCTCGATACCCCGTGGCGTACCCAGCCAATGCACGCTGTAGCCGCGCGCCTGGAATTCGCGGGCGCAGGCCAGGGCCGGGAACACATGCCCCCCGGTGCCACCGGCCATGATCAGTACGTTCTTGCCATCAGCGGCCATGACTGGTCTCCTCGGCAAAATCGCTCTCTTTGAACTCGTGTTCCTCGCTGCCCAGGTGCGTTCGACTCTCCCACTCGATACGCAGCAACAGCCCCACACAGGCGCAGCAGATCACCAGCGAGCTGCCCCCGTAGCTGAGGAATGGCAGCGTCAGCCCCTTGGTCGGCAGCAGGCCCACGTTCACACCAATGTTGATCAGGAACTGGCCGATCCACAGGAAGGCCAGGCCGAAGGCCATGTAGGCGGCGAAGAACTGCTTGGCCTTCTCGGCCCACAGGCCGATGTACAAGGCACGGATGGTGACGAACACGAACAGTGCCACGGTGCACAGCGAGCCAACCACGCCAAGCTCTTCGGCCAGCACCGAGAACACGAAGTCGGTGTGCGCCTCGGGCAGATAGAACTGTTTCTGTACGCTGTTGCCCAGGCCGACGCCCAGCCACTCGCCACGACCGAAGGCAATCAGTGCCTGGGTCAGCTGGTAGCCCGAACCGAACTGGTCGGACCAGGGGTCGGTGAAGGTGATCAAGCGCGCCATCCGGTAGGGTTGCGCCTGAACCAGAATGAACACCGCGACCACCGCCAGCACCACCATCAGCGAGAAGCGGAACAGCCCCACCCCACCGAGGAACAGCATGGCCGCCGCAGCGCCCATCATCACCACGGTGGCGCCGAAGTCAGGCTCCATCAGCAGCAGGCCGGCCATGGGCAGCAAAACGATGAACGGCTTGAAGAAGCCCATCCAGCTCTCGCGCACCTCGGTCTGACGACGCACCAGGTAACCTGCGAGGTAGATGACCACGAAGACCTTGGCGATTTCCGACGGCTGGACGTTGAAGAAGCTGAAGCCAATCCAGCGCATCGAACCGTTCACCTCCCGGCCGATGCCTGGTACCAGCACCAGCACCAGCAGGCCGAAGGCGCCGATCAGCATGAGGAAGCCCATGCGCTGCCAGGTGGCGATCGGCACCATCATGGTCAGGCCGCAGGCACCCAGCCCCAGGGCGACGTACACCAGGTGGCGGATCATGTGGTAAAGCGGGTTGCCCGACTGCACCGCGGCGACTTCCGAGGAGGCCGAGGTGATCATCACCAGGCCCAGGCCAAGCAGGGCCAGGCAGCCCGCCAGCAGCGGGAAGTCCAGGTCGATGCCACGACCGCTGATCAGCGGCGAGGGATAGGGCTTGAGGATACCGAAGATCATGCCAGCCCCTCCGCCGCCTGGGCGAACAGCCGCCCGCGCTCTTCAAAATTCTTGAACATGTCGAGGCTGGCGCAGGCCGGCGACAGCAGCACCGCGTCACCTGGCTGGGCGAGCTCGGCGCAGCGCTGCACGGCTTCGTCCAGGGTCTTGACCCGCACCAGCGGCACGCTGTCGCCGAAGGTCTCGGCCAGGCGCTCGGCGTCACGCCCCAGCAACACCACGGCGCGGCAATGCTTGCCCACCGGCTCGCGCAGAGCAGAGAAGTCCGCCCCCTTGCCGTCACCGCCAGCGATCAGGACCAGCTTGCCATCGATATCGGCGCCCAGGCCCTCGATGGCGGCCAGTGCCGCACCGACGTTGGTGGCCTTGGAATCGTCGTACCAGTTCACGCCATTACGCTCGCGGATCCACTGGCAGCGATGGACAAGGCCCTTGAACTCGCGCAGGGCTTCGAGCATCGGCTCGAACGGCAGACCGGCGGCATGGCCCAGGGCCAGGGCGGCCAGGGCATTGCTCTGGTTGTGCGCACCGCGGATCTTCAGATCGCGCACGGGCATCAGGGTGCGGAACTCGAATGCCAGGTGTTTCTCGCCCGCAACATCACGCAGGCCGAAGGCCTTGAAGTCGGGGGTGTTGAGGCCGAAGGTCCAGCATGGAATGCCCTCGACCGGCAGCGGCCGGCTCAGGGCATCCTGACGGTTCACCACCACTTGGCGCGCACCCCGGAAGATGCGGTGCTTGGCCAGGTGATAGGCCGGCAGGCCACTGTAGCGATCCATGTGGTCTTCGCTGATATTCAGTACGGTCGCCACTTCGGCGTTGAGCTGGTCGGTGGTCTCCAGCTGGAAGCTCGACAGCTCCATCACATACAACTCGACTGCATCGTCGAGCAGGTCCAGCGCCGGCGTACCGAGGTTGCCACCGACAGCGACGCGCTTGCCGGCCTTGGCAGCCATCTCGCCGACCAGGGTGGTCACGGTGCTCTTGGCGTTGGAGCCGCTGATCGCGATGATCGGCGCCTTGGCATGGCGGGCGAACAGTTCGATGTCACCGGAGAGCTTCACGCCTCGTGCGGCGGCCTGCTGCAACGCCGGGGTAGCCAGTGCCAGGCCGGGGCTGACGTAAAGCTCGTTGGCGCGGCACAGGAAGTCCACATCCAGTTCACCACAGCGCACTTCCACCTGCGGGTATTCACGGCGCAGGGTCTCCAGTTCCGGCGGTTGCTCGCGGGTATCGGCGACCGCAAAGGCGATGCCCCGGTTCGCCAGGAAGCGAACCAGGGACATGCCGCTCTTGCCGAGGCCGACAACGATGCGGAATTGGTCGGAAGCGATCAGTGACACGCTCGTTTACCTCAGTTTCAGGGTGGCAAGGCCGATCAGCACCAGAATCACGGTGATGATCCAGAATCGGACGATCACCCGCGGCTCGGGCCAACCCTTGAGTTCGAAATGGTGGTGAATCGGCGCCATGCGAAACACGCGCTTGCCGGTCAACTTGAACGAGGCCACCTGGATCACCACCGAAAGGGTTTCCACCACGAAGATGCCGCCCATGATGAACAGCACGATTTCCTGGCGGACGATCACGGCGATGGTGCCCAGCGCGGCGCCCAGTGCCAGGGCACCGACGTCACCCATGAAGACTTGCGCCGGGTAGGTGTTGAACCAGAGGAAGCCCAGGCCTGCGCCGATCAGCGCACCGCAGAACACGATCAGCTCGCCCGAGCCCGGTACATAAGGGATCAGCAGGTATTCGGCGAACTTCACGTTGCCCGACAGATAGCAGAAAATACCGAGCGCACCGCCCACCATCACCGTCGGCATGATCGCCAGGCCGTCGAGGCCGTCGGTCAGGTTGACCGCGTTGCTCGAGCCGACGATGACGAAGTAGGTCAGCACGACGAAGCCGACGCCCAGTGGGATGGTGAAGTCCTTGAGGAACGGCACGATCAGCGTGGTTTCGACGCTGGTCGGTGCAGTCATGTAGAGGAAGACCGCAGCCCCGAGGCCAAATACCGACTGCCAGAAATACTTCCAGCGGCTCGGCAGGCCGCGGGAGTTCTTCTCGATCACCTTGCGGTAGTCGTCGACCCAGCCGATGGCGCCGAACAGCAGGGTGACGATCAGCACCACCCAGACATAGCGATTGGTCAGGTCGGCCCACAGCAAGGTGCTGATGGCGATAGCGGACAGGATCAGCGCACCGCCCATGGTCGGGGTGCCGGACTTGGACAGGTGCGATTGCGGGCCGTCGTTACGCACGGCCTGACCGATCTGGCGAATCTGCAGGGTACGAATCATCCAGGGCCCCAGCCACAGTGCCAGGGACAACGCCGTCAACACACCCAGGATCCCGCGCAGGGACAGGTACTGGAAGACCGCGAAGCCCTTGTAGAACTGTTGCAGATACTCAGCCAACAGCAGCAGCATTAATGTTTCTCCCCGCTGGCACCACACAGAGCAGCCACGACGTTTTCCATCGCAGCGCTGCGCGAGCCCTTGATCAAGATAGTGGTATCGCTGACGCTCTCGGCACGAACGGCGTCGATCAGCTCAGCTTGAGTAGCGAAATGGCGGCCATTGGCGCCGAACGCCTGGACCGCATGAACCATGTTGGTGCCCGTCGCGTACAAGGCATCGACCTTGCCGCGCGCATGGTCGCCCACCTGACGGTGGCCTTCCTCGGCCCATTGCCCCAGTTCGCCGATATCCCCGAGCACCAGGACGGTGCGTCCGGAAAAGCCGGCGAGTATATCAATGGCGGCACACATCGAGGTGGGATTTGCGTTGTAGGTGTCGTCGATCACCCGCGCACCGCTGGGCGCGATCTGCGCCACGGAACGGCCCTTGACCGGCTGCACTGCGGCCAGGCCGGCAACGATACCCGGCAGGCTCACGCCCACGGCATGTGCGGCAGCAGTGGCGGCCAGGGCGTTGCTGACGTTATGCGTACCGAGCAGGTTCAACTGTACCGGCGCACTGCCGCTCGGACCGTGCAGGGTGAACGAAGGGCAGCCGCGCGCGTCGCGACCGATGTCGCTGGCATGGAAGTCGGCCTTCTCGTTGGTCAGGGCGAAGCTCAGCACCTGGTGCGCACCGGCGCGCTTGCGCCAGATGTCAAAGGCCTTGTCGTCGAGATTGAGCACGGCGATACCGCCCTCGCCCAAGCCCTCGAGAATCTCGCCCTTGGCCTCGACGATCTTCTCCGGGCCGCCGAACTCACCCACGTGGGCGGTGCCAGCGTTGTTGAGGATGACGACTTGCGGCTGGGTGAGACCAACGGTGTAGCGAATCTCGCCGATGCGCGAAGCGCCCAGCTCGATCACCGCAGCGCTGTGTTCGGGCGCGATCTCCAGCAACGTCAGTGGCGCGCCGAGGTCGTTGTTCAGGTTGCCACGGGTGGCATGCACAAGACCGCGAGTACGCAGGATGGAAGCCAGCATCTCCTTGACCGTGGTCTTGCCGCTGGAGCCTGTGATGGCGACCACCGGCTTGTCGAAGGCGGCGCGATTGAGCGCGCCCAACTGGCCCAGCGCCACACGACAATCGGCAACCAGCAGTTGCGGCAGGTCGACATCGGCGATTTCGCGCTCGACCAACGCGGCCACGGCCCCCCTGGCCTTCACGTCGGCAAGGTAGTCGTGACCATCGAAACGCGGGCCGGTCAGTGCAATGAACAGTTGCCCCGCAGCCACGCTGCGGCTGTCGATGCTGACACCGTTGAAGGTGGCGTCGGCACCGACCAGACGAGCACTCAGTGCTGTAGTCAGCTGGCTGAGTGTCATGGGCTTAATCATGTGGAGCCCCCCAGGCTGAAAGTGCCTTCTCGGCTTCGACCAGATCGGAGAAATCAAGGCGCTCGCCATTGATCTCCTGGTAATCCTCGTGCCCCTTGCCGGCCAGCACGATCACATCGTCGGCGGCAGCGGTGGCGATCAGGTGTGCGATGGCCTGGCCGCGACCGGCGACGAACTCGGCGTCGGCAGCCTTGGCGAAACCTGGGCGAATGTCATCGAAGATCCGCAGCGGATCCTCGGTACGTGGGTTGTCGTCGGTGACCAGTACGCGGTCGGCCAGACGCTCGGCCACTTCGGCCATCAGCGGACGTTTGCCGCGATCGCGATCCCCGCCGCAGCCGAACAGGCACAGCAGTTTGCCGTGGGCGTGCGGGCGCAGGGCTTCGAGCACCTTCTCCAGTGCGTCGGGGGTGTGGGCGTAGTCGACCACCACCAGCGGCTTGGCACCACCACCCAGGCGCTGCATGCGACCGACAGGCCCCTGCAGTTGCGGGGTGACTTTCAGTATTTCGTCCAGCGAGTAATCCAGCGCCAGCAACGTGGCTACGGCGGCCAGCATGTTGCTCAGGTTGAAGCGCCCGAGCAGTTGGCTGCGCAGTGTGCGTTCGCCTTGAGCGGTGACGATGATGGCGCGCACGCCATCATCGTCGAAGTGGGCTTCGCGGCAGAACAGCGAGGCGTCCGGGTTTTCCAGGCTATAGCTGAGCATCCGGGTCTCGATATGATCGGCACTCGGGCGGCGGGCAAAGTCTTCGGCCAGACGACGACCAAAGGCATCGTCCAGGTTGACCACCTGGCAGCGCAGGCTCGGCCATGCGAACAGCTTGGCCTTGGCGGCCTCGTAGGCCTCCATGCTGCCGTGGTAGTCCAGGTGATCGCGCGACAGGTTGGTCATCACCGCGATATCGAAGGCCAGCGCCGCCACGCGTCCCTGCTCCAGGGCGTGGGAAGACACTTCCATCGCCACGGCCTTGGCACCGCCCTTCTTGAGGTCGTTGAGCGTAGCTTGCACGGCAATCGGGTCCGGCGTGGTCAGGCGGCCGCTCTGCAAGTCACCGAAGAAACCGGTGCCCAAGGTGCCGATCAGACCGCAGCGCTGGCCCAACTGGTCGAGGGCCTGGGCGAGCAATTGCGTCACGCTGGTCTTGCCGTTGGTGCCGGTCACGCCGACCAGGTTGAGCTGGCGGCTCGGCTCGCCATAGAAACGGCCGGCGATGGCCGACAGTTGCGCGATCAGGCCCTTGACCGGAATCAGCGGCACGTCAGTGAGCGGCAGCACCGTGGCGCCCTGCTCTTCATAGGCAATGGCGGCAGCACCGCGGGCAAGCGCGTCGGCGATGTGGTCGCGGCCATCGACCTTGGCACCCGGCACCGCCAGGAACAGATCACCCGGCCGCACCTGGCGGCTGTCGAGTGTCAGCTCGCGAATCAACGGATCGCGGCTGGCATGGGCGAAAAGCTTGCTCAATGGCATTGTCATCAACCACGCCCTCCCTTGGCGGGTACTGCACTGGCCTGCTGCACGTTCGCGGGCGGCAGGTTATCCGGCGGCACGTTCATCAGCCGCAGAGTGCCGGACATGACCTTGCTGAACACCGGCGCCGAGACCAGACCACCGAAGTAACCGCCTTTGCCCGGCTCGTCGATGACCACGACGATGGCGTAGCGCGGGTCGCTCATCGGGCCGAAACCGGCAAACAGCGAACGGTAGGCGTTTTCGGTGTATCCCTTGGAGCCGACCGTGGCCTTGCGCGCGGTGCCCGACTTGCCGGCAACGTGGTAGAACGGCACCTGGGCGCGGAACACACCGCGCGGCGCCTCGATCACCTGCTGCAACATGCCCTGAATGGTCTTGGCGGTTTCCTTCGGAATGGCTTGCACGGCTTCCGGCGCCTTGTCGACCTTGAGAATTGACAGCGGCACCATCTTGCCGTCGTTGGCCAGCGCGGCGTAGGCGTGAACCAACTGCAGGGCGGTGACCGATACGCCGTATCCATAGGAGAGCGTGGCTGTCTCGGCCTTGCGCCACTCACGATGGTTGGGCAGGTTGCCCACGCGCTCACCCGGGAATCCAAGGCCGGTGTACTGCCCCAGGCCAACCTGCGACATCACCCGATAGATGGCTTCGCCGCCGATATCGAAGGCGATCTTGCTCATGCCGACGTTACTGGAGTTGATCAGGATGCCGGTCAGGTCGAGGATCGGGCCCTCGCTCCTGGACACGTCCTTGATCGTGTAGCGACCAATCTGCAGGCTGCCCGGATACACCTCGACCTTGTCGGTGGGTTTCCAGCGCCCGCTCTGCAGCGCCGCACTCATGGAAATCGGCTTGACCGTGGAACCTGGCTCGAACACATCGATGATCGCCCGGTTACGCATGGCTGCCGGGAACATGCTGCGGCGGTTGTTGGGGTTGTACGTTGGCTGGTTGACCATCGCCAGGACCTCGCCGGTCTTGACGTCCATGATCACCAGGCTGCCGGCCTTGGCGTCCTGTTCGGCGATGGCGTTGCGCAGCTCGCGAGTCGCCAGGTACTGCAGGCGCAGATCTATCGACAACGCCAAGGTCTTACCGGCCTTGGCGTTCTTGGTGACTTGAATATCCTTGATCAGGCGGCCGCGCCGGTCCTTGATCACCTGACGTTTGCCAGGCACCCCGGCCAGCCACTCGTCATAGGCGAGCTCGACACCTTCACGACCATGGTCGTCCAGGTCGGTGAAACCCACCATGTGCGCCGTGACATCGCCCGCCGGATAGAAGCGGCGGAACTCCTCGAGGCCGTAGACACCGGGTACTTTAAGGTCGAGTACCTGCTGGCCCTGCTCGGGGGTGAGGCCGCGAACCAGGTAGATGAATTCCTTGTTGGCCTGCTGGGTGAGGCGCTCGATCAGTTGCTGCGGGTTCTGCCCCAGCACAGCGGCCAGTTGCGGCCAACGGTCCTTGGACGCCTGCATCTCCTTTGGGTTGGCCCAGAGCGTGGTGACCGGCGTACTGACGGCCAGAGGCTCGCCATTGCGGTCGGTAATCAGGCCACGGTGTGCAGGAATCGGGATATGGCGCAGGCTGCGAGCATCGCCCTGCCCCTTGAGGAAGTCTCGGTCGACCACCTGCAGGTCGATGATCCGCCAGCTGATCGCGCCGACCATCAACGCCAGCAGGCCTACGACGACCCGGAAGCGCCAGGGGTAGAGTGCACCCTCGAGCTTCATCATGGCGTCACCATCCGCACTTCGTCAGCGTTGGGTACGCGCATCTTCAACTGGCCGGCAGCCAGGTTTTCGATACGGCTGTGGGCAGTCCAGGTGCTCTGCTCGAGAATCAGGCGCCCCCACTCAGCCTGGGCCTTGTCGCGCTCGCTCAGCTCGTTGTAGAGCGTGTTGAGCAACTGGCGGTTCCAGTGAGCGCTGTAGGAGACAGCGATGGCCGACACCAGCACGCCAACGAACAGCAGAAGCATCAGGAAGCTTCCGCCTGGCAATGGCTTGGCGAACAGGCGACTCACCGCAGCTTCTCCGCAACGCGCATGACGGCGCTGCGCGCACGCGGGTTGGCCTTGAGTTCTGCATCGGAGGCGAACTGCGCCTTGCCGATCAGCTTGATACGAGGCTCGAAGGCCTTGTGCTGCACCGGCAGGTTGCGTGGCAGGTTATCCGCTTCGCCCTTGACCAGCTTGCGCATGAACAGTTTGACGATGCGGTCTTCCAGCGAGTGGAAGCTGATCACCGCCAGGCGGCCGCCGACTTCCAGCGCCTCGAGCGCGGCGTCCAGGCCGGCCTCCAGATCGCCCAGCTCGTTATTGACGTGAATGCGCAGCCCCTGGAAAGCGCGAGTCGCCGGATTCTTGCCCTTCTCCCAAGCAGGGTTGGCGACCTTGAGCACTTCGGCCAGGTCGGCGGTACGGGTGAACGGCTGCTTCTCGCGACGCTCGACCACCGCACGCGCCATGCGACCGGCAAAACGCTCCTCGCCGTACTCCTTGAACACGCGGGCTATTTCTTCGACGGGCGCGGTGGCGATGAACTCGGCGGCGCTGATGCCCTGGCCCGGATTCATGCGCATGTCCAGCGGGCCATCGTTGAGGAAACTGAAGCCGCGCTCAGGATCGTCCAGCTGCGGCGAGGAGACACCCAGGTCGAGCAGGATACCGCTGACCTTGCCGTCCAGCCCGCGCGCACGCACTTCATCACCCAGTTCGGCGAAGCTGCGCTGCACAATGACAAAGCGGCCGTCTTCGGCCGCCAGCGCTTGCCCCGTGGCAATCGCCTGTGGATCTTTGTCGAAGCCCAGCAGCCGTCCTTGCGGCCCGAGCTTGCTGAGAATGAGACGACTGTGCCCACCGCGACCAAAGGTCCCGTCCAGATAGCAACCGTCGGCGCGCAGGGCCAATGCCTCGACAGCTTCGTCGAGCAATACGGTGATGTGGTTGAAGCCGCTATCTATCGTCACAGGATCAGGTCACGCAGTTCATCGGGCATGGCGCCCGGTTGTTGAATAGCTGCGAGGTCGGCTGCCGAAACCGCGTTCCAGGCATCCTCATCCCACAGCTGGAATTTGTTCAGTTGCCCCACCAGCATCGCCTTCTTGTCGAGCTTGGCGTACTCACGCAAACGGGGCGGAACCAGGAAACGACCACTGCCATCGAGCTCCAGGTCAACCGCATTACCGATCAGCAAACGCTGCAGGCGGCGGTTTTCCTCACGCAGCGACGGCAAGGCACGCAACTTGGCTTCTATCTGCTCCCACTCATCGAGGGGATAAACACACAAGCAGGGGTCAACAGCGTCGATGGTCACGATAAGTTGACCATTGCAACGCGAATCGAGCTCGTCACGGTACCGGCTCGGCATGGCGAGACGGCCCTTTGCATCGAGGCTGACGGCGTTGGCTCCGCGGAACACGGCTGCGATTCCCCACAATGGTAACTTTTTTGTGCCAGAAAACCCACTTCATCCCACTTTCTGCCACTTGCGCACACTATAGGAATCCGTCCGCCACACCGTCAAGGCGCGTTCATAGGGAAAACCCTTACAGGACCGAGATTTAGCGCAACAAAGGAAGGAGGAAGGACTACCGGAAGAAAAAATTGGCGGAAAAAATCAAGCGCACTCAAACGGATAGAGTGTGAAGTTAAAGTGAATTATCAAGAGTAAGAACTTTTCGGCATTACCAGGAAGGATCTGCTATCGATTCAAGCAGGAAGAGAGGGGGTGGAGAGTCGATCTGTAAGCCGGGTTTTGTCGAGGACAGTCATTCCTCTACGACGGCCATCACTGGACGCCTCTAGCAACCTACCCGGTTCCGACGCGGGCCACGCCGTATGGAACCCTATTTGGTCTTGCTCCGAGTGGGGTTTACCTAGCCACGAACTGTTGCCAGCCGTGCGGTGCGCTCTTACCGCACCTTTTCACCCTTACCGGCACCGAAGTGCTTAGGCGGTTATTTTCTGTGGCACTTTCCGTAGGCTCGCGCCTCCCAGGCGTTACCTGGCACTCTGCCCTGCGGAGCCCGGACTTTCCTCCCCCTGATTTTGCGGAACAAAAACAGGCAGCGACTGTCCGATCGACTCTCCGCCGACAAGGGTAACGGCAGGCGCGATCAAGAACAAGCAATACCGCAAATAATATCATTACGCCATTAATGGCTTTTCTGTTTATCCAGCGCTGCTTGATAAAGAAGATTCTTACGCACCCCGGTAATTTCCGCCGCCAATGCTGCCGCCCGCTTGAGCGGTAATTCTGCCAGCAACAGATCCAATACACGCATGGCGTCGCTACTGATCGCCTGGTCGTCTTGCGGCGCACTCCAGCCCGCCATCAGCACCACGCACTCACCACGCTGCTGATTGGCGTCAGCTGCGACAAAGGCGCGCAACTCGGCCAGCGGCAAGCCCTTGAGCGTCTCGAACGTCTTGGTCAGCTCTCGCGCCAGTACAGCCGGGCGCTCACCGCCGAATACCGCCTCCATGTCTTCCAGGCACTCAAGGATACGATGCGGCGCTTCATAGAAGATCAAGGTCCGAGGTTCTTCCTTGACCTGCTCCAGACGCGCACGGCGCCCGACAGCCTTCGCTGGCAGGAAGCCTTCGAAAATGAAGCGATCAGAGGGCAGCCCCGCCGCCGACAGCGCAGCGATCAGCGCGCACGCCCCTGGCACCGGCACCACCTTCACCCCGGCAGCCCGCGCCTGGCGCACCAGGTGATAGCCCGGATCGGAAATCAGCGGCGTGCCGGCATCGGACACCAGCGCCACATCGTCACCCGCCAGCAAGCGCGTAATGAAGCGACTGCCTTCGTCGCGCTCGTTGTGCTCATGGCAGGCCGCCAGCGGCGTCTCGATGCCGAAATGCTGCAGCAGACGCACCGAGTGGCGGGTATCCTCGGCGGCGATCAGCGCCACGCCGGCCAGCACCTTGAGTGCCCGGGCGCTCATGTCGTCGAGGTTGCCGATGGGCGTCGCAACGACGTAAAGCGTACCCGCTATGGATTTTGGAACCCCTGCAACATCAGTCACTGCACACACCTGCCTTGCCGATCAAAGGCGCTATTGTAGCCCGAGCGCCCGCAACAAGGCGCAAAGAACTTGGCCGCCACCCCCTGACATGCGACCTATAGTGAAGGATCAGCGTCAGCAAGATCGCGCCCCGGCCAGCGCTTGGGTACAATTGCCGGCCAACTTGATCGAGTAACAGGACCCTTACATGATCGCTTGCCTGCGGCTGCTCACAGCCCTCTGTCTCGCTGCCCTGCTGGCAGCCTGCGCCAGCTCGCCCTCATCCAGCCTGGGCGAACTGCCACGCACCCCGGACGCCAGCATCGAGCAACTGCTCGAGAAGGCGGCTTCCAGCAAGTCCGCCGAAGACGCCGCGCTGCTGCGCCTGAGCGCCGCCGACATGGCCTACCGGCAGAAGGACTTCCCACGCGCCGCACGCATCCTCGAGCAGGTTCCACTGGACACGCTCAAACCCGCCCAACAGGTGTTCGCCAGCACCCTGGCTGCCGAGCTGGCGATGAGCCGCAACCAGCCCAAGGCCGCCCTCGGCGCCCTGTCGCACCCGAGCCTGCAACGCGTCGGCGAGCTCCCCGAAGAGCAGCAGGTGCGCACCTACAGCGTGCATGCTGCAGCCCTCGAAGCCGACGGCCAGGCACTTCCTGCGGCCCAGCAGCGCATCTTGCTGGCTCCGCTGCTCAGCGGCCCGGACGCAACCAAGAACAACGATGCCATCTGGTCGCTGGTAGCCTCGCTGCCCGCCGACCAGCTGCAGCAACCAACCAGCAACCCGACCCTCGCCGGCTGGACCAGCCTGGCCCTGGCGGTCAAGAGCGCCGGCACCCTGGAGCAGCAACAGGCCGCCATCGACAGCTGGCGCCAGCAACATGCCGATCATCCGGCCGCCAAGCAGTTGCCTGACGCACTGGTCAAGCTCAAGCAACTGGCCAGCCAGCCGCTGACCAAGATCGCCCTGCTGCTGCCACAGGAAGGCCCGCTCGCCGGTGTAGCCCGCGCGCTGCGCGACGGCTTCATGGCGGCCCATTTCCAGGCCCAGCAATCCGGCCAGCCAGCGCCGGCGGTTCAGGTTTTCGACAGCTCGCGCCTCACCTCGCTGGACGACTTCTATCGCCAGGCCCAGGCGGCCGGCGTACAGCTGGTGATCGGTCCGCTCGAAAAGCCACTGGTGAAGAAACTCGCCGACTACCCGCAACTGCCCATCACCACCCTGGCACTGAACTACGCCGAGGCCGGGCAGAAATCGCCACCACAACTGTTCCAGTTCGGCCTCGCCGCCGAGGACGAAGCTCGCGAAGTCTCTCGCCGTGCCCGCGCAGACGGCCTGGTCCGCGCCGTGGCCCTGGTGCCGAGCGGCGAATGGGGTGACCGCGTGCTCGCAGCTTTCCGCCAGGACTGGGAAGGCAACGGCGGCACCCTGCTCGCTGCCGAGCGCATCGCCCAGCCAGTCGCCCTGGCCCAACAGATCGCCGACCTGTTCCAGCTGCGCCAGAGCGAAGGTCGTGCCAAGAGCCTGCAGAGCGCCGTGGGTGGTAATGTCGCCGCACAACCATCGCGTCGCCAGGACATCGATTTCATCTTCCTAGCCGCCACCCCGCAGCAGGCCCAGCAGATCAAGCCGACCCTCAACTTCCAGTACGCGGGTGACGTACCGGTCTACGCCACCTCCAACCTCTACAGCGCCAGTGGTGACGTGAACCAGTACAACGACATGAACGGCATCCGCTTCTGCGAAACCCCCTGGTTGCTGGACAACACCAACAGCCTGCGTCAGCAAGTCGTGCAGCAGTGGCCTCAAGCTGCCGGCAGCCTGGGTCGCCTGTACGCCATGGGTGTCGATGCCTACAGCCTGGCGCCACGCCTGGACCAGCTCAAGGCGCTGCCTGACAACCGCGTCGAGGGCCTGTCCGGCAGCCTGAGCATCAACGTCAACCAGCGTATCGAACGCCAACTGCCATGGGCCGAATTCTACGGCGGTCAGGTCAAGCGCCTGCCGGATACTGCACGCTGATGCCCGACGCCTCCCCCACCAGCGCCGGGCTCGCGGCAGAAAACCAGGCCCTCGAGTATCTTCGAGGGCAAGGCCTGCAACTGCTGACGCGTAACTGGCGATGCAAGGGAGGCGAGCTTGATCTGGTCATGCTCGACGCCGATACAGTAGTATTCGTCGAAGTCCGCTACCGCTTGCACGCGGATTTCGGCGGAGCGCTCGAAAGTATCGACGCGCGCAAGCAGAAACGCCTGGCGCTTGCCGCCAACCTGTTCCTGCTGAAGGAGTCCCGCTGGGCCGATCACCCCTGCCGCTTCGACGTAGTCGCCCTGCAGGGCAGCCACCATGCAGGTCGGCCGCTTCAATGGCTGAAAAACGCCTTCGAATGCTGAACCCATTCCGATTTCTTTGCTCTATGTTTCGCGGGCTGGCCCCTGTCGCGCGTCGCGCAGGCCTCCGCCGCACTTAAGGTCACACCAGATGGACATGCAATCCCGAATTCGCCGGCTGTTCCAGGCCAGCATCGATACCAAGCAACAGGCAATGGACATCCTGGCACCGCACATCGAGCAGGCCAGCCTGGTCATGGTCAACGCGCTGCTCAACGAGGGCAAGATGCTCGCCTGCGGCAACGGTGGCTCGGCGGGCGACGCCCAGCATTTCTCCTCGGAACTGCTCAACCGCTTCGAGCGCGAGCGTCCGAGCCTGCCAGCCATCGCCCTGACCACCGACAGCTCGACCATCACCTCGATCGCCAACGACTACAGCTACAACGAAGTCTTCTCCAAGCAGATCCGCGCCCTGGGCCAACCCGGCGACGTACTGCTGGCGATCTCCACCAGCGGCAACTCGGCCAACGTGATCCAGGCGATCCAGGCCGCACATGATCGTGAAATGATTGTCGTAGCATTGACCGGACGTGACGGCGGCGGTATGGCTTCGCTGCTGCTGCCCGAGGATGTGGAGATCCGCGTCCCCTCCACGGTCACTGCGCGTATCCAGGAAGTCCACCTGCTGGCGATCCATTGCCTGTGCGATCTGATCGACAGCCAACTGTTCGGGAGTGAAGAATGATCCCCAAGCGCCTCGGCCTCATGGCCCTGACCCTGTGCCTCGGTATTTCCGGTTGCAGCTCGGTATTGACCTCGACCCGCAACTCGCCGATCGAAGATGATCGCGGCACCCGCACCATCGGTAGCAAGATCGACGATTCGCTGATCGAAACCAAGGTTTCGGTCAACGTCGCCAAGGCAAGCCCCGACCTGGACAAGGGCTCGCACATCGTCGTCAGCAGCTACAACGGCATCGTGCTGCTCGCCGGTCAAACGCCGCGCGCCGACCTCAAGAGCCTCGCCGAGCAGACCGCCGGCCAGGTACAACGGGTCAAGAAGGTGCATAACGAGCTGCAGGTGATGCAGCCCTCGTCGATCCTGGCACGCAACAACGACACCTGGCTGACCACCAAGATCAAGACCCAGATGATCGGTGATGCCAACGTTCCCAGCTCACGCATCAAGGTGATCACCGAGAACGGAATCGTCTACCTGCTCGGCCTGGTCACCCAGCAGGAAGCCAACGCTGCCACCAACGTGGTTCAGGGTGTGTCTGGCGTACAGAAAATCGTCAAGCTGTTCGAGTACATCGACTAACACTGCCAGCGGCCCCCCAGCCCCGGCGCTGGGGCACCGCAGACAACGGCATGCATTACCCTCACACTCTCAGGAAGTACCCATGAAGAAGTCCCTGCTGTCCCTCCTGGCCATTACTGCCTTCGCCACCCTGGCCGGCTGCTCTACCCCGAGCGTGATCACCCTCAACGATGGCCGCGAGCTGCAGACCACCGACACGCCGAAGTTCGACCGTGACTCCGGCTTCTATGAATTCAAGCAGCTCGATGGCAAGCCGACCCGTATCAACAAGGATCAGGTCCGCTCCATCAAGGACCTGTAATCCGAACTTGAAAAAAAAGGCGATCCATCTGGATCGCCTTTTTTGTTACTTGACCACTTTCAAGCTCGGTCGTCCAGTCGGTCGCGGCGGCTGGCCACCACCTTCCGGCGGGCCATCATCATCAGGCTCGACGCCTTCTTCCTCATCGAGCTCTTCGCCCCCCATCAACGGCGGCTCCAGCTCGAACACCATGCCCTGGCCATTCTCACGGGCATAGATACCCAGAATTGCGCCAGCTGGCACATAGAGCGAATGAGCTACACCACTGAACCGCCCCTCGAAGCTCACCGCTTCGTTGTCCATGTGCAGGTTACGCACGGCACTGGGCGAGATGTTCAAGACGATCTGGCCATCGCTGGCAAATCCCTGGGGCACCTGGACCGCCGGATACTCGGCATTGACCAGCATATGGGGGGTGCAATCGTTGTCGACGATCCACTCGTACAGTGCTCTAACCAGATAGGGGCGACTGGAGTTCATCAACGGCTCCTTAAAGCTTGCGCATTTCACGTTCAGCAGCAGACAGGCTCGCCTGGAAAGGCTCGCGGGCGAACTGTCGCTCCATATAATCCAGCAGCGGCTTGGCTTGCCGCGGCAGCTCGATACCCAGTACCGGCAATCGCCAGAGTATGGGCAGTAGACAACAATCGACCAGGCTTTGCTCCTCGCTCATGAAGCAGGGAAACTCGCCGAACAGCGCCGAGACCCCAGTCAGACTCTCGCGCAGCGACTTGCGCGCCTCACCGCGGGCTGCCTCGGCGGCACGCGGATCGAGAATGACATCGGCCAGTGCACACCAGTCACGCTGGATACGGTGCATCAGCAGGCGGCTGTTGCCGCGCGCCACCGGGTATACCGGCATCAGCGGCGGATGAGGATAACGCTCCTCGAGGTATTCCATCACCACGGTCGATTCGTACAACGCCAGGTCGCGATCGACCAGGGTTGGCACGCTGCCATAGGGATTCACTTCGATCAGTTTGGGCGGCAGACGATCGGCGATGACGTCGATGATCTGCACACTGACGCCCTTCTCGGCGAGAACGAGGCGTACCCGATGAGAATAATGGTCAGCGGGGTCGGAATAGCAGGCTAACCTGTTGGTCGCGCCCATGTAGCTCCTCCTCGCATGGGGATGCTTGTGAAACTGCAAATGCAAACGCGCCCTGGGAGACTCCTCGCGATTGCGCAGGAGCACCCCAGGGCGCGTTCAACTACCAGAAACTACTGCGTGATCAGTGCACGTCCTTCCAGTATTCGCGCTTGAGCAAGTAGGCGAACACGAAGAAGAAAGCCAGGTACAGCAGGACATAGGTGCCGATGCGCTGACTTTCCAGTTTGACCGGGTTGGCCGAATAGGCCAGGAAGGTCACCAGGTTCTTGACCTTCTCGTCGAACTGCTCGGGCGTCAGGGTACCGGATTTCGGCTCGATGGTCAGCTGGTCACAGGCTTCATGGGTCAACGGACTGCCAGTCAGCGGGTCGAATTGCTTCTTGCCGTCGACCACTGTCTGGATCTGCTTGCAGCCAATCACCTGGTTGCCCTGCAGCCCGACCAGCACGTTGGGCATGCCCACGTTCGGGAAGACCTTGTTGTTCACCCCATAAGGGCGCGACTTGTCTTCGTAGAAGCTGTGCAGGTAGCTGTACAGCCAATCGTTGCCACGCACTCGGGCGACCAACGTGAGATCAGGCGGCGCCGCACCGAACCAGGTCTTGGCATCGCTGGGCTGCATGCCGATCTTCATGTGATCGCCGATCTTGGCCCCCGTGAACACCAGCTTTTCGAGCATCAGCTCGTGGGGGATGCCCAGGTCATCGGCAACCCGCTCGTACCGCTGGAACTTGGCGCTGTGGCAACCCATGCAATAGTTGGCGAAGGTGCGCGCGCCATCCTGCAACGCGGCCTTGTCGGTCAGGTCGATATCGACCTTCTGCAGCTCCACACCCTGCTCGGCAGCAAAGGATAAGGCAGGCATCAATGCCAGGAACATTACTGCAATAAACTTTTTCATCAGCCAGTCACCCTTTCCGGAACCGGTTTTGTCTTCTCGAGCCTTGTGTAGAACGGCATCAACAGGAAGTAGGCGAAATACAGCACGGTGCAGACCTGGGACAGCAGGGTCCGTCCGGGCGTAGGCGCCAGCACACCGAGCACGCCGAGAATGATGAAGGCCACGCAGAACACCAGCAGGAAGATCTTGCTCAACCAACCCTTGTAGCGCATGGAGCGCACCGGGCTGCGATCGAGCCAGGGCAACACGAACAGCACCGCGATCGCCGCGCCCATGGCGATGACGCCGAACAGCTTGTCAGGCACCGCCCGCAGGATCGCGTAGAAGGGCGTGAAGTACCACACCGGCGCAATGTGCTCGGGGGTCTTGAAGGCGTTGGCCTGCTCGAAGTTAGGTTTTTCCAGGAAGTAGCCACCCATTTCCGGGAAGAAGAACACCACGGCGCAGAACACGAAGAGGAATACCACGACCCCGACGATATCCTTGACGGTGTAGTACGGGTGGAAGGGAATGCCATCCAGCGGTACGCCGTTCTCGTCCTTGTGCTTCTTGATGTCGACACCGTCCGGGTTGTTCGAGCCCACCTCGTGCAGTGCCAGGATGTGCAGCACCACAAGCCCGAGAATGACGATCGGCAGCGCCACCACATGCAGGGCAAAGAAGCGGTTCAGGGTGATGCCTGAGATCAGGTAGTCACCACGGATCCATTGAGTGAGATCATCGCCGATCACCGGGATGGCACCGAACAGCGAGATGATCACCTGGGCGCCCCAGTAGGACATCTGCCCCCAAGGCAGCAGGTAACCCATGAAGGCCTCGGCCATCAGCGCCAGGTAGATCAGCATGCCGAACAGCCACACCAGCTCACGCGGCTTCTGGTACGAACCGTAGAGCAACCCGCGGAACATGTGCAGGTAGACCACGATGAAGAACGCCGAGGCGCCGGTGGAGTGCAGATAGCGCAGAATCCAGCCGTACTCGACATCGCGCATGATGTACTCGACCGAGGCGAAGGCCTCTTCTGCCGAGGGCGTGAAGCTCATGGTCAGCCAGACCCCCGTGACGATCTGGTTGACCAGCACCAGCAACGCGAGGGAGCCAAAGAAGTACAGGAAGTTGAAGTTCTTGGGCGCGTAATACTTGCTCAGGTGGTCTTCCCACATTTTCGTGGCGGGGAAGCGAGCATCAATCCAGTCCATGAACTTGCTCATCATGCGTTCTCCTGATCGACGCCGATGACGATGATGTCGTCCGACTCGTACGAGTGCGGCGGCACTGGCAAATTGAGCGGGGCTGGCTGCGACTTGTAGACGCGACCCGCCAGATCATAGTGCGAGCCATGGCAAGGGCAGAAATAGCCACCGACCCACTTCGGACCGAGATCGGCGGGGGCGACTTCCGGACGGAAAGTCGGCGAGCACCCCAGGTGGGTGCACAAGCCAACGAGAATGAGGATTTCCGGCTTGATCGAGCGGACCTCGGGATCGACGTAGGTCGGCTGCACCGAAGCCTTGGACTCGGGGTCGGACAGGTCTGCAGTGATCTTTTTCAGATTGCCGAGGATCTCTTGCGTTCGTCGCACGATGAACACCGGCTGACCGCGCCATTCGGCAACCATCTGCTGCCCGGGCTCAACCTTGGCGATGTTGACCTTCACCGGTGCCCCAGCGGCTTTCGCCTTGGCACTGGGGAACCATGACCCCACGAACGGTACCGCAGCCCCCACTGCCCCCGCAGCCCCCACCACGGATGTGGCAGCTACGAGGAAGCGGCGCCGGCCTGCGTTGACGCCGTCATTGCTCATTCAGTCCTCTCCCATCAGCTTTCTTCTCGCCCGCTGGATCAGGCGTCTATTAGTAATGTCTGTGGCGCTAAAAATTGGCCGCCATGGTAAGAAACAAATCCACACACTGACAAGGTGATTACCCCTGGTTCGGGCTACAACCCTCGCTTTGCTTGATCTGCGTCTATGTGGCAACTCGGCCCGGACATGCTGACAGGTTAGTTCAAGACATAAAAAAAGCCCGGTTCCAAGGAACCGGGCTTTTTCGACTGCCGAAGCGCTATTAACGCTTGGAGTACTGAGGACGCTTACGCGCTTTACGCAGACCCACTTTCTTACGCTCGACTTCACGAGCGTCGCGGGTGACGTAGCCAGCACGACGCAGAGCGCCACGCAGGGTTTCGTCGTATTCCATCAGAGCGCGGGTGATACCGTGGCGGATAGCACCGGCCTGACCGCTGACACCACCACCGGCGACGGTGACGTAGATGTCGAACTTCTCAACGGTCTCGGTCAGTTCCAGCGGCTGGCGAACAACCATGCGAGCGGTTTCGCGGCCGAAGAAAGTGTCCAGAGGACGGTTGTTGATGGAAATGTTACCAGTACCCGGACGCAGGAAAACGCGAGCGGTTGCGGTCTTGCGACGGCCAGTGCCGTAATTTTGAGTCGCCGACATAATGAACTATCCCGTTAGATCTTCAGTTCTTGAGGCTGCTGAGCAGTGTGAGGGTGGGTAGCACCCGCGTACACTTTCAGCTTGCGGTACATGTCGCGACCCAGCGGGTTCTTCGGCAGCATGCCTTTGACCGCGGTCTCGATGACGCGCTCAGGGGCCTTGTCGATCAGCTTCTCGAAGCTGATTTCCTTGATGCCACCTGGGAAGCCGGAGTGGGAGTAGTACATCTTGTCCGAAGACTTGGCACCAGTTACACGAACCTGCTCGGCGTTGATGACGACGATGTAGTCGCCGGTGTCAACGTGAGGAGTGTACTCAGGCTTGTGTTTGCCGCGCAGACGGGTAGCGATTTCGGTAGCCAGACGACCCAGGGTCTGACCAGCGGCATCGATTACGAACCACTCGCGCTTTACTGTTTCCGGTTTAGCAGTAAAAGTTTTCATTCTCTAAAGCCTCAGAGGCCGCCCAGCGAAAAATAGACGGCGAATCTTACTGGATAGTGCACAACTTGCCAAGGGCAAGCGCGCAGCCGAGCACGGACGCTTTTGGGGGCTCGGGTCGGGCACGCCCATGATCGACGGGGTTCTTCCTGCGTGGTGGTGCATCACTTCCGCCACACGGAGAGGCCCAGCATTATCCAGATTGCGCAAAGATTTTCAACCTGCTTTGATGGTTTCTTTGTCCAGCAGAGAGCCTTCCGATGGAATACCGCAAGCTCGGCCGTACCGACCTCAACGTCAGCGCACTGTGCCTGGGTACCATGACCTGGGGTGAGCAGAACGTCCAGGATGAGGCCTTCGAGCAGATCGCCCTGGCCAAGGCCGCCGGCATCAACTTCATCGACACCGCCGAAATGTACCCGGTGCCGCCGCGCCCGGAGACCTACGCGGCGACCGAACGCATCATCGGCAACTGGTTCGCTGCCAATGGCGGCCGTGACGACTGGATTCTCGCCAGCAAGGTCGCTGGCCCCGGCAACGGCATCAGCCATATCCGCGACGGCCAGCTCAAGCACAACCGCCAGCACATCGTCGCCGCGCTGGACGAAAGCCTCAAGCGCCTGCAGACCGACCGCATCGACCTCTACCAGCTGCACTGGCCGGAGCGTTCGACCAACTTCTTCGGCAAGCTGGGCTACCAGCACCTGCCCAACGACCTGTTCACGCCGCTGGAGGAAACGCTGGAGGTGCTCGACGAGCAAGTGCGCGCCGGCAAGATCCGCCACATCGGCCTGTCCAACGAAACGCCATGGGGCACCATGAAGTTCCTGCACCTGGCCGAAAGCCGCGGCTGGCCACGGGCAGTGTCGATCCAGAACCCGTACAACCTGCTCAATCGCAGCTTCGAGGTGGGCCTGGCGGAAGTGGCGATCCGCGAGCAGTGCGGCCTGCTGGCTTATTCGCCACTGGCCTTCGGCATGCTGTCGGGCAAGTACGAGAACGGCGCGCGCCCGGAAAAGGCACGCCTGACCTTGTTCAGCCGCTTCGCCCGCTACTCCAACCCGCAGACCGTGGCCGCCTGCAGCCGCTACGTGCAGTTGGCCCGCGAGCATGGCCTGGATCCGGCGCAGATGGCCCTGGCATTCGTCACCCGCCAGCCGTTCGTGACCAGCAACATCATCGGGGCGACCGATCTCAAGCAATTGCAGAGCAACCTGGACAGCGCCAACCTGGTGCTGAGTGACGAACTGTTGGCGGCGATCGAGGCACTGCACCAGCAGCAGCCAAACCCGGCGCCCTGAGCGTGATCATGTACTGCCCTCTTCGCGAGCAAGCCCGCTCCCACAAGGTTCATCACAGGCCTTGTGGGAGCGGGCTTGCCCGCGAAGAGGGCAGCGCATTTCTTCGGGGTAGACACAATCGCCAAAAAATAAGACGATCCAGCCGGTGATTGACCACTCTACCCTATAAGAACAATGACAATGATGTTTACCCAACCCTCCGCGTCGTTGCGGCGCGTCAGCATCCTGGCCATTGATAAAGTGTTCGCTTCGACACTGATGCAGGCCAAGGACTTCTTCCACCTGGCCAGCCTGCGTTACAGCAAGCAACTGGGCCTGGGGCTGCAATCGATGTTCGAGATTCACCTGGTGAGCCCTGACGGCCAGCCGGTGGACAGCTTCAGCGACGTTCAACTCCCCGTGGACAGTGGCCTGGGTGACGCCGATGTGATCATCCTCCCGGCGTTCTGGGACGACTTCGACAACCTGCTCGCCCGCTACCCGCAAGTGCTCCCCTGGCTGCGTGAGCAGCACGCCCGTGGCGCCGTGCTGTGCGGCGAAGCCAGCGGCGTGTTCTGGCTCGCCGAGTCAGGCCTGCTCGACGGCAAGGAGGCGACCACCTACTGGCGCTTCTTCAACAGCTTCGCCGAACGCTTCCCCACCATCCGCCTGAATCAGGACAAGCACCTGACCGACGCCGACAACCTGTACTGCGCCGGCGGCACCACCTCGGCCTGCGACCTGTACATCTACCTGATCGAGCGTTTCTGCGGCGCCAACGTCGCCCGGGCGGTGGCTCGCGATATCCTCTACGAAGTGCAGCGCAACTACACGCCAGGGCGCATGGGCTTCGGCGGGCAGAAGCTGCACCAGGACCTGATCATCCTGCAGATCCAGCACTGGCTGGAGGAGCACTTCGCCGACAAGTTCCGCTTCGAGGACGTGGCGCGCAACCATGGCATGAGCATCCGCAATTTCATGCGCCGCTTCCAGAGCGCGACCGGGGACAAGCCACTGCACTACCTGCAGCGCCTGCGTATCGAGACCGCCAAGGGCCTGCTCTCGAGCACCCGCAAGAGCATCAAGACCATCAGTTATGAGGTGGGGTACGACGACGCGAGCTTCTTCGCCCGGCTGTTCCGCCAGCACACCGAACTGTCGCCGAACCAGTATCGGCAGCAGTTCATGCAGGAGGCCTGAGAACACCAACCACCCGTGGCAGGTGCGGGACAAGCCCGCGCCTGCCAGGGCACAGGTACGGCTTCAGGGCTTGTGCGCGCGAGCCAGGAACTCGTGAGACTGCATTTCCAGCAGTCGGCTGAGCGTACGCTGGAACTCGAAGCTCAGGCGCCCGCCGGTGTACAGGTCCTTGAGCTCGACTTCGGCCGAAATGATCAGCTTGACGTTGCGATCATAGAACTCGTCGACCATGTTGATGAAGCGGCGGGCGATGTCGTCGGTGGTGACGCCCATCTGCTCGACGTTGCTCAGCAGCACGGCATGGAAGATCTTGCCCAACTCGATGTAGTCGTTCTGGCTGCGTGGCCCATCGCACAAGGCGCGGAAGTCGAACCAGGCGACGTCGTCACAGGTGCGCAACGCGTGGATCTCGCGATTCTCGATCATCAGCACGTCGTTCTCGACCGCCTGGGTGCAATCGGGGGTCAGGGCCTTGAAACTGGCGCGCAGACTCTCGTGGGCGGCTTCGTTGAGCGGGAAGTGGAACAGCTCGGCCTGCTCCAGGTGGCGCAAGCGATAGTCAACGCCACTGTCGACGTTCACCACATCGGTGTACTGCTTGATCATGGCGATGGCCGGGAGGAAGCGCGCACGCTGCAGGCCGTCCTTGTACAGGCCGTCCGGCACGATGTTGGAGGTGGCCACCAAAGAGACGCCGTTCTTGAACAGCTCTTCCATCAAGGTGCCGAGGATCATGGCGTCGGTGATGTCGGACACGAAGAACTCATCGAAGCAGATCACCTTGGCTTCCTGGGAGAAGCGCTTGGCGATGATGGTCAGCGGGTTCTTCTCACCCTTGAGGGTTTTCATTTCCTCGTGCACACGCTTCATGAAGCGGTGGAAGTGGGTGCGCATCTTCTCCTTGAACGGCAGCGCCTCGAAGAAGGTGTCGACCAGGTAGGTCTTGCCACGCCCTACCCCGCCCCAGAAATACAGGCCTTTGACCGGTGCCTGCTCCTTCTTGCCGAACAGCTTGCCGAACACGCCCGGCTTGTTGCTCTGCGCGGCGACCAGGTCGTCGTAAAGGCGCTGCAAGTGACGCACCGCCGTTTCCTGCGCCGCGTCATGGAAGAAATCGGGGCGTTTCAGATCTGCTTGATATCGTTCTAGGGGCGTCATGATTCGTTAGCGAGGCAACAAAAAACGGGCCGTCACTGTAGCGACCGGCCCGCTTAATGGCAATCAGTCTGTAGGAGCGGGCTTGCCCGCGAACACCGGCATGGCCGGTGCCATGCAACGCGGCGCCTGCTTCGCGGGCAAGTCGGAGCGCCGAACCGCCGCTCCTACAGGTCCCTGTTTCAGTCCTGCTGGGGCGCCAACGCCTCACGCAGGCTCAGCACCGCCGCATCACGGGCGCTTGCATCGGCGAACTGCGGGCCTTCGGCCACCTGCTCGCCATCGAGCCACAGGCTGAAGCCCAGGCCATCTACACGCACATCCGCCTCGCCACCCTGCTGCAGTTGCTTGCTCACCGCGCCTGCACTCTTGCCGTCGGCGAAGCTGCGCGACAGCAACAATTGCTCGCCATCGGCGGCCAGGAGGCGGAAGCGGAAGCTGCCGTCTTCCTCGCGGAAGCTGACGAAGCGCGCGCTCTTGGCAGCCTTCTTCTTCACTTCGGCGTTGACCTGGACGCTGCTGCGGAAGGAGCGCAGGCCCACCGACTCACGCAACTGCTCGAGGAACGGCGTGGCGATCTTGCGGGCCTTGGCTGCGCCGGCCAGGAGGATGTCTTCCAGGTCCGACGGACGCGAGATCAGTTGATGGTAGTGCTCGCGCTTCTCGGCCAACTGGCCGTCGAGCAACTGGAACAGGCGGCTCTTCGCCTCGCCCCAGCCCAGGCCCTGCAGCAACTCTTCGCGGAACTCGCCAGCTTGTGCGGCGCTGGCGAAGGCCTGGTACAGGGTGAACAGGTGGGAGTTGTCCGGATCCTTCGCCTCGCCTGGCGCACGCGAGTCGGTGACGATGCGCGAGATGGCGTCCTTCATGTCCTTGGCGCTGGTGAACAGCGGGATGGTGTTGTCGTAGCTTTTGGACATCTTGCGACCGTCCAGGCCTGGAAGCGTGGCCACGCTTTCCTCGATCACCGCCTCGGGCAGAACGAAGAACTCCTTGCCCTGGCCGAACAGGTGGTTGAAGCGCTGGCCGATGTCACGGGCCATTTCAACGTGCTGGATCTGGTCACGACCGACCGGAACCTTGTGTGCGTTGAACATCAGGATGTCAGCGGCCATCAGCACCGGGTAGCTGTACAGGCCCATGGACACGCCGGCATCCGGGTCTTCGCCGCTTTCCAGGTTCTTGTCGACCGAGGCCTTGTAGGCGTGGGCGCGATTGAGCAGGCCCTTGGCCGCCACGCAGGTCAACAGCCAGGTCAGCTCGGGAATTTCAGGAATGTCGGACTGGCGGTAGAAGGTGACCTTGTCCGGGTCCAGGCCGCCGGCCAGCCAAGTGGCGGCGATTTCCAGGCGCGAGCGCTGGATGCGCAGCGGGTCGTCGCACTTGATCAGGGCGTGGTAGTCGGCCAGGAAGTAGAACGAGTCGGCACCGGGCTGCTGGCTGGCGAGGATCGCCGGACGGATGGCGCCGGCGTAGTTGCCCAGGTGCGGGGTGCCGGTGGTGGTGATACCGGTGAGAATGCGCGTGGTCATGGGTGATCGCTTATTCAGGCTTGGCTCAGTTCGAAAGACGCGGCAGCACCAGATCCTTCAGATCGGTCAGCTTGCCATGGAAGAAGTGTCCGCATTCTGCCACTTTCAGCAGCTCATGGGGGCGCGTCAGTGCGTCGGACCATTCATAGACCAACGCAGGGTCGACCACCTCGTCGGTGTCAGGCTGGACCACGGTGAGGGCGCAGCGCTCGGGCAGCGGGAAGTCGGCGGTCAGGCGCATCACCGCCGGGGCAATCATGAACAGATGTTGCAACTCGCTCCCGGCGCGTTCCAGCCGCCCGGCCAGGCTGGCGGCGACGAAGCCCCCGAACGAAAAGCCCATCAGTACCAGCGCCAGCTCAGGATGTGTGGCGCGCAGCCAGGCCGCGGCGGCCTCGGCATCGGCCACTTCGCCAGCGCCCATGTCGTGGCTGCCGGCGCTCTGGCCGACGCCACGGTAGTTGAAGCGCAGGGTGCTGTAGCCCGCATCACGAGCCGTGCGCTGCAGCGTCGAGACCACCTTGTTGAGCATGGTGCCACCCTGGACCGGGTTGGGGTGGCAGATCAGCACCACGCCGCGGGCATCGGCCACGTCCAGGTACAAGGCTTCCAGCGGGCCACTGGGGCCATCGATGAACATGGGGGTTTCGCGGACAAGCAAGGCACTACTCCGTGACCTCGTGGGGGGTCGATTCGTCTAGAGGAGGAATTCTGTTCTGATTTGCGATCGCTCGCGGTATACAGCGCAGGTCTGAGCCGTTAACGTAAAGCAAAGCCGTTTATAGAGGAAGGACTCGTGGAACACTCGCTCCTTGTTTGGTTGCTGCCGACCCTGGCACTGGTCGTTGGTGTCGTCGTCGGTTTCGCCCTGGCCCGCCTTCTCCCCAACGCGGCTCCCAGCAGTACGCAACGCCAGCTGGACGACATCCAGCAGCGTTTCGACAACTACCAGAACGAAGTGGTCACCCACTTCAACAGCACGGCTTCTCTGGTCAAGAAACTGACCCAGAGCTACCAGGATGTGCAGGATCACCTGGCTGACGGGGCCAATCGCCTGGCCCTGGACGAGCTGACCCGCCAGCGCCTGCTCGCGTCGTTGCACTCCGAAGCCGCACAAGGTCCGCGCGATCGCCTGACACCGCCGAAGGATACCGCCGAAGTCCCACGCGACTACGCGCCCAAGGCGCCGAACTCGCCGGGCATGCTCGACGAGAGCTACGGCCTCAAGCGCTGACCCAGCAAGCATGACGAAGGCCGCGTAAAGCGGCCTTTTTTGTGCCCGTGAAAAGTGGCCATCACTTAACTCAAACACGGCTCCCGAGGGCCTGCCCAAGATCCGCCAGCAGGTCGTCGACATCCTCCAGGCCCACCGACAACCGCACCAACCCCTCGGAGATCCCATGCTGCGCTCGTTCCTCGGGCGTGTAGCTCGAATGGGTCATGCTCGCCGGGTGCTGCGCCAATGACTCGGCATCCCCCAGGCTCACCGCGCGACTGAACAACTGCAACGCGTTCATGAAGCGTCGCCCCGCCTGGATGCCGCCCTTGAGTTCGAAGGCAATCATCCCGCCCGGCAAACGCATCTGCCGCTGCGCCAGTCCGAACTGCGCAAAGCTCGGCAGGCCCGGGTAATGAATCAGCTCGACCTGTGGATGACGCTCCAGGAACTGCGCCACGCGCAGGGCATTGCTGCAATGGCGGTCCATGCGCAGGGCCAGGGTTTTCATACCACGCATCAGCAGCGATGCATCGTGCGGCGAAAGCACGGCGCCGGTCATGTCCTTCAAGCCTTCCAGGCGAATCCGGTCGATCAGCGCCTTGCGCCCCACCACCAGCCCGGCGGTGATATCGCCGTGGCCACTGAGGTACTTGGTCGCCGAATGCACCACCAGGTCCGCGCCTAGCTCCAGCGGGCGTTGCAGATAGGGGGTGCAATAGGTGTTGTCGATCACCACCAGCAGGTCATGCCGGCGCGCCACACCCACCACGGCGGCGATGTCCACCAGGTGCATGTTGGGGTTGGCCGGGGTCTCGAAATAGATCATCCGCGTGCTGGCAGTGATCGCCGCCTCGAGCGCGACCGGATCGTTCAGGTCAACATGCCGCACCTTCACGCCGAACTCGCCGATGCCATGGTGCAGGAAAGCAAAAGTGCAACCGTACAAGGTGTCGCCGACGATCAGCTCATCCCCCGGGCGCAGCAGGGTCCACATCGTCGAGGTGATGGCACCCATGCCCGAGGCCAGGGCCAGCCCCGCCTCGCCGCCCTCCAGCGACGCCATGCGCTGCTCCAGCAGGGCCAGGGTCGGGTTGGAGATCCGACTATAGAAATGTCCGCCCTGCTCTCCGGCAAAGCAGGCCGCGCCATACTCGACGCTTTCGAAAGCGTAGGTCGCGGTCTGGTAGACCGGCGGCACCAGCGCGCCACCATGGGACTGCGGGTCGTAGCCATGGTGAATGGCCCGCGTGGAAAAACCGGTCTTATCGACGGCAGCGCGCATGACAACAGCCTCCTTGTTGTTTGTTCTAAGCTTATGCCTTGGCACCCCGGATTTTTTTCCAAATTGCCCCGTGAACATCGGCAGTTCTGGAACAAAAACAACAATCAGACCGAAAAAAGGGCAAACCATGCCAGCCCCTCTGGACCGAACCGACCGCGCCCTGCTCGGCGCCCTGCAGGACAACGCCCGCCTCACCGTCGCCGAACTCGCCGACCAGGTTGCCCTGACCACTTCGCCTTGCTGGCGGCGGGTCAAGCTGCTGGAAGAAGGCGGCTATATCACCGGCTACCAGGCCATCCTTTCACCCAAGTCTCTGGGCTTTGGCGTCACAGCGTTCGTCAGCATCATGATGGAATCGCACAACAAGGACGCTGCCCGCGCCTTCGAGAAGCGCCTGATGGAAATCCCGGAAATCGTCGCCTGCCACAACATCTCGGGGCGCTACGACTTTCTCCTGGAGGTCCTCGCGCGGGACCTGGAGTCTTTCGGCGAATTCGCCCGCGAAGTGCTGCAGACACTGCCCGGGGTGAAGGAGATCTATTCGAGTTTTTCGTACAAGGCGGTGAAGGAAAGGCGGGTGATTCCGGTGGGGGAGAAGCATATCTAGGCGTCTTGCACAGGGTGCCAGCCCTGGACGACACCAGTAGCGGAGTTTTCTGACTCGGCACAAGAAAACAACCCGCGCAGAACTCGGCAATCGGAATCTATTCCCTGGCTGACCAAGCGTTGATCATGGGGCACCTCACCCTGTCGTGCACAAGGAGCCCGAACGACATGGCCACGCCCATCCCCACTCACATCGCCCAAAAACTCGCCGGACAACATTTCACAAGCTTCGACCAATTCTCCAGCACCTTCTGGATGACCATCGCCGAAGACCCGATACTCTCGAAGCAATTCGTCGAATCGCAGTTGAACCGGATCAAGAAAGGCTGGGCGCCTCGCGCGCCCTTCGGAGAAACGGCCAGAGGCTTGCGCTCCTACCAGATCTGCCATCTTTTGCCACCAGCGCTCAGCGCAGTGGTGTACGACATGGACAACATGCGAATCATGAGCGCCCTGCAATATGCGCTGTCCTCGGAGGTCGAGGAATGATCACCTTCAGGCAGCAGTTGAGCGACTACGCACCTGACGAGTTCGAATCGTTGGTCGAAGTGCTGATCACCGCACAAGGTTCGGCAAGTTTCCAGGATGGGTTGCTGGAGCACTTCATCGACATCACCGCTCACCCGCAGGGGTCAGACCTCATCTATCACCCTGAATCAGGCACAAGCGAGTCGGCGAAGTGCATCGTGCAAAAGGTGATGACGTGGCGGCAGGACAATGGGCTGGCCTGAACGGGTCTGGCCCTCAACAGAAAACCCCGCCGAAGCGGGGTTTCTGGTGCAGCATCGGGCGTCAGATCGCGCCGCGCTGGCGCAGCACATCCAGCACTTGCTTCACGCCTTCCTCGACGCTGGTGCTCTGGGTGTCGATCACCAGGTCAGCATCCAGCGGCACGTCGAACGGGAAGCTTTCACCCGGGATGTTGTCGCCACCGGCGGCATACAGGCCCTGTGGGTCACGCTCGCGGCACGCCAGCGGCGAAGCCTGAACGTAGACGGTCACCAGGCGCTCCTTGCCGATCAGCGCCTTGGCCTGCTCGCGGCCTTCGGCATCCGGGGCGACGAAGGCGGCCAGGGTCAGCAGGCCGGCTTCGTTGAACTGGCGCGCCACATGGGCGGCACGACGCCAGTTCTCGGTGCGACCTGCGCGATCCTGCGGCAAGCCCTTGTTCAGGTCATGGCGCAGGTTCTGGCCGTCGAGCACATAGACCGCACGGCCCATGTCGAACAGCTTGCGCTCCACGGCATAGGCCAGGGTGCTCTTGCCGGCGCCCGACAGGCCACTGAACAGCACGGTGGCCGGCTGCTGGCCGAAGCGCAGGGCGCGCTCCTCGGTGGAGACGTGGGCGAGCTTGCCATGCTGGCCAGTGCTGCCGTGCGGCAGCACCGGCGGGGCGATGATCATGCCGGCGCCCACGGTGCCGTTGGTCAGCCGATCGATGACGATGAACGCACCGGTGGTGCGGTTGCTGTCGTAGCCGTCCAGGGCAATGGCGGCGTCCAGCGACACCTTGACCCGGCCGATCTCGTTCAGTTGCAGCGCGCTGGCGGCGCCCTGCTCCAGGGTGTTCACATCGACCTTGTGGGTAATGCTGGCAATCGAGCCCGGCACGTAGCTGGTGGCGCGCTTGATGTCGTACTTCTTGCCCGGAAGCATCGGCTCCTCGGCCATCCACACCAGCATGGCGTCGAACTGGTCGGCCACCTGCGGGACATTGTCGGCATGCACCAGCAGGTCACCACGGGAGATGTCGATCTCGTCTTCCATAGTCAGGGTCACGGCCTGGCCTGGGCCTGCGTTCTCCAGCTCGCCCTCGTAGGTGACGATGGACTTGACCCGGCTGCTCTTGCCCGACGGCAGCACCACAATGTCGTCGCCCTTGTGCACCACGCCACTGGCGATGGTGCCGGCGAAGCCACGGAAGTTCAGGTTCGGACGATTGACGTACTGCACCGGGAAACGCAGATCGGTGACGTTGCGGTCAGCCGAAACCTCGACGGTCTCGAGGATCTCCATCAGTGCCGGGCCCGTGTACCACGGCGAGCGCTCGCTGCGGTTGACCACGTTGTCGCCCTTGAGCGCCGACATCGGCACGAAGTGCAGGCTCGACGGTTTTAGGTCGATGGCGTCGGCGAACTTCAGGTAGTCGGCCTTGATCGACTCGAAGACCTGCTCGTCGAAGCCTTTGAGGTCCATCTTGTTGATCGCGACCACGATGTGCTTGATGCCCAGCAGCGAGGCGATGTAGCTGTGGCGGCGGGTCTGGGTCTGCACGCCGTAGCGGGCATCGACCAGGATGATCGCCAGGTCGCAGGTCGAGGCGCCGGTGGCCATGTTGCGGGTGTACTGCTCGTGGCCCGGGGTGTCGGCGATGATGAACTTGCGCTTGGCGGTGGAGAAGTAGCGGTAGGCGACATCGATGGTGATGCCCTGCTCGCGTTCGGCCTGCAGGCCATCGACCAGCAGCGCCAGGTCGACTTCTTCACCGGTAGTGCCGGACTTCTTCGAGTCGCGGGTGATGGCCTCGAGGTGGTCCTCGTAGATCATCTTCGAATCGTGCAGCAGGCGCCCGATCAGGGTGCTCTTGCCGTCATCCACGTTGCCGCAGGTGAGGAAACGCAGCAGTTCTTTGCGCTCGTGCTGAGCCAGATAAGCGAGGATGTCTTCGCTGATCAAATCGGATTGGTGCGACATGGAGTAACCCTGAAGTTAGAAGTAGCCCTGACGTTTCTTGTCTTCCATGGAGCCGGCGCCATCGTGGTCGATGACTCGGCCCTGACGCTCGGAAGTACGAGTCAGAAGCATTTCCTGAATGATGTCGGTCAGCGTTTCGGCTTCGGACTCGACAGCGCCCGTCAACGGGTAGCAGCCCAGGGTACGGAAACGCACCTTCTTCTTGACGATACGTGCCTTTTCCTCGGCGCTGAGGTGCTCGAGGATGCGATCGTCGTCGATCATGATCAGGGTGCCGTTCTTCTCGATGACTTCACGCTCGGCAGCGAAGTACAGCGGCACGATCGGGATGCCTTCGAGGTAGATGTACTGCCAGATGTCCAGCTCGGTCCAGTTCGACAGCGGGAAGACGCGGATCGACTCGCCCTTGTTGACCTTGCCGTTGTAGACGTTCCACAGCTCCGGACGCTGGTTCTTCGGGTCCCAGCGGTGCTTGCTGTCGCGGAACGAGTAGACGCGCTCCTTGGCCCGCGACTTCTCTTCATCGCGGCGCGCGCCACCGAACGCGGCGTCGAAACCATGCTTGTCGAGCGCCTGCTTCAGGCCCTGGGTCTTCATGATGTCGGTGTGCTTGGAGCTACCGTGGGTGAAGGGGTTGATCCCTTGCGCCACACCCTCGGGGTTGACGTGGGTGATCAGCTCCAGCCCCATTTCCTCGACCATCTTGTCGCGGAAGCGGTACATCTCCTGGAATTTCCACTGGGTGTCGACGTGCATCACCGGGAACGGCAGCTTGCCCGGGAAGAAGGCCTTGCGCGCCAGGTGCAGCATCACGGCGGAGTCCTTGCCGATCGAGTACAGCATCACCGGGTTGTCGAACTCGGCGGCCACCTCGCGGATGATGTGGATGCTCTCCGCCTCCAGCTGTTTCAAGTGCGTCAGTTTGTCGACCATGGCTACTCACGAAAAACGATCTTATGGACGGCCAGCGGGCCGTGTTCGAGCGAGCCACTTTATCACAGCGCCTGATTCTATTTAGGAGGACTGCTAGATCGAAACGGTCTAATGATATGACTGGGGGTTTGAGGACCCTGTCGCGGGCTGAGCCTGCTACAGGGCCCCGCCCGACTAGATTGGATTCGGGCAATCGATGAACAGGTGCTCCAGGGCAAAGCGCTTGGCCAGGTAGTCGCCCAGCGCCTGCACCCCGTAGCGTTCGGTGGCATGGTGCCCCGCAGCGATGAAGCTGATGCCGTTCTCGCGCGCACTGTGGTAGGTCTGCTCGGAGGCCTCTCCGCTGATGAACAGGTCGACACCCGCGGCGATGGCGTTGTCGATATAGCCCTGGCCGCCACCGGTGCACCACCCCACCCGGCGAATCGTCCCCTCGCCCTCGACTACGAGCGGCTCGCGGCCCATGACTTCGCGCACGCGGCGGGCGAAATCGCCGGCCGACATGGGCTCGGCGAGGGAGCCGATCAGGCCGACCACTCGAGGGTTTTCGGGATCGAGCGGGCCTTCGACGGTGATGTCGAGCTGGCGCGCCAGCTGCACGTTATTGCCCACCTCAGGGTGCACGTCCAGCGGCAGGTGGAACGCCAGGAGGCTGATGTCATGCTTGAGCAGGGTCTTGATGCGCCGCTGCTTGATCCCGGTGATGCATGGGCTCTCGCCCTTCCAGAAGTAGCCGTGGTGGACCAGCACCAGGTCGGCCTCGGCTTCGACTGCAGCGTCGAGCAAGGCCTGGCTGGCCGTGACGCCCGTGACGATACGACTGACCTGCGGACGCCCCTCGACCTGCAGGCCGTTGGGGCAATAATCCTGGATCTTGGCACTGGACAGGTAGCGCTCGGCTTCCTCGACCAGGGTGCTCAGGGCGACGGCCATGGAAAAATCTCCTTGTAATTCGGTGCTTCAACGGGCGCCAGGCCTCGTATACTGAGCGCCATTATG
The DNA here is from genome assembly GCF_014268955.1 of Pseudomonas sp. RW3S2. Lineage (NCBI taxonomy): Bacteria > Pseudomonadati > Pseudomonadota > Gammaproteobacteria > Pseudomonadales > Pseudomonadaceae > Pseudomonas > Pseudomonas sp. RW3S2. The sequence continues at coordinate 32,718 of NZ_JABWRM010000001.1, read as the reverse complement.
GGCCGTCGCCGGGTTCGGGGAAACCGGCGCCCCGACTTGTCCGCGAAAGCTGCACCGCAATCCATACCATCGCCGATCACCGAGGTGTATGATCGCGCGCGTTTGCGCCACGGCCCTCGCCCTATTTCCAGGATTCATTCGATGCTCAAGGCTTTGCGTTACTTTGGCTGGCCCCTGCTCACCGGCGTACTGATCGCCGCACTGATCATCCAGCGTTTCCCGGAATGGGTCGGCCTGCCCAGCCAGGACGTCAACCTGCAACAGGCACCGCAGACTTCGCGGATCATGCAGGGCCCGGTCAGCTATGCCGACGCCGTCACCCTGGCGGCGCCCGCCGTCGCCAACCTGTACACCACCAAAGTGGTCAACAAGAGCGCCCATCCGCTGTTCGAAGACCCGCAGTTCCGCCGTTTCTTCGGCGACAACCTGCCCAAGCAGCGACGCTGGGAATCGAGCCTGGGCTCGGCGGTGATCATGAGCCCCGAAGGCTACCTGCTGACCAACAACCACGTGACCAGCGGTGCCGACCAGATCGTGGTAGCGCTCAAGGATGGCCGCGAGACCCTGGCCCGGGTCATCGGCAGCGACCCGGAAACCGACCTCGCGGTGCTGAAGATCGACCTTAAGAACCTGCCCGCCATCACCATCGGCCGCTCCGACAACATCCACATCGGCGATGTCTGCCTGGCCATCGGCAACCCCTTCGGTGTCGGCCAGACCGTGACCATGGGCATCATCAGCGCCACCGGCCGCAACCAGCTGGGGCTGAACAACTACGAAGACTTCATCCAGACCGACGCGGCCATCAACCCGGGCAACTCCGGCGGTGCGCTGGTCGACGCCAACGGCAATCTGATCGGCATCAACACCGCGATCTTCTCCAAATCCGGTGGTTCGCAGGGCATCGGTTTCGCCATTCCCGCCAAGTTGGCGCTGGAGGTGATGAAGTCGATCGTCGAACATGGCCAGGTGATTCGAGGCTGGCTGGGCATCGAGGTGCAGCCATTGAGCGAGGAATTGGCCGAGTCGTTCGGCATGCAGGGGCGTCCGGGTATCGTGGTCGCCGGCATTTTCCGCGACGGCCCGGCCCAGCGTGCGGGGCTGCAACTGGGTGACGTAATCATGAGCATCAATGGCGAGCCGGCCGGCGATGGTCGCAAGTCGATGAACCAGGTGGCGCGGATCAAACCGAGCGAGAAGATCAGCATCGAAGTGATGCGCAATGGCAAGCAACTGAAGTTGATTGCCGAGGTGGGCCTGCGGCCGCCACCAGCGCCAGTGGCGACCAAAGAAGAAAAGTAACAGCAACATGGGGCCGCTTTGCGGCCCCAGTCATATCAGTGCAGGATCTGGCTCAGGAACAACTTGGTCCGGTCACTGCGCGGCCGGTCGAAGAAGTCATCCGGCGAGGCCTGCTCGACGATCTCCCCCTTGTCCATGAAGATCACCCGGTTCGCCACGGTGCGGGCAAAGCCCATCTCGTGGGTCACGCAGAGCATGGTCATGCCGTCTTCTGCCAGGCCGACCATGGTGTCGAGCACTTCCTTGACCATCTCCGGATCGAGTGCCGAAGTCGGCTCGTCGAACAGCATGATCTTGGGCTTCATGCACAGCGCGCGGGCAATGGCCACACGTTGCTGCTGGCCACCGGACAACTGCCCCGGGAACTTGTGCGCCTGCTCTGGAATACGCACACGCTCCAGGTAATGCATGGCGATTTCCTCGGCCTTGCGCTTGGGCATCTTGCGTACCCACATCGGTGCCAGGGTGCAGTTCTCGAGGATGGTCAGGTGCGGGAACAGGTTGAAGTGCTGGAACACCATGCCGACTTCACGACGGATCGCCTCGATCTGCTTGAGGTCGTTGGTCAACTCGACGCCATCGACGACGATGCGCCCCTGCTGGTGCTCTTCCAGCCGGTTCAGGCAACGGATGGTGGTGGACTTGCCCGAGCCGGACGGCCCGCACAGGACGATGCGCTCGCCCTGGCGTACGTTCAGGTTGATATCCTTGAGCACATGGAACTGGCCATACCACTTGTTCACGCCCTGCATCTGGATGATGCCTTCGGGGCCGGCGGGCTGCTTGATCGCTTCACTCATTTCGAAACTCCTAACGCTTGTGGCCAGTGTCCAGCTTGCGCTCCAGGTGCATGGAGTAGCGGGACATACCGAAACAGAAAATCCAGTAGACCAGGGCCGCGAATACGTAGCCCTCGGTCGCCATGCCAAGCCAGGCAGGGTCTGCCGTGGCTTGCCGGGTGCTGTTGAGCAGATCGAACAGGCCGATGATGATCACCAGGCTCGTGTCCTTGAACAGCGCGATGAAGGTGTTGACGATGCCGGGGATCACCAGCTTCAGGGCTTGCGGCAAGATCACCAGGCCCATGGCACGCCAATAGCCCAGCCCCATCGCCGCGGCTGCCTCGTACTGCCCCTTGGGAATCGCCTGCAGGCCGCCGCGAACCACCTCGGCGATGTAGGCCGACTCGAACAGGATCACGAAGATCATCGCCCGCAGCAGCTTGTCGAAGCTCGTGCCCTCGGGCATGAACAGCGGCAGCATCACCGACGACATGAACAGCACGGTAATCAGTGGAATGCCGCGCCAGAACTCGATGAAGGTCACCGAGACCGCCTTGACCACCGGCATACTCGAACGCCGACCGAGGGCCAGCAGAATGCCCAACGGCAAGGCCGCTGCGATGCCCACGGTGGCAATGACCAGGGTCAGCATCAGCCCGCCCCATTGCGAGGTCGGCACCAGCGTCAGGCCGAAGCTGCCGCCGTGCAACAGCAGGTAGGCGAGGATCGGATACAGCACCAGATAACCAATACCGTAGGGCACCTTGCGCGGGAAGCGGCGGATGAACAGCGGTGCCGCGGCGATCACGCCCAGCCACACGGTCAGGTCGACCCGCCAGCGCAACTCGCTCGGGTAATAGCCGTACATGAACTGGCCGATGCGTTGCTGGATGAACACCCAGCAAGCGCCGTCCTTGGTGCAGTCGGCGCGGGTCGTGCCCGTCCAGTTGGCGTCCAGGAACGCCCACTGCAACAGTGCTGGCACGATCAGCCAGACCAGGTAGACCGCGAACAGGGTCAGCAGCGTATTGATCCAGCTGGAAAACAGGTTGGCGCGCATCCACGCCAGCACGCCGACGGTCTTCACCGGTGGCGGCATATCGGGTTTGAAAACATGGGAAGTCATGCGCCTGTCCTCACCGCTCGATCAGCGCAATGCGCTTGTTGTACCAGTTCATCAGCAACGAGATGCTGATGCTGATCGTCAGATACACACCCATGGTGATCGCCATGACCTCGACCGACTGGCCGGTCTGGTTCAGCACCGTACCGGCAAACAGCGACACCAGTTCCGGATAGCCGATGACCGCCGCGAGCGACGAGTTCTTCGTCAGGTTCAGGTATTGGCTGGTCAGCGGCGGGATGATCACCCGCATCGCCTGCGGAATGATCACCTTGCGCAAGGTCGGACCTTCGCGCAGGCCCAGCGAACGGGCGGCTTCGGTCTGGCCATGGCTGACCGAGCGGATACCGGCGCGCACGATTTCGGCAATGAAGGCGGCGGTGTAGATCGACAGCGCCAGGGTCAGCGCGAGGAATTCGGGAATCAGCACCCAACCGCCGACGAAGTTGAAACCTTTGAGCTGCGGCACTTCCCACTGCAGCGGGTTGCCGAACAGCAACACGCAGACGCCGGGAATGCCAAAGAGCAGCGCCAGCCCCACCCAGAACTTGTGGAACGGCTGACCGGTTTCATCGAAGCGTTTGTTGGCGTAGCGCACCATCAGGGCGATTGCCACGACCGCCAGCAGCAGCGCCACGACGAACGGCCAGAAAGCTTCGCCGATGGAAGCGCCCGGCATGTTCACGCCACGGCTGCTGATGAAGAACAGGTCATCGATATTGATGCTGCCCCGTGGCCCCGGCAGCGCGGTGAATACCGCGAAGTACCAGAACAGGATCTGCAGCAGCGGTGGAATGTTACGGAAGGTCTCGACATACACCGCCGCCAGCTTGCTGATCACCCAGTTCGAGGATAACCGGGCAACGCCGACGACGAAGCCAAGCACGGTGGCGATGATGATGCCGATGACGCTTGCCAGCAGGGTATTGAGCAGGCCGACCAGCAACACCCGTGCATAGGTGTCGGCTTCGGTGTAGCCGATCAGGTGCTGGGCGATGCCGAAACCGGCACTGCGCTCGAGAAAGTCGAAGCCCGAGGTGATACCTCGGTGCTGCATGTTGGTCTGGGTGTTGTGGATGAGGTACCAGCCCAGGCCGATCACGACCACGACCGTGATGATCTGGAACAGCCACGCGCGCACACGTGGATCGCTCAGGGATAACCCTTTCCGTGCGCCGATATGATTTTGCATGAAATGCCCCGAAAAGAAGGGAGTCGAACGACCCGCGACGGCCGGGTGCCGTCGCGGGGGGCAGCCATCAGCGCACAGGCGGTGCGTACTGGATGCCGCCGTTGTTCCACAGGGCATTCAGGCCGCGGTCGATTTCCAGCGGGGTGCTCTTGCCCAGGTTCTTCTCGAACACTTCACCGTAGTTGCCCACTTGCTTGACGATCTGCACCACCCAGTCCTTGGGCAGCTTCAGGTCCTTGCCGTACTCGCCGTCGGCACCCAGCAGGCGAGCGACGTCGGGGTTCTTGGTGGATTTGGCTTCGGCCTCGACGTTCTTCGAGGTCACGCCTGCTTCTTCTGCGTTGAGCATGGCGTAGAGGGTCCACTTGACGATGCTGAACCACTCTTCGTCGCCTTTACGCACGACCGGGCCCAGGGGCTCCTTGGAAATGGTTTCCGGCAGCACCACGTACTCGGTCGGGGCAGCCAGCTTGGAGCGCTGTGCGTAGAGCTGCGACTTGTCGGAAGTCAGCACGTCGCAACGACCGGATTCCAGCGACTTGGCGCTCTCGTCGGAGGTGTCGAAGGTGATCGGGGTGTACTTCAGGCCATTGGCGCGGAAGTAGTCGGAGACGTTCAGCTCGGTGGTGGTACCGGCCTGGATGCAGATGGTCGCGCCATCGAGTTCCTTGGCGCTGGAAACGCCCAGCTTCTTGTTCACCAGGAAGCCTACGCCGTCGTAATAGGTGACACCGGCGAACACCAGGCCCATGCCAGCGTCACGCGAGCTGGTCCAGGTGGTGTTGCGCGACAGTAAGTCGACTTCGCCGGACTGCAGCGCGGTGAAGCGCTCCTTGGCGTTGAGCTGGCTGAACTTGACCTTGGTGGCGTCGCCGAACACGGCGGCAGCCACGGCGCGGCAGACGTCGGCGTCGATGCCGACGATCTTGCCCTGGGCGTCAGGGACGGAGAAGCCCGGGAGGCCGTCGCTCACGCCACACTGGACGAAGCCCTTCTTCTGTACCGCATCGAGCGTGGCGCCAGCCTGGGCGGCGCCCACGGTGCCCAGGGTGGCGGCAGCGGTCAGGACTGCCAGCGTGGTTTGCAACATCTTCATCAACAACCTCCAAATGCTCTTGTTGTACCGAGCCGGAATTGCACCGCACCCTTATGAGGCGCATCCGACCCTTGTTGGCTTGTTTTTGGGTCAATTGGCGCAATGGGCTGTTCTATGACAGCCTTCCATCCACGTGGGCGGGTGTTACCGTTCAGGTCCCCGTCCATCGCATCGGTACGAACGTAGCAAAGCGCGTACCATAGTTGCCGCCTTAAGCGTTTAAGCACGCGTCAAGGGGGTAAAGTTGTAGAGTTGCGACATCTTTTTATGGCACTAACCACCAGTGCCTTCTTTTTACGCACTCAATAAGTTCTTACGCACTTTTTCGGAGCAGTCATGACCAACCCGCTGATTCTCGAACCCCAGAAGACCGCCGACGCCTGTGTGATCTGGTTGCACGGTCTGGGGGCCGACCGTTACGACTTCCTACCGGTGGCCGAATTCATGCAGGAACGTCTGCCAAGTACCCGTTTCATCATGCCCCAGGCGCCAACCCGCCCCGTCACCATCAACGGCGGCTATGCCATGCCGAGCTGGTACGACATCAAGGCCATGACCCCAGCCCGGGCCATCGACGAGGCGCAGCTTGAAGAATCGGCCGACCAGGTCATCGCGCTGATCAAGGCCGAACAGGCCAAGGGCATCAACCTGTCGCGGATCATCCTCGCCGGATTTTCCCAGGGCGGCGCCGTGGTGCTGCACACCGCCTATATAAAGTGGCAGGAAGCGCTGGGCGGGGTGATCGCCCTGTCCACCTACGCCCCGACCTTCAACGAAGGCCATCAGCTCAGCGCCTGCCAGCAACGCACCCCGGCCCTGTGCCTGCACGGTGTGCACGATCCGGTGGTGATCCCGTCGATGGGCCGTACGGCCTTCGAGTATCTGAACACCTGGGGCGTCGCCGCACGCTGGCACGAATACCCCATGGAACACGAAGTGGTGGTCGAGGAACTGAGCGATATCCACGACTGGCTGGCCAAGCGCCTGCAGTAATCCGACGTGCGCCTGTAGCCACTGGCGCATTGCACTACAGCGAATACTACGCCGAGCCTGAATCTTGCATTACACTGCCCGGCGTACATTCCTTAACCAGTTGACGAGACGACCGTGCTCAAGGCACTCAAGAAAATATTCGGCAAGGGAGACGCCGCCCCGCAGGCCGTCGCGCCCGCTGCCCCCGTGATTGCACCCACGCCTCAGCCCGCACCGGCCCGGCCCCCGAAACCGCCAAGAGCGAAGTCCGCGCCGCGCAGCCAGGCCGAACCTGTGGCCAAGGCCGAAGCCGCGCCTGCCGAGCAGCCGCCCCGGGAAAAGCCCCGCCGCGAGCGCAAACCCAAGCCCCAGGCCAGCCTGTGGAAACCCGAGGACTTCGTGGTCGAGCCCCAGGAAGGCAAGACCCGCTTCCACGACTTCAAGCTCTCCAACGAGCTGATGCATGCCATCCACGACCTGGGCTTCCCCTACTGCACGCCGATCCAGGCACAGGTCCTGGGTTACACCCTGCGTGGCCAGGACGCCATCGGCCGGGCCCAGACCGGCACCGGCAAGACCGCCGCGTTCCTGATCTCGATCATCTCGCAGCTGCAGCAGACCCCGCCGCCCAAGGAGCGCTACATGGGCGAGCCGCGTGCGCTGATCATCGCCCCGACCCGCGAACTGGTGGTGCAGATCGCCAAGGACGCCGAGGCCCTGACCAAGTACAGCGGGCTGAACGTGATGAGCTTCGTCGGCGGCATGGAGTACGACAAACAGCTCAAGGCCCTGGAAAAGCGCTACTGCGACATCCTGGTCGCGACCCCGGGCCGCCTGCTGGACTTCCAGCAACGCGGCGAAGTGCACCTGGACATGGTCGAGGTGATGGTGCTGGACGAAGCCGACCGAATGCTCGACATGGGCTTCATCCCGCAGGTACGCCAGATCATCCGCCAGACCCCGCCCAAGAGCGAACGCCAGACCCTGCTGTTCTCCGCCACCTTCACCGACGACGTCATGAACCTGGCCAAGCAGTGGACCACTGACCCGGCCATCGTCGAGATCGAGCCGGAGAACGTTGCCAGCGAGACGGTCGAGCAGCACGTCTACGCCGTGGCGGGCAGCGACAAGTACAAGCTGCTGTACAACCTGGTCACGCAGAACAAGTGGGAACGAGTGATGGTCTTCGCCAACCGCAAGGACGAGGTGCGGCGCATCGAGGAAAAGCTGGTGCGCGACGGCATCAATGCCGCCCAGCTGTCGGGCGATGTGCCGCAGCACAAGCGCATCCGCACCCTGGAAAGCTTCCGCGAAGGGCGCATCACCGTGCTGGTGGCCACCGACGTAGCCGGGCGTGGGATCCATATCGACGGCATCAGCCACGTGATCAACTTCACCCTGCCGGAAGACCCGGACGACTACGTGCACCGCATTGGCCGTACCGGGCGTGCAGGCACCAGTGGTGTGTCGATCAGCTTCGCCGGCGAGGATGACTCCTACCAGTTGCCGGCGATCGAGGAACTGCTGGGGCGCAAGATCAAGTGCGAGATGCCGCCGGATGAATTGCTCACGGCAGTGCCGCGCAAGCATCACTGATCGGTGCTGGATTCTTCGCGGGCAAGCCCGCTCCCACAGGCCTGAAGACAGCGGGACACCTGTGGGAGCGGCGGTGCGGCGACCCGACTTGCCCGCGAACCGGGGCAACGCCCCGGCCATCAAACAGAGGTTCTACCAGCGCCCGGCAGCCTCCTGGTCACTCTGCTTGCCTTCGACCCACCTCGGCCCTTCCTGAGTGTTCTCCTTCTTCCAGAACGGCGCCCGGGTCTTCAAGTAATCCATGATGAAGTTGCAGGCATCGAACGCGGCCTGCCGATGCGCGCTGGCAACCCCCACGAACACGATCGGCTCACCGGGCTCCAGCGCCCCGATGCGGTGCAGCACCTCGACCTTGAGCAAGGGCCAGCGCTGCTCGGCCTCGACCACGATCTTGGCCAGGGCCTTCTCGGTCATGCCCGGGTAGTGCTCGAGAAACATCCCCGCCACCTCGCGACCGTCGTTGAAGTCGCGCACATAACCGACGAACCCGACCACCGCGCCCACGCCCACATTGGCAGCGTGCATGGCATTGACTTCGGCACCGGGGTCGAACGCCGCCTGCTGTACCCGTACGCCCATGCTCAACCTCCGGTCACCGGCGGGAAGAAGGCGAGCTCATCGCCGTCCTCGACCGGCTCATCGAGCCTGCACAGCTCTTCGTTGCGCGCGCACATCAGGTTCTGCTCGGCCAATACGGCGTAAACGCCGCCTTTGGCCACCAGCGCCTGGCGCACGTCGTCGAGCACCTTGAAATCCCCTTCCAGGCGCTCGGCATCGACGCCAAGCACCTCACGGTAACGGGCAAAATAGAGGGCCTTGATCTTCATCACCCCTCCACCTTGTAGTGGCCGCTCTTGCCGCCGACCTTCTCCAGCAGGCGCACCTGCTCGATTATCATGCCCTTGTCCACGGCCTTGCACATGTCGTAGATCGTCAGCGCCGCGACGCTGGCAGCGGTCAGCGCCTCCATCTCCACACCGGTTTGCCCGGCCAGCTTGCAGCGGGCAACGATATGCACCACATCTTCGCCTTCGCCAGCCAGCTCCACCTTGACGCTGGTGAGCATCAGCGGATGGCACAGCGGGATCAGGTCGCTGGTCTTCTTCGCCGCCTGAATGCCAGCGATGCGCGCCACGGCGAACACGTCACCCTTGGGGTGCTCGCCATCGACGATCATCCGCAAGGTCTGCGGCAACATGCGCACCCGCGCTTCGGCGATCGCCTCGCGTGCGGTCACGGCCTTTTCAGTGACGTCGACCATGTTGGCGCGCCCCTGGGAATCGAGATGAGTCAGCACTGCTCTGCTCCTGTGAAGGGAAAGCAGAGTGTAAACCTGTGGGTCAGGTTTGCGCAGGGGAATGTGTCGGCAGCTTCGGCCTCATCACCGGGCTTGCCCGCCCCCACAACCGTGTGGAAGCGGGCTTGCCTGCGAATGAGCCAGCCGGGCCTACAGATGCGACTCGGCGTACTCGGCCAGCACCGAGCGCGGCACACCCTGCAAGGTGATGTGCACGCCATGGGGGAAGTCCTTGAAGCGCTCGGTCAGGTAGGTCAGGCCCGAGCTGGTCGCGGACAGGTAGGGGGTGTCGATCTGCGCCAGGTTGCCCAGGCAGACCACCTTGGAGCCAGAGCCTGCACGGGTGATGATGGTCTTCATCTGGTGCGGGGTGAGGTTCTGGCATTCGTCGATCAGGATCAGGCTCTGCTGGAAGCTGCGCCCACGGATGTAGTTCAGCGACTTGAACTGCAGCGGCACCCGTTCGAGGATGTACTCGACACTGCCGTGGGTGCTTTCGTCATCCATGTGCAACGCCTCGAGGTTGTCGGTGATGGCGCCCAGCCAGGGCTCCATCTTCTCCGCCTCGGTGCCCGGCAGGAAGCCGATCTCCTGGTCCAGCCCCTGCACGCTGCGGGTGGCGATGATACGCCGGTAGCGCTTGCTGACCATGGTCTGCTCGATGGCAGCGGCCAAGGCCAGGATGGTTTTGCCCGAACCGGCCGCGCCGGTGAGATTGACCAGGTGGATGTCCGGATCGAGCAGGGCGAACAGCGCCAGGCTCTGGTGGATGTCGCGGGGCTTGAGACCCCAGGCTTCCTGATGCAGCAGCGGCTCCTGGTGCAGGTCGAGCAACAGCAGTTCGTTCTCGCGAATGCCCTTGATCCAACCAACGAAGCCTTGCTCGTCGATGATGAACTCATTGACGTGCACGGCCGGCAAGTTATCGATCAGTTGTACGCGATGCCAGGTACGGCCCCGTTCCTGGCGGGTGTCGACCTTGCTGACCCGGTCCCAGAATGAGCCGGTGACCGAGTGGTAGCCCTTCGAGAGCAGGGACACATCATCGACCAGTTGGTCGGTGCTGTAGTCCTCGGCAGCGATGCCACAGGCACGCGCCTTCAGGCGCATGTTGATGTCTTTGGTGACCAGCACCACGTCCAGGTCAGCCCGCCTGGCGCGCAGCTCCAGCAGTTGGTTGATGATGATGTTGTCGTTGAGGTTCTCCGGCAGCAGCCGGTTGGGTTCGTTGCGCGGGCTCATCAGGATCGACAGGAAGCCCTTCGGCCCGCCCTTGCCACGCTGGATCGGCACCCCTTGTTCGACATCGGTGGGTGATGCATCGCCGAGGGTCTGGTCGATCAGGCGAATGGCCTGGCGACATTCGGCGGCGATGGATTGTTTACCGGTCTTGAGCTTGTCGAGTTCCTCCAGCACCGTCATCGGTATGGCGACGTGGTGCTCCTCGAAGTTGAGCAAAGCGTTGGGATCGTGAATCAGGACGTTGGTATCGAGCACATACAGGATTGGCTGGTTGGAGGAAGGGTTGCGTCCTTGGTCATCCATACTCGGTCACCTTATGTGAAAGCAGGACGGCACAGCTCGGCTGCACCGCAGAGTGACCGCCGTTCTCCCCGTATCCGCGTCGTTACGGGCGGGGAGCGCACCTGGCAAGGAGGGCCTGGATGACGCCACCTGTGCTGCAGGAATCGGCTGTCCGATTCCTTCATACCGCAAAAGGCGTGACGGAAAAAAGACTTTTTACGCTCCGGTGAAGTTTATTTTGCCGAATGACGATCCGCGCTTGGCGATAAGGTGACGGGGGACTACAGTCAGTGTTGGACTCTGGATTTCATGCCTAGCGTAGATGCGCATATTCCACGCAATCCTGCCACCCGATCCCGCTCTGCGCCGTGTGCTGCAACAGCCATTCCAGCGCCGGCTGTGCCTTGGGCAGGGTGTCGTGGAACTGAATCACACCCTTGCGCCATAGCAGCATCAAGGTCATCACCCGCTGGGCCGACTGCTCGGCATCCAGCGCGCTGTCGTCCTGGGCGTCGATGTCCCACAGTGACACCTGCAGCCCTTGCGCCGCCATGAACGCCTCGCCGTCGGCGCGGCGCTGCCCATAGGGCGGGCGGAACAGCGGCACGTACTGCTCGGGCATCAAACCCTGCACCTGCGCCTGGCTGCGCCGCAGGGAGTCCTGCCAGCCCTGCCACTGGGCGTGGGAGCGATACTCCCAGCCCTGAATCCCCACGCACTGCCCGGCGTAAAGCGCCGCGACATTCGCCCCCTGGGCCATGTCGCGGCGCTGCTGCACGCGGTTGCCCAGCACGAAGAAGGTGGCGCCCAGCTTTTGCCGGCGCAAGTAATCAGTGAGCAGATCCGTGTTGCTGCCGACCGGGCCGGGGCCGCCGACGAACGTCAGCAGGAACATCCGATCGTTGAGTTCATCGCCATTGCGCTCGCGGCTAGACAACCGCTCGATCTCGCTGCTGGTCTGTGGAAACAACGCTGCCTTGCGCAACTGTTCGTCGAGGTAGCGGACATTGAACTGATGACTGGGCTCGACCCACTGCTTGTAGAATTCGCCGACATCTGTAGCGAACGTAGCCGAACGCGTACGCAAATCCGCCATCGAGTCCAGCGGATAGCAGAACGAGGCATCCTGCTCGCAACTGAGCTGGGCCTGCTGGAAGTTTTCCCACAACCGCTGCCACATGCGCGCCCGCACCGAACGAATCACCGCCAGGTTGATCTGCCGCAACCCCAGGCGCGCCGCCAGGGCGCGCTCATCGAGCATCTCGCTTTCATGCAGCACCTGGGCGAAGGAGAGGATCTGTGCGCGCGATGCCACGTCGAACAGCACCGGGCTGTCGAGCTGCTCGGGCCAATGGCTGCGGTCGAAGCTGACGGAATTGGACGGGGCGGCCTGCACAGCCAGGCTGAACAACCCGGCCAGCACGGCGAAGGCAATGCGCACGATCGGTTCTCCCTAAACGGATGATGCGCACTATAGCGCCTGCCCCGGCGATGGTCTGTGACTATCGTCAGCATAGTTTGGCGTTGCCCTGCTGGCCCCGTAGAATCGTCGCCGACGATTTCAGGAGCCGACCCCATGCTGACGGTGATTTCCCCCGCCAAGACCCTCGACTACGACACCCCGCCGGTAACCCAGCGCCACACCCTGCCGCAGTACCTGGACGATTCGCAGACGTTGATCACCCAACTGCGCGAGCTGTCGCCGGCCCAGATCGCCGAGCTGATGCACCTGTCCGACAAGCTCGCCGGCCTCAATGCCGCGCGCTTCGGCAGTTGGACCCCAGACTTCACCCCCGCCAACGCCAAGCAGGCGCTGCTGGCGTTCAAGGGCGATGTGTACACGGGCCTGGACGCCGAAACCCTTGGCGAAGACGATTTCAGCTACGCCCAGCAACACCTGCGCATGCTCTCGGGCCTCTATGGGCTGCTGCGCCCACTGGACCTGATGCAGCCCTATCGCCTGGAAATGGGCACCAAGCTCGCCAACGCACGCGGCAAGGACCTCTACGCCTTCTGGGGCACGCGCATCAGCGAATGGCTGAACCAGGCCCTGGCCGAACAGGGCGATGACCTGCTGCTGAACCTGGCCAGCAACGAGTACTTCAGTGCCGTGAAGAAGAACGCCCTGAATGCGCGGGTGATCAACGTCGACTTCAAGGACCTGAAGAACGGCCAGTACAAGATCATCAGCTTCTACGCCAAGAAGGCCCGCGGCCTGATGAGCCGCTTCGTGATCCAGGAGCGCATCAACGATCCCGAGCAGCTCAAGCGCTTCGATGTGCAGGGGTACTACTACAGCGCCGAGCAATCGAAGCCTGACCACCTGGTGTTTCTGCGCGATCACCCGGCTGACTAGCCCTGGAGCTTGCAGGGGCAACTGTCTTGCTCAAAATCTAAAGGCCAGCCCAATCTCCCTGTGTAGCGGGCTTGCCCGCGAACACGGGCATAGCCCGTGCCAGGCACCGCGGTGTGCTTTTCGCGGGCAAGCCCGCTCCTACAGGTACCGCACCGCTGAAAGCCCCGCTCAAAAAGCCAAATTACTGGCGCCAAAAAATAGACGAACCCGAGCTTATCGCCAAACGCCATAAGACCGTTCGTAGTTTTTTGACGAATTTTGAAAAAATTTTTCCGATACTGGCATATAACCATCTCATCTTGATCTCGCCCTTTATATATAGGGGCGAAACCCATCCGTGCTATCAGATTGAAAGTATTTAGCGCTTAAAAAATATTTAGAAATCTTTCATCTGCCCTGCACTCACCCCGGAACTTCTCCCTTCGCAGATCGCTCATAGCACCCGTAACGAATCACGAGCGTGCAACGTGAGAGATGACTTACAGATGACAACTGGCAGGTACTCAATACCTGCACTGATAACTTCGACTACCGCCTCGGTATACCCGAGCGGCCTGTCCAAGCAGGAGAGACGCGCCCCTTACTAATCGTCCTAGTGGTTGATTTCAAAGGATTTATTCACTTGAAAAAACAAGCACAGCAGCGCACCCGATAACGCGTTGCAATAAAGACGGCTGCATCTCAGGGCACGCCTTTTAATAACTGGCCTTTTACTGCCAAGTTTGAGCGCACAACGGTTTGCGCTCCGGATTCATTCATGCCTGCGTTCGGTGAAGTGTCAATTCGCCATGGATCCGTGCGCCCGTATAAGCAGGTCAATCAACCCGGTCCGACTCTTCGAAAGAGTCGGCGTGATAAACACACGAGGTGAATACGATGCGTATCAGCATCTTTGGTTTGGGTTACGTGGGTGCCGTCTGTGCAGGTTGCCTGTCGGCAAGGGGCCATGAAGTGATTGGTGTGGACGTGTCCACCACCAAGATCGACCTGATCAACCAGGGCAAGTCGCCAATCGTCGAGCCGGGTCTGGAGCAACTCCTGCAGCAAGGCATCGCCAATGGTCGCCTGCGTGGCACCACCGACTTCGCCGAGGCGATCCGCGCCAGCGACGTGTCGATGATCTGCGTCGGCACCCCGAGCAAGAAGAACGGCGACCTGGGCCTGGAATACATCGAATCGGTGTGCCGCGAGATCGGCTATGTGCTGCGCGACACCACCCGCCGCCACACCATCGTGGTGCGCAGCACCGTGCTGCCAGGCACCGTGAAGAACGTGGTGATCCCGATCCTCGAGGACTGCTCGGGCAAGAAGGCCGGCGTCGATTTCGGCGTGGCGGTCAACCCCGAGTTCCTGCGCGAAAGTACCGCGATCAAGGACTACGACCAGCCTCCGATGACTGTCATCGGCGAACTGGACAGCGCCAGCGGCGACGTGCTGCAGGCGATCTACGAAGAGCTCGACGCCCCGATCATCCGCAAGCCGATCGAAGTGGCCGAAATGATCAAGTACACCTGCAACGTCTGGCACGCCACCAAGGTGACCTTCGCCAACGAGATCGGCAACATCGCCAAGGCGGTCGGCGTCGATGGTCGCGAAGTGATGGACGTGGTCTGCCAGGACAAGGCCCTGAACCTGTCGCAGTACTACATGCGCCCAGGCTTCGCCTTCGGCGGTTCGTGCCTGCCCAAGGACGTGCGCGCCCTCACCTATCGCGCTGCCAGCCTCGACGTGAAGGCGCCTCTGCTCGACTCGCTGATGCGCAGCAACGCGTCGCAGGTGCAGAACGCCTTCGACATCATCGAAAGCCACGACAAGCGCAAGATCGCCCTGCTCGGCCTGAGCTTCAAGGCCGGCACCGACGACCTGCGCGAAAGCCCGCTGGTGGAACTGGCCGAGCGCCTGATCGGCAAGGGCTACGAGCTGAACATCTACGACCAGAACGTCGAGTACGCCCGTGTCCACGGCGCCAACAAGGACTACATCGAGTCGAAGATCCCGCATGTCTCGTCGCTGCTCAACGCCGACTTCCAGCAGGTGGTCGATGGCGCCGACATCATCATCCTCGGCAACCGCGACGAGCAGTTCCGTGCCCTGGCCCAGCAGGCGCCGGAAGGCAAGCAGGTGATCGACCTGGTCGGCTTCATGAGCAAGCCCACCAGCACCCTCACCCGCACCGAAGGCATCTGCTGGTAAGCCAGCCCGACGCGGGGCCGGCCGGCCCCGCACTTCCCTGATTCTCGCGACGGATGCTGAACATGCAAAGGCTCCAGACAGTGCTGTTGCAGTGCGCCGGATGGCTGCTCTACATGAGCCTGCTCATGCTGATCGCCCTGGCCCTGCCCAGCGATATCTTCGATTCGCAATCGAAGCACTTCATCTTCCTGGTCGGCGCAGTCGGCATCTGGCGCTACTCCATGGGCGCCACCCATTTCATCCGCGGCATGATCTTCCTGTACCTGGTCTACCCCTACCTGCGCCGCAAGGTGCAGAAGCTGGGCAAGGCAGCCGAACCGTCTCATGTGTACCTGATGGTCACCAGCTTTCGCATCGATGCGCTGACCACCGCCCAGGTGTACAGCTCGGTGATCCGCGAAGCGATCGAATGCGGCTATCCGACCACCGTGGTCTGCTCGCTGGTGGAGAAGTCCGACGAGTTGCTGGTCAAGAGCCTGTGGGCCAAGTTCAACCCGCCCGAACACGTCGCCCTGGACTTCGTGCGCATCGCCGGTACCGGCAAGCGCGACGGCCTGGCCTACGGTTTTCGTGCCATCTCGCGGATGCTGCCGGACGAAAACGCCGTGGTTGCGGTGATCGACGGCGACACCGTGCTGGCCGAAGGCGTAGTTCGCAAGACCGTGCCCTGGTTCAAGCTCTACCCCAATGTCGGTGGCCTGACCACCAACGAATTCTGCGAAGTGCGCGGCGGCTACATCATGAGCGAGTGGCACAAGCTGCGCTTCGCGCAGCGCCACATCAACATGTGCTCGATGGCGCTGTCCAAGCGCGTGCTGACCATGACCGGGCGCATGTCGATGTTCCGCGCAAGCGTGGTCACCAACCCTGAGTTCATCGCCGACGTCGAAAGCGACTCGCTGATGCACTGGCGCCTGGGCCGCTTCAAGTTCCTCACCGGCGACGACAAGTCGAGCTGGTTCAGCCTGATGCGCCTGGGCTACGACACCTTCTACGTGCCGGACGCGGCGATCAACACGGTCGAGCATCCGCCGGAGAAGAGCTTCGTCAAGGCCAGCCGCAAGCTGATGTACCGCTGGTACGGCAACAACCTGCGGCAGAACTCCCGTGCCCTGGGCCTGGGCCTCAAGCGCCTGGGGCTGTTCACCAGCATCGTGCTGCTCGACCAGCGTGTGTCGATGTGGACCAGCCTGCTGGGCCTGACCGTGGCGGTGATCGCCAGCTTCAAGTTCGGCCTGCAGTTCCTGCTGGTGTACCTGCTGTGGATCGGCATCACCCGCCTGATCCTCACCATCATGCTGATGTGCTCGGGCCACAGCGTCGGCCCGGCCTACCCGCTGATCCTCTATTACAACCAGATCGTCGGCGCACTGATGAAGATCTACGTGTTCTTCCGCCTCGACAAGCAGTCCTGGACCCGCCAGCCGACTGCCCTGAAACGTGACCTCGCCAGCTTTCAACAATGGTTCAACACCTGGTCCTCTCGGACCATGACCTTCTCGGCCGCCAGCATCTTCGTCGCTGTGCTGTTCATGGTCGTGTGAGCCCAACCCGGATCGATCCAACAGGAACAAATCGCCATGAATACCGCCGTGAACGTCAACGTCGTGCATGAGTCCGAAGCCCAGCGCCAGCACGCCCGGGTGCGCATCCCGGCCAAGCTGCGCTACCTGGACAGCGAGCGCCAGCCGCAGGATGTGAAGGTCGACGACCTCTCCGCCGGTGGTCTGTCGTTCCATGCCAAAAAAGCCCTTCCGGTCGGCGATGTCGTGCGTGGTCGCCTGCAGTTCGTGGTCGACAACCTGGGGCTGTCGATGGACATCGAGTTCCTGGTGCGCTCGAGCGATCCACAAAGCGGCCGCACCGGTGTCGAATTCCAGAACCTGGAACCGCGTGATATCGCGACCCTGCGCCACATCATCACCTCCCACCTGTCCGGTGAGCTGATCAGCGTCGGTGACGTGCTCAGTACCCTGCAGCGCGACAACTTCACCAAGGCGCGCAAGCAGAAGGATTCGGGCTCGGGCCTCAGCGCCTTCGGTCGCCTGCGTGCCGTCACCGTCACCCTGGGCGTGTTCGTGGTCGGCATCGCCGCCTTCGGCTTCGTCGCCAAGTCACTGTACGGCCTGTACTTCGTCAGCCACGCCGAGGCCGGCGTGGTCGCGGTACCGACCACCAACGTCACCATGCCCCGCGACGGCAGCATGCAGAGCCTGGTGGAAAACGGTGCGCAGGTGGTCAAGGGCGCGCCGCTGGCGACCTTCAACACCAGCATGCTCGACCTGCTCAAGGGCCATCTGGACGACTCGCAACTGGAGCCTGCCAAGGTCGAGGAGCTGTTCGGCAAGCAGCTTTCCGGCACCCTCACCAGCCCCTGCGATTGCGTGGTCGCCCGCCAGTTGGTGGATGACGGCCAGTACGCCAGCAAGGGCCAGGCGGTTTACCAACTGATCCCACGCACCACCAACCCGATGGTCGAGGCGCGCTTCAGCTATCGCCAGTTCGACGAGGTCAAGCCAGGTACCCGGGTCAACTTCCAGATCGCCGGCGAAGACAACGTGCGCACCGGTGTGATCGTTGGCAGCGCCAGCCTGGACAACGACAACCTGGCTTCGGACATTCGCGTGCAGATCAAGCCTGACGAGTCGCTGCCTGCAGAGCTGGCCGGCCGCCCGGCCTCGGTGAACAGCGACCGCGGTCCATCGCTGAACTGGCTGATCGACAAGGCCGTGGCCCGCGGGCTCTGAGGGGGATAGGACGATGACCCCGAACATTTACACCTGTGCCCCTGTGGGAGCGGGCTTGCCCGCGAAGGGGCCAGCAGGCACACCTTCATCGCAGCTCCCGGCCATTCGCGGGCAAGCCCGCTCCCACAAGGTTCTCGGGCTCTGCGTGCTGGCCATCACCCTGGCCGGCTGCGTCGGCCTGCCTGACCAGCGCCTGGCCAACGAGGCCCTCAAACGTGGCGACACCGCCACCGCCGAGGCCAACTACAAGGCACTCGCCGACCTGGGCTACAGCGACGCACAGGTGGGCCTGGCCGATATCCAGGTCGGCACCCGCGACCCGGCCCAGCTCAAGCAGGCCGAAGCCACCTACCGCGCCGCGGCCGCCTCCTCGCCACGTGCCCAGGCACGCCTGGGCCGCCTGCTGGTGGCCAAGCCCGACAGCACCCAGGCCGAACGCGAGGAGGCCGAAACCCTGCTCAAGCTCGCGGCCAGGCAAGGTGAGGGCAACACCCTGATCCCGCTGGCGATGCTCTACCTGCAGTACCCACAGAGCTTCCCGAACATCAATGCCCAGCAACAGATCGACCAATGGCGCGCCGCTGGCAACCCCGAGGCGGGCCTGGCCCAGGTGCTGCTGTACCGCACCCAAGGCACCTACGACCAGCACCTGGGCGAGGTGGAGAAGATCTGCAAGGCCGCGCTGAACACCACTGACATCTGCTACGTGGAGCTGGCCACGGTCTACCAGAAGCGCGCCCAACCCGACCAGCAGGCCGCCCTGCTCGACCAGCTCAAGGCCGCCTATGCCCGCAACGCGGTGCCTGCGACACGGGTCGACAGCGTCGCCCGCGTGCTCGCCGACCGCAGCCTCGGCCAGACCGACGAAAAAACCGCCAAGGACCTGCTCGAACACGTCGCCCCGGCCAACCCGGCATCCTGGGTCAGCCTTGCGCAACTGCTCTACGATTTCCCCGAACTGGGCGACACCGACCAGCTGATGGCCTACATCGACAAGGGCCGCGAAGCGGAGCAGCCCCGCGCCGAACTGCTGCTGGGCCGCCTCTACTACGAAGGCAAGAGCGTCCCGGCCGATGCCGTGAAGGCCGAGCAACACCTGCAGGCCGCCGCCGACGCCGGCGAGATCAGCGCCCACTACTACCTCGGCCAGCTCTACCGCCGCGGCTACCTGGGCCATGTCGAGCCGCAGAAGGCCGTCGACCACCTGCTCAGTGCCGCCCGTGGCGGCCAGCTCAGTGCCGACTACGCCCTGGCCCAGCTCTACAGCGAAGGCCACGGCATCCGCCAGAACACCGGCAATGCCTGGGTATTCGCCCAGCTTGCCCAGGCCAACCCGACGCCGCAGTCCAGCGAACTGCTGCAGCAACTCGACCAGCAACTCACGCCCGACCAGCGCAGCCAGGCCCAGCGCCTGCTGGAGCAGGAGAAAAAGGCGCGCGCCGGGATGCTCCAGGCCAGCAACAGCCCGCTGGCCCTGGACGCCCTGCAAGACGAGAAAGACGTAGACGCCGAGGACTCGCTATGACGCTCAATCCCTTCGTGAAAGCCGGCATCGGCCTGAGCTTCGCCCTGCTGTGGTCGCTGCCGACCCTGGCCGCGGAAACCGCAGTGAAGAACTTCGGCCTGGACGTGAAGATCACCGGCCAGTCCGAGGACGACCGTGACCTGGGCACCCGCTCCGGCGGCGACGTCAACGGCCTGGGCCTGGACCTGCGCCCCTGGGTGTACGGCGAGCGCGGCAACTGGAGCGCCTTCGCCATGGGCCAGGCGGTGACCGCCACCGACACCATCGAAACCGACACCCTGCGCCAGAACGACGACGGCACCGCCGTCGACACCGGCGACGACAGCCGCAAGCCCGACAAGAGCTACCTGGCCCTGCGCGAATTCTGGATCGGCTACAGCGGCTTCACGCCCTACCCCGGCGAACAGTTGCGCTTCGGCCGCCAGCGCCTGCGCAGCGACGACGGCATGTGGCGCGACACCAACATCGAGGCGCTGAACTGGAGCTTCGACACCACCCTGCTCAAGGCCGACCTCGGTGTCGCCCAACGCTTCAGCGAATACCGCACCGACCTCACTGAGCTGGCCCCCGAAGACAAGGACCGCACGCACCTCTACGGCAATATCGCCACGCAGTGGACACCCGGCCACTGGGTCGGCCTGCGCGCCCACCATACCCATGACAGCGGCAGCCTGAAGAACCCCGGCGAAACCGTCGATGCCCTCGACAAGACCCGCACCGGCGACCTCACCTGGCTGGGCCTTGAGGCCAACAGCGACGCCTACAACTGGCGCAACGACCACACCGTCAACTACTGGGGCAGCCTTACCTGGCTGACCGGCAATCGCGACAGCCTCAGCAGCCAGTTGGTGGGCGAAGACCAGATCGCCACCGGCAAACAGAGCGGCGACGTCAATGCCTGGGCCACCGACCTCGGTATCCGCCTGCGCCTCGACCCGCAGTGGCAGGTCGGCGCGGCCTACGCCCGTGGCAGCGGTGGTGGCGGCAGCGATGGCTCGAACAACTTCGAGCAGACCGGCCTTGAGAGCAACCGCTCCAACTTCACCGGCACCCGCTCGCGCGTGCACCGCTTCGGCGAGGCCTTCCGCGGCGAGCTGGGCAACCTGCAGGCCGCGACCCTGTTCGCCTCCTGGCAACTGCGCGACGACTACGACGCAAGCTTCATCTACCACAAGTTCTGGCGCGTCGATGGCAACCAGAACATCGGCTCCAGCGGCATCAATGCGGTGGTCAACGACGATGGCATCAACCGTCCGCTGATCAACGGCGAGAAGGACCTGGGCCAGGAGATGGACGTGGTGGTCACCAAGTACTTCAAGCAGGGCCTGCTGCCCGCCTCGCTGAGCCAGTCGATCGACGAGCCGTCGGCCCTGGTACGCCTGCGCGCCGGTGTGTTCAAGCCCGGCGATGCCTATGGCAAGGAAGCGGACTCGTACATGCACCGCGCCTTCGTCGACGTGATCTGGCGCTTCTGAGGCCGGGAGAAGACCGTTATGAACCTGCACCCGAACCTTCGCCACAGCCTACTCGCCAGCGCCCTGCTGCTGGCCAGCGGCATGGCCGGTGCCGCAGAACCGGCGGTGATCGCCAAGGGCCTGCAACAGGCCAAGACCTACACCGTCGCCAGCGCGCCGATCGAGCCGCTGCAGATGGATCCGCCCAAGCTGCCCGACCTCTCCGGCTACACCGCGCAGGCCGTGCAACAGAAGATCGACCGCCGCCACAAGGGCAAGGTCAGCGTGCGCCGCATGCTCCAGGAAGAGTCGCTCAAGGAGTTCATCGGCGGCGACAACAAGGCCGCCGAGTGGGTCCAGCGCCAGCACGGCATTCCCCAGGCGATCTTCGTCGATGACGGGCATGTCGACCTGGTCGAACTGAGCAAGAAGGTGCCTGCCCAATACCTGCGCGAAACCTCGCCGGGCGTGTACCTGGCGCGCCTGCCGATCGTGGTCGGACGCAAGGGCGTGCTGGAGATCGACGGCAAGGTCAAGGAACTGCGCCTGTCCCAGGAGGGCGGCTCGTTCATCGTCAACGACGGCAAGCTGTTCGTCAGCGATACCCAGATCACCGGCTGGCGCGAGCAGGCCAACGGCCCGGCAACCTTCCGTTCGCCCAAGGAATTCCGCCCGTTCCTGCTCAGCTGGGGCGGCACCGAGACCTACATCGTCAACAGCAAGATGGCCAGCTTCGGCTATGCCAAGTCCAAGTCGTATGGCGTGAGCATCTCGCAGTACACCCCCAACATGGCCAAGCAGATGGGCCGCCCCGAACCGACCGGCTGGATCATCGGCTCGGAGTTCAGCGACATGTGGTACGGCTTCTACTGCTACGAGACCCGCGACTTCGTGGTCAAGGACTCGACCTACCGCGACAACATCGTCTACGGCATCGACCCGCACGACCGCTCGCACCGCCTGATCATTGCCGGCAATACCGTGTACGGCACCAAGAAGAAGCACGGGATCATCGTCTCGCGTGAGGTCAACGACAGCTGGATCATCAACAACAAAAGCTACGACAACAAGCTCTCGGGCGTGGTGATCGACCGCAACAGCGTCAACAACCTGATCGCCTACAACGAGATCTACCGCAACCACACCGACGGCATCACCCTCTACGAGAGCGGCGACAACCTGATCTGGGGCAACAAGCTGATCAACAACCGTCGCCACGGCATCCGCGTACGCAACAGCGTGAACATCCGCCTGTACGAAAACATCGCCATGGCCAACGGCCTGGTCGGGGTGTACGGGCACATCAAGGACCTCTCCGACACCGACCGCGACATCGCCCTGGACCCGTTCGACACCAAGGTCTCGCTGATCGTGGTTGGCGGCGAGCTGTCGGCCAACGGTTCCGGGCCCTTGTCGATCGACTCGCCGCTGTCGGTGGAGCTGTACAAGGTCTCCATGCTCGCCCCGCGCAAGTCCAGCGGCATCAGCCTCAACGGCGTGCTCGGCGAGCGCCAGGACGAAATCCTCGACCTGCTGGTGCGCCAGCAGAAGGCCGTGCTGATCGACCCGGTCGAACGCCAGACCGAAATGATCGACTAAGGAAGCCCCGACCATGACCCCACACCTGATGAAACTGCTCGGCCTGTCCGCCGCCCTCCTGGCCATCAGCCAGGGCGTGCGCGCCGACGACGTGCAGCCACCGAGCTTCAGCGCCGAGCCGTGCTGCCAGCTGTGCCCCGAGGCCCACGACGCCAGCCGCTACACCACCCGCTACCAGCAGAACTTCACCACCCTGGTGCAGGCCCAGGGCGACTGGCTGTTCCGTACCCGCGAAGACCTGCGCACCGAATTCGACACCACGCCCGGCGGCTACAAGCGCCTGCAGCAGGTGCACGATGCCTTCAAGAAACGCGGCGTGGAGCTGGTGGTGGTCTACCAGCCGACCCGTGGCCTGGTGAACCGCAACATGCTCAAGCCCGAGGAAAAGGCCGCCTTCGACTACCAGAAGGCCCTGCACAACTACCAGGCGATGCTGCAGCGCTTCGCCAGGATGGGCTACAACGTGCCCGACCTCTCGCCCCTGACCAACGAGCAGCTCGCCGCCGCCGACCAGGGCAAGGACTTCTACTTCCGCGGCGACCAGCACTGGACGCCCTACGGCGCCCAGCGCGCAGCGAAGATCGTGGCCGACACCGTGCACCAGATGCCGGCTTTCGAGGGCATTCCACGCAAGGAATTCGAGACCCGGAAATCCGGGCGCATGGGCAAGACCGGAACCCTGCACAACGTCGCCGGGCAGCTGTGCGGCACCAGCTACGCGGTGCAGTACATGGACCAGTTCGCCACCGAGCCCAAGGGTGGCGCCAGTGGCGGCGACGACCTGTTCGGCGACTCGGGCAACGCGCAGATCACCCTGGTCGGCACCAGCCACAGCGGCAAGAACTACAACTTCTCGGGCTTCCTGGAGCAGTACATCGGCGCCGACGTGCTCAACGTCGCCTTCCCCGGTGGCGGCCTGGAAGGCTCGATGATCCAGTACCTGGGCAGCGAAGAATTCCACAAGAACCCGCCGAAGATCCTGATCTGGGAGTTCTCGCCGCTGTACCGCCTCGATCAGGAAACCATCTGGCGGCAGATCCTCGGACTGCTCGACGACGGCTGCGACGACCGCCCGGCGCAAATGAGCGCCAGCACCACACTCAAGCCAGGCAAGAACGAGCTGATGGTCAACGGCAAGGGCGGCGTGATCAAAGACCTGGTCAACCGCAATCACCAGCTCGACATCCGTTTCGAGGACACCTCGGTCAAGGTCCTGCAGGCCACCCTCTGGTACCTGAACGGCCGCCACGAGGACATCAAGATCGAAAAACCCGAGACCTCCGACACCGACGGACGCTTCGTCTTCCAGATGCGCGAGGACGAAGACTGGGCCAGCCAGAACCTGCTGGCCCTGGAAGTCCAGGGTCCGGAAAACGGCACCCAGAAAGTCGAGGCCAAGCTCTGCAAACGCAACAACTTCGCCGGCAGCGCGCGCAACACCGCGCAAGCCGGCCAGTGAGGCGAACATGACGACATTGAAGCGAACCTTCAGCCCCGCCCTGCTCGCGCTGGCCCTGTTCGGCGGTGCCGCGCAGGCTGCGCTGGTGCCCCCGCAGGGTTACTACGAGGGCATCGAGAAACTCAAGACCAGCGACGGCAACTTCACCTGCGAAGCCGCGCCCAAGCCGTACACCGGCGCGCTGCAGTTTCGCAGCAAGTACGAGGGCTCGGACAAGGCCCGGGCAACGCTCAACGTCGCCTCTGAAAAAGCCTTCCGCGACTCCACTGCCGATATCACCACCCTGGAGAAGGGCGTCAGCAAGATGGTCGGCCAGTACATGCGCGACGGTCGCCCGGCCCAGCTCGATTGCGTGCTGACCTGGCTCGGCACCTGGGCACGCGCCGATGCGCTGGAGTCCACCGACTTCAACCACACCGGCAAGTCCATGCGCAAATGGGCGCTGGGCAGCATGAGCGGCTCGTGGCTGCGCCTGAAGTTCTCCAACTCCCAGCCACTGGCCGCGCACCAGGCCGAGGCCGAGCTGATCGAGAAGTGGCTCGCCAAGCTGGCGACCCAGACCGTGCGCGACTGGAGCGACCTGCCGCTGGAGAAGATCAACAACCATAGCTACTGGGCGGCCTGGTCAGTGATGGCCACGGCAGTGGCGACCGATCGGCGTGACCTGTTCGACTGGGCAGTGAAGGAATACAAGGTCGGCGCCAACCAGGTCGACGACCAGGGCTTCTTGCCCAACGAGGTCAAGCGTCGCCAGCGCGCGCTGGCCTACCACAACTACGCCCTGCCGCCGCTGGCGATGATCGCCAGCTTCGCCCAGGCCAACGGCGTGGACCTGCGCAAGGAAAACAACTTCGCCCTGCAGCGTCTGGGCGAAGGCGTGCTGGCCGGTGCCCGCGATCCGGTGCACTTCGCCGAGCGCGCGGGGGTCAAGCAAGACCTCAAGGACCTCAAGGTCGACAGCAAGTACGCCTGGCTCGAGCCCTGGTGCGCGCTGTACCAGTGCGTCGGCGACACCCTCGAGCGCAAGCACGACATGCAGCCGTTCAACAGCTTCCGCATGGGGGGCGACATGACCCGGGTCTACGACCCGAGCGCGGAAAGCAAAAAATGAAGTGACCCCTGTGGGAGCGGGCTTGTCCCGCGATTGCGTCCGACTGGACAACACCGGCGAATCGACTGACGCAATCGCGGGACAAGCCCGCTCCCACAGGGACCAAGGTGATCCCCCGCATTTTCGTGGGGGGTTTGGGGGGCGCTGTGCCCCGGATGCTGTGAACAAAAAGGAGAACCGGGATGGTCTTCTCGTCCAACGTGTTCCTGTTCCTGTTCTTGCCGGTTTTCCTCGGCTTGTACTATCTGAGCGGGAACCGCTATCGCAACCTGCTGTTGCTGGTGGCCAGCTACATCTTCTACGCCTGGTGGCGGGTAGACTTCCTGGCGCTGTTCGCTGGCGTCACCCTGTGGAACTACTGGATCGGCCTGAAAGTCGGCGCCGCCGGCGTGCGCACCAAGCCGGCCCAGCGCTGGCTGCTGCTGGGCGTGGGCGTGGACCTGGCGATCCTCGGCTACTTCAAGTACGCCAACTTCGGTGTCGACAGCCTCAACGCGATCATCACCTCGTTCGGCCTTGAGCCGTTCATCCTCACCCATGTGCTGCTGCCGATCGGTATCTCGTTCTACATCTTCGAGTCGATCAGCTACATCATCGACGTGTACCGCGGCGACACCCCGGCCACGCGCAACCTGATCGACTTCGCCGCGTTCGTGGCGATCTTCCCGCACCTGATCGCCGGCCCCGTGCTGCGCTTCAAGGACCTGGTCGATCAGTTCAACAACCGCACCCACACCCTGGACAAGTTCTCCGAAGGCTGCACCCGCTTCATGCAGGGCTTCATCAAGAAAGTGTTCATCGCCGACACCCTGGCGGTGGTCGCCGACCACTGCTTCGCCCTGCAGACCCCCACCACAGGCGATGCCTGGCTGGGCGCGCTGGCCTACACCGCGCAGCTGTACTTCGACTTCTCCGGCTACAGCGACATGGCCATCGGCCTGGGCCTGATGATGGGCTTTCGCTTCATGGAGAACTTCAAGCAGCCCTACATCAGCCAGTCGATCACCGAGTTCTGGCGGCGCTGGCACATCAGCCTGTCGACCTGGCTGCGCGACTACCTGTACATCACCCTGGGCGGCAACCGCAAAGGCACCTTCGCCACCTACCGCAACCTGTTCCTGACCATGCTGCTGGGCGGCCTGTGGCACGGCGCCAACTTCACCTACATCATCTGGGGTGCCTGGCACGGCATGTGGCTGGCGATCGAACGGGCGCTGGGTATCGACACCAACCCGCAGCGCTTCAACCCGGTCAAGTGGGCCTTCACCTTCCTGCTGGTGGTGGTCGGCTGGGTGATCTTCCGCGCCGAAAACCTCGAAGTGGCCGGGCGCATGTACGGCGCCATGTTCAGCTTCGGCCAGTGGCAACTGTCGGAACTCAACCGCGCCCAGCTCACCGGCCTGCAGGTGGCCACGCTGATCGTCGCCTACCTGACCCTGGCGTTCTTCGGCCTGCGCGACTTCTACCGCAACGCAACGCCACCGGCCGCCCCGCGCATTCCGGCGCAAGTACATGGCGACGGCACGCTGAGCCTGGACTGGACCCGGGTCATGACCCGGGCCCTGGTGCTGCTGCTGTTCGTGGCCTCGATCCTCAAGCTTTCGGCGCAGAGCTACTCGCCGTTCCTGTACTTCCAGTTCTGAGGTGGATGACATGAACCGCACACTTCGCATCACCTATTCGCTGTCGTTCCTCGGCCTGCTGGTGGGCCTGGGCGCCTGGTCGGTCGGTGGCCTGGACAGCTTCAACCGCACCGGGCAGATGACCCTGCTCGACGGCAAGCTGGCCAAGGCCGCCGAAACCCACTACGACGACCAGTTCCCGATCAAGCGCCTGGGCACCAACCTCTGGGCCGCACTGGACTTCAAGCTGTTCAACGAAGGCCGCCCCGGCGTGGTGCTGGGCCGCGACCAGTGGCTGTTCAGCGATGAAGAGTTCAACCCCACCGCCAATGCCGACCACCTGATGCAGGACAACCTGGCGCTGATTCGCGGCGTACGCGACACCCTGCAGCGCCAGAACATCCAGCTGGTGCTGGCGATCCTGCCAGCCAAGGCACGCGTCTATGACGAATACCTCGGCAAGCAGGCACCTGCCAGCCTGCATGCGGACCTGTTCAACCAGTTCCACGCCCAGGCCCGCCAGGCCAACGTGTTCGCCCCCGACCTGCTGGCCCCGCTGGAGCAGGCCAAGGCCCGCGGCCAGGTGTTCCTGCGTACCGACACCCACTGGACGCCCATGGGCGCCGAAGTGGTCGCCCAGGCGATCGCCGAGGGCGTGAAGCGCCAGCAACTGCTCGAAACCGAACCCCAGGCCTACATCACCGAGGCGGGCAAGACTGCGCCATACAAAGGCGACCTGACCAACTTCCTGCCGCTCGACCCGCTGTTCAACAACCTGCTGCCACCCCCGGACAACCTGCAGCAGCGCACCACCCGCCCGGCGCAAAGCGAAGGCCAGGGCGACGACGCGCTGTTCGCCGACAGCGCCATCCCGGTGGCGCTGGTGGGCACCAGCTACAGCGCCAACCCGCACTGGAACTTCCTCGGCGCCCTGCAGCAGGCGCTGCACAGCGACGTCGCCAACTACGCCGAGGACGGCCACGGTCCGCTGCTGCCGATGCTCAAGTACCTGCAGAGCGACGCCTTCAAGAACGCCCCGCCACAGGTCGTGGTGTGGGAGTTCCCCGAGCGCTATCTGCCCATGAAGAACGACCTCAGCAGCTTCGATCCGCAGTGGATCGCGCAACTGAAGAACACCCGTAAATCCGAAGAAAACCTGGCCCTTTCGTCCAACCGGACGGACCACTGAAAGAGAGGAACACGCACATGACTCACAAGCCATCCATCGCCAAAGCCCTCACCCTCGCGGCCGGCCTTTCCCTGGCTTCGCTGCAGGCCTTCGCCGGCGCCGACGCTGCACTCTATGGCCCTAGCGCCCCGAAAGGCTCGACCTTCGTGCGCCTGTACAACGCAAGCTCCGCGCCCACCGCGGCCTCGGTCGGCAATACCCAGATCAAGCAGGTCGGTGCCCAGGCCAGCAGCGACTTCAGCTTCCTGCCCGGCGGCGACTACACCGCCCAGGTCGGCGGCAAGAGCGTGCCGGTCAAGCTGGCCTCGGACACGTACTACACCCTGGTCAACAACAACGCTGGCAACCCGCAACTGATCGAGGAGCCACCGTTCAAGAACAAGCAAAAAGCGCTGGTGCGCGTGCAGAACCTCAGCGACCAGTCGCTGACCCTGAAGACTGCCGACGGCAAGACCGAAGTGGTCAAGGCGGTGGCCGCCAAGGGGCGCGGCGAGCGTGAAATCAATCCGGTCAAGGTCAACCTGGCCCTGTTCGACGGCAACAAGAAAGTCAGCGACGTCAAACCCGTCGCCCTGGAGCGCGGCGAAGCGGCCGTGCTGTATGTCACCGGTTCCGGCAACAGCTTGTCGCCGGTGTGGGTAACTCGCCCCGTGGCTAGCAACTGATCCCCCTGCCTCTAAACGACTATTGGAGAAACATGATGATCCCGGTAATTCTTTCTGGTGGTAGCGGTTCGCGTCTGTGGCCTCTGTCGCGCAAGCAGTTCCCCAAGCAGTTCCTGGCGTTGACCGGCGAACACACACTGTTCCAGCAGACCCTCCAGCGCCTGGTGTTCGAGGGCATGGACACCCCCATCGTGGTCTGCAACAAGGACCACAAGTTCATCGTCCAGGAGCAGTTGGCGGGCCTGAAGCTCGAAACCCAGGCCATTCTCATGGAACCCTTCGGCCGCAACACCGCGCCGGCGGTGGCGATGGCTGCGATGAAGCTGGTCAATGAGGGCCGCGACGAGCTGATGCTGGTGCTGCCCGCCGACCACGTGATCGAGGACCAGAAAGCCCTGCAACGCGCCCTGGCCCTGGCCACCGTGGCGGCCGAGCGCGGCGAGATGGTGCTGTTCGGCGTGCCGGCGACCAAGCCCGAGACCGGCTACGGCTACATCCGCTCCAGCCAGGACGCCCTGCTGCCCGAGGGCGTGGCGCGGGTCGCGCAGTTCGTCGAAAAACCCGATGAGAAACGCGCCAACGAGTTCGTCCGCGCGGGGGGCTACTTCTGGAACAGCGGCATGTTCCTGTTCCGCGCCAGCCGCTTCCTCGAAGAGCTGAAAAAGCATGACCCGGACATCTACGACACCTGCCTGCTGGCCCTGGAGCGCAGCGACGAAGAGGCCGATGTGCTGAGCATCGACGAAGCCACCTTCGCCTGCTGCCCGGACAACTCCATCGACTACGCGGTGATGGAAAAGACCCAGCGTGCCTGCGTGGTGCCGCTGTCGGCCGGCTGGAGCGACGTGGGCTGCTGGTCGTCGCTGTGGGACGTGCACGAGAAGGACGACAACGGCAACGTCACCAAGGGCGATGTGGTGGTGCAGGACAGCCACAACTGCATGATCCACGGCAACGGCAAGCTGGTGTCGGTGATCGGCCTTGAGAACATCGTCGTGGTCGAGACCAAGGACGCGATGATGATTGCCCACAAGGACAAGGTCCAGGGCGTCAAGCAACTGGTCAACACCCTCGACCAGCAAGGCCGCAGCGAGACCCAGAACCACCTGGAGGTATACCGCCCATGGGGTTCCTACGACTCGGTGGACATGGGCGGGCGCTTCCAGGTCAAGCACATTACCGTCAAGCCCGGCGCCAGCCTGTCGCTGCAGATGCACCACCACCGCGCCGAGCACTGGATCGTGGTCAGCGGCACCGCCGAGGTGACCTGCGACGAGAACGTGTTCCTGCTGACCGAGAACCAGTCGACCTACATCCCGATTGCCTCGGTGCACCGCTTGCGCAACCCCGGCAAGATCCCGCTGGAGATCATCGAAGTGCAGTCCGGGAGCTACCTGGGCGAGGATGATATCGAGCGCTTCGAGGATGTGTATGGGCGCACGTCCACGCCGGTGGAGCGTGGGGTTTCGGTGAAGACCATCGCGCAGTAATTTGAGCACGTACCATCGCGGGGCAAGTGACAGAGGTACATTACCGCTGTGGCGTGCCCTGCGATGTTCGGTTCAAACCTTTCCGTTCGGTAATGGGAGCGAGGCTGTATATCGAGGATCGTTGATACATCAATCAGGCTCATTGAATATCAGGCCCGAGCGCGGAAAGCCGACCTGTCGCTCAGTCAAGATCAACGTGAAAACGACCTGCAAATGATAGCGTGCCGGTTCCATCGCCTCTCAGCGGCGCCGTAAAGAGACGGCAGGAAACTTCGTTTGGCGTACTGACCAAATCGAAAATCGTACCCTCTTCTCCGTACGCATAGGGCAAATCGCGATTGTCGATTTCCATATTTAGAATATTCGTGCGTTCCGGTGACTCAGGGTTATACACAAAAGTCAAAACGATGCCGCCGGAATCATCCCTAGCCTCAACGGTCCTCTCATCATCAAAGTCATAGACACTCACTCTGCGAATATCGACTTCGTATGTTTTCACTACCTCGCCATCACGCTCACGAGTCAACACACCCTTAAAATAGCTAGAATCAACTTTCACTTCTGTGCCTTTATGTTTTGCGATCATGAGAAACTCTCCTGAGAAAAACAGAACTCGCAACTTAGCTCGGCGCGAAAGATGTGCACCGCGCAAAATTTCGACCATTGACGAAGCCCTCAACGGTGCCCTCGATATTGTGCACAGAGTGACGTACTTCTCTCCGTTCCTGTCACTCAGTCGCTGTTGGAAAGTGCGCGACAACGATCAAGAGACTATCAATATCGACATGAACGCGAACCTGACAAAAATACCAGGTTTACCAAACGTGGCGGATGGTCAGG
Source organism: Pseudomonas sp. RW3S2 (assembly GCF_014268955.1). NCBI lineage: Bacteria > Pseudomonadati > Pseudomonadota > Gammaproteobacteria > Pseudomonadales > Pseudomonadaceae > Pseudomonas > Pseudomonas sp. RW3S2. The sequence goes on along the minus strand of NZ_JABWRM010000001.1, from coordinate 1,584 downwards.
CAGACAGCCTTCTTGCGACTTGGCGCCACTGCCGCCAAGATGGGCAAATCCTTGTACGGAATCTGCGCACATGATCATCGGCGCCTTTCTCATCCTCACCTGGCTGGTCCTGCTGCTGCGCTACCCGGCCAAGGCCCTGCCGATTTCCATGGCCGCCGTGTGCGGCCTGGGCCTGGTCGCGCTGTTCGTGGTCTGGCAGGACAGCCGCGAGGCCTCGCAACTGGCCCGCCTCGATCTGCGCCTGAGCTATGCGCCTGACCAATGCCCCGCCGACCGCGCCCTGCAAGTGCGGATGAAAAACGGCAACAAGGCACCGCTCACCGAACTGCGCTGGCGGGTTGCCGCCTACGCCCCCGGCGATACGGTCAACCTTGCCGAAAACACCTATGCCGCGCCGCGCTATCGCGGGCCCGGTGAGCTGCAGCCCGGTGCCGAATGGACAGACTGCCTGCCCTTGCCGCCGCTGCGCTCTGGCTATCGTGCGCAGACCCTGGAGTTTCGTGCCGAGCACCTGCAAGGTACATTTGCCAATTGACCGGGCGACCGCGTCGACCTTTTCGCGGGCAAGCCCGCTCCTACAGATAGCTTGGCCGTGGGAGCGGCGGTTCGGCGCTCCGACTTGCCCGCGAAGAGGCCGGTGCAGACGCTACACACCTCACCTGAAAGCAGACCCTGACCATGCCCACCGTCCTCATCACCGGTTGTTCCAGCGGCATCGGCCGCGCCCTGGCCGATACTTTCCGCGATGCCGGCCACCAGGTCTGGGCCACCGCCCGCAAGCCTGAAGATGTCGAGCGCCTCGCCGCCGCAGGTTTCTCCGCCCGGCAACTGGACGTCAACGACCCGCAGGCCCTGGCACGACTGGCCGAGGAATTGCCGGAACTCGACATCCTGATCAACAACGCCGGTTACGGCGCCATGGGACCGCTGCTCGACGGCGGCGTCGAAGCCCTGCAGCGCCAGTTCGAAACCAATGTGTTCTCGCTGGTCGGCGTGACGCGCGCCCTGTTCCCGCTGCTGCGCCGCTCCAAAGGCCTGGTGGTGAATATCGGCAGCGTGTCGGGGGTACTGGTCACCCCGTTCGCCGGCGCCTACTGCGCCTCCAAGGCCGCCGTGCATGCGCTGAGCGACGCCCTGCGCCTGGAGCTGGCACCGTTCGGGATCCGGGTGATGGAAGTGCAGCCCGGGGCGATCGCTTCACAGTTCGCCAGCAATGCGCAACACGAAGCCGAGCAGGTACTGGCAGCGGATTCGCCGTGGTGGCCGCTGCGCGAGCAGGTGCAGGCCAGGGCCCGCGCCTCGCAGGACAGGCCTACCCCGGCGGCGACCTTCGCCCAGGGATTGCTGGCAGCCACACGCAAGACGCCGACACCGGCGCTGGTAAGGCTGGGCAATGGCAGCACCGCCTTGCCACTGATGGCGCGGCTACTGCCGCAGCGGTTGCTGGACAAGGTGTTGCGCAAGCGCTTCGGGTTGTTGCGGCCGCTTTGAAGCGGTAGTGGATTCTTCGCGGGCAAGTCGGGGCGCCGAACCGCCGCTCCCACAAGTACAGAATCGGTGCTGTCCATCCTGCGGGAGCGGCGG